>CAZVKN010000032.1:0-32498 GCA_964627035.1 uncultured bacterium | reverse complement strand
AAAGAACAATCAAATGTTAACCCATGCGGCTTGATTCTCAAGACAGTCGCTCCATGGATTATTTTGAATTCTTGAAATCTATAAATACTTCTTTGAAATTTGAGTGAGCATCTGCTCGTTAATCGGTTTTCGCAGAAATTCGTTTGCACCGGCTTTCAGAAACTTCTCGCTGTCACCTGCGAGTATCAGCGTTGCTATTGCAATTATCGGTACATCCGACAGTTTTGATCGAATCTGTTCTACAACGTCCAAACCCGAACCTACCGGAATCTGCGCGTCCAGAAGGATTAAATCAGGCAAGAATTTAGAGATGTATGACAACGTTTCTTCGCTGTTGCGAGCTACTGTGACCTGATGTCCGTTGGATTGGAAAAATCGTAAAAATCGGTTGATTGTTCGCCGGTCATCCTCTACGATAAGAATTTGTCTCTCTTCGGCGCCCTGATCAGTGTCAATCACACCAGAAGGAACATACGCATCATACTTCTCAGAATGATGCGGAAGCGATATAGTGAACCTGCTCCCCTTGTTCGGTTCACTCTCCAGCTCAATAGCACCACCCTGCAGTTCGATTATCCGATATACCAGTGCCAATCCAAGTCCGGTGCCGTAGTATCGGCGTGTATAACTTGTATCCTGCCTTGTAAACGGTTCAAATATCTTTCGTTGGATTTCGAGATCAATTCCGATGCCGTTTTCCCAAATCGTAAAATCTATTTTGTTGTTTCCCTCATCGCTTTCAACTTCCAATCCGATTGATCCACCTTCCGGTGTGAATTTGACCGCATTGTCAAGCAGATTTGTCAGCAACTGCTTAATCTGCTCACCGTCGGTGAAAACAATCAGATCCTCGCTGGAATATCTGGATTCGAGCGTGATCCCTTTCTTCTGAGCGGTCTCCTCGATTGAGGTCAGGCACGATTTGCAGATTGCGATTACCGGAAATTCTTCAATTTGAAGCTCAACCTCATCTGCTTCAAGCTTTGACAGATATAGTATGTCCTGTACAAGTGTACGTAAATTCCTGCTGCCTGTGACAATCTCGCTGAGGCACTCAGCCTGCTCCGGATTGAGTTCTCCATAGATATTGTCCTGCAACACCTCCGCCATCCCGAGTATGGTGTTCAGCGGAGTTCGCAGTTCATGATTCATAGTCGCCAAAAAATCGCTCTTTACGCGGTTAGCATGTTTGAGGGCTGCGAGGGCTATGCTCAACTCTTCAGTCCGTTTTTTGACATTCTTGTCAAGGCTGTCCTTCTTTTCCTCCAACTCAACTTCAAGCTGCTTTCGCATTGCTATATCTATAGCTGTGGCGGCCTGATAGAGCGGTTTTCCTTCAGCATCCATTATCAGCACGGCATTCATCAGCATCGGTATTACAAATCCATCCTTGTACTGATGCCACACCTCTTCGGCAGAGTAGCTGCCTCTCTTCAATAGATCTTTGTTTAACCTTTCAACGGCATCAAGTTGTCCCTGGTTGTGGAAAACAGAAGTGTTCTCTCCGATCAATTCATCAACGCTGTACCCGTGTATATCCGCATAGTAGCGGTTGACATAGACGATAGTTCCGTCAAGCTCGGTTATCACTGCTCCATAGTTTGCCTTGTCAGATATGGTCTTGAACTTCTGAATCTCCTCGCTGTCCATCTTCTGCTGATTGATGTCTCTCACCACAGCAAGCACACAATCGTTGCCGTCAAAAATCGTTCGTGTGAGATTTACTTCAGCCCAAAACAGGTCTCCATTTTTACGTTTGCAATGCCACTCAAATAGCTGCGATTTACCCTGTGATGCCTTTTGTATCCATTTAATTGCATCCTGCTGTGTGTAAGGAGGTTCACCGGAACTAATATCCTCAACTTCCAGATCAAGTGCCTCATCATGTTCCCACCCATACATCCGCGTCATCGCCGGGTTAACATCAAGGATTGCACCTGTTCCCATGTCATGAACAAAAACAGCCTCATTGATGTTATCATATATTGCTTTGTAGTTTGCTCTCGACAGTTCCAGCTCAACTTCAGCAATCTTGCGTTCGGTTATATCTTCCCCGGAGCTAATTATTCCGGTAATATCCCCCGCTTCATTCACATGGATTGAATTGCTCCAGGCAATGATCCTTTCTTTGCCGGATTTTGTCTTAATCGGGTTTTCGTAGTGAACAACCAGTTCTGTCTCACCTTTCATAAGCTGATTGAAAACTGCCTTAACTTCATCCACAAACTGATCCGGAAGACAGTATTCAAACCAGTTCTTTCCGATCAGTTCATCATAATCATACTCAAGAATTTCACAGCCTCTTCGATTGATGAGTGAGATGTTTCCATTAGCATCCAATCCGATAATCATTACCGCTGCAATATCAAGGTAATGATGTGCTCTATCTCGTTCCAAGGTCACATTAAGTTCAGCCTGCTTAAGCTCGGAAATATCGTGCGCTGTTAAAACTCCGCCTTCAAACACTCCCTGTTCATCGTGAAGGGGAGTAACCGAAATAAAAAACGTCCGACCGTATTGCTCGACATATTTCTCACCGGAATGACTTTTGTGATCCTGCAGCATCTTGTGGGCAAGACAGTCATCCAGCGGTTCTTCAATTCCATATATCACTTCATGGCATTTTCTCCCGATCAATCGTTTTATCGGTGTCCTAAATCCAACAGCAAGGGCTCTGTTTGCGCGTATAATCCTATAGTTTGTATCAATGATGGCGATAATGTCCGGGACGGCGTCAAATGTCCGCTCCCACATGTTTTTGGCATGTGACAACTGATGAGTCCGGTGGTCAACGAGTTCCTGCAGGTTCGTCTTCTGCTGCTGGATTTGTTGCTCAGCTTTCCTGCGGTCGGTCTCATCGTGGACGACTCCAAACGATCCCACGACCTTACCGGAATCATCAAACCACGGTTGAGTATGAACATATACATGACGCGTCTGACCGTTCGGACGGATTATATCCAGCTCATAGCCGCTTGATTCACCTTTCATTCGTAATTGGGTCTGACTCTTGATTTTTTCAAAAGATTTCTCGCTCATGAATTCAGACAGGTTCCGCCCTACAATCGTTCCGGTTGTCAATCCGAAGATCCTGTCCATTGCGGGATTGGCAAAGATTATGTTTTCATCCAGATCACCCAGTGTAACGCCGTCGGTCTGTTTCTCAACTATGAATCGGTACTTATCCTCAGTCTGCTGCAATAGAGTTTGATTCGATTTCAATTCCATGCGCAGCCTGTGCCGTTCTAACGCATAGATCAGAGTGCGATCCAACACACGATTACGAGATGCCCTTTCAGCAGGTAGTCCTGAGCCCCCTCCCGAATCGCTTCCTCCGCCGTATCTTCGCTGCCGTGTCCGGTCAGAATCACCACCGGTACGTCAGGAGTCTGGTTCAGAACTGCACGCAGCGTATCCAATCCACTGCTGTCTTCCAGTCCAAGGTCGAGCAATACGACATCAATCCCGCCTTCAGCCAACCGCAGCAACCCTAACGACAGCGTCTCAACATGGATGAATTCAAACGCTGCTTTCTGAGCTTGTAACAGAAACTCATTGATCAAATCAGCGAAAGGGACATTGTCCTCGATCATCAGGACTGTGATATTTCTTTTGTCTGCTAACATTTGGCTAAATTGTTAAGTTGAACTAACCGGAATAATGTATTCTATATAGATAATGTCATTAAAAGGGTTAAATCAATGCTCAAGGTCAGGAGCATTGAAAATTATCAGATATATTTCTCTGCTTCCTTCAGAGTGACTCTTGACATTAACGAACGAAATTCGGTAATAAAGTCACTGACAGAGTCAGCATTGCTTTTCGAATATTCCCGCAATGCCCAGCCGATTGCTTTCCTGATCCAAAAACTTTCCTCATGAATGCATCTGGAACAGAACTCAAACAGCATCTCACTGTCTGTCTCCTGTTTAAATCGAAGCTGAGACAGAATAGCACTCCTTCTGATCCACAAATCGTCATCCTTGATCCAGCGATACATCTCCGGTTTCATCTCTTCAGGATAGTTGGAAAGCAGACTGCCTATCAAGTGTGCAGCAATTGCGTCAACATAGTCCCACCATGCACCGGTCTCAATCATCATTCGGTAAGTCGGCAGCATCTGCAAAGTCTGGAATTTCTTGTACTGCTTGGAAAATGCGATTGCACTGTATCGCTCCTCACGATATCGTGCGTCCCACAACTGTTTTAATACCAAATCATATTCTTCGATAGATTCAATCTTAAACTGCTTAAACGCTTGCTGGTTGATCTGCTTCTTAATAGGAGCTTTCACTCCATGATAGTCCATTTCCGATTTCATGTAACGCTTCATGTGAGCGGCATTTTCAGCGTTGGCGTACTTCGGGTATTCTGATCGGACGAATGTTACTAATGGATGTAAATTCATTTCAATGGAGCAGGTTTTTCAATTCATGGATCAGATTCAGAGCGTCGAGCGGTGTCAGATGGTTCGGATCAATAGACTCAAGCTTATGCCTAAGTTTGGTGTCAATCGGATCGAAGAATGACAATTGTGCGGTATGCCCTCTCGGCAAAGCGACATTGCGTTCCCGTTTAGAGTCGGTTGAGATCCTCACTTCCGATCCGTTCTCCGGTTCAGTCGGATTCAGATTGTTCGCTTCAAGGTTTTTCAGCACTTCACGCGCGCGTTCGATTACTTCCGGTGGAAGCCCCGCCATCTGCGCAACATGAATACCAAAGCTGCGATCACACCCACCCGGAATGATTTTCCGCATGAACACAACCTTCTCATCAAACTCCTGTACTGCGACATTACGGTTGGCAACTTTTTCGAGATGATTTTCCAGCTCCACCATCTCGTGAAAGTGTGTGGCAAACAGTGTCCTCGGACAGAGATTGTCAATCTCATGCAGGTATTCAACGATAGCCCACGCCAGGCTTAGTCCGTCAAAAGTGGAAGTCCCTCGACCCACCTCATCAAACAGCACTAACGATTTTGAGGTAGCATTATGTAGAATTGAGGCGGTCTCCATCATCTCAACCAAAAAAGTTGATTCACCTCCGGCAAGGTTGTCCAGTGCCCCGATTCGCGTGAACAGCCTGTCAACGACACCGATTGTTGCTTCTTTTGCTGGGACAAACGAACCCATCTGAGCGAGTATGATGGACAGTCCGATCTGGCGAAGATAAGTGGACTTCCCCGCCATGTTCGGTCCGGTTACTATGAATATGTGGGGTTCGTCGCCACCAATGGTCAAGTCATTCGGTACGAACGGCTGCCCGGGGGGCATCAGCTTTTCTACAACCGGATGACGACTCTCCTTCAGGTCAATTCGGTCATCATCTTTCAGCAGCGGTCTGCAGTAGTTCTCCGACTGTGCAAGTTCAGCCAGACCCGCAAGAAAATCTATCTCGGCTAAAATCTTTGCGTTCTGCTGAAGCTGATGTGAACATTTCAGTGCATCCGCTTCAAGCTCCAGATATAGCTTGTGTTCCCGTTGAGCGATCACTTCTTCGGCACTGAGCAGTTTCTCCGCATACTCACTCAGGGCAGGAATGACATACCTCTCGGCATTTACCAGTGTCTGCCTTCGGATGTAGTCATCCGGGACTCTGTCCATATGTGATTTTGTCACTTCGATATAGTAACCGAAAACCTTGTTGAAACTGATTTTCAGGTTTGTGATTCCGGTACGCTCACGCTCAGATGTCTGAAAATTCTTCAGCCATGACTTGCCGTTATATCGGATCTCACGAAGCTCGTCAATCTTCGGATCATAGCCGTCCTTAATCATGCCTCCGGTTGTAGTAAGCAGTGGAGGCGATTCTGCAAGTGCATCCTCAAGTCTCTTCAGCAAATCAGGAAGCAGGTCAATCTGTTTTTGAAGCTGCTCAAGTTTATCGCTGTAAACGCTGTTCAGCAGCGATGCGTATTCCGGTAAAAGCTCAAGCGTATCCCGAATTGCTGTAAGATCGCGTGCTGATCCCCTTCCCGTCGCCAATCGTGCCAACGCTTTTTGAATATCACCTGATTGCTTCAACAGGTCACGGAGGTCAAATCGCAATGACTGCTTGTCAACCAACTCTTCAACCACATCAAGTCGCGCTTCGATCTGTGACCGGTCGGACAGAGGTTCCATCAATCGCATGTACAGCAGCCGTTTCCCGGGAACGGTGACACTCTTGTCAATAACAGCGAGCAGAGTGGCGCGACTGTTTCCGGACAGCGACTCCACCAGCTCGAGATTTCGTCTGGTAGTCGCCTCCATCAACATCTTACCGGAGACATCGGCTTTTGACAGGCTGGTCAGATGGTTCGGATCGGTGCGGAGGTTTCCTTTCAGGTAGTGCAGAAGCGCGCCCGCAGCAGAAACTGCCAGATCGAGCGATTCCAGCCCGAATCCTTTCAATCCAACCGTTTCAAAATGATCGGTCAGTGTCTGATGTGCAAAAGATTCTTCCCACACCCAACTCTCAAGTTTGCTGATGGTCAGCTTCTGTTCATTCTCCATCAAGTCAGAAGTTAGATCACGTCTGTTCTCTGGAATTACAAGTTCAATCGGTTCGGTCTGGCTGAGGATTAGTTTCAGATCAGATTGGTCAAACTGCCCTGCCTGAAACTCACCTGATCCGACATCCGCCCAGGCGTATCCATACATATCACTTTGTTCGATGACTGCCGCAATACGCGATGCAGTCGGTCTGTCGCCATCAATAATTTCCGGATTGGTTCCGGCAGTGACAATCTGCACAACATCACGTTTGACGAGTCCCTTTGCTTTTTTGGGGTCTTCAACCTGTTCGACAATCACCACACGCCTGCCTGCGTTGACCATTCGTGTCAGATAGTTGTCTAACTGATGGTAAGGAAATCCGGCGAGCGGGACATTTGCGCTCTTGCCGTGCGCTCTCTGCGTTAACCGCAGTCCAAGAATCTCGCTTGCGATTTTGGCATCATCGAAGAACATTTCATAAAAGTCACCCATCCGGTAGAACAGGATTGCGTCCTCGTACTGCTTCTTGAAGAACATGAACTGTTCCAGCATCGGTGTCCGTTCACCTTTTCTCATGAGTCGTCACCCGAAAGCCTTTGCATGTCCCACAGTCTTAGCCACCGCACAGACTGATTCCAGCAATCAAACAGAGCCACTATCAATCCGGGCACGCCGTCGAGGAAACCACCTTTGAAAATGTATCTCCGTTTGAATCTGATGATAGGTTTAATGATGGCTTTCAGAAACAGACCGGCTGCTGAAACGGATTTGCCACTGTCTCGCAAATATTGGGCTTCAAACTCAGCATAAAAAACTCCCTTACACATCATCTCCTTCAGATCTCGGTACGGAATGTGATCAAACCAATTTTGCAGCTTGCCGATTGAACCCTCGATCTTGATCCGTTCATGCACATGTTTTGCCGGGAATCGTCCTTTGCCGTTTTTGAACAGCCTAAGCTGATAGTCGGGGTACTGCCCACCATGTCTCAACCCGCGACCAAGTATATTGTTGAGACGTGGAATCAAATATCCGTCATGTTTGTTTTCATTGATGGTGCGTCGAATTTCACCTGCCAGAGCATCCGGTATTCTCTCATCCGCATCGAGGATGAAAACCCAATCTGATTTACAGTTGTCAATTGAAATGTTCTTGTTAACGTTCAGATTGGATCGATTCGGTTCACTGTAAACCTCAGCTCCGCACTGTTTGGCAATCTCTGCCGTTTTATCGTTTGACTCAGCATCAACAACAACGATCTGGTCAGCCCATGCAACACTTTGCAGTGCATCGCGAATGTTATCTGCCTCGTTGTGGGCAAGCATTGCTACGGAGAGTTTAGCCATGTTGCATCTCTTTACGTGTGACGCTCATGGTCAGACCGATGATAAACCATATCATAGTTCCTACTTCGGCATCTGTCATGTAATTCTGAAACAGTCCGGCAATCAATATCCCCCCGAAAACAGTTATCCCGCCATTGACTATCCACTGCTGGGATTGATCAATGGATGTTGACAACCTGAGTGGGAACAACTTCCTAAAGAGAGTTATCCAGATAAATGCAAATGCAGCTAATCCGATTATGCCTCCATTGACCGTAGCAGACAGAAAATCGTTGTGAGGGTGAGCTGTGCTGGCGTAAAAGCCGGGGACATGATACTCTTCAAAAGCCAGACTAAAATTATCTTCACCGATGCCGATTATAGGGTGGTGTTTTATGATGTTCAGTGACGTCAAGGCAAGCCGTATGCGTGGACTCTCCTCACCTGAAAACACATTGCTGAACCGTTCTCCCATTCCAGGCATAAACAAAAGCATCAAAATCATTCCCACCACACCAACCGCAACAAGATACTTTAAGTAACGTCTCTGCAACAGCATAGTCAGGACAGCAGCTCCAGCCGCTGCTCCGATAATCGCACTTCTGGCATAACTTGCAAGCAGACCGATCCCGTTCAGTGTAGCTAAAGCAATAATGAACTGTCTCGCTCTGTCCGATTCAATGTATTTAATCCCGGCAGAAGCCATCAACAGCAGTGCCATCGCAACCCCGCCATACGTCAGATGATGTCCAAACAGACCGATTGCCATGAACATCCCCCCGATAGGCTCTAACTGCTCATGACGTAACAGATCATGTCCGAAAATGAATTGGTATATTGCATATATTGCCAATATACCGCCTGCAATTAACCAGGCTAAGGTGGTTTGTCTGATAGAACGAGAGCTATGTACCAGACCGAATCCCACAAAATATGCGGATATGACCCATTTCTCTTCAATGAAATTACTTACCCGAATCGGATACCCCGAAAACAGCATAGAAATAAAACTGACTCCGAGCCAGATTATTAACGGCAATGTGATGCCGCCACCGAGAGCCTTCAGTAGAGAACGATCCACGATGCAGCGCCTTACAAGCAGTATCACACCGATTGTTAGAGCGATATTAGTTGCAGCGATTGAGAGCGGCAGTGAGACTGCTATGAGAATTAACGCTATCTCATCGAATCGCTGCCAAACAGTTTTCGTCATAATGCGCTCATCATATCATCAAACAACTCCACAGCTTGTTCAACATCAGCTCTGTTAGCTCCTGTTGGTTTCGACATTATGAATTGATGCCTCTGATCGTCCGGTGGATTCCAAACTTCCGGCTCGGATCCGGTGTAAACTGTCAGCGTTGGCACACCGGAAGCAACAGCAACATGCTTCAAACCGTTGTCAGCAGTGATAACCATTTGGCAGCGTTTCATCAGAGCTGCAACCTTCAATATATGATCCGCACCAGCCCACATAATACCCTCGTCATTCCATGCAATATCCTTGTCATTCCACGCAATACCCTTGTCATTCCCGCGTAGGCGGGAATCCAGTTCTTCGCTGTCAGGTCGCCGCACCTGACTACTTAGGGGAGCAGTGACATTCCTGTCGCTGCCGGACGGACAGGAATGTCCGTCCTCCCCTCTGTTGATGGTGTCAACCCGCCGCGGTTGACACTCTAAACTTTCAAACAGCGGCTGCAAGTATGCCTTTTCATTTCCCGAAGCAAACAGCACGAACAGCGCATTGTACTGCTCTCGAATTTGCTGTAATAATGCAATCCACGACTCAAAGCTCCACCGCCGCCATTCACGCTTTGACCACGGAGCCAGACCGATTATATCTTTGTCTCCATCCAATCCTTCCTTCGTCCTTTTTTCTTCAGCCCATTCATCATCCTCACTGCGGATGAACAGTTCTGGAAGAGGATTGTCACCGGGTGACAGTCCGATTTCTCTGACAAGATCAAACTTGGTCAATGGGTTGTACAACGGTTCAACACGCCTTTCAACCGGATGCGTGTACCACATGGTTCTGTAACGAAGACGATAACCTACCCTCTGCTTTGCCCTACTCGACCAACTTAAGAGTGCTGATCCGGGTGTGCTCAGGAAATCTACCGAAAGAGCGTATTTTTGTTTTCGCAACTCCGACGTTTTCGGATTCTCAAAGACATGTCTCACATGCGGATTATTCACCAGCACTTGTGCGGGCAGCGGTTGAGCAACAACGTCAATCGGATTGGACGGGTACTTACGCTTGAACTCGCGAATTAGCGGCGTGGTCAGCAGCATGTCACCCATCGCCCTGATCTGAATGAACAGGACAGGTTCGTCCTCTTTCAACTCAATGTCAGACAATCATCGCCCGCAATGTTTCAAGATTCTGAATATAATCTTCCGGTTTACCCGGTGTCTCCAGAAATGCCGGTATATCTTTGAAGCGTGGATCATTCATGAAAAATGCGAAAGGATCTGCACCTACAAATCCTTGACCTATATGTTCGTGACGGTCAACCCGGCTGCCCATCTCTTTCTTGGAATCGTTGATGTGAAAAGCGTACAGTTTGTCCAGCCCGATAGTGTCATCGAATTGGTTCATAACATCATCATATCCCTCGCGTGTCCGGTAGTCATATCCTGCGGCGAGTATATGGCATGTATCGAGGCAGACGCCTATCTGATCGTCGTTGTCAATCAGCCGGATCATCTCAGCGATCTGCTCAAATCTATAACCGAGATTTGTGCCCTGACCCGCAGTGGTTTCCAACAGGATGCGAACCCTGCTGTCCGGTCTCTGGTCAAAGCAGTAATGAAACGAGTCAGCGATCCTTTGAATGCCGATTTCCTCACCTGCTTTCATGTGCGAACCCGGGTGCATAACCAGACCGTCGAGCTTCAATGTATCAGCGCGATCCATCTCATCAATAAATGCATTGCGAGACTTTACCAGCTTTTCATCCTCAACTGCACACATATTGATCAGGTACGAGTCGTGAGCTACCGCATGAGTGATTCCACACTCCTCATAATTGGTAAAGTATTTCTCAACAGTCTTTTCATCGTACGGTTTCGCATTCCATTGATTCTGGTTCTTGCTGAATATCTGCATGGCAGTAATGCCGATTGCTTTTGCATTCAAGGGTGCTTTGAACACTCCTCCTGCGGTTGAAACGTGAGCCCCGAGTATCATTTATATTCCTGTATTGTTTCTGTTTTTGTGTTAAGGCATTTCCATCGTCACCCTGAACGAAGTGAAGGGTCTCTCCGGAGAGATTCTTCACTTCGTTCTGAATGACCAAATAGAACTAATCACGATTATAAATCGTCCCTCCCTCTCCATACCTCTCTCCAAACATCTTTCCCCATTTTGTACGATCAAACGCATCCTGAATAGGCTTAATTTTCATCGGATACCATATATAGTCGTGAAAAAGAAACGAGCCCATCACAAAAATATGCACGAGTGGCGTATGAAAAAACAGCTTCTGAACCCTCTTAAGAGGTCCGAACCACAACATATCACCAACCATACTCGCAATGTTGTCACCGACCGAAAAATCCCACTTCTCATTGGAAACATCGTCACCGACAAGCTCAATGTCTCGCGGGTCACCGCATCCGAGCCCCTCTTCATGAGCCGTGGCAATGTACTCAATGGACAGCGGATCGAATCCCATCATCTTAGCAGCAACCGCATCAATCGCAACCTGATCGGCTGATGCCAGCATTATGTCCTTTTCAACAGGTCGCATCGTCCGCGGTCCCGGTCCAT
This sequence comes from uncultured bacterium, assembly GCA_964627035.1. Classification (GTDB taxonomy): domain Bacteria; phylum Electryoneota; class AABM5-125-24; order Hatepunaeales; family Hatepunaeaceae; genus CAZVKN01. The sequence goes on along the minus strand of CAZVKN010000032.1, from coordinate 20,922 downwards.
CCCCTGCATGTGTGCCATCCTTTACCGCAAACAGACCACTGTGAATCTCCTTCTGTACGATCAGCAAATCAACTAGCGTCCGATGTATAACGCTGTGTGTATAGTGACGCCGCGTGTTCAGCAGTCCCCCGAATGCGTTCTTCATCGCTCCGGTGGTTGTAGTATAGATATGGCACTTGATCGTCGGAAGGTGAATAATATTCCTGCCATGAAAATCCTTCGGGATCTGAAAACCGTCAGGATAGACTTTGTTCAATGCGGGAGTATTCCCCTTCGGACGATAAGTTTCCCATGACATCTCCTCCGGCTTGAAATTGTGAAGCTGCGGGATGTCATACTCTTGATATACCGGTTCGAGTCGGTTCAACCGTTCACCTTTGGCTGAGTGAGTCACCACAGTCTGGTTGTGAACAGCAATAATGTCATCATATCCGGAATTTTTTAGAGCCTTAATGGTTCCTTCCAACTGCCAGGGAGTGGTGTTTGCCCCGGGAAAGAACAGATGCCATGAGATGTTGTCCTTGAGAATGGTCTGTACTGTCGGGTCAAGTGCTTCCCGGAAACCACCTCTGTCCATTACCTGCTCAATGTCAGTCAGTACCGTGTCCGGTTTGGTTCTTACTGCTGCGACCTTGCTTCGCGCCAAGATTTTGTCCCTCTATATACTTATTCAAAATACAATATACAGCTTGGAAGGCGTTACGGCTACATTGGAGGGGAATAAGCGGTTGTAGAACACAATTCACCATTGCGTACACCGGCTGTCACCCGGAACATTTTGTGGTGATAAGGATATCCCAGTGTTTTTGTCATCGGGTAGGGATTTGATTTATCAAACCCGTCCTACGGGCGTGATGAATCACGCTCCTACTGAACCAACACAACCTTCTGCGACATCTTCACTTCACCCGAGTTTATCTTGACGAAATAGACACCACTCGTTAGGCTACTCCCGTCCAGCGTCGTACTCCACACACCAGCCGGACGTATCCCTTCAAACAGCGTCATCACACGCCGACCGGAGATGTCATACAGCCCGAGATGGAGATGCGTTTCTGTCGGTAATTGGTAGCTGATGCGGGTTTGGGAGTTGAATGGGTTGGGGTAGGAGGGGGATAGGGTGAAGGAAGATGGCATTGAGAATGAAGGATTATTAACTCTTGCGGGATCGGTGAAGCGGTATACGCCAAGGTTTAAGTCATCAGCCACATAAATTAACCCGTCATCAGATAGAGCCACACTCCAAGAGCTTCCTGGCGTATTGTAGTGTCCAACTTCTTCCGGAGTTTCTGGATCACTGATATTAACAACTCGTAAACCACCATTTCTATCTGCCACATAAGCTAAAGTATCTAAAACCGTTACTCCCCAAGGTCCCCCGGGCGTCTGAATAGCTGCAACTTCAACAGGATTCTCCGGTTCAGATACATCCAAAACGTGCAGTCCATTACCGTGAACAGTCACATAGGCATATGATCCAGAAACTGAAACGTCAAAGATGTACCAAGGCTGTAATTCGTCCCAATACCCTACCAACTCAGGATTGGCAGGGTCTTGAATGTCTATAATTCCCATACCGGTACGCGAGTCTGCAACATAGATGTAGGAACCGGAAAGACAAAGTTGATAGGGATATCCGGGTGTTTCACCTATTCCGATCCTTTCCGGATTAGCAGGATCACTAATATCAGTCACAATCAAATTCCCATTTGCCAAATAAGCATAATCACCCGCTACAACAACATCACTTATACCATTATCATGTCTATAGTATCCAATCTCTTCCAGACTATCAGGATTAACGACATTTAATATGTGGAGACCGTCTCGACTTGCTACATAGGCGAGTGATCCGGATACTGCGACACTGGATGCACCATCCTCAAATTGGTGGCTTCCAATTTCATGAAGATTTTCCAGTTCATTAACATCAACTATACGCAAGCCTCGATACCTGTCCGCGATGTATGCCCTGGAACCGGAAATTGTTACCCTTCTAATTCCACCCGGTTCATAATAGTGTCCCACGCCCTGTAGGTTCTCCGGATCTCTGATACTGACTATACGTAGTCCCTCGTCCCAGCCATTGGCAACATAGGCATAGTTGTCATGAATTACGATACTATGCGGAGTGCCTTCTGTGTTAAATCGATCTACCTCAACCGGATTTTCAGGATCAGCAACAGAGATTGCCTTAAAGCCAATCCTATTCCCAACGAGAAAAACAATCGAATCTGATACTGATATACCCTCCACACGATTATTCATATCAATATATCCCAATTCTTCGGGATTAGCCGGATCGGCAACGCTTATCACAGTAAAACGACCACTCATATGTTGATCCTCACCAACAAAAGCAAGATCTTCGGAAACAGCAACAGATATGGCTCGCCCGAGTGTATCTATATTTCCAATCTGTTCGGGATTTTCCGGATCACTTACATTGACGATTCGCAGACCGTCACGACCCGCGGCTATATAGGCGTAGTCTCCTTCAATAACAATGCCAAGAGCTGTTCTGACTGGTTCTTCGTATCCGATTTCCTCAATACCCTCTAGATCACTAATTTCCAATACACGAAATCCGTACCGATCACATGCAACGTAGGCTATATTATCTGCTATTACTATGTCTTAAGCATCATCCGGAAGACTGAAAAATCCAGCTTTCACGGGATCTTCGGGATCATTGATATTTACAACATGTAATCCGCGTCTGTCATCACCGGCATATACATATTCATCTGCGATAGTTAAGACCTCGATAGATGAAACCTCGTCCATCCAGAATCCGATGACTGTGGGATTTTCAGGTTCGGACACATCTACAATCTGCACTCCCGAATTGCCTGTAGCGACATAAGCTAAATCATTTTCAACAACAACATCCAAAGCGTCGTCCCAGTAGTTATAAATCCTCCCAACAAGTTCCACATTCTCCGCATCCTGCCCAAATCCTGCCGCGCAGACAGCAAGGGCAACCACAATAACCAACCACCTCATAATGACCTCCGAATTCCGGTAAGATATACAAAAGCATTATACGTATGAAATGACATAATTGCAAGGGTGAATGTGATTAGGTAATTGAGTAATTAGGGGATTGGGGGATTCACAACGAGTTAAACGGATTTCTCAGTTGAGATTCTTCATCCGCTTTCCATCGGATGAAGAATGACAATTGATTCATTTTTTCTTGCAAACTTTCTTACTTTCTTACTTTCTCATTTTTCTCTATCATAAATTGACAAACAACTGAGAATAAGCTTATATTATATCATAATTTAACAAAATTCAGGAAACAATAATGATTCACGGAGTTAAAACTAAAGAACTGCGTGTTATTCCGGACGAACGTGGCAGATTGATGGAGATCCTGCGTGCTGACGATCCGATCTACGAAAAGTTCGGGCAGGTATATATGACCACCAACTACCCCGGTGTGGTCAAAGCGTGGCACTATCATAAAAACCAGTGTGACAACGTGACATGCGTCAAGGGGATGATAAAACTGGTACTGCACGATTCGCGCGAGGACAGTCCTACAAAAGGCGAGACTCAGGAGTTTTTCCTCGGTGAACACAAACCGCTGCTGGTTCACATTCCAAAGCTAATTTATCACGGCTGGAAGTGTATCTCTGACACTGAATCGTTAGTTGTAAACACAGTTACCGAACCGTATAATTATAAAGATCCGGATGAACATCGCAGAGACTGGGATGATCCGGAAATCGGATATGATTGGGAGATTAAGTTCTTTTAAGGTAATGTCCAGATTTTGTAGTCGTGGTTGTCTCAACCACGACGTCGGGCTTGGGACAAGCCTGAGTTCTTTGATTTATTCTGACCTTCCGTCATTCCCGTGCAGACGGGAATCCAGAGAATCAATGCTGTACTGGATTCCCGCCTTCGCGGGAATGATGATGAGCGTAAAATCGGGAATAATTCAAAGTCCTCAACCCCGACTACAGTATGGTAAAATCAATTCTTTTAAGGTGAATTATGAAAAGATACATGATAACAGGTGGTGCCGGATTTATCGGATCCAACCTGATCAAGCTCCTGCTGAAACTGGATGTTGATTGCGAAGTGGTCAACTTTGATTCTCTTACCTATGCGGGCAATCTTGAATCGCTGAGAGAGTTGGAATATCACCCTCGTTACAAATTCGTTAAGGGTGATGTCACCGACAGAGCCGGAGTGCTCGATGCGATGGAGGGATGTGATGGAGTGTTCCACCTCGCTGCCGAGTCTCACGTTGACCGATCCATCCTCGACCCGGGACCTTTCCTCAGCACAAATGTGATCGGCACTCAGATGATGCTTGACGCTGCCCGCGAGCATAATATAAAGCGATACCTCCAGGTTTCTACAGATGAAGTGTACGGTAGCTTATCGCTCGATGATCCCGCCTTTACCGAGACCAACCTACTCAAGCCAAACAGCCCTTATTCGGCATCCAAAGCTGCTGCTGATCTGCTGGTGCGTTCCTATGTCAAGACATACGACTTCCCCGGGATCATTACGCGATGCTCGAACAACTACGGACCTTACCAATTCCCTGAGAAGATAATACCTCTGTTCCTGAACAACCTGCAGCATGATAAGCCTGTACCTGTTTACGGTGACGGTCAGCAGATCCGCGACTGGATTTACGTCGAAGATCACTGCCGGGCGCTTATCAAAGTGATGAAAAGCGGTAGCATCGGTGATATCTATAACATCGGCGGCAACTGTGAAATGAAGAACCTCGATATGGTAAAGATGCTTCTGAAGGCACTCGACAAGCCGGAGTCGCTGATCAAATATGTGACCGACCGCCCCGGACATGACCGCAGATACGCCATGGACAACAGCAAAATAGAAGCCGAACTCGGTTGGAAACCTCAGCACAGTTTTTCCAAAGCACTGCCGAAGACGATAGAGTGGTACCGCGACAACGAAGCGTGGGTCAACTCGATCATCTCCGGCGACTACTTAGAATACTACGAACAACAATACAGTAACCGTTAACCCGAATTAACCAAACCACTGTCCGGTGATAACAAGCCGGACAGAGAAACATAGGCTTAGCGATAACAGGTGCATAAGAGATGCTCCGATGGAGTCCTCTGCACTGCCGTCAGGATTATACTTTGTAAGATTACCAAACGAACATCAATCATCTACTCAAAAGGTGATGTTAGTTAAATAGGAGACCGACTATGCGATTTCCAACTGTGATATTTACTATCTTCGCGCTTAGTGCTTGTTCGAGCCTACTCGCTCAAGGTCATGAGAACATAGAATTCATCAGCCAAATTTACGATAGATGGGAAACAGCGGACGGTATAGTAGTAGTTAACGAGACCGCTTTTATTGCAACGCACTCAACCGGAATGCAAATTCTGGACATATCCGATCCGGAAAATCCGGAGCTACTCGGCATGTGTGAAAACCTTTCGGGACCTGCTCGTAAAATCGCAATTCAAGGGGAAGGTGCATACATCGCTGCGGGTGCGTACGGTGAAGGTGGAATATATGTTGTGGACATTTCCGAACCGGATAATCCATTTATACGTGGATATCATCCTGTCGATGATTTTACTTCGACCATAGCTGTAAGAAATAATTTCGTGTTTGTCAATGACGGTTTAACACTAAAGGTTTTTGACGTGATGAACCTTGATGACATTCGTAACATTCACACAATTAGATCTGTATATCCATTCGATATGGTAATTGTTGATACTACGCTATACATGGCTGACTTCTTCGCGGGTCTAAGAATCTATAACATTTCTAATCCCCGTAATGTGTCACAAATCGGTGATTGGGGTAACCGAATGGATTTTTCAAGTACAATCGCAGTTCAGGAAGATAGAGCGTTTATCACGGAAAGGGCGCACTATCTATATGTCCTTGACATCTCGGATCCAACCGACCCGGTATCAATAGACACTTGTCTGGTGTATGGTGGCAGGGACATTGCTGTAAAAGATAGTTTCGCGTATGTGGCAAACAATGGCGGGTTGAAAATAGTAAGCGTTCTTACTGACAGCGGTGCTTATCTCGCTGCTGAATACGATACAGGATGGGATAGAGGCTACGGTTCAGGTATAGCTTTGGCTGATGATTACGCTTACTTCACTGCCAGTATTGCGGGTCTGATAGTTCTTGATATTTCGAATCCGACTGATCCAAGGGAGATTGGAGATTACAACCGTGTTGGTGCAATACGTAGCGTGACATACGCAGGAGAGTACCTTTATGTTGCGGATGGTCTTACCGGAATTAAAATTGTTGACGTAGAGAATATGAATCATCCGGTCGAAGTCGGAACAGCAGAGTCTCCCGGATCGGCATTGGACATAGCTGTCGTGGATACCATAGCATACATTGCGGACGGTTTCGGTCTGCGGACATTTGATGTTTCCGATCCTGAAAATCCTGAAATGGTAGGAGGTCACGACATCAATGGAATCAACAGTATTGCCGTTTCTGAAGAATACGCCTATACTGCCGGAGGCACAGGATTTTGGGTTTTTGACGTTTTCAATCCAAGAGACCCGATCAGGCTCAATGACAGACTCAATATTGAAGGAAGAGGAAGAACTCTGGCTATACGTGGAGATTACGCCTATATTGTTGACGATGAAGGTGGGGGAAACTTACACATTATTGACATTACCACTCCTTGGTCACCACGATTCATTACAACATATAATCCAAGAGGAACTGCGTATGACATTGCGATTGAAGGAAACCTTGCTTATGTCGTAGGAACCAGAGAGCTCGCTGTTTTAGATCTGTCCAACCCAAGAGCGCCTGAGAGCATCGGTTCGTTCCGACTCGAACAGAGTGGAGTCAGCGTAACGGTAGAAGATGACCATGCTTACGTCGGACAAGGTTATGCCGGATTCCAAGTTTTCGATGTATCAGACCCCGAGAACATCGTAGAATGCGGCTTCTATGACACTCCCGGTTATGCCGCCGGAATCGCTGCTCAAGGGGACATTGCCTATGTAGCAGACTACGCTCACCTTGAGATCTATGATTGTTCGGAAGCATTAACGGTAGATGTCACTCCGCGCAGCTTGCCTTATTCCTTCTCGATAAGTTCAATCCACCCCAACCCCTTCAACTCAAACACGACAATCAACTACAATATCCCGTTAGCATTGCGAGTAACCATAAACATCTTCGACATCTCCGGAAGGTTGGTTGAGACACTGTACGATGACTTCCAAACTGTAGGTCATCATTCTGTCGTATGGGACAGTCGAGAGTTCGGGTCAGGGATATATCTGATGCAGCTCCAGACCAAGACCGGAAATAAAGTTGCAAAATTGGTGGCGATTAAGTAAATTAAAAATTAACCACCAGCCACAAAGGCACAAAGAAAACAAAGATAAATCTTTTTCTTTTCTTCTTGGTGACTTGTTGTCTTGGTGGTTAAAAGAATTATCAAACTTGGGAAATACATGCACTGGCTGACCATCATTTCTATGATCGTGCTGCTGGGGGCTGCGATGGTTCATGCGGATTTGAAGCCGGGCGACCCGCTGCCGAATCCGACTCTGACCGATAAAAAAGGTGAACAGACAGTGTTACATGACCTGCTGAATAAGGTCACCGTAATACATCTATGGAAATGTAACTGACTGCAATGCCGTGCGGAGATTCCGCACCTGACCAAAATCTGGAAAGATTACAAGGATGATCCTGACAGCCCGATCAGCTTTGTTTCAGTCAACACCCGCGATCCGAAAGGAAAAGTTAATGCCGAGATCAAACGGTACAGGATGGTTTATCCCGTCTATCACGGACGAGGACAGAACATCAACCGCGATTTCAAAGTCAACAAGCTGCCGCGGCTGATACTTGTGAAGCAGGACGGGACCATATACAAGGACATCCTGTTTATGAAAGAGAAACCGCTGCGTCTCGAGCTGAATAAGCTGCTTGAGGAAGCAGAGTTAGCAGAATCTAAGGAGAGTCCGGCAACAAAATAGAGGTGATCTATGCCTTGTCTCGAAGTAACCATACCGAAGGTTGACAACCAAACTCGGGCAAAGCTGTCAGTCAGTCTGACAGACGCATTTGCGCAGAGCACAGGGATGGATCGCTCAATTTTTGGAATTATCTACTTTGAGTACGATCCGGGGGATGCTGCAAGCGGTGGATCTCTGTGGAATGGAGGAAGGTCGCGCCCCTATCTCCATTTTATATTGTACACCCCGCGCATTAGCCGCGCGTCAAAGCAGAAACTCGTTACAAATCTGACAGAGGCATTTATCGCCACAGTTGGGATGTCTCACTGGAAGCCGGTGATTCACATCTCCGAGCACCCTTATGACAATGTCGGCGTGGAAGGTGAGCTGCTGTCTGACAGGTATGAAGAACTGGCACAGAGTAAGTTTTACTATGATCTGCCGGAAGAGTAGGTCGGTATCAGGATTTGGGTGATATAGTGAGCGGTCTGTAAGGTGAATCCCGCTGTCAACCCGCCGTGGTTGACAGCCCAATCTACACAATATCAATAAGATGGCTATCAGGTACGGCGATCTGACTGCGGATTATTTGTATTATCGGACAGATTCTTCAGCGTGTTTTCTTCGCACACAGACTGAAGCCTGTACTCTGAACAAAAAAAACGCTGACCCCCAACCACGCTCAAGGAGGAAAAGCGCCCCGAACCTCACGGACACGGGAGGGTCAGCTTAGTACGCCCGGCGGGATTCGAACCCACGACCTCATGCTCCGGAGGCATGCGCTCTATCCAGCTGAGCTACGGGCGCAAATTACTTCTAATTTCCGAAAATCAAAATACCCGGTTGAATTTCAATTGCCGGAAAAAATAAATATAGCTATTCAAACCTTTTCATGCAACGATCTTCCCATGATTTAATCGGTCACTGTAGATGTTAATTTCAATCGTCATTAGTTCCGTTCTATCTTGAGGCTGTTATGTGGATACTTCGCTACCTGTTTATAGTAATAATCCTGGTGATTATCCTCGGTTTCGCACTGCAGAATATGCAGATGGTGCAGGTCAATATCATCAAATGGCAGTCCGGTGAAATTCCTCTGTATTGGGTTGTGTTTGCAGCGTTCGGGCTGGGTGCTTTAACATTCCTGCCGATTGCGATGTTCCACAGTTTCAAGCATCGTCTGGAGATCAAGCGTAAAGACAGCGAAATAAAAAGACTTAAGTCGAGTGATGCCAAGCCCGAAGTCTCTACCCCTCATCCGGTTAAGAGTCAGGCGCACACTAAGGAACATGCGGGGATAGATGAGGTTTAACGATCATCGCCTGGCTTCGGTCACTCTTGAGTTCTTTGATTTATTAAGAAACTCTTCCATTCCGTCATTCCCACGAAGGTGGGAATCCAGTCCTGTATTGACTTTCTGGATTCCCGTCTGCACGGGAATGACGAATAAAAATCGAAATAGTGAATATTTCAAAGGTCTCACTCTTATCTGCTTGATATTCCTCCTGACCCTGCCCTTGTCGAATCAGTTACATGCGTCCTCTCAGGACGAAACATGGCTGCTCGAACAGTTCAAAGCAGGTCAGTTTGACACACTTCGCAATCTCTTACCCCAAATCCCGGATGATACAGGAATGGGACAGTTCTTGAGAGGGTTGTTTGAAGAGAGCGGCGATGAAGCGAGATTTTACTTCGACCGGGTGATTGTGTTTCATTCAGGTTCTCCTGTTGAACCGTATGCGATGCAGCGACTTTGGCAGTATCACCACGCCAAAGGTGACATGAAGCAAGCAGAGAGGTACTATGGATTTCTGAAGCAGCGTCATCCTGATTTCGACGGGCTTGTATTTGAGCCGGACTTCACGGCTCACAGTAAGTTCAAACCATCGAAGAAGCAGATCAAGAAGCCGGAGATATTGCACAAACCACCGAAACGAAAACTACGAAAGAGAGAAAAGAAGAAATCTGATCCGGTGAGGAATAAAAAGACAGAGCCTGCTAAAGAAATAAAAAAGGGAAACTGGACTGTTCAAGTCGGAGCGTTTACATATCGTTCAGGCGCTCAAAAACGTGTAGCTGAGGTTCAACGCTTCGGTAAAACGATGATTCGGACGAAACTTGTAAATGGTAAGCTGCTGTCGCTCGTACATATAGGACAGTTTGAGCATCGAAAGGATGCCGAACAGTTAATTAGAAAAATTCAAAAAGCTACTTCTCTGGAAGGCAGAGTGGTAGCCGTCAATTAATAAGAGGGAATTAATGGAACTATTGCGCAAATTGGTCGAGATGTCGGGTGTTCCCGGTCGTGAGGAGCGAGTGAGAAAGCTGGTCGTTGAGGAGCTTACACCGCTGGTTGATGAGATAAAGTCCGACTCAATGGGTAACGTAATCGGATTCAAGAAGGGGACAAACCCTGACGGCAAACGAAAAAAGATAATGCTCGCCGGTCACATGGACGAGATCGGTTTCTATGTCAGCTTCATTGAAGAGACCGGATTCCTACGGATCCAACCGGTCGGTGGATTTGACCCGCGTACGATGATGTCTCAGCGTGTCACCGTGCTTGGTAAGAAGGATCTGCCGGGAGTTATCGGATCCAAGCCGATTCACATTCTAACGGAAGAAGAGAAGAAAAAACCGCTGCAGATAAAAGACTACTTCATTGATCTTGGTATGAAGAAAGAACAGGTTGACGAACTGGTCAAAGTCGGTGATCCGGTCACCATGTACCGCAAGATGACCGAGATAGGTGACTGCTTGACCTGTAAGACTTTTGACGACCGTGTCGGTGTTTACTGCATGATTGAGGGAGTTCGCAAAGCCGGATCGTGTCCTCATGACCTGTATGTTGTCGGTACAACTCAGGAAGAGGTCGGACTGCGTGGTGCATTGGCATCTGCGACCGGAATCGTGCCGGATGTCGGCATTGCGCTGGATGTAACATTGGCGAATGATGTTCCCGGCGCTGACGCTCCGAGCCACGTGTCAAAGATGGGCGAAGGTACTGCAATATCACTGCTGAACGGTGCCGTCATCACCAACCCGAAGCTGTTTGATCGGTTTGTTGAGTTGGCAGAAGAGAAGGAGATCACCTATCAGAAGGATGTCCTGCCAAAAGGTGGTACAGACGCGGGAGCGATGAGGATGGTGCCGGGCGGTGCTGCGGTCATCACACTGTCAATTCCGTGCCGTTACGTTCATTCCACGGTGGAGATGGTGCATAAGGAGGATGTTCAGGCAACGACAGATCTGCTGGCAGCCTACATACAAAATCCAGGTGAAGCGGATTATACGCTATCGTTCTGACAGATTATCACTGGAGAGCGGACTTTCGGTCCGCTCTTGCTTTATCCATCACCAAGCCACTAAAACACAAAGAAGAAAAGAACCAAATATGGTTTTCTTGGTGTCTTCGTGTCTTGGTGGTTCAATTCTCAATCCGTTGTGAATCTATTGACACCGTTACAGAAAAAGGGCACGCAAACGCGTGCCCTTTTTAAATTCAGGATAGTTTTCTAATGCTCTTAAAAGCCTTCCGGCTCCTCAGGGGGGGGTTCCGGGATCTCACCTAAATCCTCTTCATCCGGTGGAGTAGGGAAATCCTCCTGGGCGAGCACTTTGCCGAAATTACCCCCATATTCAAATTCCTCCAGCTCCGCTTGCTCGAGGGTCATGCGTCTGTCGTCGTCCGTGTCTTTCTTCTTCTTTTTCTCAAATACCCGATCCACAACCGAGCCTGACGAGAAGAACAGTCCCTGAGATTCATCTTCAACTACAGCAGCTTTTGCTCGTGCAGCGGTCTCCATGGCGGATACCTCATACACCCTCTTCTGACGTGGTTTGTAAGTGAATGACGGACGCTCTATCAGACCGGATCTGATGGCTTTGGTGCTGACTTTTATACGACGGACTTTTCCGTCAATTACGACGCGTACCTTCTGTAGGTTGACATTCATCCGCCGCTTGCTCACATTGTGAGCGTGGCTGATGCGGTTACCGACCCTCGGTCCGCGACCTGTTATTTGGCATCTTCGTGACATAGGTCAATCTGATTTTAAGTAATAAAGTGTAAACGTGAAAAAGTAAGAAAGTGTAACACCTGACAATTAAATGTCAGTCAACGTTCGTAACAACATTAGCGTATAATAACTTTCCGACTTACTCACTAATTCAAGACAAGCTGTAAATATAGGTGCTGTCCAAGCAGAATGCAACTGAAACCGAGTCATATCATCAATGATTGGGAACTTCCTGCGGGAGAAATTCTGGCTCCGATGGCGGGAATCTCCGATTCACCATACAGACGGATTACCCGCAAGTTCGGCTCAGGGCTGCTATACAGCGAATGCATATCTGCAGAGGGAGTCCGTCGGATGGGGCGAGTCAGCCTTGAGCTGGCAAAGTTCCACGAGGAAGAGCGACCGTATGCCGTTCAGCTTTTCGGATCTAATCCGGATCAATTCAGTGATGCCGCTGCAATTATTGCCGAGCAGTTTCATCCCGATATGATAGACATTAATTGTGGCTGCCCGGTCAAGAGATTTGTGACACGCAGTTGCGGTGGGTATCTTATGCAATACCCGGATCTGATCGGTCGTATAGTTGAGAAAGTTCGCGAGTCGTCAGGATTGCCTGTTTCGGTAAAACTCAGAACAGGATATCGAAAACCTGATGTTACCGCTTGTGAAGCTGCTGTAGCTGCTGAGGAAGCAGGGGCTTCACTTGTAGCGATTCACGGTCGGTACGTACGTGGTGCCAAAGACAGTGACGCAGATTGGGAGATTATCGGATCTGTCAAGCGGTCGGTAAAAGCGGTTCCGGTTGTTGGAAACGGAGATATTTTCACCCGTGATAACGTTGACAGGATGCTGAAAATGACGGGCTGCGACCGTGTTATGATCGGACGCGGAGCCGAAGGTCGCCCCTGGATATTCAGTACAAATGGAGACGGACCCCCGAATAATCGGGATCGGATCCGCATACTGTTGGAGCACTACCACTTGATGCTGGGTGATTTTCCCGAGAGAACCACAGTCAACCGGATGCGCAAACATATCGGTTGGTACACGCGAGGAATGCCGGGATCTGCAGCTTTGAGATATAAAGCGATGAGATTGAATGATTCCGCTGAAGTGATTGAACTGCTTGAGAATTATATGACTCTGTAGTCGGACTTGTCTCAAGTCCGACTACAATGCTCGATAATCCCGGTGTCAGCCCACCGTGGCTGACTCCATAACTTACATAATAACAACACATATCTGAGTTCTTTGATTTGTTCAGCAATATATCCTATCTGTCATTCCGGACTTGATCCGGACGAAGTTCAGAGTTCACGCTTCAGCGTGCCGTATTGCAACCTAATGGTTGAACTATGAACTAATCTGCTCCATCTGCTTGATCTGCGGAGAATTTTTCTCCTCTTTGATTTACTCTCTTGTAATTGTACTGTTTCCTGATTATTTTACTGTTAATGAAATTTGTTATGCATAAGAATTGTTCTGAGGAGATTATTATGTTTCGTATTGCACTGTTTGCTGCTATTATACTCACCCTACCTTTTGGAAGCCTCTCTGCACAAGATGCAGAGAACGTCGAGCAGATCGGAAGAATTTACAATCAATGGGACGATGCTAACGATGTTTTTGTGGTTGATGAATTAGCATATGTTGCGGCTGGACGTTCAGGCCTTCAGATTGTGGATGTTTCTGACCCGGAGTACCCTTCAGTCATCGGCTATTGGGACGATAACCCGGACAATACCAGAGGTGTGGCTGTATCTGGTGACTATGCGTACGTGGCGGATGGTAGGGAAGGTTTACGTGTGGTGAGTATTGATGACCCTGATAATCCAGTAGAAGATGGACACTTTAACACGCAGGGCTATGCTTTCGACGTTACAGTTTTCGGTGACTATGCATACGTAGCAGACAGTGATAGCGGTCTGCTTGTTGTTGACATCACTGATCCTGAAAATCCAAATGAAGTTGGGCACTTTGAAACAACAGGACGTGCATACACCATTATTGTTGTTGACGACTATGCCTATATAGCTGAAGGAGAAGCAGGTCTGCGAATCGTGGATATTACTGATCCTGAAAACCCTCAGGGAATAGGAGTATATGACACACAGCGTAGAGCGAGAGGGATTGCAATCTCAGGAGACCATGCGTATGTTGCTGATGAACGGGCTTTAGTGATTGTAAATATCACCGACCCTGAAAATCCGGTGGAAGCAGCGATTTATCGTTTACCGCAATCCGCAAATGACGTTTATGTTTCCGGCGATTATGCCTACATGGCGAACGGTTGGGGCGGTTTTTATGTTTTGAATATAAGTGATCCTCAAAATCCGATTGAAATTGGATTCTGCAATACGCCTGGGGATGCCTTCCGTGTGACAGTCTTGGGTGACTATGCATATATAGCAGACGGCAGTAACGGTTTGGATATAATAGATATTAACGATCCCGAAAATCCTGAGGAAGTTGGCTCGTTTGACGAGCCGGGAGTAGCTTATCACATAACCGTATCCGGTGAATATGGATACTTGGCAGATGGGTATGGAGGGTTACGCATAATTAACATTGGTGATCCTGAAGTTCCGGTTGAAATTGGACACATTGACACTCCGAGGGAAGCATACTGTGTAACAGTCTCAGATGACTATGCCTATATAGCTGCAGGTTTTAGCGGTTTGCGTGTGGTGAATATTAGTGATCCTGAAAATCCGGACGAAGTTGGAATCTGCGATATACCGCTTGAAGTATTTGGAGTCACCGTTTCCGGTGACTATGCTTACATAGCTGCCGGTTATAGCGGTTTGCGTATTGTGAATATTACCAATCCTGAAAATCCTGAAGAAGTCGGATTTTTCGATAGGCATGGGATTGCTTATAGCGTCACCATTTCCGGTGACTATGCCTATTTAGCGAACGGTTTGGAAAGCGGTTTGGTTGTAATAAACATTACCGATCCTGAGAATCCGGAGGGAGTTGGATATCTCCGTACGGAGGGAAGAGCCAAAGATGTCGCTATATCAGGTGATTATGCATACGTAGCAGATGGTAATAGTGGTTTGCGTGTGATCTCAATTGCCGATCTTGAAAATCTGATAGAAGTTGGATCCTACGATACTCCGGGTCAAGCCTACAGCATCACCGTTTCCGGTAACTACGCATACGTTGCGAACAGTTGGGGAATCGGTTTAAGTGTACTGAACCTTAGTGATCCTGAGAATCCGGAGGAAGTCGGGCTCTACGATACACCCGGAGTAGCCTTTGGAGTGACTGTATCAGACGACGGATTAATCTACGTTGCGGACGGCACAAACCTCGGTATCTACCACTTCACCCCAAATATGGTAAATGAGGATACTCCATTATTGGTAACTGAATTCCATCTATCCCCCTCCTACCCCAACCCCTTCAACTCTCAAACTCGCATCAGTTACCAACTTCCAACCGAAACTCAGCTCCATCTCGGGCTGTATGACATCTCCGGTCGGCAAATTATGACCCTATTTTCCGGAGTCCGTCCTGCGGGAGTGTGGAGTACTGCTATTGATGGGAATGGACTGGTTAGCGGAGTCTATTTCGTCAGATTGAATTCACAGGAGCAGAGTCTCTCGCAGAAGGTGGTGCTGATTAGATGAGAAAGATTAACCACCAAGGCACCAAGAGACCAAGAAAACAGGCTTGATATTCCTCACATAGCACAGAATGACAAAGCTGCCGGAACGACAAACTGCATCGAGATATATTAACATTATCATCGTACCATATTAGAACACAAAAAATCTGTCTGAAACACATATCGGAGTATCGGAATGACAGAACCACAAAAAGTTTACCGATTGAAAGATTTCGACGACCTGAATGAGGAGCTTGACTTCCTCTTCAGCAACTATTACAAGAGCCGTCGTCCGGTTTTAATGACCATGGATAGAGGCTGGCGACCACAGACCGACATGTATGAAACGAGCAGTGAAATCGTGATCATCATGGAGATCGCAGGCATAACCACACGCGATGTCAGCCTCAAGCTGGAGGGCAAAGTGCTCACACTGCGAGGCATACGACGCGAGCATTGCGGTGAGAAGAGACGTTATCATACAATGGAAATTGATTTCGGTCCTTTTGAAAGGAGGCTGGAGCTTCCCGCAACAGTTGATCCCGAGAGTGTGGTCGCTCGTTTTGTGCAAGGCTTTTTGGAAATTAAGCTGATAAAAATGAAAGCAGCTTCCTCAGGTAAAAGAAACATTACCATCAAATAGCAGGATCAGTAAAAGCGTATTGGAATTATTATGAATGAATCAGAAAAAAACAGAAGTAAAATAACAAAAGATACAGATCCACCGGAACAGCTCACCTCTTCTGGCATCCAAACATCTCTCCCTCTGCTACTCTCCGATGAGTTGGTTATGTTTCCGAGTGTCGTCACTCCAATTGTCATCGAGAAGCAGCATGAGATCAATCTGGTAAACGATGTTCTGGAATCTGAGTCCCGCATGTTGGTGTTAGCTCTAACGAAACCGAACAAAGATGGTGAACGCACAGACAAACCTTACAACATCGGTTGTGCATCTACTGTCATAAAGATGCTGAGAATTCCTGATGGAACATTGAGGCTATTGGTGCAGGGTGCTAATCGGATCAGAATTAAAAACGTGTACAAACACGATGTCGGCTATGAGATGGCTGTTGTGACTAAAGTAAAGCAGCGTTCGGTACGGAAGAGTGATGCCGTTGAAGCGATGATCAAGAAGCTGCGAACCAATTTTGATGAGATGATTGACTCCGCTCAGTATCTGCCCGAAGAGATGAAAGTACCTCTCATCAATATAAGCGATCCGGGAACTTTGGCGGATTTTGTCGCAACGAACATGACCATGAGTGTTGATGACCGTCAGAAGGTGCTGTCAACCGTTGACGTGAGAAAACGGCTGCTGACAGTATCAAAACTGGTCGCACGCGAGCTTGAGCTGATGAAACTTGGATCAAAGATTCAGGGTGAAGTGAGCAGCTCTATCGAAAAAGCACAGCGGGAGCATTTCCTGCGGGAACAGCTCAAAGCAATCCGCAAAGAGCTGGGGGAGGAAGATGATGGTGTTGATATTCGCGAACTGGAAGAAAGACTCGAAAAATTGGAAGCATCTGATGCCGTGAAGGAAACTGCCGAAAAGGAGATGAAGCGGTTATCCCGGATGAATCCGGCAGCTTCTGATTACCACGTAACCCGCACTTATCTGGAGTGGATATTCGATCTGCCGTGGGAGGTTTCAACCGACGATTCTCTCGAAATAGACAGGTCCCGCACTGTGCTGAACCGTGATCATTACGGGCTCGATGATGTCAAGGAGAGGATACTGGAATATCTTGCCGTCAAAAAACTGCGCCCCGAAGGCAAGGGTTCAATAATCTGTTTCACCGGACCTCCGGGAGTCGGCAAGACCTCAATCGGAAGATCTATCGCTGAAGCGATGAACCGCAAGTTCGTCAGGATGTCACTCGGAGGACTGCGCGACGAAGCGGAGATTCGCGGGCATCGTCGGACTTACATCGGAGCATTGCCCGGCAGGATAATCCAGAACATCAAGCGCGCAGGAGTCAACAACCCCGTGTTCATGCTGGATGAGATTGACAAACTCGGAACCGATTTCAGAGGTGACCCGGCATCAGCGATGCTGGAAGTTCTCGATCCTGAGCAGAACTTTGCCTTTCAGGATAACTACATGGAGCTTGATTTCGATCTGTCAAAAGTCATGTTTATAACCACATCCAACTATCTGGAGACCATCCCACCGCCGCTGCGGGACAGAATGGAGATCATCAAGCTGCCCGGTTATGTCACACCTGAGAAGATTCAGATCGCAAAGAAATTCCTCGTCCCGCGACAGACTGAGGAGAACGGACTGAAGCGAAAGAATATCTCCTTCACAGATAAAGCTCTTGAAGAGATCATCGTCCACTACACCCGTGAAGCAGGTGTCAGGACACTTGAGCGAACCATTGGTAAAGTGTGTCGCAAAGTTGCGGTGAAGGTTTCATCGGGAGAGGGTGTAAAGTTCAGTATCAGTGGAAGGAATGTATCCGATTATCTCGGTGCTCAGCGTATGATGTCTGATCTGCACAACCGCAAGCCGCAGGTCGGTGTATCAACCGGACTGGCATGGACGGCTGTCGGTGGTGTTACGCTGTTGCTTGAGGTAATCGAAATGCCTGGTGACGGCAAGATTAAGATCACCGGTCAGTTGGGTGATGTGATGAAAGAATCAGCCGAGATAGCACTGTCATATCTGCGTCACCATGCGAAGAAGTGGAATATCCCGCCCGAAATGTTTACGGAAAACAATTTCCACCTGCACATCCCCGAAGGAGCCACACCGAAAGACGGTCCTTCGGCAGGTATAACAATTGCGTCAACATTCGCCTCACTGTTCACAGGCAGACCTGTACGACACGATGTGGCTATGACGGGTGAGATCACCCTTCAAGGTAGAGTGCTGCCGATTGGAGGGCTTCGTGAGAAGGCAGTGGCTGCGGTTCGTGGTCACATGAAGAAAATAATCTGTCCGAAAGGAAACGAGCCGACTCTCGAAGAGATGCCGGATATAGTCAAGGAGAAGATAGAGTTTCACTTTGTAGAAACGTTGGATGAAGTACTGAATCTGGTGTTACTGCCGAGTCGGTAGGGGCGGCATTTATGACGCCCGTTTGTTGAATAATTAGCGGGCGTGATGAATCACGCCCCTACCAGTTTTGACTTCGGGTAACATAGATCAGCCCGTGTTTCAGGATTGTCTGTCATTGCGAATCCCGACTAGTCGGGATGTGGCAATCTCCTGCTGAATCAATAAGATTACTTCGTCACGTCGTTCATGCAATGAAAATGTTATGTCATTCCGGGCTTGACCCGGAATCCAGTATGGAGAGAAGGGACATTCCTGTCCATTTGGATTGAAGTTCAGAGTTCACGCTTCAGCGTGTCTTATTCCAACCTGAAGGTTGAACTCTGAACAATATCTGCTTCATCCGTTGAATCTGCTGAGAATCTCCCCCCCCATCATTCCCACACAGACCAACAACCACACACATTTCTTTCTTGTAAACTTGCTAACTTGCAAACTTGAACACTTTCCCCCATACACGTTCCGTCACACTTCGTCACATCTTCGTCACCACGTGAAACGCAATACCACAAAGGGATTCAGGCTATTATGTGACGAAGTGACGAAAAAACATAGCCCCTCCGTGACCGAATGAGAGACTTGACTTTTGATGCAAAATGTCGTATATTAACACCATGAGTAACACGTACAAAATAGATGCGGAAAGTCAGGTCTATATACATCCCTATTATTACAAAGTGCGATAAAGAGTGTACACTGTCATTCAGGGCTTGATCCGGAATCCAGTATGGGGAGAAGGGACATTCCGTCCATTCGGATTGAAGTTCAGAGTTCACGCTTCAGCGTGTCTTATTCCAACCTGAAGGTTGAACTCTAAACTAAACCGTTCAATCCGCGGAAATCACTCAATCACATAATTACTCAATTACTTAATCACACAATTACAAAATTACTAAATCTGCTTCATCCGCTGCATCTGCTGAGAATTTCTCTTCGATTCGCTCTCTTGCAATTGTGTTATTTTCTGTTTATATTGTTTTTATATAGGATTTGGTCTGTTCCCGAATCATTAAGGAGGTATCATGTATCGCTTGATTTTAATTACTATTATTACACTCACCTTAGTGTCTGGAAATGTTTTTGACAGGACGCTGAAAACGTCGAGTAGGTTGGAAGAATCTACAATCAATGGAATAATGCCGAAAATGAATAGCTTGTGCTCCACAACGGATGAAGTACATATTTACAACATGTATATTTTCCCTATATTATCTATGTTAAGTAAACGATAGAATCGAGCTAATTGCTTTAATATCAGCTCACACGTCATTATGTACTATCACTAATTCATATCTCCTCAAATCTTCACAAGGGTACAAGTATGATTCCTCCGAAAGTTCTTGACCTAACTAAAGTATCAAACCGGATAATTAACTTAAAAAGATCACCTTTCGAGTTTCTTACCTGCAAGAAAAGCGAGAGAGAAGGTAGAGAAACAGAAGGATGGGAATACCTTCCTTCTAGATTTAAGAAATCTATTAGAATGAGGAAAAGAAAGCCTCATCATATTGCTTTCGAAGAGCGTGTTTGGGCTCTATTTGCTAAGATGCAGTTTTCCTACATAAATGAAAATAATACTTTTAAACTGAAATATTCAAACGGATTAGAAAAGCAGATAGATGTGATGGCTGTAGATGATGAAGCGATTATGGTTATTGAGTGTAAATCAACTGAAACACGAGGAAAAGCAAGTTATCAGAAGGATATTAATGAGCTTATTGGTTTAAAAGAAAATTTAAGAATTTCCGCACAAAATCTGTTTCCTGGGAAACAAAAGATTGCATTTATTTTTGCGACCAACAATGCTGTGATCAGCGATAATGACAGGAAAAGATTAGAAGCAGGCAATATATATCATTTTACAAATGATGACATTGAGTATTTTGAGCAACTCACAGATTTATTAGGTTTTGCAGCAAAGTACCAATTATTTGGCAATCTGTTTGCAGGACAAAAAATACCAGAACTTAAAAACAAAGTACCTGCTGTTAAAGGGAAAGTATCAGGTGGTCATATATTTTATTCGTTCAGTATAGATCCATATTATCTACTCAAAATTGGCTTCGTTTTGCACCGCACAGAAATAAATGACAAATCAGTCTTGGCGTATCAAAGGTTGATAAAGAAGGCTAGACTTAAGAAGATTGGGAAATATATAGATGATAGTGGCTATTTCCCTAATTCAGTAATTATAAACATAGAAACTAGTGTCATGTCAACCATCAATAGTCGGATAAAGTCTTGATAGTTTTATTC
>CAZVKN010000031.1:0-33732 GCA_964627035.1 uncultured bacterium | reverse complement strand
ATAAAATATTGCTATCTTAAAGATATTCACTGAGAGGGTGTGAATAAGAAAGGCTCATGCACCCCATGATTTCAGAATCGAGAGCATTCACCCTAATCCATTTAATTCAAGCACGACAGTCAATTATTATCTGCCAACTGCAGAGAGAGTAACAATAGACATCTTTGACATATCTGGGAGATTGGTCAGTACACTATTCGATGATTTACAAAATGTGGGTCATCATTCAATTAATTGGAACGGTGACGGGATCGGATCAGGAATCTATTTCATTCAACTTCAAACGGAAAAAGAGATAAAGACTGCCAAGTTGGTAATGATTAAGTAGAATTATTCGGGAGAATAAATCGTGAAAATAGGAGTGATTTTAATAATTCTGATCTTTGCATTATTAACGAATGCAGAGGTCATTAACGTCCCTGAGGATCATGAAACCATCCAGAGAGCCATTGATGCATCAGAGGATGGTGACTCGATTTTTGTTGATGAAGGCGAGTACTTTGAGAACATTAACTTTAACGGCAAAGCGATTGCCGTAATCGGGAATCCTGACGATCCGAACGATGTGATAATTAACGGAGGAGGGGAGCACACCGGAGCAACCTTTCATTCTCAGGAAGGAAATGATTCGATTTTGCGGGGTTTTATAATAATTAATTGTGTCAGAACCCAGAGATTTGGAAGTGGTATATCTTGTTATAACGGATCATCACCAACATTGTCTGATCTTATCATTAGCAATAATATCGACGGTGATGGAATAGGCACTCTTCTTGATTGCAATCCAATTTTGGAGAACATCATTGTCGAGGATAATAACGGACCTGGAATACACCATGAGGTAAACAGTGATGGATTCGTGCGTATAAGCAATTGTATAATCCGAAATAATGAAGGTACCGGTCTGATATGCACAGGTGCCAGAGTCCAAATGGATCATACACTTATTTCTGGGAACATAGGTGAGAACGCTGGAGGTGTATATTTAGGCGCATCAATTGGAAATGTCTTCAACAATGTCAGTATCATTCTAAACAGAGCTACTGTTGAAGATCAAGATGGAGGGATCAATTTCAGTATTTTTGAGCGTGGTTCCACTAACACACTCGTTATGGTCAGTAGCATTGTATTTGACAATATTCCTACTCAGGTGGGACTTCGACGACATTTACAAGGAGGTAATCCTTCAACTTTACGAGTCGAATATTGCGACATTGAAGGAGGAAGGGAGGATATCGAAGTTAGATTTGGAAATCGAGTTGAATGGGTCGAAGGGAATATAGATGAAGATCCACTGTTTGTTGATCCTGATGAAGGTGATTACCACCTCACAGAAGACTCCCCGTGCATTGATGCAGGTGATCCAAATGGACCTGAAGATCCTGACGGTACTCGAGCGGATATGGGAGCTTATTATTTTCATCAGCGTATCCCTGATGAAGATGGGATCCTCCATGTGCCGGATGAATATGAAACAATTCAGGGAGCTATTGATGCGTCAGAAGATGGTGATTCGATTTTTGTTGATGAAGGCGAGTACTTTGAGAACATTAACTTTAACGGCAAAGCGATAGTCATTACAGGTCGTCCAAACGGTCATCACGATGTCATTATTAACGGTGATTCGAGCGGAACTGTGGTGACTTTTAACAATGACGAGGCAGAGACTTCACAATTGATAGGTCTCACCATAGCAAATGGTTTTTCCGAAGGTAATGGTGGAGGAATTAATTGTGAAGATTCTAATCCTACTTTTATCGACTTGTGGATAAGGGACAACTATGCCCAAGTAAGGGGAGGCGGCATTAGCTGCGAACCAAACTCCAGTCCGGATATTATCAACTGCACCGTTACCCGCAATGAAGCTGGCAGTGGAGGAGGTGGAATTTGGTGTGGTGATAATTCCAATCCGGAAATCTATGGCTCCTCAATAAATAGAAACAGTGCGGTTTGGAATGGTGGTGGGATCAACATGTACATTGACTGCAATCCTGTCATTTTACAATCAAATATCTACCAGAACTCAGCCGGTCTAAATGGTGGTGGGTTAATTGTGAGTGAAGGTTGTAGTCCTGTCATCACTCAGTCTTTCTTCACCGAGAACAGATCAACAAATAGTGGAGGTGGCATTGCTGTTGAGAGGGGAGCAGATGTTTCCTTGACCGGTTGTCTAATATTGGATAACAATTCTGATGGGGCGGGTGATGGTATCGCTGCACTTGAAAATTCCTCCATGAGACTGATAAACTGTATCATTGCCTGGGAACCGGAAGATTACCTGTACTATCCGCTGTTCTGTTCAGCATCAGATGTTGATATGGTGAATTCAATCATATACGGATTCTCAGCGCTGGAGATTAGCTTTGATCCGGACAGTGGTGCAAGCAGTTTAGACATTGCATACTGTAATATTGGTGGTCGGGATAGCGTTGCGCTAGATCCGAATGGTAACGGTCAAATTGAGTTTATTGCTGGGACAATATCAGCAGATCCGAGATTTTTAAGTCCTGTTGAAGGAGACTATTCGCTTCGTGAGGACTCACCATGTATTGATGCTGGAACAGCATTTTTTGTGTGGGAAGAGGATACGTTAGTTGATATATCAGAGAATGAATATCGAGGTAATGCTCCCGACATGGGAGTATTTGAGTCGTGGTACAATAATGATATTGATTTATTATCACCAAATGTACCGTCTGAATTTAATATCAGTAGTATCTATCCTAATCCATTTAATTCAAGCACGACAATTCATTTCTCTTTACCAATTCAGCAAAAAATAACAGTAAACATCTTCGACATCTCCGGCAGGTTAATTGAAACCATCTATGATGATTTCAAGCAAGAAGGTCATCAATCGATAGCTTGGAACGCTGACAACATCGGATCAGGAATCTATTTCGTACAAATTCAAACTGATAAAGAGATCAAAACAGCCAAACTAATAGTGATAAAGTAAACATTGTCCTTCTGAACGAAGTGAAGAATCTCTCCGGAGGGACCCTTCAATACATTCATGGTGACATGTAAATTTCAGGAAAAAAGAGAGAGCTAATCATGAAAACAGGAGTGATTTTAATAATCCTGATCTTTGTAATAGCATCAAATGCAGAGACCATTAACGTTCCCGACGATCACGAAACCATACAAGAAGCGATTAACGCTTCTGAAGATGGTGACACAGTTTTGGTTGCTGCGGGTGAGTATGTTGAGAACATCACCATTGAGGAGAGAGAAATCACAGTCATCGGGAATCCTGAAGATAATGGATATAAAGAATTCACATTCTCCATCCCTTTCAGGTGCAATTGACACGGCAAAGATTCGATCCATGATTATACATAAGAATCATCTTTATGTAATAAGAATGACTGAAGAAACTGATGATAAAATATCGCTTCTTGAAGCCTGGGACATTAATATCCCAAAAATTCCGAAAGTGGTTCTTTCTAAGCAGGTTGCCGGTACGTACAGAAATTTGAGAATTAGTGACAACAAAATATATGGAATCGAAAAAGATGGATTAATTTCCATCTGGAGCTTGAATGTATATGATTCCCTCAAATCTTTGGGTGAAGTTATCGGATACGATCCAAGAGACGTTTGGTTAAATGGTGACCACTTATTTCTTATTGAGAAAAACGCCTTTGTTATTTTGGATATTAGCGATTTCAATTCCCCAATTAAACTATCTGAGTATGAAATTAAAGCAGGTCAAGGCATTACTGTCTTCAATGATTATGCATTTTTAACAAAAGGATGTTACGGTGTAGAAGTACTTGATATTAGTGATTTCGATAACATAACCACAGTTAAGGCGCTTGAAGGGTTCTATTGGGCAGGTTTCAGTCAGATACACGATTCGACTCTGTACATTGGAGATGGGCATCACGGGATTCATGCTTTATCATTGAAGGGGAATGATGAGTTTGCTAAAGTTGGATACTATAATACTCCTGGACACGTCTATGATTTCGTGATACAATCGGGAACATGTTACATAGCTGATGTCTATGAATTGACAGTATGTTCATTTGATGTGGACAACTAAATCGTCAGTATCCATATAAAACAAAACCACCCCTCGAAATCTCAAGGGGTGGTTCTCTTTTTGCAACCCATCCAGTACCGAGGGCGGGATTCGAACCCACGGCCTCTTGATCCACAGTCAAGCGCTCTAACCAAACTGAGCTACCTCGGCAAAACGAATCCTAATATACATCGTTTCCGGTTGTGAGTCAAGATTGATGTGAATTGTGCAGCTACTATCCACAATCGGACATTGCATCCCACCACTATCCACGCTATAATAGATAGTCACACCAAAGGAAACATTATGCCACAAACATCATCACAAAGCCGATTTTCAGGAATTCTTAAGAGCTTAGGTCCGGGACTGCTATGGGCTGGAGCTGCAATCGGGGTTTCCCACCTCGTGCAATCCACCCGTGCAGGGGCTACTTACGGATTTGCCCTCGTAGGTATCGTCTTGATCGCAATCCTGTTCAAATACCCATTTTTTGAGTTCGGACCGAGATATGCTGCAGCGACTGGTGAGAACTTGCTGGAAGGCTATAAAAAGCTGGGGAATTGGGCGTTTGTTATCTACCTGATCCTGACTTTCGGAATGATGTTCACAATTCAAGCTGCGGTCACAGTAGTCACTGCAGGAATAGCGTCGCAACTGTTTGGGATAAAGCTGACTCCGGTGATGTGGTCGGGAATTTTGCTTGTCGTATGTGCAATTGTGCTGATGTGGGGACGATACTCACTGCTGGATAAGCTGTAAAGGTCATCATAATTATCCTGTCGCTTTCGACGATTGTAGCGGTCTTCACAGCACTCGGTCATGGCAGCTCGATCCAACCCGGATTTGTCCCTCCGGTTGTTTGGAATCTTGCAGGGATCAGCTTCATGGTAACATTGATGGGGTGGATGCCGTCAGCGTTTGACATTGCGGTATGGAGTTCGATCTGGACTCTCGAACGGAGCAAACAGACCGGACACAAGCCACTGCTGAAGGAGGCACTGTTCGACTTCAACCTCGGCTATTTCGGCACAGCGATTCTTGCACTGTGTTTCCTCACGCTTGGTGCTATGGTGATGTATGGAACAGGTGAGCAGTTCAGCCCCCGCGGTGGAGTCTTCGCCGGACAGTTGATCACACTCTACACTAAAACGCTCGGTAGCTGGAGCTACCCGGTTATCATCGTCGCAGCTTTCACCACCATGTTCAGCACCACACTGACATGCCTCGATGCATTTCCACGTGTATTGACGAGGTCAACGCTTCTTGCCATACCCAATCTCAAAGAGCATAAGAAGGACGAATTGCTATATCGAGGATGGATGGCGGTTGTTATCGTGGGAGCACTGCTATTGCTCAGTGTGTTAAGAACCAGCATGACACTGATGGTGGATATAGCTACGACGCTGTCTTTTGTTACTGCACCGATACTTGCCTATATTAACTACCGAGTAGTTACGTCAGATGATATGCCGATAGAAGCGCGACCAAAGTTGTGGTTGAAGATTTTAAGCTGGGTGGGAATGGTTTTCCTGCTCGGTTTCTCGCTAATGTTTATCTGGTGGAGGTTTTTGAGGTAGAAATGATTAAATGTGCAATAATAGCATTGTTGCTATATTCTCAACTCCATGCACAACCGGATTCGCTGTGGGGTACAGCGTACGGTGGAAGACATGTAGATGAATGCTGGGCAGTCATTCAAACTTCTGATGGTGGGTTTGCACTTGGTGGTGTTTTTGATGGCTTTGTTGATGAGATTCGTGACGAATTCTACCTTGTAAAGACAGATGACGCGGGAATCGAACAATGGTCTGAAACATACGGCACAGATGGAACTGATAACTGCTACAGTTTAATGGAAACATTAGACCATGGTTATCTAATGGTGGGTGTGAGCAGTTCACTTCAAGGACTGGGTGGTTATGCTATTCGTGTTGATTCAGTCGGTGGAGTTCTTTGGGAAAATCTCTATGATGGTGCCTATAAACTTTATACAGTTACATCAAATGAAGACGATGGCTTCATTATGGCCGGTATGGCTAATCACATTTGGGATTTTCACGTTATCAAGATTGACGGTGATGGTGAAGAGGTATGGTCGCGAAGATACGGCGGTGATGGTTCAGAAACGTGCTATTCAATAATATCTACAGGTGACGGTGGATATTTGCTGACAGGTTTCACAACATCATTCGGAGCAGGTGGACAGGACATGTATGCAGTCAAGATAGACGAAGATGGTGAAGAAATTTGGTCAAATACCTACGGAACCGAAGTATCTGAATGGGGCTATGATGCCTCTCAAACAGATGATGGTGGATTCGGTTTATGTGGATTTCAACGAGGGGAAGGATTGCATCCTGTTGATGTTTTGTTAGTGAGAATAGATTCAGAAGGTGAAGAGCTGTGGACAGCTACGTATGGAGGTGATATGAATGATAGTGGACATGCTATTGTTTCCGCAGCCGGTGGTGGATTTGCAATTGGGGGTTTTACAATGTCTTTTAGACGGAGAGCATGGGACAATTTTTACTTAGTGCGGGTTGATTCAGAAGGTGAAGAACTGTGGAGTACTGTCTTTGGAACTCGTTATGAAGATCAATGCTTTGATTTGCTTCAGGTTGATGACGGCGGCTTTGTGTTAGCTGGTAAAGTGTCTTTTGAGATTGACGAAGATGATGGTTTCTTTGATGAACCTAACATGGGGCTGGTCAAGACCTCACCTGATCCGAACGATGTACCGACACTGCTTGATCCGGCTTTTCCGTCGGAGTTTGCTGTTCAGCCAGCTTATCCTAATCCATTCAATTCAAATACTACTATCCGCTATCAGTTGCCACAATCGCAACCAGTAACAATGCGTATCTATGATGTGCACGGACGTGAAGTAACGACCTTACTGGTAAACAAACAATTGCAGGCAGGTTCACACCAGATGGTGTGGAATGCAACAAACCAGCCTGCGGGACAGTACTTCGTTACTTTGAAAGCCGATGAGAATGTGTCAGTCAGGAATGTGGTATTGGTGAAGTGAGGAAGTTTAGAGTTCAACCTTTAGGTTGTTCTCCACGCTAAAGCGTGTACTCTGAGCTTAATATCAAGATTAAAGAGCGGACTGAAAGTCCGCCCCCCGGTAATTTGGGTTAATATCTGTAACTGCTTAAAAGGTGAAAGAGAGGTCATGAGTACACGAAGAATCTATATCGGTATTTTTGTTTTAAGTTTGTCGCTGCTGCTGTTTGAATTGACGCTCATCCGTGTCTATTCGGTAACACTTTTTTATCATTTTGCTTTTATGGCGATTGCGGTTGCAATGCTGGGACTGGCTGCAGCCGGACTGACCATTCACCTGAAACCTGAACCTTTCAGGCTCGAAAAACTGCCAAAATGGGCATCTATGTGGAGCGGGTGGTATGCTGTTGCGGTGATCGTGATGTTGTGGATCGTGTTTCGCATTCCGGTCAATCCTTATCTTCCCCCCAATGAAGTTGCAGGTAAATTAATCTTTATCTATCTATTATCCGCAGTTCCGTTCTATTTCGCAGGACTTGTAATCACCGGACTCTTTTCCGCAATGCCGGACAGGATTGGTGGGCTGTATGCTTGGGATCTGGTCGGTGCGGGTGTTGGAGCACTGATGATTGTTCCGATGATGAACTTCGTCGGTGGTGAATCTACCGGGATATATGTTGCAATGGGTGGAGCGATCTCTGCGGTACTGCTGTCAGGAATCAGACTTCGCAAGCTGTTCCTGGGATTGCTGTTTATCCTCATAATCTTAGCATTAATTAATCCCAGTGTCGGCTGGTTGCGGATTCATTATAGCAAAGGGCAATCGCTGGAAAACCTTGACATTAAATACAACCGCTGGAACTCCTTTTCGCGTATCATGGCAATTCCTTTCAAACCCGGATCGGATGCTGCATACACCTGGGCACCTTCACCCAACTACCCTCTACCGATCATGCCTCACTTCAGCATCATGATTGACGATGGAGCGTCAACGCCCGTGCTACCGTTTGATGGTAAGAATCTTGAACCGATCAGCTACCTGAAATATGACTTAACATCGCTGCCACACAGATTGAACGGTGATGGGCATACAATGGTCATCGGAAGTGGCGGTGGCAGAGATGTACTGACCGGATTGATGTTTAATGCAGAGAAGATTGACGCCGTTGACATCAACCCGCTGATATTTGATGCGATGAACACGTCATTGGCGAGTTTTAACGGCAGGCTTTATAGTCATCCCAAGATCAAACAGGTGATTGCAGAGGGACGGGCTTATGCTCGCAGCAATCCCGACAGTTATGACCTGTTACAAGTTGCAATGATAGACACCTGGGCAGCCACAACAGCAGGGGCTTACAGCCTGAGTGAGAATACACTCTACACTGTTGAGGCGTTTGAGGATTATCTGAACGCACTTAAACCGGACGGTTTGCTTAGTTTTACCCGCTTTTTCTTCTACCCTCCCCGTCAGGCGTTGCGATTGGTGTCACTATTCCTCGAAACTGCTGAACGGATGGGAATCGAAGAACCTGAGAACTGTATCCTTGTCGCCAAGTTTGAAAGTCTGGCAACGGTTATGTTCAAGAAAAAGCCGTTTTCACCTGTCGAAGTGCAGAAATTCAAAGATGATTTGAAAGATCTCGGATTCAATCTCGTTTATGCACCTGATGAACGCTCTGACCGTTTTTTTGCCAGTCTTGTCGGAATTCCTGACAAGCAGATGTATTACGATCAATACCCATTTGACGTAACACCTTCTACCGATGACAAGCCGTTCTTTTTCAATCTGCTTAAAGTACGTGACTTCCTGCGTGTGTTTGAAGTTCGGGGTGGTCAGCTATTCAATTACTACGCAACACTGACCCTAATGGTGATCCTGATACTGTCAATTGTCGCTACCGTCGTTGTGCTGGTTCTGCCGCTGCTATGGGCAAAGGTTACCACTGAGTCGTTTCGGTATGAATGGGGCTTGCTCGGATATTTTATCGGAATCGGATTAGCGTATATTATGATAGAGGTGACACTGCTCCAGAGGTTTGTACTGCTACTCGAGCATCCTGCTTATGCTGCCAGTGGTGTCGTAGCCGGACTGTTGATATTTAGCGGTCTCGGCAGCATGTTTTGGAACAACTTTAACTCCGAAGTCAGGTCAAAATATCTACTCATCGGATTCGGCGTGGTCGGCATCTGCCTGTTGGTACATATCCTGTTCGGGGGTACGATCATACACAGTGCTCTGACACTGGCAATGGGGTGGAAAGTGCTATTGGCAATTGTGCTGTTGGCTCCGCTCGGAATTGCGATGGGATTACCACTTCCGGCGGGCATTACCGTAGCGGGGAAGCAGAGCAGCAGCACAGTCGCATGGTGCTGGGCTCTAAATGGATCTGCTTCGGTTGTAGCTTCACCTCTGGCAGTCGTTCTGGCGATGGTCAACGGTTTCAATCATGTGTTGCTGATCGGACTGCTTTGTTACGGATTGGCGTGTGCGCTGATGTTTGGTGTTGTTCTGACTCGCGGTGGAAGCCTGTCAAAAGCTTGAGAAGCGGGATTGCACATTCAATTTGCCGACCCAATATAAGTGATAAACATTGCACCACAGGCGTGAATGTATTATAATATGATAAAAATCACAAAGTTTGAATAGACGGTAATTTTACATGGCTGAATACATACCGGTTCTGATGCTGATGATCGTGTCAATCGGGCTTGCTGCTATAATGCTGGCACTGACGACACTGGTCGGACCGAAACGAACCAATCCGGTTAAAGAACTTCCATTTGAAACAGGTAACTTACCCACAGAAGGTTCACCACGAGCAAGATTCCCGATTCATTTTTATCTCGTTGCGATCCTGTTCGTGGTGTTTGACGTGGAAATCGCATTTCTGTACCCGTGGGCTGTTCGATTCAAAGCGTTGGGGCTGTTCGGATTAATCGAGATGGTAATTTTTCTGGCGATCCTGTTTGTAGGTTGGTTCTTCGTCATTCGTCGGGGGGTGCTGAAATGGCGGTAGAAACTCAAGTTATGCCGGGGGCGGTTTACGGCAATCAAGTGGATCGGATTCTCGGATGGGCGCGTAAATACTCGATTTTTATGTATCCGTTCGTAACCGCTTGCTGCGGAATGGAATACATGTCTGTTGCTTCGTCTCATTACGATTTAGATCGGTTCGGAGCGGGTCTTCCTCGCTTCAGCCCGCGTCAAGCGGATGTGCTGATGGTGGTCGGAACGGTTAGCCATAAACTGTCTCCTGTTCTGAAGCTGATCTGGGATCAGATGTGTGAACCGAAATGGACGATAGCGTTCGGAGCATGTGCTTCTGTCGGTGGACCGTATGACAACTATTCGACACTGCAGGGAATTGATCGGATTGTTCCGGTTGATGTTTACATTCCCGGATGTCCGCCACGTCCGGAGGCGGTACTTGAAGGATTAATGAAGCTTCAGGAGAAGATTCAAAATCAACGTCACGACCTTTTCTAATGGACTATGTCGTCATAGGCTGCAGTGCTGCAGGTTTGGCGGCTGCTAAAGAAATTCGTCGAGCTGACAACAAGGCTGAGATTACAGTTGTAACCGAAGAAGCAGACCCCTTCTATTTCCGTTCATACCTGATTGATTTGGTAACCGGAAAGGTCAGCAACGACCAGATCGGGAACCGGGGGGACATTTTGATGGAGCAGTTTGAAGTTGAAGTCCAAAATGATCGGAGAGTAATTTCGCTGGACAGTGTCGGAAACTTCATCCGGTTTTCGGACGGTGAGATTCTCTATTATGACCGGCTGTTGATTGCCACCGGAAGACGGGCATCGTATGGATTGTTGAACAAATTCAAGGAATTTGTCTATCAATTTCATGACCTGTCATCTGCACAGACATTGCGCGATAGATTGACAAATGTCAGCCGTGCAATAGTTTGCGGTGGTGGTCTGTACGCAGTTGAGTTGTCGCTTGCGCTTGTTAATTATGGACTGGATGTTACTTTCATCAGCGATGAGTACCATTTTTGGCAGAGTGACATCGGTGAGATGGATAGGATTTCAGTGCAGCAACAATTGGCAAGCAAGAAGATTAAAGACAAACTTGTCAAGGATATCAGTAAAATCGTAATGAAACGCGACCATAGTGTCACCATGACCGTTGATGATGGAATAGATCTTGATGCTGATCTGATTATCTCTGCCTATCCAACCAAACCGGCAGTCACATTTCTGCGGGGGTCGGATGTCGAAATCGGTGAGGGAATCATTGTATCGCAGGAGCTTCGCAGTTCAGTGTCGAATATCTTTGCAGCGGGTGATGTTGCTGAAGTGGTGATTGAATCCGAAGAACAACATCGCATGAACTACGGCTGGCGGTCAGCGGCTCGCCAAGGTGAGATCGCAGGGACGAATATGGTAGGAAAAGACAAAAAGAGACGAGACGAAGATCAGTCACCATATTTGATGGTACCACCGAACGATGCATTCTTCTTTGATTTTGTCGGTGGTGTACCGATTAAAAGATGGCAATAACAGAGGTAGAGCGTGATTCATCACGCCTGAACAGAAGTATAATAGAATTATGACAGCAGAAGATATTATTTCAAAAATAGCTGAGTCATTCCCTGATGCAGGGCTTGAATGTCATGTTGACAAGGGACATGCAGTCGTCGAAGTCGTACCGGGCAAACTGTTTGACCTAATTAAGGGCTTGAAAGAGCAACCGGAGTTCGGTTTCGACATGCTTATGGACATGACCACGGTTGACTGGGTGGAGCGTGAACCTCGCTTCGACATGGTCTATCACCTCTACTCGGTTGAGCACAACCACAGGCTTCGGATTAAATCAGGCGTTGCGGATGGTGATTCCGTGCCGACATTGACCGAACTGTATCCGATTGCTGACTGGATGGAGCGGGAGCTGTGGGACTTGTATGGAGTAAAATTTGAGGGGCATCCAAACCTGAAGCGGATAATGATGTATGACGAGTTCAAGGGACATCCACTGCGCAAGGACTACCCGTATGATAAGCGTCAGCCGCTGGTAGAGGAAACATGGCCCGTGAGGGATAATCAGGTACAGATTAAGAATGTGAAGATTCATAGACCGTAAGATTTTAACCACCAAGTCACCAAGACACAAAGGGGAATGTGTTTTGTCTTCTTGTGCCTTAGTACCTTGGTGGTGGATTTATCGCAAATTGTAGGTGAAATTATGTTAAGAGATTACATCAAAGCCGCAATGAAATCGGCGACGTATGAGATTATTGAAGATGATAGTACGTTTTTCGGTCATGTTCCCGAGATCGAGGGGGCATGGGGCAATGCGGACACTTTAGAAGAGTGTAGGGATGATCTGGAATCAGCTATCGAAGGCTGGTTACTCGTTTCATTTCAGCAGAAGCTTCCTGTGCCGATAATTGACGGCATAGATCTGAACCTCAAACAAGAGATTCTCGAGCTTGAAGCCAGTTAGCCGTCGAGTACTAATAAAACGCTTACGTAAATTTGGTTTCCACGGTCCTTACTCTGGAAGTGGTCATGCTTATTTTGTGAAGGAGACCAAGCGAGTGCAGATACCGAATCCACACAGAGGAGATATTTCTGTAGGTTTATTGAAGAGGATTCTTAAACGTGCCGGTATTTCCAAAAGAGAGTGGGAATCAAAGAAATAGTATAAATAATATGACATCACCATTAACACACCGGGAGTTGATGCTCCCGACGACAGGACCGATGACGCTGGCGATGGGTCCGGCACATCCGGCAACTCATGGCATTATCCGCATCAACCTGAAACTGGATGGCGAGATCATCCGCGATGCAACGGTTGACATCGGATTCCTCCACCGCGCATTCGAGAAGATGGTCGAACACCACACGTGGAATCAGGCAATTGTGTACACCGACCGGCTCAACTACGTCTCAGCGATGATCAACAATGTCGGATACTGTCTTGCAGTTGAGAAGCTGCTGAATGTGGAAGTCCCCCCACGCGGGGTCTATCTACGGACAATCATGTCCGAGCTGTCACGAGTCGCTGATCATCTGACCTGCATCGCTGCTCAGGTGATGGAAACCGGAGCATTGACCGCATTCTTGTTTTGCATGGAAGGTCGTGAGTGGGTTTGGGAGATCGTGGAGATGGTCTCAGGTGCACGTGTGACCACAAACTGGACTCGTGTCGGTGGGTTGATGGCAGACGCACCGACCGGTTTTGAGGATGAGATCAAGGAAATCATCCCAAAAGTGCGTGGGGTGATTGATGAAGTCAACAAGCTGGTCACGATGAACCGGATCTTCATTGACCGCTACCGCAATGTCGGCTCTATGTCGAAAGAGGATGCAATTGCATGGGGATTTACAGGTCCTTGTCTTCGAGCGACCGGCGTACCGTTTGATGTTCGACGGGATACACCTTATCTGAACTATGATGAATTCGATTTTGAGATTCCAGTAGGCACTCGCGGTGATGTCTATGACCGCTATCTCGTGCGTATGCATGAGATGGAGCAGTCACTCCGAATTGTAGAGCAAGCACTGGACAAATTGCCGGACGGTCCTGTTTCAGTAGAGGACAAGACCATCACATTGCCATCAAAAGAGAACGTTTATGGCAGCATCGAAGGGTTGATGAACCACTTCAAGCTAATTATGGACGACCACGGCATCAAACCACATCCGGGTGAGGTTTACCAGGCAGTTGAAGGTGCAAACGGAGAGCTTGGCTTCTATGTCATCTCCACTGGAGAAGATAAGCCTTACAAATGTCGCTGCCGTCCACCATGCTTCCCGCTGACCGCAGCACTATCGAAGATGATTATCGGTGAGATGATAGCTGATGTGATCCCGATCTTCGGATCAATCAATATGATCGGTGGGGAGTTGGATAGGTGAAGATTGAAGGTTCGTGATGCCATTAGGATGATTCAGGATGATGGTTGGTATATCGTAGCTATTAAGGGGAGTCACCGCCAATTCAAACATCCAATGAAAACGGGTAGAGTAACAATTGCGGGAAAAGATGGTCACGATCTTCCGATTGGGACCCTGAACAGCATTTTGAAACAAGCACAGTTGAAACGAAAGAGATAGAAATGAGTAAGTATTTAATCATCATTGAGAAAGCAGAAGAAAATTATGCGATTTATTCTCCTGATTTGCCAGGTTGTGTTGCAACAGGTTCGACCCGGAAAGAATCGGAAGAAAATATGCAAATTGCCATAGAGATGCACCTTAAAGGATTAGCAGAAGATGGTCTTCCGATTCCGAAACCGGAAAGTAAAGCGAGATATTTAGAAATTGCAAGTGTATAATTGAGGAAACTTATGATCAGAAAGGAAATAACAGAATATCCAGACGAGTTAGCCGACTTAGTAGGACAGCTTCGCGACGGAACGGACAAAATCATTCTTACAAAGGATGGTAAAGATGTTGCAATTCTGTACACGATTGAGCTTTACAATCAGTTGATTGAAGAACTGGAAGACTTAGAAGACATTCGCGATGCGGAATATGAAATAAGAGAACACGAACGCACCGGTGAGTCTATTCCCATAGAAGAAATAATGCGAGAATTTGGAATGGAGGATGAAATTGATGAAGAAGTACAAGCTCCGCTTCAAAACCGCAGCAAAGCGTCAACTGAACGGACTACCGCAACAAGTACGCAATAGGCTAACTCGTAAAATCTATCAATTGCGCGATAATCCTCGTCCATCGGGTGTGAAGAAACTCAAAGGTGAATACTTCTCACAATACCGTATCAGAGACGGTGATTATCGGGCAATTTATCAAATAGAAGATGACATTTTGCTGGTGCTGGTGGTTAAAGTAGGACATAGAAAGGGAGTTTACTGATAACAATCAATCAGATAAATTATGATAGAATCAAACATACAAAATTCCATCGCCGAAGTGGCAACCGAACTGAAATCACGCTACGAGAAACCGGGTGCTGCACTGGTACCGCTGCTGTTTGAAGTGCAGGCACAGAACGGATTTGTTTCAGATGAATCAGAAGTTGAGGTCGCTCAACTGCTTGAGCTAAGTCAACGGGAAGTGCATGAAGTTGTCACCTTCTATCCCCTGCTGTGGCAGGAAGCGAAAGGTCAATTTCACATTCAGTTCTGCCACAATATTTCTTGTTCACTGATGGGTGCAGAGACACTCCTCGATGTGCTGGAACGTGAACTCGGTATAAAAGCAGGTGAAGTAACCGATGACGGTCTATTCAGCATCCAGCGCGCAGAATGCCTTGGCTGCTGTGGAGATGCTCCGGTTATGCTTGTCAACGAGAAGCTGTTCGGATACCTGACCGAAGAAAAGATCAAGTATATAATTTCCCGTATCCGTGCCGGTGAGGATGTACCGAACGATACAAAGTTGACCGAGACCGATATTCCGGAGGATCCAGCAATTAGTGGCAATTTCAAAGTGCCTGAATCCTACAATCTAAAAGTTGCTGAGTCTCACGGTGCATACAGTGCTGCTAAAAAGGCTTTAACCGAGATGACACCTGATCAGATCATCGAAGAGGTTAAAACTGCCGGACTACGTGGTCAGGGTGGCGCTGGATTCCCGGCAGGAATGAAGTGGTCGTTTGTGCCGAAGGATGTTCCTTGGCAGAAGTATCTCTGCGTCAACTGCGATGAGAGCGAACCGGGAACCTGCAAAGATCGTGAGATCATGCGACGAGATCCGCACAGGCTGATCGAAGGAACGGTCATCACCGCTAAGGCAATCGGTGCCTCGAAGGCGTATGTCTATATCCGTCGTGAGTTTTACGAGCCGAAGGAGACATTTGAAAAGGCACTGGACGAGGCTTATGAAGCGGGATTCGTCGGCAAGGACATCTTCGGAACCGGATTTGACCTGGAGATTTACACTCATCCAGGCGCAGGTGCTTATATCTGCGGTGAGGAGACCGGATTGATCGAATCAATCGAAGGTCGCAAAGGTTGGCCCCGCATCAAGCCTCCTTTCCCCGCACTGAAAGGTCTGTTCAACCGTCCGACCGTGGTCAATAATGTCGAAACGCTGTCCAACGTGCCATATATCATCGCAAACGGATTCGAGGCTTATCGCGCTCGCGGCACCGAGAAAAGCCCCGGGACAAAGCTGTTTGGTGTCAGCGGTCATGTGAACCGTCCGGGTGTGTTTGAGCTTCCGATGGGGTACTCGCTTCGTGACATCATCTACGACATATCAGGCGGAATCCCCAACGGTCGCGGACTGAAGGCGGTTATTCCCGGTGGTTCTTCGGTCCCGGTGTTGAAAGCGGATGAAATTGACATCGCCCTCGATTTTGAATCTACACAGGAAGTCGGAACTTATCTCGGTTCAGGTGCGATCATCGTCATGGATGACACGGTTTCAATGCCGTGGGCACTGGAAATCCTAAGTCGGTTCTATGCTCACGAGTCGTGCGGTCAGTGTACACCTTGTCGGGAAGGTACAGAATGGGCATATAAAATCCTTCATCGTATGAACAGAGGTCTTGGACAGAAAGGTGATCTGGAAACGCTTCTTGATCTGGCTAACAATATTGAAGGACAGACAGTTTGCCCGCTTGGTGCTGCTGCAGCGTGGCCCATTCAGGCGATGCTGAAGAAATTTCCTGAAGAATTTGAGGTGCTGTGTAAGTGATCAC
Organism: uncultured bacterium; assembly: GCA_964627035.1. Lineage (GTDB taxonomy): Bacteria > Electryoneota > AABM5-125-24 > Hatepunaeales > Hatepunaeaceae > CAZVKN01. Next base: position 17,053 of record CAZVKN010000031.1, on the reverse strand, counting down.
TTTGTAGGGGTGAACCTTGTGTTCACCCTCTTATGGATGGAAATGAATCAGGTGGACAGATATGGTTTGTGAATCAGAACAATTTGGGCGAACACTAGGTTCGCCCCAACGGATAATCATTTGATGTCTGGAGATGGATTATGCTAAAGATCAGTATTATACTAATGTTTACCAGTCTCCTGCTCGGCTGTGGAGGCGAGGAGGAAGTCCTCTATGAAGGGCTGACACTCAAGATGTGGGTTGACAGGCTTCAATCTCCCGAAGCTGCGGACAGAAAGGATGCACTTGAAGTCATCAAGAGTATCGGCAAACAGGCAATTGCTGCCGAGAGTAAGGTGAGGCAGATAGCCCGCAATGACCCATACACGGACGTGAAAATGCTGGCGATTGAGACGCTGAAGGCAATGAAAGTGACAACGGTTGAGTTTCAAACGTTTGTCAATCAGTATGACATGCCGATTATGGATCTAATGCGTGATACAACCGAGTTTGAAGATGAATTTGATGAAGAGCAAGCTCAGATACAAGAAGAGTTTGAAACTTTCGACCTGATGGAAAGGGCTTCCGGTGATGATGATCTGTCCTTCTTGAGGGAAATGGAGGCTGAGGCTTTGGACACCATAGGCAGATACAAAAAGGTAGCTGACCGGGATGAAGAAGATTCACTGATTCCAACCGATCCTGAGGAGTATGCCCAATGGAGCGATGATCGGTTCAAGGGTGATGTTCAGGATCTACTCGGTCAGATCAGCAATCCGCGAGTTCTCGCTGCGATACTTTCAGGTGGTGATAACATTGACAAACTGTTTGCTGCATCAAAACTGTCGCAGATGAAGGGTGTGGATGAGGACATCGTAAAGGCACTTGAAGCAGCACAATCAAATCCGGATAGCCTGATTCAGGCACTCGTAGAGCAGGCTCTGAAAAATTGGGAAATGCCATAGGAAAATACACTATGACAAACATCGAAAAATTGCATGAATCATCACCCACAGTTTGGTTGTTTGTGGGGCTGTTGTTTGATTGTATATGCTTTGTTCAAATTGTCGGACTAATCTGGCATCACTACAACATCCCAGATGATCCGTTCGGTACTTTTCTCTATTTGTTAACGATTGTCGTCAGTGGTATTGCTGCACTATTCTTTTACAAAAAATGGAAACGAGGTAGAGGTTAATCGAGATTTAGTTTTGTAGTCGTGGTTGTCTCAACCACGACGTCTGGCTTGAGACAAGCCGACTACAATTGGCTATAACAACAGATTTAAAATAGATAATTCGCTGTATGCCGAAGATTAAAATCAATAACAACGAGTACGAGTTCCCGGTCGGGACAAACGTACTGGATGCCTGCAAGCAGATCAATGTTCACGTACCGTACTTCTGCTATCACCCGGTGCTGAAGGTGGTTGGAAGCTGCCGGATGTGTAAGGTGGAAGTCACTCAAGGTGGTAGAAGCCGGATTGACATCTCCTGCAACGTTCAGGTTGCCGATGGGATGGAGATTCAGACCGCTACACCTGAAGTTCGCAAAGCGAGGCAGATGACTCTGGAGTTTCTGCTGAAGAATCACCCGCTTGAGTGCCCGATCTGCGACGATGCCGGTGAATGCAAGCTGCAGGATTACTACTTCAAATACGGTCAGCATGACAGCCGTCTTGTTGATCCTAAAATCCACAAGCGGAAAGCGTTTGATGTCGGGAATAAGATCGTTCTTGACAGTGAACGGTGCGTACTTTGCAGCCGTTGTGTCCGCTTCCTGAGCGATGTGACCCATACAAACGAACTCGGTATATTTGGAATGGGATCACACGAGGAGCTGATGCTCAGCCCGGGATCACGACTCGACAATGACTACTCTGGCAATGTCGTTGATCTATGCCCCGTTGGAGCTTTGACAGACAAAGATTTCCGCTTCAAACGACGTGTATGGTATCTGAAATCTGTACCCTCAATTTGTCAGGGATGCAGCCGTGGGTGTAACGTACGGATTGATTACGATCTTAATCCGTTTCATCTTCACAAGAAAGATCAAATGATGAAGACTCATCGGACGGAAACAACAGAACTACAACGAATTCAACGGATTAAACCTAATGAAAATGAAGCTGTAAATGGTCACTGGATGTGTGATCACGGCAGGTACAGCTATCGGGATACAGACTCTGCAGACAGGCTGCAACATGCGATGATCAAGTTAGATGGTGAATTAAAACAGGTTGAAATGTCTGAGGCAATCCAAGTGATGGCTGACGAGGTCAACCGCTGCATCGGCAAAAAGCAGAGTAAAATGGCAGTGGTTGTATCACCGAAAGCAACCAACGAAGATCTGTTTGCAATCCGAACGCTGTTCCGTACCAAGTTGGAGCTGGCTCATCTGGATCATCGTGTACCTCCCCGTGATGAATGGCATGGTGACAACCTCCTGAGAACACCAGATCCATTCCCGAATCGAACCGGATGTGAATGGATAGGCATTGAACCTGAAGAAGGTGGGATTGGTATTGCAGATCTATCGGAAAAGATTCTATCCGGTAAGATTGACACTGTACTGACCATCCTCGCTGATCCACGTGACTTTCTGGACGAAGAAGCTTTGAAAAAACTGAAGAACAGATTCGTCATACTGCGGAACATATCGACTGAATTGGAGTCGTGGGTTGATGCAGCACTTCCTGCAGCTGCTTGGGGTGAGTACAAAGGATCATTCACAAATTTCCACGGTAGAGTTCAGCGATTGGAGGCTGCATTTGATCCATTGGGTGACGCCCAACCTGTTTGGAAGCTGATCACCCAACTCGCAGCAGCAGTGAAGAAACCGATTAAATGGCGCGAATACGATCAGATGCTGGCTGCCCTCAGTCGTAATATCAAGTTTTATGAAGGTTGTTGTTGGGAGACAATTGGCTCCACAGGAATTACAGTCGGAGAGAAGAAAATGAATGTAAAGGCGGCAGGCTAATGGACTGGTTTATGATAATTGCAGCGTCCGCTAAGATCGGAGCTGTCATCAGCATTGCACTGGGAATTGCGACCATTCTGACTTGGGTTGAGCGGAAACAGTCGGCGATCATGCAGGATCGGATAGGCGCCAACCGTGCAGACATCTTCGGAATCCGCATCATAGGTCTGTTTCACCCGATTGCCGATGCGCTGAAAATGATCACCAAAGAGGATTTCATCCCGCCGTTCGCCAATAAATGGCTGCACATGATCGCTCCGGCGATCGCTTTTGCCCCTGTGCTGCTAATCTTTGCGGTGATTCCGTTCGGACCGCCACTGGAGATTAGTGGTAGGATCGTAACGCTTCAGGTTGCTGACATCAATATCGGGCTGTTGTACATCTTTGCATTTGGCGGAATTGCGATCTACGGCTCGGTAATCGGTGGATGGGCTTCGAACAATAAATACTCGATGCTCGCCGGAATACGTTCTACGGCACAGATGATTTCGTATGAAGTTTGTCTCGGTCTGTCGCTGATCGGTGCGATCATGGTATATGGATCGGTTGAGCTTGGTGAGATGATCGCTTATCAAGGGGGATACTGGTTTGGGTGGATCCCAAGATGGGGGATTTTCCTGCAGCCGCTCGCACCGTTCATTTTTTTACCAGCTGCAATAGCTGAGAATAAAAGGTTACCGTTCGATTTACCGGAAGCAGAATCTGAAATTATCGGCTACTTCACCGAATATTCAGGTTTGAAAGCCGGTGTCTTCATGATGTCAGAGTTCATCGAGATGATAATCGTCAGTGCACTGTTCACGGTCATATTCCTCGGCGGCTGGCAGGTTCCGTATCTTGCGTGGGACGGTTTCCATTTCCCGTGGGGCAACATCATACACCTGAACGTGTGGATCGTCAAGCTGATGCAGGTCGGTTCGTTCTTCTTTAAGCTGTGTGTGCTGCTATATTTCTTTGTATTGGTTCGGTGGACGCTGCCACGTTTCCGCTATGACCAGTTGATGACTCTGGGATGGAAATATCTACTGCCGATTGCACTGCTGAATTTGCTCGTGACCGGTTTAGTTATCGTACTATTTGGGTAGTGGGATGTCCAACTTAGCCCTATTTGAAAAAGAGTCAAACAACAGGCGTGTTAATATTAAAAAAGCGAGCAAGTGGGCTACAGCTTTTCTCAATCGCGATGTATCTCCTTCGAACATATCTTATCTAGTACAATACGGACGAATAGGAAAGCATGGATCAGGTTCTGCAGTTCTCATAGATCTGGGTGAATTGGAAGAATACTATAAATTATATGGTTTGGATCAATTACGGAAAAGACCGGATGATGGTTTCAACTGGAAGTTATCATTTACAGAATATAGGGAATCAGAAAGAACCAAGCATGTTCATCGGTTGCATCCGTATAAGGGGAAGTTTATCCCACAGTTGGTTGAGTACTTCATTGATTCTCATACCGATGATCTAAAAAGAGAGATTTTCTTCAATGAGAATGATATAATACTGGATCCATTCTGCGGAAGCGGTACTACTCTGGTTCAGTCAAATGAATTAGGAATACATGCTGTTGGGATTGATGTCTCAGCTTTCAACACACTGATTAGCAATATTAAGTTAGCCAGCTATGATGTGTATTCCCTGATAAAAGTAATTGACGATTTATCTAAAAGTTTAAGGATATTCCAACAGGACAAAAGTAACATAGAATTTGAGAATGATCTCTTAGAAAAGCTTGCGAGATTTAATTTGAAGTATTTCCCTTCACCGGAATATAAACGTAGAGCCAGAAATGGTGAGATAGACGAGAGAAAATACTCAAAAGAAAAAGCAGAAGAATTCCTGCAACAATATCGTAAATTGGTCAAGCAGTATTCACTTCAAGTTGCACAAAATGGTGATACATCTTTTCTTGGAACTTGGTTTTTGCAACCCGTGAGAGACGAAATCAATTTCATGTTTGCATTGATCAATGAAATTGATGACCCAAACTTAAAGAAGATTATTGCTGTAATATTCAGTCGAACTGTAAGGTCATGCAGAGCCACAACTCATGCAGATTTAGCAACTCTGAAGCAACCTGTTACGACTACATACTATTGTAGGAAACATGGTAAAGTATGCAAACCAATCTTTTCAATTTCCGGTTGGTGGAAAAGATATTGTCAGGACACACTGAATAGAATCAGTAAATTTAATGATATACGAACTGATACTGATCAAATCTGTATAACCGGCGATAGTAGAACCATTGACGTTTTTGATGAGATAGGGGAAAATAATAAGGGTTTCGCAGAAAGATTAAGTAAGCAGAAGTTCAAAGGGATATTTTCAAGTCCACCATATGTCGGATTAATAGATTATCATGAGCAACATGCATATGCCTATGAGTTATTCGGTTATGAACGACGTGACAATTTGGAAATAGGTCCGTTAGTTAATGGTCAAGGAAAAGAAGCGCGAGAATCATATGTAAAAGGCGTATCTGATGTACTGAAGAATTGTAAGAAATATTTTACGGATGATTACAATGTACTCTTAGTAGCCAATGACAAACATAATCTCTACCCGAGAATTGCTGATTTATCTAATATGAAGATTGTAAACCAGTTCAAAAGACCTGTTTTGAATCGAGTGGAAAAGAACAGAGCAATCTACTCAGAGACAATTTTCCACATGAAGGAGAAGTAATATGACATTAGCAGATCATCAGATAGCAAAAGTTGAACGTGTCATCAGAGAAAGTCTTAGAAACAAGTTCCTAAACTATAATCCCGAAACTAAGATAATGCCGTTTCATTACCGTTTGCTCGGTCGTGATAGAATGGCTTTATACTCGTTCATTCAATCACTGAATACAACCTTTGGCACTTCAATTTATGAACCTGTGGCAGAAGCCTTGGCAAGTATAAGGTTTAAGCATGCAGAGAGACAGTATGTGGTCGGAAATCAAATTAGCGATGAAGCACAGCAAGTAATCCAATCAATTATAAACGATTTGTCAATTGGACATAATCCTAATAAAATTAAAGAACTAGATGAAATTACCAGAGTAGCCAATCAAGGTGAAATGAACAATGCGAAAACAGTCAAAGTAGATCTATTCGTCTGTGATAATGAAGATAATGTGCATCTGTTTGATCTTAAAACTGTTAAACCCAATATTAGCAATTTCAAGGATTTCAAGCGAACCTTATTAGAGTGGGCTGCTATCTATCTTGCAAAGAATCCTGATGCCAATGTTCACACCTACATCGCAATCCCATACAATCCTTATGAGCCGAAACCATACCAAAGATGGACAATGAAAGGGATGTTAGATTTGGATGAAGAGTTGAAAGCTGGAGATGAATTTTGGGATTTTCTGGGTGGCGCGGGAGCTTACAAAGAACTCTTAGATTGTTTTGAACGAGTAGGCATAGAGCTAAGATCGGAAATAGATGACTATTTTTCAAATTTTAACAAGTAGCAAAAAACAGACAATAATCTGTGGAAACATAAATGGTTGAAAAGAAAGTAAAAGTAATTGATCCTGAGATTGGATTTGCCGAGAACATCTACTGGATTGAGGTGTTGCGTGGTTTGTGGATCACAAACCGACACTTCATGGTCAATATGGGCAGGCACATCCTCACTGCATTCGGGATCAAAACGAAAGTACCGGGTGCGGTCACATTCCAGTACCCCGAAGTTAAACGTCCGATCAGCCCACGCTGGCGAGGTCGGCATCGGTTGACCGTCAAACAGAACGGAGCAATGCGATGTACATCGTGCATGATGTGCGAAACTGCCTGTCCGTGCGACTGCATTCATATCGTTCCCGGTGAGTCACCTGATCCGAACACCGAGAAGTTCCCGGAGAAATTCTTCATTGATGCACTGCGTTGCTGTCATTGCGGTTTGTGCGTTGAAGCGTGTCCTGTAGATGCGATCCGGATGGATATTCACGAGTTTGACACAGCGAGCTACACCCGTGATTTGATCTACTCTAAAGAATTCCTGATGGGCATGGATAAAAAACGTCCATGGGAAGATTGGGCAGTTGAGCCAGTCGAGGAGAATTAGAACGAATTGGCATTTCTGAAGATAACCGCCTACGGAGACCCGCTTCTGCGGAGACAGTCCGACCCGATTGATCCGGTTGACGACGAAATCAAGCAGTTGATCACAGACATGACCGATACCATGCAGGCAGCAAACGGTGTCGGTCTTGCTGCTCCTCAGGTGGGAGTATCCAAGATGCTGATGCTGATCAACTGGTCGAATCTGGATGAGGATAGAGTCGAGAAGAAGGTGACCGCATATATTAATCCACAGATATTGGAATCGGGCGGAGAGCTATCTTCAACGGAAGAAGGCTGTCTCAGTCTACCGGAAGTTTGGGGTGAGGTTAAGCGTCCCGACTATATCCGCATAAAATATCAGAATCAAGACGGTGAGGAGGTCGAGGAAGATCTACGCGATTTCCCGGCTCGGGTGTTTCAACATGAGATTGATCACCTGTTCGGCATCCTGTTCATTGACCGCATGAGCGACAGTGACCGGGGTGAGATCAAAGGGCAGCTTCAATCTATCCTTGACGGTCGCACCAAACCGTTTGATCCTGACAATATTATTGAAGAATCGACCGACAATATTACTGACATCAAATAACAGACGGGTGGCATTGGCTACTTGTTGCCAATGATTCTTTGTTAATGAAACACGGACAATAAATAGCCCGTGCCACACGCAAATCGAGGAGTGTGGACTTTTAGTCCGCTCTTGCAGAAATGACGAATTATATAGAATCCATTAACCGTAAATAACGAAATTACACGGAGGAGTCATGGCAATAGAACGTGAACAGATGGAAGTCGATGTACTGATCGTAGGCGCAGGTCCGGCTGGGCTTGCAGCAGCGATACATCTGACCAATCTAATCGAAAAAGCGCGTGAGAACGGAGAACTTAAGGGTGCAGCAGCATCGGATGAGTTCATGTTCATGATCATTGATAAGGCTGCTCAGGTCGGAGATCACATGCTCTCCGGTGCTGTGATGGATCCCAAGGGACTCGATGAGCTGATCCCGGACTGGCGTGACAAGAACGTCCCGGTCGCTCCGGTTGGTGATGATGCACTCTTTTTCCTGACTGAAGCGGGTAAGTTCAAGGCTCCCTATCTCCCCCCTGCCATGCACAATCACGGTGCTTATGTGATTTCACTGAACCAACTGGTCAAGTGGATGAGCGGAGAGGCTGAAAAGCTCGGTGTCGAGGTGTTCAGTGGAATGGCAGGCTCGTCGGTGATAGTCGAAGACGGCAAATTCAAAGGTGTCATCACCGATGACAAAGGTGTTGACAAGGACGGTAATCCTCGCGGAAACTTTGAGCCGGGGATGGAACTACTCTCAAAGATCACAATCCTCGCCGAAGGTCCGAGGGGATCGCTGACCAAAGAAGTTGTTCCTCAGCTTGGATTAGATAAAGGCCGTAATTCACAGAGCTACCTGACCGGAGTCAAGGAGCTGTGGGACATTCCTAAGGGGAGGATTAAAGCAGGGACGGTGTATCACACGCTCGGATTCCCGCTCGGAATGAATCACTTTGGTGGTGGATTCATATATGGCATGTCAGATGAGCAGGTCGCAATCGGTCTGGCATCAGCACTGAACTACCGCGATCCACGTTTCGATCCGCACGGTGCATTCCAACAGTTCAAGACTCACCCGTGGGTATCAACGCTGCTGAAGGGAGGCAAGATGGTGCGGTACGGTGCCAAGACCATCGGTGAAGGCGGCTACTTTGCGGTTCCGCAGCTTTCTCACGAGGGGATAATGCTGATCGGTGAATCTGCAGGACTGCTGAACAGCATGAGGTTGAAGGGAATTCACCTCGCTATCAAGTCAGGTATGATGGCTGCTGAGACTGCGTTCGATGCACTGACCAAAGAGGACTACTCGGAGGAGTCGCTGTCACAGTATGACAAGCTGTACAAGAAAAGCTGGGTGCACGAGGAAATGCACAAGGTTCGCAACTTCCATCAGGGGTATGACGGTGGATTGATGAAAGGGATGGTGCACACCGCTGCTCAGATGGTGACGAGTGGTCGTGGGTTCAGTGACAGATTGATGAGCAAACCTGACCATGAGCACATGCGGTCGTTGACTGACATGCCATCGGCTAAGGCTCCTATTGAGCGCAAGTTTGACGGTGAGTTGACATTCGATAAGCTGAGGGATGTCTATGCATCGGGTGCGATCCACGAGGAGAACCAGCCGGCTCACTTGAAAATTGACGACACAAACATCTGCATTGACCGCTGCACCGCGGAGTATGGCAATCCGTGCCTGAACTTCTGCCCTGCATTTGTATATGAGATTGTGGACAGTGACGACGGACGCAAGATGCAGATCAACGCCTCAAATTGTGTACACTGCAAAACCTGCGACATTGCCGACCCATACGGCATAATAACCTGGGTCCCACCCGAAGGTGGCGGTGGTCCGAGTTATGGGGGGATGTAATGGCTGAATTATGGTCGAAAGAGAAAGAAAAAGAGTTCTTTAGGGAATCACGTAGTTTTGCCACTACAGAACAACTGTTTTATTTGGGCGATGACGGACGCAACTATGCTTATTGGCCAAAATCATATCGAGGACAGAAGTCTACACTGCAAAGCAGGAATTCTCTAATAGGTAATTTCACAGAAAAATATTCAGTTGACCTACTCCAAAACTTTGCTCGGTCAAATAACCTTTACGCTGTCCAAGGTGCAAGATGCGATAGTATTGGACTATCAAACAGGTCACCTGCTGATGTTGTACTTAGTAGGTCAAGGAGTATCAATCAAGAAGCGAGTGATATTAAAGCAATTATTGAAGTTAAAATGTCTTTAGTTTGGAACTGGGAATTAGTTAATAATAGATTAATTTGTTTGGGAGATTATAAATCTCATCATGGTAATCCCGGTCTACTTCGTTCTGATTCGATGCTAAAAGCTATTGGTAAGAGTATTAACATTCGCGTATCTGGTTTTCAGGCATCTAAAATACCCATTATTATTTTAGGAAATACTCCCATTACGGATAGCTATTATTCAAAAGTTGATCATTTAAAGAAAGCTGGTATTATTCAAGGTTTTTGGTCTGTAAATTCAAAGCCACTAGATAGTGATGAAAACAGTATTAAAAAGACGGATCACAATGGCTTTATTAGAATGGACTCAATTTCGGAAATAGAGTCAACTTTTTCACAGTTATTAACGAACAAATTAGAGTTTTTCTCAAGCATGAAAAGCAAAACTGATCTTGGAAGAATAATTGAATTGGCTAATAGAGAAAATAATTACCAATTGAAAGCAGAACGATTTCTTAGCCTCATTCGAGAATGATATGGGTGATAAATAATGAAAACAAGGAAAAGGTCAGGTACCGAAACAAGCTCATTCGGAACACCGGGCAGAAGCAATCATGATTCGTCAAAGTTTTATAATTCAAAACTATATGGAGGTTTGGAATTACCAAAAAATGTACGATACATAGAAGCCAACATCAAAGACTCAAATCTTAACCGGATTTTCTGCAAATCAAGCGAAAAGATGGATGAATTACCAGATAACAGTGTTCATCTGATGATTACATCTCCACCATATAATGTATCAAAAGAATATGATGATGATCTTAGTCTTAACGACTATATTGAATTGCTCAATAGAGTTTGGAAAGAAACACATCGTGTCCTTGTTCCTGGTGGTCGAGCATGCATCAATATCGCCAATTTAGGAAGGAAACCATACATTCCATTACATAGCTACATTATTGATGGAATGCAAGAAATCGGTTTTCTAATGAGAGGTGAAATCATATGGAATAAAGCCTCAAGTGCAAGTCCGTCTTGTGCATGGGGAAGTTGGTTATCTGCGGCAAATCCTGTTTTGCGTGATATTCATGAATATATTCTGGTATTTTCTAAACAAACATTTTCTCGTAAGCGAGAGCATCGGATTAATACAATCCAGAAAGAAGATTTTCTTGAATTGACAAAAAGTGTTTGGACTTTTCCCGCTGTATCTGCTCGGAAAATAGGACATCCTGCACCGTTTCCTGAAGAGTTACCACACAGATTAATACAGCTATATTCATTTAAGAATGACATAATTCTTGATCCTTTTGCTGGTAGCGGAACGGCATGCCTTGCTGCTCTCAAGGATGAAAGAAACTATATTGCATATGATAATGATCCAAATTATGTTAAATTAGCAGATAACCGGATTAATAAATATCGTAATCAATTGGACTTACTTGCTAATAAGCTATAAAAGTTCACCGCTCCACCAATCCTCCATCTCCTCCTCCCATTCCCCCTAAACAGTAGCCCCTATTATATTAAATCATTATATTAGGGTGGGTTGTTGTTTCATTTAGCGTAGGGGTGTAATATGTTTCGCGTCACTACACGTGCCGATTTCGATGGGCTGGTCTCCGCAGCACTGCTCACCGAAAAATTCATTAAAGGATACGCCTCACTTCATCAAAACTACCTTAGCTGTCTTCAGCCTGTTTCCTGACTCCAATCTGACGACATAGACTCCGGAAGGGAGGTTGTCCGCCCTCCAGATAGCTGTATGCAGCCCGGTCACCATCGGTCGGTTCAGCAGCGTAACGACCTCACGTCCGGCAAGATCGAACACGCGAACTGCAGCTACATCCGTTCTGTCCATACCGAACCTGATATTCAGTGTTCCGTTGAACGGCTGTGGATACATTTCCCGTAAACCAAACTCTACCGGTGTTCTATCATCATTGTCAAATGCAGCGTTGGGCAGATAAATGAAGCTGAATCTGTCATCACTCAAAACTCTGTCAGGATCGGAAACCGACACGACCCACCATGTAAGAGTATCGGATAACTCCTCAAACCGCTGATGCAGCTCCCGAAGCTCCAGCGGAAGCGAGGTGCTGTCCACTGTCCCAAACATCACAGAATCCACACCGGACGAAATCCACAGTTCATAGATGACGGCATCCCCTAAGTTTGGATCAATTGACTCAGTCCAGCTAAACAGTTGCTGATCCTGCTCATTGCCGTTAACGAACTCACCGTCATCCGGTGTCAGCAGATTACATGGAGAGGGAGGTCTGGCACCGAGGACATCCAGATTAATATGGAGCGTGTCGCTGCCGCCGATTGCGTTATGCTCAAACAGAAAATAACCTTCAAACGGTTCAGTAGGGAGATCGAACGCGTTGATTGACAGGAGGAACTCCTGCGTGCTGCGAGGTTCAATCATTCCACTGAACTGCTGCCGCTCGTTTATCAACAGGTCATACCAACTCAATCTGGCGTTTAGCTGCCATAGATCAATTCGGTCACAGGGGTCACTGCTGTTACCGACAGCCATAAATACCCAGCTGTAAATGTCGTATTGGTTTGTGATAAATGCTCCCTCAGGTCTTCCGTCGCGTTCATGATCCAATTGAGCAACGAACATTGTGTCCTCGGTTTCCGGATTCATCTTATGAACATGAGTTCTATCCTCCTCTCCTGCACGATGGAAATTATGGATGATGTGTAGAGGGTATCCATCAGGATCATCTTGCCAATATGAAAGACCGTAAACCGTGAAACTATAGCGAGGCAATTGCTGAACCTCGTTTCCGTCTGTGTCAAACCCGGCGATATACCGTGAAGTTTTACCGCTTATCCAGAGGATCTCACGGTCCAAATCCCATGCCAGCGCCTGATTCGGGTTAAACGGTCCTCTGAAAGACTGCTCTACATCACCCTCCGGTGTGAAACCGAATACTGTTCCGTCTTCACCCCCCCACAGCAGCGTACCGTCCCAGGCGAGGTCTCCCATGCCGTATCTCGATTCACCGAACTGTTCGTATGAATCAACCAGGGAACCATTTCTGTCAAGGACATATACGAAATTGTCGTCACGGGCACTTGCCCCTCCACCGGTACAGTAAAAATGATCGTTAGCGAAGATGACACCTTTCAGACGTGATTCATCAAGAGTGTCACCCACAAAGAAAGATTCACGGTGATTCCAGGGATCAACATCCGCATTGTTCGGTAGTTCTTTGCTCATCGTCCAGTGCAGCGGTCCGGTCCCTTCATTTGTCACCCTGAACGGATGCTCCCAGTCAAATTCCGGTTCAAGTTGAATTGCGAATGCTTCATCGGTCGGAGTGAATGTAGGATAGAGGAGATCAAAGGATATCTCAAGACTGTCATTTTCCAGAAGTTCGTCACGTCCAACAGTTATGGTAGAGTCGTTAAAGCCATCCATGGTTACTGTAATTGCCAACGGTATCTCGGCAGGAACCTCGATCATCCTGTAGCGACCACCCTCGTCGGTTACAGCAAAGTCGCTGAAATTAGTAACGACTTCAGCACCTTCAATCGGATCACCGGATTCGCTGTCCATTATTGAACCGTATAAGACGCCCTCCATGAAGGCAAGATCGGTGGTAAAGATGAGTGCCCGTCCCGCTTCGATAGGCTCCGCTCCATCAGGATAGTCATCGTTGAAACAGTAGTTGATGCCGGTGGTACCGTCCGGGCTTGAAATTCCAACGGAAGCATACGGAACCTGATCTACCCAGTTCCCTCCGCCACGAACATCTTCAATTGATCTGTATTGGAACAGAATTTTCTGATTTCCCGAAATTGAAGGGTGTATCGCATTGTCGTATAGAACAGCCTGAAAGGTCAACTCTTCGTCGCCGCCGGTTTTGTGCTCTAATTCATACCATTCCACGATAAACCTTCCGCCTTCCTCATCGTGATAATAATAGACCTGTGCATCCCCATCTATTTCGAGCCAATCCCAAAATGGTGCCAGTACACCGCATCCGGTGCCGAATCCGCGGTCAAGGGGCCAGTTTTGGAAATTGATCCCAAATTCCTGATCACCCATGAGGATATAGCCGTTGCTGCAGATGGTGATCTCACTATATGGGAGACCGTAATATCGGGTTACAAAACCAAGCTCAACGACAATGGCTTCCCCGATGTCCTGAGGGGAATCACCTTCAAAGTCACAACTGATACCATTATAGTCCCGCTCTCTCTCGCCTCGGCTGATCTCAATCCAGTCATAAGTTGGAGCTGTTACCCACATATCCGTATCGTCCAGACAGTAGTATCCAAAATTGTCCGGTCCCATCGGACCGTCGTCAATCTCCTCACCGACCTGAACAGAGAAAAACGCAGTGTCAACATATCCTACATTCAGTGTGCAGATAAGCATCATCTCCACTTCCGCACCCGGAAATGCCTGACTTCTGCCCCTTATTAAGAAAGGTTCACCTTCAACCCGGCTCGATCTTCCCGAAGCAATTGCCGGATAGTGAGCGCTATCCTGAACTACAGAAATCCCAAAGCTGAGCGAACTCAATTCTGCGGAAAATTCATTGACATCCATACCGCCTATATTTCTGATTCGCAGGTTAAACTCGCGGTGACGGTCGTCATTAGGAATAGAAATGTCCTCCACCTGTGCATGTACTTCAATATTCGGAGCGACAGGTGACAACTCAAGCCAGGAACTCCAATGATCTTCACCATCAGTAAACTGAACTAACAGCAGGGGTCTTGTATCCGTTCTGCTCTCACCATCGGGACAAGATTCGTGGATATTTATCTCAACCGGCTCCTCACAGTCAACCTCTCTATCCTGAGCACATTCGCCGAAACTTACTTCACCTTCAACTATCTCAATCCATGGAGAATCACTCGTTATAGTCGCCGTGACATTGTCCAAATCTTCGTCACCGATATTGATGCCGGTAATTGTCAGCGAGACGGTTTCACCCGGGTTAATCTCTTCGTCATCATTGCCATCCACTTCTTCGATTGTGAATTCAGCGACCTTCATCTCTGACGGTAACTGTTCAATTTCAGCACTTTCCATCAACGGCAGCAGCTCCCGACCGCTTACCGTCACATAAAATGGAGTTCCTTCAATCAGCTCAATGTCTTCATCAAACAGGAAGTGAGCTACACCGTCCTCATCCGTTCTCTGAGTCCATTTTTGCATATCCGAGTAGGCTGCATAATCTTCATCATCGTAGTCCGGTATATCACCGGGAGCATAAAGCGTCACAAGAGCATCTTCGACATCTCCATTATCACTGTTGACCGAAACAGTGTAATGCTCCGGATTGATTGAAATGACATCTTCGAACTCCGCTTCAACCTGTAATGGTACACCCTTCCAATACTGAAGCGCAGGATCACCGAAAAAAGCTGTCCATCGTCTGTAGGTTCGAGCTAAGTTTTCAAACCCATGAAAGTACTCAACCGGTCCTATCAGACCTTTCAAGCGCGACCAGCCAAAAGTCATATCGTGCTGCAGGAAACCGTTTACAATCTCCAACCATAGAATGCTGTTCATAATTGTTGAGGGATTCCCGAACGAGGAAGTTACCGCTAAACACCCCTTGGGATGCTGAGGTGTCCCATTGCGAAGCAGAGTATGCGCAGAAAACTCCTGATGTCCACCCAGATATATATCTATTGGAAAAACATCATTGTCCCGCACACCGGGAAGGCTATTTCTGAAGTAATAGTTTTCAGCTCGTCCGATCAGTACATTGGATTTATCGTTGTACTGATCCACAAGAAAATTACCGACTCTGTTACCTGACCTGTCATCCTGATCCATGTTGATATCAACATTGATGTCCTCAAATCCCAGATTCTCAAGCACTGTCACGCCATACCGAACATTGGTCGCCAGGCTAATGTGATAATTTCGAGCCCATCGCTGTGCGTAAACCGCACCACGCGTGAACCAGTCAGGATCATCCATCTGGGGCTCTACCACGTACGCAAAGTGCCTGAGAACATCAAGTTCGAGCATGCCCCGGCTGCCCGCAGCCCATCTTGATATTGCAACGTCTGCATGGTCGTCATTCCCCTCAAGGCAGGCATACCCCCAATCACCGTGAAAACTCTCTAATCCGAGAATCCATTGAGGACTGGGACCGTTACCCCAGTACCTTGGCAGATCTCCGATGAGAAAAATATGATCAAAGGGGTCGGTTTCATTGTCCAGATACTCTTCGTAAACATCCTCGATACGGTTTTTTACGGAATTCATGTTTTGTGAGATATTCGATGGAATGCTCAACCATTCCATCTTCCAGCCGGACTTACGCCGCCACTCGATGTACTCAGCAGCATACTCAACACAGTTTTCATGTGCTACCACCAAACAGTGACCGACATACGGTGCTTCATCGCTCGGGTCGTCTCGCCCCACATCGTCAGCATTGATTGCAATAGAATTGAGAAATTTGAGAAAATGTGGGCTGCGGTATTTTCGTGAGGGGACATACGCCGGATTGACCGGATCTTCGTCAGTGAACAGTACATCCGTCCGGATGTTGTCGTGATATATGTAGCTGTTGGAAATTGGATCGTACTGCACCGGATGTGTGGTGACCGTGACCAGTCTGACTCCGCGGATTACCACCGGATCACCCATAGAAGCAATTTCGTGTGGATATATGTCGCGATTGTCATATGGTTCATCTGACCGTGGGAATTCTTCATCGAGGAAGAGTGCGGGCGGGTAATCTGCCGGGACGATTCGTGGTGTTGAAGATTCAACAGCCAATCTCAGTCCGACATCAGGTGGTACTACTACAAAGCGTGTAATTGCCGGCAGTTGTGGTCTGCCGTATTCATAGGTAAATCCGGCATCAGTCATGGTGTGCGTCGAGTAGGTTTCGCCGTCTTTGGTCACGGTTGACTTGGTCACATCTGTCAGGTTAAAGCCGAGGCTGACCGCCTCAGCATCGGATGACAGAACGGACAGTGACTCATCAAAGTTGATAGGCTCCAGACCAAATGTAAGCAGAGGGAGCAGCACAAACAATAGCACAATCCAATGCAGTTTCATAGTTCCAGTCCTCAAGTTGGGTAAACACAGGATGTTCAAACATTATTAGAGTAACATAATAAAAAGTTACGGGAATGTCAATATATAGAAGCAGCGAGAGATAATTAATTTGTGGTGATATAGTTTGTGATAGAGTAATCGTGGAGCGACTGTCTTGAGAATCAAGCCGCATGGGTTAACATTTGATTGTTCTTTG
>CAZVKN010000030.1:0-33757 GCA_964627035.1 uncultured bacterium | reverse complement strand
AGCAGTCCTTAACTTATTGTACAATTTTGTCCAATACGTTCTGACGTCAAACACATTCCTGTTCGAAGAACTGGAAGACGGTGACTACACGGTTGAAATAGATGCAATCGGCGGATTCAGTTCAACAACCGGACTCACCGCTAACGTCACTATTGATGGTGAAGACGAAGCAGTAGGTTTCGGCTACAGCCTTAACTTTGACGATCTGATCGGTGCAACCGCCGACAGTTACGGTCTCGGTTTCTGGAAAAACAACATCCGGAAGGCACTTCGCAATCAAAACCGTGGTGTGCAGGTTGATGCAGCTACTTTGGAAAACTACCGCTCTGCACTGGAGAGCTTTGGTTATGATGCTCTGAATCATGCAAACCTGGACGATGCATACGACGCACTGGACAGCAACAACAACCAGCCTGCTGTTCGTCTCGCTAAGCATATGACGGCATCAGAGTACAACTATGCTCACGGTGCATATCTTGACGGCAATGAGCTGGTCACACGCGCATTTCTGATCTGGGGTGAGTATATGCTCGAGAACGGTGGTAATTATAATGCTGCCAAAGACCTGTTTGAAGGTTACAACGAAGGTGAGATTGAGTAATTCAAACTTGTCACACTGATCCCAACAAAGGCTGATCCTACCGTCGGGTCAGCCTTCTTATTTTTCAACCAACTATGCTGTCAAGGAATTGCGAGCCGTCGCAGGCTACGTCCTTACATAAATCCATCCTTTAACTTGTGGTTGATAAGTATGCGCATCATCAAATGTACACTTTGACTTAGCTCGAAAGATACTCACGGGCTGAAATCAAACTCATGCGCGCTGTCAAAATCTTCCGACAGTAATGTAAAATGGCCGGTTTCGGGAGTGTTAAACTCGATGTGTACCGCCTCAGCATCCACACCTACATCCACGGTTGCATCTCCTTCGACCATTGCCTCTTCCCTCTCTTCTCCCATCTCAGCTACGATATTGCGGAACTGACCTCTGCCGATTCCGTCTGCAACTGATGAATAGCGTCTGACACGCTCGCCACGGTCGTTGATATTGCCACGCGAGTAAGCTACGGCATACTCCGTGAGGGTTAAATCCATCGGATCGAGCTCTATGTCAGGTCGGTTCAACTCAAACGTCGGATATGTCGCCACACAGTTAAAGCTCGCGCCGGTATTCGATCTGATGTATCTATCCTCATCAGGTCTCGGGATGCGGATGTCCACGCTGACTTCATACATAACCGTCCCTGTGGCTGTGCGGTAGTCCTGTCCGTCAACCGGATCATCCGGTGAGAAACTCATCTGCTGCAGGATGCTGCCGTTTACGATGCCTGCGCGAAGTTCGGCGCCGAGTATAATCAGATTGTCCTGCAGCTCCTCAACATTGACATTGTCGAAGTTGTCTTCGTCAATCCGCTGAAATCGGGTCAGCTCCTCGACTGATCCGTCCCAGATGTCCGGTGTCCATTTGATCCAGGTGTAACGCTCGATGCTCTCCAGCTCCGATCTGTTCTGAATCCTGTACCAGCCGTCGCTGTCATCCGGACCTTGCATAGGACCTTCAAACCCGTCAGGCGGGGAATCGTTGTCAGGGTCACGTTCATCGCCGTCTGCGATAAAGTCATACGGCTGCCAATTGCGATTATCTGCATACTCGGAGAGCAGGCGGTCGTTAATCGCATCAGTGCAGTAAATCGCCTTCCTGATGGATTGACCGAACATGCCTGCCATATCAAGCCCGAGAGCCTTTTGATCGGTGGAAGTCAATTGATCCAATCCTGCAGGGTCGGGGTCAACCGGAACCTCTGCCGGCAGACAGCTTAAGAAGATGACTCCGAGAAGAAGTATGCTTATGTTCTTAACTATGCTCATAGCTCATAAATTGATTCCCAAAATGAGTTGTTGAACTCCGGTCGGAATGGGAGGAGTTACATCTACATGATATCGCAAAATTTCAGTTTTCGCAACCCATTTTAGTGCTCATTAGTTCACAGAATTGTAAACAGCTTCAGATCATCTTGTAACCGGATGGGATACCCTACTTTCGATGATGAATTACTTACAGGTGTAAATTTTATATAATTGTGTGAGTGTTGAAATGCTCTGCGTCACAGGATGAAGTAACGAAGACCAAATTGGGAAAGCGAAATTGGGGAGATAGAAGCGATAATGATGTCGAAGCAGAACTTGAAGCTAACCGAGATATTTTCCGAAGCTTTCGAGGGAGTCGAAAAATCTACCTCATTTGACATGGATTAGGGTTATGTGATATATTGGTTTAAGGAGAATAACCTTATGCCAACGTATCGACAAGAATCAAAAGCACCCTGTCACTGCCGACTTGTCGGTATTGGTGGGGTTTCTCTGTTTTGGAGGGAATGTGAATAAGTATTTTACGCTACTGATTATCTGTTTGTTGGTGAGTGTTCTGTCAGCACAGGCAGAATGGGGACGGGCACCTGACGAATACATCCATTTACCATTAGCCAACGGTACAAACATCTGTTCCGACGGGAACGGTGGCTGCTGGGCAGTTTGTGATGGAGGAGGAATACTTCACGTTGACCGGAACGGCAACTTCTCGTGGGATGAAGCTATCTTAGTTATTCCTGATAGATACTGTTGGGATCCGCAGCCGGTACTGGCTGAAAACGGTGATGTGATCATTGCCATGAGCAGTGCCGCTGAGCAAGATTCGGTTTCAAGCGTGTACCTTCAGCGAATCAACCTTGATCAGGAAAGGTTATGGGGTGAAGAGGGAATACCTCTCGATACCTTCAGTAGATCCGAATATGTAAATGGTGTGTATCCTGGACCTAGTGACGACACTTATTTAATACATTGGAGGAGGCACTACAATAATTTTAGTCCAGAATATCCGCGCTTACAGTTGATAAACGGAGATGGCGAATATCTATGGGATGTTGGGGGGATTGGATTTGACTGGCCTCATTCAAATTCTTATTTCACAATAACAAGTGATCAATGTGTAATAGTTACGCAAAATGTATATCCCGTTATTGCAGTTGTAAAGATTGAACCAGATGGTCAGCAGGTATGGGACACAAGAATTTCAGTATTGAACGATAGTGTGGGTTCTAGATCTGTAACTGATATTGAATCAGATCAGAACGGTGGAGCTATTCTAACTTATGAATATCTTGAAGGTTCTGAAGATGATAACCTTAGATATTACGGAATAAATGCCATCAGGATTTCCAGCGAAGGTGATTCCTTGTGGAGGAGTGAAATATACGAACATGAAATAGAGCGTGGACGAGGCCTGCGTCAAGGTAATCCAATGCTTAACTATGCCGGATTCGGACGCTATTTCATTGCTTGGACGCATTGGCCCCATAGCTTTCAAGTTATGGCTATTGATGTTGATGGTGAGCTGCTCTGGGATGAACCGGTAGATATCATCCTAGATCCAGCTGGTTATGGCAGACTCGACGCGGTCAATTCCGATAGCGGTGTGTGCTATTTATGGGTTGATACAGATCCGGATCGAGAAGAGTCTCAAGCGTATTTCGGGCAGAGGATTAATATAAATGGTGAACGGTTGTGGGGTGATCGCGGGCAGGCAGTCCAAGCAAGAAGTGTTCTTGGTAATAGAAATTCCAATACTACCGATTGTAATGGGGGTGTGATTACTGAAGTCGAAGAGCGACCTACACTTCAGATGATAAACCGCAATGGCGAGCTTGGAGTAGTTCTACCTGTCAGTGTTAAGAAGAAAGCTCCAGTTACGATGACTTACAGTCTGATTAGGGCTTATCCTAATCCATTCAACAGTCAAGTTACACTGAGCTTCACTCTTCCTTTCATTAGTCAAGTCTATCTATCCATTCACGACCTACAGGGTCGAACCATCAAACAGTGGTCAAAGCAGACATCGGTTGCCGGAGCTAACAAGCTGATATGGGAAGCATCCGATGTCAGCAGCGGTGTTTACTTTGCAGAATTGGTGGTCAGAAATGGTCAGAACAGTTCTAAGAGTTCAAGGAAACTGGTTTTGCTGAGGTAGGAATTAAATGATCACCTCACCTCAACAGTGTACCTGAATGAGATTAACTGAAAACAAAACCCGCAAAGCTCAAAGCTTCACGGGTCATTTTGTGGAGACGCCGGGAATCGAACCCGGGTCCGGAAAGTAGATTCAAGATCCATCTACGAGTGTAGTCAATCTACGGCTTAATGAACCGAAGCCCACTAATTCTCAGCTAAAGGGTCGCGAATTGACACGCTACCTCTCCGCCCAGCAACGTTTATCCCACTACCTGTCCCGCTGCACTACAGATAGCCCGACCACCTGAATTGAAGCTCAAATTGACCGCGATGGTCGGCAATCAACCGAGCCTGCTGCTAAATATTAAGCAGCGTAAGCGTACGAATAATCGTCGGCATTTGTGTTTTTACGGCATTTTTAACGAGGATAACCGCATCCCCGACCCGCAGGACAAAGCTTCTTAATCTCCGTCGAAACCGATCGTCCCCATGTTATGCCTTCGTACTATTACATTATATGAGTAAATTATGTTAAAAGCAAGTCATAATCTGTCTAAAAGAGTTGTCTCCACGAAGAACATAAAGTGCACGAAGCGGGACAATCAGAAAAAACTTCGTGTCCGTCGTGCTCTTCGTGGTGAACTTCGCTTTGTATAACATTGCTGACTAACCTGAAATCCTTGACACCGACTGTTCTTAACCGTATATTTGTTTCGGCTTAACCGCCACCGTAGCTCAGTTGGTAGAGCAGGTCATTCGTAATGATCAGGTCGCTGGTTCGACTCCAGTCGGTGGCTCAATGAGATCGTCACATTGGCTGACATCTCATATTTATGTTGACTTGATGATATTTTACGATGGAAAAGTGAACAGAAACGATCCGTTAGACATAATCCTCGGAACCTCACCTGCAATCCTACAGCTCAAATCGCTCATCCGACAGGTGGCTTCAACCGACATCACCGTTATGATTACCGGTGAAAGCGGTACAGGCAAAGAGTTGGTGGCGAGATCTATCCATGACATCAGCCATCGTCATGATAAACCGATAGTGACCGTGAACTGTGGTGCGATCCCTGAAGGTATTTTCGAGAGCGAGATATTCGGTCACGAGAAAGGTTCATTCACTTCCGCCAGTCAGCGGCATCAAGGTTATTTCGAGATGGCGGATCGCGGTACTCTGTTTCTTGATGAAATCGGCGAGATGCCACTGTACACTCAGGTCAAACTGCTGCGAGTGCTGGAGACAGGGCAATTTCTGCGAGTCGGTGGTTCAGACGTTGTGAATGTCAATGTACGAGTTGTTGCCGCCACCAATAAAGACCTCGCTGCTGAAGTCAACCGTGGTAAATTCAGGCAGGATCTGTTCTATAGATTGAAAGCCGTGACTGTACCGGTGCCGCCTCTTCGGGAAAGATCAGAAGATATTCGTCTGCTGATCGAACACTTTACCAAAGAATTCGCCTATAAAAGTCGTCGGCAGGTCCCGATGTTTGATCCGGCGGCAATCGAGGTCATGAGTCAGAACTACTGGGAAGGAAACGTCCGTGAGCTGAAGAATTTCGTAGAGAGCATGGTTGCACTCAGCACCGGTTCGTATATTTCCCTTGATGACATCCGCTCTCGGATCAGCTATGAAACAGAGTCGCAAAATCTGCCGATTCTGGCTCCTCGTTTGTCAGACGAACTGGATAGAGAAGTCATCTACCATACCTTGTTGGAACTCCGCAGAGAGATAATGTCACTGAAGAAGATGGTTCAGCAACTGCATCAAGATCGCTCGCGCGAAGTAGATTATGTCTATTCAAACGCTGAGGAGGTGGAAACCTACTCGCTCGATGAGATAGAGAAAGAGCAAATTCGTAAAACATTGGCATCGTACAACGGCAACCGGCGCAAAGCGGCAGATGCGCTCGGGATCGGTGAGCGTACCCTGTATCGTAAAATCAAGCAGTACAACCTATGAAATATATACTTTTCAGCTTCTTACTGATGATTACCGGCTGTGGTATATACAGCTTCAGCTCAGGTCGAGGTGTCGGTGGAATAACCACGGTTGCAGTCGAACCGTTTGACAACCTCACCTCTGAATACGGGATCAGAGACGTGATCACCGATGCAGTTCTGGATCGTCTGCTGAATGACCGCACCTTGACTGTCGTTCCCGCAAACAGTGCTGACGGTGTCTTAAAGGGTTCGATAACGGGAGTGGACGACCAGCCGCTGACATTCGACGAAAATGAGCAAGTTTCCGAGTATCAGGTGCTGATTTCTGTTGAGTTGAGGTTGGTTCATCCGGAGAAAACCGAGCCGATATGGCAGGCAAAGCTGTCAGGGAGGGGAAGCTATCCAGCGGACAGACTTGAAGAACGACAGAAGGGAATTGATGAAGCGATTGACCAGTTAGTGCTGGACATGGTTAACAGGTTGACCAGCGATTGGTAGAGCGAGAGAAAAATCTGTCTCCGGATGACATTCAAAACGCAGCCAAACTAATAGAGTCCGGTGGCGTGGTAATCATCCCTACTGATACTGTCTATGGTTTGGTCGGTAAGGCTTTCGATAAAAATGTGTTCAACCGAATGGAATCTGTTAAGGGAGGTCGGTCGCTTCCATACGCAGCCGTATTCGCTTCATCCAAGGAGTTGCTTGAATGGTACGGGGATATGAGTTTAATACGCCGTACGATTATTTCTTCTCTACTTTCGTTTCCTGCGACCTTCATCCTTCAATACAACGAGTCTGTTCCGAATGGATACAGATATGAACAACATGGAATCGGTGTTCGGATCATCGCAGATCCGGTTGTAACTCAACTGTTCAATCATATCCGATTCCCGGTTTGGGCTACTTCAGCCAATCAAACCGGCAAGCCTGCACCGACATCTTTTCAGGATATAGACCGAGCGTTAATCAAGTCTGTGGACGCAGCTTTGGATGGAGGCGAGACACACTATGGTGATGCCTCAACCGTAATAGATCTGCGGGAACATCCGTTCAGTATCATCCGGAGCGGAGCTTCAGCAGGTAAAATTTCACAACTGTTAAAATCAATGAGCATACCATACAAAGTGTTGGTGGTCTGCACCGGTAACATCTGTCGTTCACCGATAGCAGCCTATCTGATTCAAAAATTTGTCGGACCTCCGAAAGAATCGGGAGTGCATGTATCATCTGCCGGAACATTTGCTTCCGATCAGTTGCCCGCTACTCAGATGATGTGTGATATTGGAGCGGAGTGGGGGCTTGATCTGTCAACTCACGGATCGAGACGGATAACTGTCGAGATGGCTGATGAAGTGGATCTGATACTAACAATGTCACCAAACCATGCAGACTATGTCAGCCGAATGTCTCCGGAGAATGCGGGCAAGGTAAAGCTGTACGGTGAGACCATCGGAACACTGACCATTCCCGACCCATACGCTGACAGTGGACAGATTTACAGTGAAGTTGCTCAGATGATATACGATGGCGCTGAAGGGTGGGCGGAAACTATACCGGATCTTGTTGTAGAACGGAGAAGGTGATTCAGCATGAGAGCTGATAGCGATAGAAACGACCTGCTCATAGTCAGAAATGACCGTCTTGGAGATACTGTCCTGTCACTGCTGACCGTCTCAATTCTCAGACAACGCTATCCCGACAGAAAGATCCACTTCCTCGCTTCCCCGTATGTAGCACCTCTGATTGAATGTGTTGAGGGTATTAGTAAAGTAATTCCCGCTGCCGATAATAACTGCATTCAGGCATTGGACCGACTGAAAGAGCTGCCGATACAGACAGCATTCTGCCTGCGACCGACTTGGTCGAACGCCAAAACGCTTTACAGTGCAGGGATTCCGGTCAGAGTCGGCACAAGCCGCAGGTGGTACTCGCCGCTGTTCACTGACAGGTACAATATTTCACGTCGTAATTCGCAGAGACATGAAGCAGATTTGAATATTGATCTGTTGGCAGCGTTTGGATTGACCGGAGAACCGTCATTCCCAAAAGTGAATCTTCCGGAAACGATGTACCGATCTTTAGATGATCTGCTAATGAAGTTCGATATTGACAAGATGAAGCCCATGATCGTTGTCCACCCCGGAAGCGGTGGATCCGCTCAGGAATGGTCGCAATTATACTTTGCTGACACTACCGATTCACTAAAAAAAGAACTCAACGCAAACATTGTATTGACCGGATCTGATAGTGAAGCAGACAAATGCGCTGCGATTGCCGGTGATTATCACACAAACCTTTGTGGCAAAACCAATCTACTGACGCTTGCAGCACTGCTGCAAAAGGCTGACCTTGTCATCGCAAACAGCACCGGACCGCTGCATCTTGCTAACATGCTGGGGACAAAGGTGATAGGAATTTATGCACCTCTGAAGGATTGCCTGCCGAGTCGGTGGGGAGTCTATGGGTATCCTGATCGTTCTCTCATGCCTAACCTGCCGATTTGTAAACGCTGTCATCCCGGCAGACATTTTCAATGCGAGTGCCTGGAGCAGCTTAAGCCTCAAATCGTTGTTGAAAAAGCGATTCAGCTAATTGAGACAAATGAAGCCACTGGATAAATTACGAGATAAACTCGCATCCGGTTCTGGAAAGATACTCGTCATCCAAACTGCATTTCTTGGTGATGTCATCCTCACCACTCCACTCCTGCGAGCGGTTCGCAACAGCTATCCGAAGGCAGGACTCGCAGTAGTCGTGCTTCCTCAGTTTGAAGAGATTGTATCGCCATTCGTAGATCAGATTTTCAGTTTTGACAAGAGAGTCCGTGAAAGCTTGAGCCGTAACTGGAATGAGTTAATTGAGCGGTTAATATCTGAACAGTTTGACTTGGCTCTGATACCACACAGATCTGTCCGCAGCGCGATGACTGCAAAGAGAGCCGGAATAGAGATTCGCATCGGCTTTAGACGTGGTGTCGGTTCATTGTTGCATTCTCACCGGGTTGCTTACCCATACAATTTGTACGAAGGATTGAGGAATCTTGAGCTGCTCAAGCCTTTGATACATGTCAGCGATAGTGGATTGCCAGAGTTGCGACCAACTGAAGAAATTCGCACCAAAGTATTCGGAATGCTTGATTCAGCAGGTTTGAGAGAACGTTCGTTCGTGGTCATAGCACCCGGTTCTGTGTGGCTGACCAAGAGATGGGTGAAAGATTATTATATTGAACTGATAAGACTACTGGAATCAGAATACGGTCTGCCCGTAGTAGCAATAGGGGGTAAAGAAGATGTTGAGTTGTGTGATGGAATCGTGTCGAATCAAAGATATAATTTTGCAGGAAAACTATCTGTCCTTGACTCCGCTGCCTTGATCAGTCAGTCCAGACTGCTTATCAGCGGGGACAGCGCTCCTGCACACATTGCGACTTCGGTCAAGGCTCGTCAGGTCATCATTTTCGGCTCAACCACGCGACGGTTCGGGTTTGCACCTCAGATAGACAGATGTCGGATAATGGATGTAGATTTGTGGTGCCGACCCTGCACAAACCACGGCAGAAACAGGTGTCCGACCGGAACACTTGCCTGCATGAAGAGTATCAAGCCAACAATGGTGACGGAATATGTAGAGGATTGGTTAGAAGATGATTGAATCTCATACAAATCCTGTTGACATAGCGGTAATATCGGGATATATTACAAGCTTGTATTGGTCAAATCTATTAGAGAAACCGGAATGAAACCGAGAAAACTTACTCCACGGCTGATTATCGTAGCGGCGGTGCTTCTGCTCGCTGCCTATTACCTATATCCGACTTTTCGATATGAACGGTTGAGATCGTATGAAGAACAGGAAGCGAGTCAAATTGCAGAGCAGATGGGCGTGTCATTTGCGATGGTGATTGAAAATCTGAATAAAAGTGGATCTGTGCTGCAGGATTTGCTCGCAGAAAATAGCAGCTTGCCAGAAGAACAAAAAACTTCACTATCAGATCGTCTGCAATATCTGCAGGGCGAGCATGGTGAAAGGATCGCCAAATATCGCAAAAAGGCGATCAAGCTCGGATTGGATCTTCAGGGTGGTATGCACATGGTACTTGAAGTTGATGTCGTCCAGTTGATGAACAATATCGCTCGTCAACGAGATTCTAAGCTTGAACAGCTTCTGATTGAAATAGATGATAAATTGGCGAATGATCCGCAGGCTGAGATCAATGAAGTGATTACAGCGACATTTGATCAGGCGGGTCTAAAGCTTTCTCAATATTTCGGTGAGCCGGGCGAATCGAACAGCACTGTACTAACTTTTATCACCAAGCAAGCCGATGATGCGATCAACCGCTCGCTGGAAATCCTGCGTAATAGAATTGACCAGTTCGGTGTGTCTGAGCCTTCAATTCAGAAGCAGGGATCGCGGAGGATCGTACTGGAGCTGCCCGGTGTGCAGGATCCTGTCCGAGCCCGTGATCTGATCGGTCGAACCGCACTGTTGGAGTTTAAGCTCCTCGCTGATCCACAAGGTGCACAGGACTTCCTGACCGAAGTTGATAAGATTCTCTCTGATCAGGATGCCGTGAGTGATACAACACAAGCTGTCGAAGAACCTGCTGAAACTGC
The DNA here is from genome assembly GCA_964627035.1 of uncultured bacterium. Lineage (GTDB taxonomy): Bacteria > Electryoneota > AABM5-125-24 > Hatepunaeales > Hatepunaeaceae > CAZVKN01. The sequence continues at coordinate 23,189 of CAZVKN010000030.1, read as the reverse complement.
TGAGGAGTTGGCTGCAGAAACCGACACAACCGGAGAAGAAGGTGTTGACCTTGAAGCAGCACTGGAGGGTGAAACGACAGCCACAGACACCGGAGCTGTCACACTCGAGGCGACCGAAACTCCATTTACTGCGCTGCTGAGAGGCATCAGAGGCGACATTGCCGTTCCGGCTGAGAATGTCCGTCAAGTCAGGAATCACCTCGCCAATCCGAAGGTCAATAAATTAATGCCCGACGGCACTGACATTATCTGGTCAGCCAGACCGGAACAGGTTGGTGACGGTATTGAATATCACCTGCTCTATTTCGTAAAGAAAGATGCAGAGTTAACAGGATCAGCACTGTCCGATGCACGCGTGGACATTTCAGGTGGATCGAACAACCCGGGATCAGCAGGTCAGGCGGTAGTATCACTGTCGCTGAACCGTCAGGGGGCACGCAAGTTTTCACGTGTCACCGGAGCGAACATCAACAAACGGTTGGCAATTGTTCTCGACAATAAGGTCTTCATGGCTCCAAATATCCGCTCCAAGATACCGAATGGGCGAGCGGTCATAGAAGGCTTGGACGATGTTGATGAAGCAAACGACATAGCTATCGTCCTACGAGCCGGCGCATTGCCGACCAGTGTTATCATCGAAGAGGAACGGACGGTCGGTCCGAGCCTCGGGCGCGATTCGATAACAAAGGGAACACGATCTGCAATAATAGGCATGATTCTGGTTGTCATCTTCATGGCTATCTACTACGGAATGTCCGGCATTATTGCCAATGTGGCACTGTTGCTGAATATAGCGCTCATATTTGCGGGCTTGTCATTTTTCGGTGCGATGGGAATGGGTGCCACATTGTCACTTCCAGGCATTGCAGGTATCATCCTGACTATCGGTATGGCGGTTGACGCCAATGTGCTGATCTTCGAGAGAATCCGTGAAGAGCTTGAGACCGGCAAAACCGTGTGGCATGCGATCTCATCCGGCTACGACCGGGCGTTTACCACAATTCTGGACGCAAATATCACTACACTGATTGCAGCATTAGTGTTGCTGCAGTTTGGAACCGGACCCATTAAGGGATTTGCAATGACATTGTCAATCGGGATTCTCAGCAGTTTGTTCACGGCGATTGTCGTCACCAGATTGATATTTGATTACATTACCAGCCGTAGAACTTTGGAACGACTGAGCATCTGAGGTATAGAATGATAAAATTTATTCATAAGACGAATATAGACTTTCAAAGCAAGCGTCGCATAGCGATGTCGCTTTCAGGGATATTGATTTTCATAGGGCTGGTTTCCATCATCCTGCATGGTGGACCGAATTACTCTATTGATTTTGAAGGTGGTCTGGCAATCCTGCTTCGGTTCACGGACAACGAGGATGCAGCCATGCCGATCAGTGAAGACATGGTGAGAGAATCCCTCGCAAAGGTCAATCTCGGCAACAGCGAAGTCAAGATGAGCCGCTCTGCGCAGGGTGAAGATCTGCTGATCCGCATAAAGGAAGAAGGCAGACTAAAACCACCCGAATCGCTGATCCGCGCCAAGCTTGAGGAGAAGCTCCCTGAGCAGTGGGTGATGGTCGCTGATGATCAACTGGACATGAATGGAATGCCCGATCTGAGCGGTGTCAGCTACGTGGCTGTTAAGACTGATGCCTCGAAAAAGGATCTGAACATCGTCCTTAATGAAGCTGAAATAAACAATCCGAATTTGATTGAGCACAGGGCGATTGACGGTCAAAAGGTGTGGCTCCTTACCGGTGAGGGGAAGGATGCGGTAGGACGCTTAAAAAAAGTGATCAATGAAGATTACCCCGACCAACCGTTTGAGATCCGTAGCATTGACCGTGTCGGACCGCGCATAGGTTCCGAGCTAAGAGTAAAAGCGCTGTTGGCAATCTTGGCTGCGTTGGGTTTGATCATCGTCTATCTTTCATGGCGTTTTGAGCTGCTGTTCGGAGTTGCGGCGGTTGTCGCTCTATTCCACGATGTGCTGATAACGCTTGGAATCTTCAGCTTGCTCAATCTTGAGATCTCATTGACCGTCGTAGGTGCGTTCCTGACCTTGGTCGGATACTCGCTGAACGACACTATTGTTGTGTTTGACCGGATTCGGGAAAATCTGAAACGTTACAAAGACAAAAAGCGATATGCAGAAATTATCAACGTTTCGATCAACCAAAACCTGTCACGTACGATCATCACCAGTTTGACCACCACGCTAGTTGTGCTTATTCTGTTCCTGATGGGTGGCGAGGTGCTGCACAGCTTCTCACTGGCGCTGCTGGTCGGTATTATCGTCGGTACATATTCCTCGATTTACATCGCCAGCCCAATTCTGATTGAATGGGCGGAAAGAACCGGTATTAAAGCCGGTAAGAAAAAGAAAGGTCGCAAATAACAGAGTAACTTATGTCAGTTACAGTTGTTGTAGGGGCTCAATGGGGGGATGAAGGCAAAGGCAAGATTGTTGACCTGCTAAGTCAGAAAGTCAATGTAGTTGCACGTTATCAAGGTGGTGCAAATGCAGGTCATACGGTTGTAGATGGTGACAAGAAAACAATCCTCCACCTTATCCCATCAGGAATACTGAATCCTGATTGCGTTTGTCTTCTCGGCAGCGGAATGGTCATTGATCCGGTTCAACTGCTTAGTGAAATTGACCAGCTTGAGCTGGACGGCATCAACGTGCAGGGCAGGCTGTTCATCAGTCACCGTGCACACCTGATTATGCCGTATCACAAACGACTGGATGAACTGAACGAGAAGAACCTCGGTTCCAAGGCAATCGGGGTGACAGGACGTGGTATCGGACCTGCATATTACGACAAGTACAATCGAGTTGGAATCCGCATTGTTGACCTGTTGAATCGTGATCTCTTCATTGAAAAATTGAAATCAAATGTTAAGCAGAAGAATAAATTCATCCACGATCTTCACGGTGAAACTGAACTTGACTTGGATGAAATTATTGGTTATTATCTTGACTTTGATAAACGGATTGATCCGTATATAAAGGATGTGTCGAGATACCTGAATCGTGCACTCCGTGATGAAAAGGAAATCCTGTGTGAAGGTGCACAGGGAACACTCCTTGATGTTGATTGGGGTACATATCCGTATGTGACATCGTCCAATCCGACTGCAGGAGGAGCAATTAACGGATTGGGGATCGGTCCGACCAAAGTTGATAAGGTAGTTGGAGTGATCAAAGCTTACACAACCCGCGTCGGTGCAGGACCGTTTCCGACAGAGTTTGATGCAGAGATGGATCAGTTGATGCGGGATGCGGGTGATGAATATGGTGCTACAACCGGACGTGCACGCAGATGCGGCTGGTTTGATGCGGTGATAGGAAGATATGCATCCCGAGTAAACGGTTTTAGCGCATGGGCATTGACCAAGTTGGATGTGCTGTCAAAGTTTGAAACGCTGAAAATATGTGTCGGCTATGAATATAACGGAGATCGTTACGATCACTTCCCTGCAGAATTATGGGTGCTGGAAAACTGCAATCCGATCTACGAAGAGATGGATGGATGGCAGGATGACATCTCGGATGTTAAAAAGGTCAGTGATCTCCCTGTTAATGCTCAAAGATACATCAATAGAATTGAAGAATTGACCGATACTTCTGTAGAGATAATTTCGGTCGGCAGCGATCGTTCTCAGACAATAGTTGTTTAACTGTTCGGGGGTATAGCTCAGCCTGGTAGAGCACCGGCCTTTTAAGCCGATGGCCGCAGGTTCAAATCCTGCTACCCTCACAATTGATTCTCACGCAAAGACGCTAAGCCGCAAAGTAGATCGTAATCAACTTTGTTTGAGAATAAAGAGCATCCGGTGTCAGCCCGCCGTGGCTGACACCATAACCCATTTCTCAATATGTGGCTGTCAGGTACGGCGACCTGACAGCGGATAGTTTGTATTTTCGGACAGACTGCTATGCCTTGGAACCGATCTACATTCGGCTGGGTCTTCTACGATTTTGCTAACTCCGCATTTGCTACCGTAATCTTAGCCGTCATTTTCAATAAACACTACTCTGAAGTTGTCGCTGGAGGCGTTTCAGGAACTCTGTTCCATTTCCCCTGGGGTGAATATCGGATTCAGGGATCTGTCGTCTGGAGCTATATCGTCGCTGCATCTACCGCAATCGTAGCAATTTCTTCTCCACTTCTCGGCGCAATGGCTGATTTGGCTAACCGTCGTAAAAGATTGCTGGTGATTTACTGTTATGTTGGTGTAGTTGCAACAATCTCACTGGTTCTGGTTGATGCCGGTGATGTCTGGCTTGGTGCTGTTCTGTTTGCGGTTGCTAATCTGGGATTTGCAGGCGGTAATGTATTCTACAACGCATTTCTAATTGATGTCAGCAGCCGTGAATCATTTGGGAAAGTGTCAGGGATTTCATGGGGGCTTGGCTACCTTGGTGGCGGTCTGTGCCTTGTACTGAATATGATCATGTTGCAGCGTCCTCAATTGCTCGGTTTTGAAGAAGGATATTTCGGTGTAGGCGACTGTCTGATTGTCGCTGGTGTGTGGTGGGGTCTGTTTGCGTTGCCGACCGTCTTGTGGCTGAAGGATGAACCGAGAAAAGATGTTCCCAAGACCTCTCTTGTCAAACTTACCGCAACCGCATGGCACAGGCTTATCACCACTTTTAAGGCAATCAAGCACTACCGTCAGTTAAAGAATTTCCTTATCGCCTATCTTTTATTGAATGACGGTGTTGAAACTGTGATCCTCATGGCTTCTATCTTTGGTGCTCAGGTGGTCGGTATGTCCACCGGTGAGATAGTAGGATATTTCATCATGGTGCAGGCAACGGCAATGGTCGGGTCTCTGTTTTTTGGGTGGTTGTCAGACATAATCGGGAATAAGATTACCTTACTGATTACCACTGTAGTATGGGTTGTGATTATCGGATGGGCTTTCCGGTTAGGTTGGTTGATTAATCTGAAAGGTGACTTTTACATTATTGGAGTCCTTGCTGGAATCGTTATGGGAGGATGCCAAACCACTGCACGGGCAATGCAAGCTTCTTTTACACCGAGAGAAAAATCTGCGGAGTTCTTCGGGTTCTTTGCTATCAGTGGCAAATTTGCAAGTGTATTCGGACCTCTAATCTATGGCAGTGCGATCCTGATTTTTGGTGATATACACTATGGGATATTGTCTCTTGGGATATTTTTCCTTGCCGGTGGCTTGCTGCTATGGAGGGTAGATGAGCGTGAAGGTCAGGCGATTGCTTTTGATGCGCAACCGGAATCAACCGTCAGTTGATTTTGAAACCGATTATATATATATTTCAGATGATTGAATCCATTATTTAACAGAAACCGATGCAGCGAAACATAGACGAGATTCCCTACCGCATTCTGCTAGTTGACGATGAACTTGGGGTCGGTGATTTGCTCTCGGACTTCCTTCTCAAACGTGGATACGAAGTATTCTTCACAAATCAGAGCAGTAAAGCCGTTGACTACGTAAAGCGGATTAGACCACACGTTGTTCTGCTCGATGTTGTTATGGAAGAAATGGACGGTCTTGAAGTATTGAAACAAATTATAAAAATTGACCCTGTAATTAATGTGATTATGGTATCAGGATACTTTAATGATGAGACAGGCAAGGAGGCACTGAAGCTTGGTGCGGTGGATTACATATCTAAACCTGTAAACTTTGAATACCTGAACCGAAGCATCAAGACCAAACTTGAATCGATGTAAGTGCAGTTTACTTAAATATATTGCAAAAAATCATAGATTATTGAACAGGAAAAACTTTGGCAACTGAAAAGTCTCATTCCACTGAACGACGCAGATTTCTCGACACAATGCTCGGTTTTAGCGGAATCGCATTATTGGGAGGATTAATCTATCCGCTGTTCAGATTCCTGACGCCTCCTGAGCAGGAAGAAGCGGTGGTTTCCTCAGTGAACCTTGGATCAGCAAATGACATCCAGTTCAACAGCGGTCAGATATTCAGGTTCGGAAACAAACCCGGGATATTAATCCGCGACAAAAATGGGCAGTTTCGGGCTTATTACGCAACATGTACCCATCTCGATTGCACAGTTCAGTATGAAGCAGAATCGGAGAGTATCTGGTGTGCCTGTCACAACGGTCGTTACGATCTTAGCGGAACAAACATATCAGGACCTCCGCCCAGACCGCTGCCACACTTGCAGGTGAATCTGTTACCTCAAAGTAATGAAATAGTCATTACTGTACCTGCAGGAGACAGCCATGATTCATAATATTTTGAATTGGCTTGAGAAACGTTACAAGATTGATACCATTCTGCATTTTTCAAAAGAGAAGACGGTTCCGGTACATAGTGGTTCGGTTTGGTACTACTTTGGAGGAATTACACTCTTTCTGTTTGGTGTGCAAGTGTTAACCGGGTTAATTCTGCTCTTTTATTATCGTGTCGGAGCGGATGCTTCGTTCGAGAGTGTCAAATTTATACTAACGCAAGTGAAATTTGGCTGGCTTTTGAGGAATATGCATGCATGGTCAGCGAATTTGATGGTGCTCGCTGCTATGATACATATGGCGAGTGTATTCTTTCATAGCTCATATCGGAAACCGCGAGAGCTAACCTGGCTGACCGGTGTAGCAATGCTGTTTATGCTGTTCGCATTTGGATTTTCCGGGTACTTACTGCCTTGGAACGAGTTAGCATTTTTTGCAACAAAAGTTGGCACCGATAGCGCAGGAGCCATTCCTCTCATAGGTAACTTTCTACTGACATTAATGAGAGGTGGATCAGATGTAACATCAGCTACACTATCCCGCTTCTTCGGGCTTCACATCTCTGTGCTGCCTCCTCTCTTCACGCTTCTTCTCGGTTTTCACCTGTTCTTCGTGCAGATGCAGGGAATGTCAGAACCGATCAGTCACGAGGGTCAGCCGAAATCCGAGAAGAAGACAATGCCATTCCTGCCTGATTTTGCGCTTCGTGATCTGCTTATATGGTTGATTGTGCTCGATGTTCTGATCCTCCTGTCGGTTTTCTATCCGTGGGAACTGGGCGTAAAAGCTGATCCGTTTGCACCTGCTCCGGCAGGAATTAAGCCGGAATGGTACTTTCTATTTGTGTTCCAACTGCTAAAATTCCTTCCGGCTCACATCGGTCCGATTGAGGGAGAGCTGTTTGGTCTGACTCTGCTTGGTATCGGCGCAGCGATAGTGGTGTTCATTCCGTTTCTCGACAAATCATCAGAAATAGGCAAGCGTAACAAGTGGTGGGATGTGATCGGAATATTCGGCTTGTTGTTCTTTGCAGTGTTCACCGTTCTCGGCTTTGTGTTGGATTAGGGAAGAAAAATGAAAATAAATACTATAAAAAAGCAAACAGCAGTTTTCTCCCTGCTATGTGGATTGTTCCTAATTGCGATTACTGCCACTGCCGGTGACGTTGACAATTGTATTGAGTGTCATTCCGTACTGCATGAGGAGATAACGGAGACATTTGTTCAGGGCGTCCACGCAAAGTCCAACCTGTCGTGTGTAGATTGCCACGGCGGGGATGCTTCCAAAGAGGATGAAGATGAAGCGATGGATCCAAAACGAGGATTCGTGGGTGTTCCTGCTCATGCAGATCAACCGAATTTCTGCGGTAAGTGTCACAGCGATCCCGTTTATATGGGCAATTATAACGCCTCTCTTCCGACTGATCAGGTTGATAAGTATTGGACGAGTGAGCATGGACTTCTGCTGAAGAAGGGTGACAATAAGGTTGCTGTCTGCACCGGTTGTCATGGTGTGCATGGGATTCTACCTCCTGACTTACCGAAATCCAAAGTGTTTCCGGTGAACGTTCCCGCAACCTGCGGTGCTTGCCACTCTGACGAAGAATACATGGCAGAATACGACATACCGACTCACCAGTACGCTCAGTATGTTGACAGTTCAAACGTGCACGGATTTGCGCTGCTGCACAAACGTGATCTTAGCGCCCCGGCTTGCAATGACTGTCATGGAAATCATGGGGCACACCCGCCCGGGTCGGAATCTGTTGCTCTGGTCTGTGTGCAGTGTCACTCGTTCAACGGAAAGTTGTATCTCAATAGTCCACACAAAGAGGCGTTTGAAGGATTTGAAGTTCCTGCCTGTGCATTTTGTCATCAGATTAGACCCACACTTGACGACCCGCACGGCAGCATCCATACGATAGTATCGCCGACTCATAAGCTTGCAGGCACGGATGAAAAGGCTGTATGTTCGCAGTGTCATGCTGAGGATGAAGTCGGCTGGAATACCGCTTCAGCAATTTCATCATGGCGGGATTCGCTGGAATACAATCTTGAAGCAGCCCACAAACTATTGGAAGATGTTGAGCAGCGCGGATTCGAAATTTCTGATGCAAAATGGGCATTAGAAAATGATGTCAAACAGGCGAAGATGAAGCTCCGCACCATGACACACAGTTTCAATATGGAAAAATATCAGGAGTCGTACATGTTTGCGGATTCGGTGCTTCAGGCAGTGTTAAATGAAGGATATAACGCTGAGGCTGAACTTGGCGGCAGGTACGTCTATTATGTTGTTATAACGATTTTCATCTTGCTGTTTGCAGTGTTGCTCGCTGTGAAGATCAAGTCATTATAAAGAGGTAGATCATGAGATTAGGACCATGGGAAATCGGACTGATTATCATGTTTGTGGTGGTTCTGTTCGGTGCCAAGAAGATTCCGGAGATCATGCGGGGACTCGGTTCCGGCATTAAAGAATTTAAATCCGGACTGAAAGAGGGAGAAGAGTCGGAAGAATCAGGAGATGAGGGGAAAAAGAATAAATAACCGAAAATCTCCGGTTAGTAGAAACTAACGAGTAGCTTGGTCTCTGCCAAGCTACTCAATCATTCCTTTGGTTCATGCTCATGAACCGTCTTACCTGTTGGAACGTGACTTCTTTTTTGTTTATTTATGTGTATAATCATCAATGCTCATGAGGTTTGAAATGCGATCTATTCATCACATCATTCTCTTCAGTTCAATTCTGTTTCTTCTCCTTTTTACACAACCTCTGCATAGCTCAGCGGATATCCACCTGAGTCAGCCATCTCCCGTTGAAGTCAATCTAATGGAGACCGCTTCGGAAATATCAGCTCAATTCAATGTCAGTAGAGTGGAGCAAAGCGAGGACGGCACTGTCTGGCGGATTCCGGGCGAAGGGATCATAGGACGTGACGGCTTTCCTGATCTTCCGGCGATTGGAAGATGGGTCAGAGTTTCCGATAGAGGAGAGGTGCAAATGACATGTACAACCGAAGAACAGAGGTCGGAGGGACAAAGACCGCAGCTCTACCATGCGCAGGTGAAAGATATTAGAATTGACGGTACATATTCAGCGAGAGGAGTTTACCCCGAAAGCCCGGTAACAATCAGCGAGCCGATGATTATGCGTGGTGTGAGAATGGTGATGCTATCGCTCTATCCGGTCAGGTGGGATGCCGACAATGAAGAGTACATTCTAACAGATCGGTTGGATGTCAGCATTGAAACCACCGCTGATCCGGGTCGAAATGAGGTGGCAGCGATCCCCCGTCAATATTCAGCCGATTTTGCCAATGCTGTTGATGCACTGCTGCTCAATCCACCTCGACGAGATGAACCTGAGCAGATGTTGCCGGGCGGCTATTTGGTTGTGGCGAATGAGGAAGCCCCCGAATCGGTTCAGGAGTTTATTGACTGGAAAAGGCGGGTAGGTCATCCGACCGAGCTGTTGACATTTGACCCGGATGAAGTCGGTCGCGTTGAGCTTCGAGATATGATTCGGGATCATTACGGTGACACCGGGTTTGAGTTTCTCGTGTTTATCGGTAGCATGATAGGGGACGCCGATCCCGGTCTGGAGATTCCTTATGACGATGTTTATTATGACATTTACTTCGCTCAACTGGAAGGTGAAGATATGCTGCCGGATGTCGCTGTAGGGACATTCAACTGCCTTGAGGAGGACAATCTGACGTGTGCACTGCGAAGATCAATATCATATCAGTATGAACCGTATATGGAAGACACTGAATGGTTCACCCGTGCCGGAGTGGGTGTCGGGGCGTGCAGTGTACCGGGAGATTTATCTCCTTCATATACAGGCAAATGGGTTGCGGAAGTCCTCAGCCGAAACCAATTTGACGATATCGAGACCAGTTTCTTTGCTGACAACGGTGTGGACGACCCCTCGCGCATGATAGAGGAGTTGTACAACGAACAGACAAACTTCATCACTGTGCGCGCTCATCAGTGGGATCTGGAAGTTGATAACATCGAAGAGGGTGAAGTCTATCCCTTCCATTTTCTGGTCAGTTCCGGTACGATTAGTCCACCCGAGACCGGTGCATTTAACTGGGCGTTTCGCCAGGGGACACCGGACAATATGAAGGGACCGTCCGCTGGATTCGGGCACAGGAGCAGCCCCAGAACCAACATAGCGAACGCACTGATCGGCGGTTTGATTCAATCACTGTTCTTCCTCGATATTGACAGTTACGGCTGGGCGAGGAATTATGCGGTGGCAAATTTGGCACGAGTTATGCCGGAGGACGGCGTTGATCTGATGCCTTACTACTATTCACATTGGCTCTATTATGGCGATCCCGGACAGTTTGTCTGGAGGGGAGTGCCGGAAGAACTCTTTGTAGCGCACGATGAGACAATACATCCCGAAGCAACATCACTTCGAATCAATGTATTCAGTGACGAAAATGGTGAAGAACCTGTCGATGGTGCGACAGTCAGTTTATATCAGGAAGATGGAATAAATCTTACATTAGTTTCGATTGAAGGTGGAAGTACATTTTTTACTTTGGATCATGAAGAATTAAATGACAATGAGATTCAGGTTACAGTAACAGGTGAGGATTTACTCCCAACTGTTGGATCTATATCAGTTGAAGATGATCCAATTATTGTATTGACCGAATATTGGGTGGATGACGAAGAAAATGGGAATGGTGACGGAATTGCAAACTCAGGTGAGACTATTGCGGTTATCCTTAGATTATCGAACAGAACGGACGAAGATTGGGAAGGTGACATAACACCCTATAGTTACTCACCTTGGATTCAAGATATTGGTGCAATACTTCCAGATGTACAGATACCTGCTGATGAAAGTGTTGAAATACCACTTCATTATAGAGTAAGCTGGAATTGTCCGAATGAAACAATAGCAAACCTTGGTGCATCCGGTAGCGATGAAGAGGGTCTTGTCTTTAGAGTCGGCTTCAGCATTGAAGTAACAGGAATGCAACTGGACGTATCATCATTTGAAATTGCGGGGAATCCTGAACCTGGTGAAGAAATTGATCTTGATGTAATAATTGCAAATATTGGTGATTTCGATATGCCGGGTGCGGATGCTCTTTTAGTGTCGAACTCTCTGTTCGCAGAGGTAACTCAACCAGATGGAACTTATCGTGAAATCCCTGCAGGGGAAGAGCGAGCACAAGTACGCGATCCTTTCACAGTCAGATTTGCTGAAGAAACTGTTGTAGGTTTAATAGCTGAGTTTAATCTGGTGCTTCGCGGTGACGGTAGAATAATCTGGTCAGAGCTGCCGTTCACCATTCAAGTCGGTGAAGTCGAAGTAACCGACCCGTTAGGACCTGACAGCTACGGCTACATCGCTCTCGATGACGGTGACAACGACCTCGTCTGGGCTGAAGCACCAGAATATAACTGGCTCGACATCAACGCATGGCATGGAGATGTTGAAGGTGAACTGTTGGAGGTTGAAGGTGAAGTCAACAATGACGAGGTTGATGCAACTGTATTGGTCGAGCTTCCGTTTGCGTTTACATACTATGGTGAGCAATTCAATGAGATTTCGATCTGTACCAACGGTTGGATAGCGGTCGGTGATCAGACTAATCTGGTCAATCAGCAGAACTGGATGTTCCCCGGTATTAACGGTGCATACGGGATGATAGCAGTGTTTTGGGATCGGCTGCATGACATGGATGAAGACGATGGTGTGTTTGTATATCACGATGCCGATAACAGTAAATTTATCATACAATGGGAAGTTTACGTCGAGGGAAATCAGAGAAATGGTCGCAACATATTTCAGATTATTCTCTATGATGCGGATGAGTATCCCACTCCTACGGGTGACAACCAGATTCAGTTCCAATATCACACCGTTGAAAACATTCAGGATCAATGGGAGGCAAATGCCCACTGTTCGGTCGGAATTTCCTCACCGGACGGTATGGTAGGTCTTACATACTCTTTCTGGAATGACTACTCTGATGCGGCTGCAAGATTGCAGGATGAACGTGCAATCCTGTGGACAACTGTCAGTTATGTCGTACCGGCAGGCAGTGTGTTCGGGCAAGTACTAAGGGAGATTGACGATGCTCCGATTGAAGCGGCTACCGTTAGAACATCAACCGGATTGCGGACTGTGACAGATGCAGATGGGAACTACAGGATAGATAACATTGAATCGGGTACGATTGATCTAATGGTTAGTGCTGACAGGTATGAACAGATTTTTGTTGAGGAGATCGAGATAGAAGCCGAGCAGGAGATAGAACGGAATTTTGTGATGCTGCATGGATGGCTGAATGTAGAGCCGGATACACTATATTTTGAGGCTGATTCAATAGATCCTGATGAGCGGATAACTGTGCGACCAAACTGGACATTTTCAAATGCAGGGGAATTGGAATGTTGGTTTGATTTGGATGAGTGGGAGTTCGCATACCATGATTCTTCGGACTGGCCTGATTCAATAGGAATGTGGAGAGATCCACAGCATGAGGTTCGTGTCGGTGCAGGTGAAGAGATGAATATTAGAGGTATTTGGCAATTCGGTGACGGATATCAAACAGGTATTTATCGTGCCGATCTCTTAATTCCAAATAGTAGTCCTTCTCCGTTAGATACTTTATTTGTACCAATATATCTTTATGTCACAGTGACTTCTGTACAGTATCCTGATAACACACTGCCAACTGAGTTTACATTATCACCACCATACCCCAATCCCTTCAATTCAACCTCAAAAGTCAGGTTTGCCGTTCCGGGTGAATCGGATGTGAGCATTACTCTATTCGATCTGTCAGGAAGGATGGTAGAGACAATTAAAAAGGGTGAGTATTCTGCTGGGTATTATGATGCTACTATTGACGGGAAGGATCTGACAACAGGTTTATACTTCGTGAAGATGGAAGCCGGTGGCTTCAGATCGGTTCAGAGGTTGGTGTTGGTGAAGTGATAGAAGGTGAGAAAGTAAGAAGGTGTGAAAGGGGGAGCAGAGACATTCCTGAGTTCTTTGATTTATTCACGAATGTGTCCTGTTTGTCATTCCGGACTTGACAGTCTGTTGTCAACCCGCCATGGTTGACAGCATAACATTGGCAATATCATTAGATGGCTGTCAACCACGACGAGTCGTTTATATTCTCGGACAGGCTGCTAATCCATGTCAAATGAAGTAGATTTTTCCACACCTTCAAATGCTTCGGAAAATATCTCGGTCAGCTTCAAGTTCTGCTTCGACATCATCATCGCATTGCCGACCAGCGCATAAAACAGGATGCTTAAACGGGTCTTCGATTCCTCTGTGCGGATCCGCTCCATCTGCACCTGATTCAGACTCTCAGCGAGATCCCTCAGCTTCTGGTCATACTCGACTACAGTTTTATACTTGACAGTGTTCTTCTTTCTGAATGCCGATTCAACTTCGTACAGGATGTCGTAAATTAGCCCGCGTACTTTTTGCAGCTCGACGATCTGAACATCCAACAAGCCCTTGTGATGATTGCTGACATGAACATGTGAACGGAGGATCATGTCACGATGCCCATCCGCCAGTTTCTGCAGCCTGCGGATAGTCTGCCCGTACTTTTGAGACATCACCGGATCTTCCTTCAGCAACAGTCGCATTGATTTGAACACGTTGGCGATGATAATATTCGCCCAATGCTGGATTGTTTTAATCTTTTTCCTCTCTGCATTCAGCAGGTATTCATTTTGGTTGAACAGTGCGATAAAAGCGGCATCGAGTGATGTACGAATCTCATGCAGGAACTGACCCATATGCTCAAATGTCATTGAAATGGTATCGGAAGCGTCAGTAACCTTCTTGAGGTTGAACACCTGATCCATCTCTTTCTGCTTCGTTCGTTCGCTATGCTTGGAGTGGTTTTTCCAAATTATCAGACCGATCAGGATCAACACCGCACCCATCCCATAAGTTTTCCCGTAGAATACTGCTACAGCCACCAAGCCGGAAATGCTGAATGCCAGCATAGCCGTCATGAACCAACCGCCTACAACGGTTAACACTCCCGTAATTCTATAGACAGCACTCTCCCTTCCCCATGCCAAATCAGCGAACGAAGAACCCATTGAGACCATAAACGTAACATAGGTAGTTGAAAGAGGCAGCTTCTGCGAAGTTGCATACGAGATAACCGCACTTGCCACCATCATGTTGACCGACGCACGTAGCAGGTCGAACGACGGTCTCTGATCTGCATCCGTGTTCGCCTTGTACTGTGTTGTGTCTAACCTGTTATTCACCCATCTCGTCATAAATGAGGGTGTGACCATTCTGACATAATCGAGAAGTCCATCAACCATCCTGACAATGGCTCGTGAAAGGAAAGTGGAATCGTACCGTTCTTCGTCTTCAGCCTGCCGTCCTAAGGTCAATTCCGTTTCAGATACCGTTCTCGCCTTTTTGGAAAACCACATAGTGATCACCATAACAAGCCCTGCGAGCATAATCATCCATGGTGAACTTGCCACCTTTTGCCCCAGTGCTCCCATATTGGATGTTAGAGGTGTATCAGTTGTCAGTGCTATCGAGTAGGCATGGAATCCAGCCATCGGAACACCGATGAAGTTAACCAGGTCATTCGCTGCAAACGCCATTGCCAGTGCGAATGTGCCGACCAGCACGATAGGCTTCAGGATGTTAACCTTGAAGAACAGCAGAATCTGAAGCAGTACAGCGGAAAAAGTAAAAATAAACAGAAGGATAAGTATCGTATGGTCTGCAATCCAATCAACCGTTTCAGGTGCCATAAAGGTTGACCCTTTTGCACCTTTAACCAAAATGAAATATGTTATCATTCCGAGAGCAATACCGCCCCAGATTGCCCCGTAGCGTTTCAGTCTCTTCACATAATCGAATGTGAACAGCAGTCGGCTGAGGAACTGGGCAAAAGCGCCACACAAAAACGCAACGACGACAGATATCAATATCCCAAAGATTATCATCATCGCTTTGCCGGTGTTTATGTACTGAGACAAGGTTAGCAGGTCGCTGTCTGATTGCAGTATTTTCATAATTGACACAGCGACGGTGCCGCCGAGCAGCTCAAAAACGATTGATACGGTAGTTGAAGTTGGAAGTCCGTATGTGTTAAACAGGTCGAGCAGGACTATGTCAGTGAGCATCACCGCCAGGAATATGGTGATCAGCTCGGGCATGGTGAAAAACTGCGGGTGGAATATCCCTTTTCGGGCAACCTCCATCATACCACTGGAGAATGACACGCCAGCCATTATACCGACGCTTGCAATAGTCAATATGACATATCGGGGCGCGACTTTCGACCCGAGTGAGGAATTCAGAAAGTTTACAGCATCATTGCTGACTCCGACGATAAGATCAAAAAAGGCGAATCCTATCAGGACAACGACTGCAAACAGAATCAGATCCAGACCCATTACTCTACCTCTTCAGTAAATACCAATTTGCACCAATTAACTCAATATGCTTCAATGAAGCATGTGACTCCAAGTGAAATATAAGAAAATATATCGGTGGATTGAATTGAATTGAGTGGTATTTTGGTGCTGGGATCTTTTTTGGTTCTTCGCTGGAAAGACTTACAACCAAGTGGTAAAGTGAGAGAAAAAGGGACGAACTGAATGCTCGTCCCTTTTTACAATTTCGTTGAGTTCAATCTATTATCTGACCAAAATTAGAGTCTGACTTTTTCTGTTACTGCTGCTGCTTAGCTGAAGCAGATACTGTCCCGATGGATAATCCGCTGCATTCCATAAGAAACTGTGTGCACCGGATTGCGTGAAACCTGAACGAAGAGTTTCCAGCAATCTGCCTTGTGAATCATACAGTGTAAAATTAATAACTCCGGCTTTGTTCAGCTCAAATCCGATTGTGGTTGTGCTGTTAAACGGATTTGGATATGCACTTAGAATCCGGAAAGACTCAGGACTCAACAGTACATTCTTATCAATTTTTTCTGCCTGCAAATAAGCATACCGCCCCATATCAGATCTGCTCCCATCCTCATCAAACAGCCGTGGATTCCCGGCATCAATGCAGGGAGAACGACCCTCATCATTAATATCCGGGAAATTGGGCCAAGGCAGCCGATAAGTAGTAATTCCGTCCTCAACAATAAAAAGCGGATCTGCATCTATATCGTTCTGACCCTGCCAACCCCCTACATAATTGACATCGTGGTTCCAAAAATCGTTGTAATCACTCGAATCCTGTACTTCGCCAGCACGAGAATTTATCCCTATGCTGCTAAAACCGTTGCCGACAACAATGTTATTGACAACTGAAACCTGTGAACCTTCCCCTATGACCAATCCTGTTGCGTTTTGAGAAGAACCTTCGAGAATTACATCGTTATTCAAAAACTTTACATCGGAGGATTCAATTGTCCAAAGCCCCTTGATACTTCCTTGTGAATTTAGCCTGATGATATTGTGTTTGATTGAAAGTTTATCGGTACGGTGGGCTGATATGCCGTAAACTGCACCGGTTTCAGAGCTGATATCAATCCAGTTCTCCTTGATTAGCGGATCACTTTCCCGGATCAGAATGCCTGTAGCCGCACCGTTAGCGATTGATTGAACTTCAATCATTTTGTTCCTGACTATACGAGGGGCTGATCCTCCGCGCAGGTTGATTCCGATGACCTCTTGGGATGTGTCGTCACCGCTGACGCTTATCGAATTCTCTTCAATAACCGGAGATGCTCCGCTGCAATAGATGGCGACGTTGAGAGCTGATATGTTGTTCCCGACTATTTGAGGTGAGTTCCGGTAGCAGGAAACCGCTGCCCAAACATCGAAAAAATCACAGTTTGTTAAGCTGGACACATGATCACCTTCACGGCGGAAATAAATTCCGTTCCACGTTGTGCCGTTATTACCATCGTTATCACCCTCAAACCAAATTCGGTCATCTCCGACATTGCCTCCATTAGCAATCAATGTGCCGTAAACTTCGATAGAGTAGTGATTCGTGAATGTGACATCAACTCCCTCCCTGATGAAGAGTTCTCTATCCTCCGGAATTATTACGGTGCTGAGAACATAATATGGATTCCCTTCGGATGTCCATTCACCCCATTCTTCTCCGCCTACATCTGTCCGAGCTGTGGACAGTGACGGGATAAACAGAAGCATTGCCACTGACAGGACAGTCAGCAAAGGGGTCAAATTTATTGAAAAAGTTTTGTGCCACATGGCGTTATCCTAAATGTGCCCGACAATTAAATATGAGTCAAATCTCAGTCATAATTCTCAAGTCAGCTTTGCATAGAGATATTCAATGGATTAATGAGGGCTTGTGGGCAAGCATAGTTAATTAGAATACCCTCTTAGGATAGTTTGAAATGGATAGAGGTCAGTTTGATGAACAGTGCGAAAACATCCATTTAACATAACTATCTCGATAGAATGTACGTAATCAAGATGGTAATGTCAAGTGATTTTTAGATTATTATTAAAAAAAGTGCATGCCTTGCACACGATAATGCAAGTTTTGTGGTTCTTAGATTGATGATTACACCGGTAAACCGATACATCCATGGTCAGAAACGGTTTGCAGCATAACGAGTATTGGCTGACCTGGAGCAATTCCTTGAGCAGGTACAGATAGCTTAATATAATTATCCGTCACGGCTTTTACCCACTCACTGTCTTTATTTACTTTATCGGGAATCGCAATAAACTGTTTTCCCTCTTGTGAACGAATGAAATGCTCTCTCTTTTGCGCTCCGATAGAGATTAACTTTTCCACTCGTGATTTTGCGATCTTGGGTGAAATTTGGTTCTCGTACTCATAAGCGGGTGTCCCCGGTCGTGCTGAAAATCTGAAAGCGTGTAAATAGCTGATAGGTTGATCAGAAATAGTGTCTATCAGATTTCCAAACTGTTCTTCTGTTTCTCCGGGAAATCCTGAGATCAAATCAATACCTATTGCAAGAGCAGGATTAGAGTTTTTTGCTTCTTTTAACAGCGAAAGAGTTCTGTCAAGGTGTGGTCTGCACATCCTTTCTAATACACATGGATCAGTGTGCTGCAAAGGAATATGCAGATGACTGCATATATCCGAGCAGCCGTTGACAAGTTCAATTAACTCTTCAGAGAGTTCCCAGGGTTCGATGGATCCCAATCGGATACGAGGAATATCAGGGATTTCCAGTAAATATTCAAGTAGGTTCAGGAGGCTCAGTTTTTTGTGTAGATCCGATCCCCATGATCCGATTCTGACCCCTGTAAGCACGATCTCCGCTGCACCTTCCGTAATCATCTGACGTATGGTAAATAGTAAGTCCTCCAAAGGCACACTGCGCTGTTTGCCGCGAAGCGACGGGATTATGCAGTAGCTGCAGTTTTGCTCGCAACCGTCCTGAATTTTCAAACGGGGACGTGACCGGTTCTGCAGGATGCTGATTGGCTTGATTTGAATATCGCGACCGATTCCTGAATCGGTTGACAGATCACTCCACCATTCGGTGTCAAAGCGTTCATCCGTACCGATAACCTTTGTGACACGATCTATATGACCGAACTGATCACGATCCATTGCTGCTGAACATCCCATGACGGTGATCTCTGCATCCGGGTAAAGTCTCGACATTTTCGACACCATCTGCCTCGACTTGGCAGCAGCTTTCTCAGTTACCGCACAGGTGTTGACCAAGATTAAATCGGGATTATCTTCGCCGTCAACAGGCATTCCGACACGTCGTCGCGAGAGTTCACTCATGATCTGATCAGTCTCGACCTGATTCAGTTTACATCCAAGCGTGCGGTAAATAACTCGTTTCACTTCTCAATATCTGTGGTTTATAGTGATGCTTAGAGGTAAAATCCCCGAGGGTGTCAACTAAATAGTGATGGAACACCAGTCATTCTGAACTTGATCCAGAATCCAGTAATATCAATTGGTTACTGGATTCCGGCTTTCGCCGGAATGACAATATAGTTGTACCCTAAAACGCAAAGTGCCACTAAGATAGCGACACTTTGCATGTTCATTCTAACAAGACAACGACCTGATGAAGTATTGGCTACTTCTTTTCTTCTTCCTTTGTTTCATCATCTTTCTTTGCCTTCTTGGTTGACTTTGATTTGGACTTGGTCGCCTTTTCAGGCTTGTCTTCCGCTTCGGGCTTCTTTTTTTCAGCAGCCGTTTTCTTCTTTGGTTTTTCCTCTTTGTCAGAAGCAGCCTTCTTGGTTTTCTTTACAGGCTTGTCCTTCTTTTCTTTCTCACTCTTTGGCTCAGGTTTGTCTTCCGCTTTGGTTTTCTCTTCTTCAGCAGCCTCTTTCTTGGCTGCCTTTTTGGTTTTCGCTTTTGGCTTTTCTTCAGTTTCTTCCTTTGCTTTAGCCTTTTTCTTAGGGGCTACCTTTTTCTTGTCCTCTTCCTCTTTCGGATCAGCAGGAGATTTCTCTTTTTCTTCTGCAGGCTTGACAGCAGATTCGGCAACTGGTTCGTCAAACAGTGTTTCAGGAGATTGCTCTTCTTTCACGGCTTCAGCAGGCTTCTCGACTACTTCAACAACCTTAACAATATCAACCACCTTCGTCTTAGGTGCAGGCTTGCCGTTTTCCTTCCGCTTTGGTGCTTCAATCAGGTCACCAATTGTAGCCTTATTGGATGCTCCGGAATCCTGAGCGGTTCGATATGTTGATGTTTTTGCTTTTTTGCGCTCAATTATTGAGTGTGACAAAACGATGCGGTGATTTTGCTTGTCGAAGTCAATGACTTCGAGTTCAACGTTATCTCCCTCTTTGATGTTTCGCTTGTTTTCACCGGCAAGAGATCTTCCAAGCTGCGAATTCGGGATAAATCCTTCAACTCCCATCGGGAGCATCACAACGACACCTTTTTCAAGTACCCGAATGACTGATCCTTCTGTGCGTGCGCGGATCTGATACTCTTTCTCAAAACTGTCCCACGGATCATCTTCAAGCTGTTTGTAGCCGAGTGCAATCCGTCTCTCATTGCGGTCAAATTTCAGAATGACAATTTCGATTTCCTGTCCCTTCTTGATAATCTCTCCCGGATGGCGAACTTTGCGGGTCCATGACAGATCCGAGATGTGAATCAGACCGTCAATTCCGGGCTCAAGCTCAATAAATGCGCCGAAAGGAACCAAATCGCGAACCGAACCCTTGTGTCTTGTTCCCACAACGTAGATGCTTTCCAGTCGTTCCCAGGGATCCTCTTCAATCTGTTTCATGCCGAGTGAAATCTTGCGGCTCTCACGTTCAAAGCTGAGAATAACCACCTCGATTTCCTGACCGACAGTTGCCATCTGAGACGGATGCTTGATATGCTGCACCCATGACATTTCTGAAATGTGTACCAGACCTTCAACACCCGGTTCAAGCTCTACAAAAGCGCCGTACTTGACGATGGCGACAACCTTACCGGTCGTCTTGCTGTTTTTAGGATATTTAGCTTCAATATCGTCCCAATCGGGCTCGTTCAACTGTTTCAGCCCAAGGCTGATCCGCTGTCTTTCTTTGTCGTATTGAAGAACTTTGATTTTAATTTTCTCATCGAGTGCCACAACTTCTGATGGATGTGATACCCTGCCCCATGACAGATCCGTAATGTGTAACAGCCCGTCAACACCACCGAGATCAACAAATACGCCAAAGTCGGTAATATTCTTAACCACGCCTTCAACCACTTGTCCAACCTCAAGAGCTGCCAGCACTTTCTCACGAATCTCACGCAGGCTCTCTTCGATCAGTACCTTGTGTGACAGCACCACATTTTTACGGGCGTTATTGATTTTAATTACTCTAAAGTCCATCGCAACGCCGACAAGAGCATCGAAATCCCTGACAGGATGGATGTCTATCTGGGATCCGGGGAGGAATGCTTCAACACCATACAGATCAACGACCATACCGCCTTTGATGCGGCGTGCTATCTGCGCTTCAATCATCTCACCACTGTTGTAAAGTTCTGAAATCTTTTCCCAGGTTCGTATAAATTCCGCTTTCCGCTTTGAAAGTACTAATGTTCCGGCACGATTCTCAATTCTCTCAATGCACACTTCGACTTCATCACCAACCTTCATATTTTCGGGTTCATCGAACTCTTCCAACAGGATGAGTCCTTCTGATTTAAAGCCGATGTCAACTGTAACGTCCTTGTCGGAAATCGAGACTATTTTTCCATTAACGAGTTCACCGATGCCGAATTCTTTCATAGCATCAGCGTAGCGCGCTTCCCATTCTTTACGTTCTTCGGGTGAATACTCATCTTCCTCGATGACTTCGTCCATCTCATAAATATGATCGGGATCATCATAAATGACGGGTTCCGCCGAAGCATCATTAAAAACCTGTTCCGGTTTCTCCGCTGAATCGGCTGGGGTTATATTGTTGGAAGAGCTGTCTTCCGTAACAATAGGGTTTGTCGGTTCAGCCTTTTCAGGCTGTTCCGTGGGTTTAACTTGTTCGTCTTTCACTATCTTTACCTTACTAAATCTGGGTTAAATGTTTGTGTTAAATAGAATTCCAATTAACTTGTGGGTGGGGATACATTTCCCACTTCTGCAATACGATTTATGATAGCAGCCGCCATCTTTCTATATCCATCTTTGCCGCAATCCGGTTCGAGTCCAATATCTGTCAGTGTGAAGGGCTTCCCAAAATTGAGCCTCAGCTTACGCTGCCAAATCTGTTTTGTAAGAGTTGAGCTGCCTGTTACATACGTAGGAACAATTTCAGCGTCGGAACGAACTGCGATCAAACCGACACCCGGTTTTGGGCTGTGCAATTTATTATCCGCAAATCTCGTTCCTTCTGGGAAAATTATTACTCCATAGCCAGTTTTTAGCGTTTTAATCAGCTTAAAAAGCGCCTCTTTATCAGATCCTGAACGACGAACGGGAATCGAATTGAAGTATTTGACCAAAAAGCCGAGCACCGGTATCGAGAACAGATCCTTTTTGGCAGCAAAAAAGATCTCACGTGGACAGGTTGAACCGATTATCGGCGGATCAAACCACGATTGATGGTTTGACGCCAGGATGAATGCGCCACTTCTGGGTACATTTTCCTTGCCGACGATCTTTAATCCAAACAGCACCCGAAACAGCAGATGAACACACCTCTGCGTTAGGAGATAAAAGAATCGGGTTGTGGTCGGATTACGCTTTTCCAGACTTGCCATATATAGTCAGGTCAAATCTCGCGGATGCAAGCGCTATTATTCTATCCACCTGTTCGTCGAATGTCAGATCAGATGTATCCACCTCAACTGCATCCTCCGCTTTGCTTAATGGAGCCAATTTACGTTTACTGTCCCTCTCGTCTCTCTCGGCGATTTCCTTGGCAAGCTTTGTGACTGCTCCTGCGTCGCCGTCAATTCCAAGCTCGCGAGCCCGACGGATCGCACGAATGTCCGGCTTAGCTGTCATATAAATCTTCAAACCGGCATCCGGCATAATGACCGTTCCGACATCACGACCTTCCATCACACCAAATCCACGTGATGCCCACTTTTTCTGCCACAGTGCAAGCCTCTCACGCACTTCGGGAATCATGCAAATTTTGCTGGACAGCCTGGTCACCTCGTTAGAGCGGAGTTCCTCGGTAACTTCATCGTTGTCTATCCAGACCCGTGTTCCCTTATCTCCTTCCGTGAATGAGATGTCAATAGTGTCCAACATTCGATTGATTGCCGGCTGGTCACTGCTGATTTTTCTCTTCTGAACAGCCAAAGTTACTGCGCGATAAAGAGCGCCTGTATCCAGGTATGGCAATCCCAGTTTCCTGGCGACAGCTCGTGCGGTAGAACTCTTTCCTGCACCTGCCGGACCGTCAATAGCTATTAATGGTTGCTTCATGTCTTTTTTCTAACTGTTCTCTTTGATTATTATGACTAAGTGCAATAAAGAGTGTGATTGTCATTCCAGACTTGA
>CAZVKN010000029.1:0-34798 GCA_964627035.1 uncultured bacterium | reverse complement strand
CAGTCCTTAACTTATTGTACAATTTTGTCCAATACGTTCTGACGTCAAACAATCATCACCTTCAAAGAATAAATCCACATCCGTTGCAAATACAATAATCTCTCCTTCATCGCCCTCCTGTATCTCAACAGAATCCGGAACAACGACAATTGTCGGATCATCGTTAACCGGAGCAATTGTTACGGTGAACTCATCAGAAAGTTCTCGTTCATCCGGAGCGATTGCTGTAACGGTCAAGACAACACTGTCTGGAATGTTAAAGTTTTCAGCAGGATCAATAAAGAGTATTAGATCGTCATCTATTCCGAGGTTCAGCTCTTCTAACTCATCGTCATGTTCAAACTGCAGTTGACCGTCCCCTTCATAGACGAAAACTTCATTTAGATCAATGATATTACTCCTTCCTTCATCCTCTTCTACATTTACATCAGGGATCTCACCAATGACTTCAAAGCGTTCCAATTCGTTAGATTCTACAGTCAACCTTGGACGTCCGACATTCCAACCTTCATCCCACTCATTGCTACAAAAACTTACCAGATTATCATTACCTTCATTAGCAGCTATAATTCCAATACCAAAGTTTTCGATTTCCCCGTTGTACCAGTCTGTAACGACATCCGTAAGATCAAATTCATATCGCACAAATGCTCTTACAGACAGCTCTCCAATTTCCTCACCAAAGATATCATTACAATTGTTCCAAGTGGCTTCATCCTCATCCCAATCCTCTTCCAGCAAACAGAATATCAAGGTTCTCTCTTCTCTACCGGCAATCTGATGGGGTATAAGAGCCAAGCTTGCGGACTCAATTTGATGATTCTCTTCAATATCATCCATATCAAACTTCAACATAGCACGTGAACGATGCCCTTGAGCGCTTATCGCAAAGCTAGCTCGCCCACCGTAGTTTCCATCCGCATCGTAATCACCATTACCATCAGATGCAATGAAGGTATCGTCCGTTGTGAACAGTGTTTGGGCATGGCTGAGATTGCACCCGAATGTTAAAATAAATGCGAGTACTATTATTAAGTACATACTCCTTCCTTTTAATTAGATTTTCAGAAATCGTTACAAATTTCTTACTTAATTACCGCAAATTTGCCGACATGCTCCCCGTGAGGAGAATCAACATGATAGATATAAACACCATAAGCGACGTCCAATCCGCCAGATGATCTCAAATCCCAATTTGCACTGCCGTCAAAGATGGTCTGATCCTGTGTGTGATTGATTGTCTGCACCAACTCACCACGAACCGTATAAATTCGTATGGTAAAATCTTTGGGTAAATGTATAAACGTGATTCGGCGTTCACCACGACCGGATGAGTATGGATTGACCGGCTCCTGTGAGTTCGCTCCCATATACGGATTGGGATAGACCTTGATCCTGCTCAAATCAACTAAGTCCCCAGTGACCTTAGCTGCTTCAGGTGTAAACTCAAACACGCTTTCCGAACCGAAAGGCTGGTACATCTTAAAGTTAATAACATCACCCGGTGCAGGTTCATAAATCCAGCCGTGATCTTCATTCTCTCTAAATGCTATTGACCACGTAGCAATTGTATCTAATCCACTATCGGTCATAATTTCTTCAAGAATGAGAATCTCACTGCGGTCATGTATATGCCCATCATTGATGCTATCCTGGGCGACAAGAAGAATTGGGCTTCGATTGGTGCGCAAGTTAGTAACCTTAAAATACAGTTCCCGTTCCTCAAAAACCAAACCAAAACCGGCATGGTATTCAATAGCAGTGTCCTGTACAGTGTTGAAAAACTCAATGCGATAATTAGCATAGAACGGTTCACCATAGAATCGTGCAGTCGGATAATTGATTAAATCCATGTCAAATCCAATCAAAGAATCCGGATCAACATTGCTCGACGGAATCCACCCTGATGCACCTGATATGAAACGTCCGGGATACCGAGGAGTCAGCAAAAACATGCGCAGTCCGTCAAATACAGATGTTTCGATTACTTCAAAATAGCTCCGCGTATCGTAAGTACCTCTACCATTGCCGTAAAGAGTGTCAAACGATTCGTTAAACAGCTTGGTAATCCTCCGATTTTCATCACGGAACATCAGATCATCACTGAACAACAACCTCGTATCATTGTCACTGTGAATCTTATGGAGTGAATAAGTTGTCGCTTCGCCGCTCTCGTCTTCATTATCGAATGTAACTCTATAACTGACGTTTTCTTCAACTCTGGTCGGATCAACTGACTCAACGTAAACGACACCGTCACTGTAACTCCCTACCGAATTAGCCATCCCGATAACAGGAGGTATGTAACCTGCTACATGTACTCCGGGAACAACAACAACCGTGTTGACATCAGTCGTAACCCTACCTGCTTCATCCACAAAAATGAACTTAGGTGTTTCCGCCGGGAAGAAATTTAACGCTTCATTACCAAAATCATAAGCGGTAACGGCGTAGTAATACGTCTGACCGTTTTCCACCAATGAATCAGTCCAGACATGTTCCAGACCACTATCGTCACCGAGATAGTAAGACACACCGAGATTACCACCGGAAAAGAAACCCAACTTGCCATCTACCAAGTCAAACTGCACTTCCGGTTTGTGGAATACTTTACGACCAAGACCATCTGTGATTATATAGTTTTCCAGAAAACCAGGATCGGTAGCACGATACACCTTGTATCCTTCAAAGTCATTGCGTGAATCTTCCGGTTGAGACATGTCAATTGAAGATTCAGCAACATCATCCCAATAGAGAGTCACGTAACCATCACCGGCTACCGCTGTCACCGTCGGTTTTTCGGGTGGACGGGCAAAGTTGTAGTTATTGTCATAAATCTGTTGAACGGTTACTTTATTCTGAGTGATGTCCACCAGATCTTCACCCATGAACAGAGCAATTGACAACCTTTCCGTTTTCCCTGGAGGTAGTGGAAAATATCCTGATCCGTAGATAAAGTCACCGTCCATCGGACTGTTTGGTACAACGTCAATTATACCGGGTTCCATGCGTCTCCAGACGTCATCGTCACCTCTGAGGAAAAGCCTTTCCGCACTTCTATTGTTAAAGTAGTCAAACGATGTCAATCCAATCTGATCCGATTCATCAATATCTGTTTTATCAAAATGAGGTTCACCGGACGTCGGGACACCGTCCCCTTCACCACGATCACCCGTGCTCGGTGCACCGTCAAAACCGACGTCATCGGTTAGAATGTCCCAATCTCCATCATTGTCAATACCGTCATCGCGCGCTTCATCTATCATCGGATCATCAAGTCCAAATCCGTTCCTGTAATCTTTATACTTCAACCCAACATGATCGAGGCGCTTTCCGTTTATTTCAACACCATATCTCTCGTCAATAAGACCGTTAAAATTGTCATCAATGCCGTTGTTACCATCCTCGATTAAAACCTGACCGGCATGTAGCTCACGTATCTCACCACGGAATGAATACTCCAATATACCTGATTCGGGTATTATTGCTTCCGAGCGTTCGTATGTTACGTAATCAATCAGGATTACCTTATCCTCTGGTTGATAGGTTATTCCATCGACCGACCATTCACGTAGCTGATCCGGTGTCAGTGCCGGACTGTTATTGGGACTGTCTCCATCGTTATCAATACCGTCGAATGAATTTCCGGGTGACTCCAGAAAGGCGTATCCTGCATATCCTACATTGATTCGGTCACTAACTGGAACCCAACCGGGAGTAAGGCTACGATCATCACTGTCGTATGAGTATGTAATGTCATTTGCCGGGTCAAAGAAGGCGAGATCATCTCCAGCATCATTTCGTCCCCCTGACAACGTACCGACAACCATACCGAAGGCAACCTTGTCATACTCGAAATCACTGATGTTTGTTATCTCATAGTGCCAGATAATGGCATCTTCCGCCAGGAAATGAGACCATTGGAATCCACGCCCAGCAACCCGAATCCCCATCCCACCACGTGCCGTATCCATTGAAGTCGGATAATAGGTGTATGAAACATCTGCGGTATCTTGTCTAACACGGAATTCAGAGTCCATGTTGTCATCCATCTGCCAATAAGACTCCTGATCCGCATTCGTAACCCCTTTACCGAAGAATCCGTTCCAATTACCTGACCAACCCGGATCAAAGTCATCCATCTCCCACAGTTGATCGCGCACGTCACTATACATCTTATCGGGCCAAAACTCGGGCCAGGTTTGTTTGAGATGACTCATAGCAACTTTCCCCGGTTCCTCAGACCCTTGCAACGGAGGTGATCCAAATCCTGGAAGCGGCTCAAACCCCCAATGCACACCGGATTGACTTATATCATCCGTACCACGTGGCGAACGACAGGTAACTACGGAATGAATCGTATCTCCACTTGGATGAAAATACTCTATCCCGACGAGAATGGTAACATCACCGATGTATTCATTACCGGTACCGAGGGGCCACTCACCGGAAATTTCGCTTAAGTTCCCAACCAGACCGTAATTGTAGAAGATCGTTCTGACTTTGTTGCCACTGTGAATCCCTTCGTAACGGTGAAGTGGATCGCCTTTATATGACTCCAGTTGTGCGGAAGCTGAGGAAGCAATGAGACCAACCAATAGCCATGCAACAAGATGAAATCGTGTCTTTATCATAATTTATTAAAGATAGTAATTCTTAGAATTGTATATAAATCTAAAAACTCATCCGCAATCCGATTCTCACCTCTCTTGGGCGCGAATAGAATTCGGGGTGAGTATAGACTTCGTCAAGTGTATTAATAAATGCTATTTCTTCATGTCTGTGCAGCTCTTCATCTCGCGTATAAGTTGCCCGTCCTGTGTCTTTGAAAACATCATTCTCGTTCAATCGGTCAAAGAGATTCCTGACCGTCAACTCGAGCTTAAAAGTGTATCTCGAATCCTCTATGAAGTTTAGCATCTTGAAGGCATTGATATCAACATTGAAGTAATCCGGTTTACGCGCATCGTTCTCGAACAGAACTTCAATCGGTGAATCCTCACCTCTCGTTTCCGAAGTGTAGGGCAAGCCACTGCCATAAGTTGCTAACAGAGAAACACCCCAATCATTTACAATTACATAGTTCAGATTAACGTTAACTGTATGACGCCGATCCCAATCTAATGGAAGAAGTTGCTTTGTAGGTTCCTTGTTACCTTTTGCCGCATTGAATGCGTCACCAGGTTCGGAAGCATTCCCCTCAGCGATCTGATATGTGTAATCTACACCTGCGCTTAAATAATTTTTGTACCTTCTGTCAAGTGATAATACTACACCTCGAACAGCACCGAAATCACGATTAACATATTGAGTGTATTTGGTTCCTGCATCGTATGTGGTGACAATTTTATCCGATGACACCAAGCTTTGAATATCCCTTTGATAAATACTGACACTCATTGCAATGTCATCCGTTATTCCTTGTTGCAAGCCAAATTCGTATGAGATAGTCTTCTCAGACTCAAGATCAGCATTACCCATCAATGTGTTTATAGTTTGCCCCGGTTCAATTTCAAAGTCAGGATTGGTATAGAGGTATTCATATTTAGGGCGTTGGAAGAAATGACCATAAGCAAAATGAAGTACACCTGCTTCAGAAATCGGATAAGCAATACCGAGTCGTGGGGACAACTGTATCTTCGGGGTTGGATCCTCATACCAATATCTTTTTTTCTCTGCAAGTGTTTGACTCCTTCGAGACTCGATCAATGGATTGTGGATGTTGGGATCTTGAGGATCGGAGAGCACCTTACCGTCAGGATCAAAATAGTCGAATCGAAGACCGACATTGACGATAAACTTGTTCATCTCAATTTTATCTTGCAGATAAAATGCCGCTTCTACAGGATGATAGAGGTATGTGTCCGTATTAAGTCCTGATGGATCTTCGACACTGTTGTTCATTACTAACGGAGCAGGTTGAGTCGGGTCTTCAGAGGCTATGTATTCATCAGCGGAATGAATAATGTTAAACTGGTTATAAAGAATCGAATTATATGAAACGTTAAATCCGGTAACCACATAATGGATAGGTGTGATTTGCCACGATAGTTTAGATTGTGCGCTGTGAGTATCTGTAAAACGCCGAAAATGCTCCAGCTTGTTTCCACCGAGGTTGAGCGTTACGCTCGGTTTTTCGGAATAAACAGGGTGTACATAACGGGAGTCGTATGGGTCTTCGTAAACGTAGTGATGATATTCGGTGAAAGTATTGGCATAACCTGTTTCAAAGAAGGCGGCTTGACTTAATACAGTTCTGACCTTCAGCATGTTGGTTCGGCTGCTGCGAAAACGCTTATAGTCGCCGTCAGGCACAAACTTCCAGTCATGGTCATAATCCTTATAGTTCCTGTCTTCCCACAGGCTTGACACATTCAGCTTGGTAAAATTGGTAATCGGATAAGTCAATTTACCATATAAGTAAATATTCCTATCCGGGTTCATCGGAACCGCCTTGCTATCACCGAATCCCGGATCGTAGAAAACTATCGAACCGGAGCGCACAATCACATCATGCTCCAAATCCCACCGTCGCTGACCGTACTGCCAACCTTTGCTGTCCTCCAAACGCCCATTGAAAAAGAAACTTAATTTGGGGGTAATTGGGAGAGGTCCTGAAAGACTTAGTTCATAGTTTCGGATGTGGAGTGGATTTATTTGACCGATATTGTAGAAGACGTCATCATGCGTTGACATGAAATCACCATTCTGCAGCACAATCTGGCCGGAATAGTGATCCGCCCCCTCCTTGGTAACCATATTAATGATTCCGGACATTGCCTGACCGTATTCAGCGTTGAACGTACCGGAAATCACCTGTAGTTCCTGAACGACACCCTCATTGACAACAGTTCCCTGAGTGTTGTCATAGACGTCCTGAATCGGAATATCGTCAATCATATAGACTACTTCACCGCTGCGACCACCACGGAAATGACCATCTACCACACCTGCCTGTATGTCAATAGCTTCCTGCACACGGGTGATGGGCATGATTTCCAAATCTGCGGTGCTGACTGTTGAAGTGGCAAAAGTACGATCTACTTCAACCACCGGTTTTTGAGCAGTTACAGTTTCACCTCTGATGACAGAACTCTTTAACTGTGCATTAATTGTGGTAGTCTTATCAATATGCACCGCAACATCGGTAACGATATGAGTCTGATAATTCAGAGAGGATATCTCGAGTGTGTAGTTACCGGGTTGGATGTTAATAATGAAGTAGTTCCCGTCCAGATCTGATCCGGCACCGAGATATGTATCAGTAATTACGATATTGGCACCGGCGATTGCCTCACCGGTAGAAACGTCGGTTATCTGTCCGGCAATCTTACCGGTGGTTCCTGCGTTTAACGGTGCTGCAACTATATAGAGTAGGAAGGATATTATTGGGACAAATATCCTTTGGATATTCAAGGTTGTCATTTACAAAGCTCTGAGATAAAGTAAACATAAACGCTTCCAGCCCTAATTTGACAGCAAATCGAATCTTTTTAAGGTATAGATGGAATAAGTAAATAGTCAAGCGATAGTCTTAATTATCCTGCCGTTTTAAGAATTTGAGATACTGATGTCCGGTTGTATCTCATAGAGATGAACCAAAAGTCACTTGAGATGGAGAAGGTGTTGATCTGTAAGTCATTGTTAACACAGGATTATAGAGCAAGTCTGGAATGACAGGGTATGAAGATTTTTCGGACTTGATTTATCGAAGACGGTGTAAAACACGATAGAATCTTGCATGTCATCCCGTTTAGCCTTACTTTATTTCTTTACATTTGTAAACTTTGGATGTTAAAATGAGACAACTTGGATTAGTCATATTAATTTTTGCAGTTATCGGCTGCCGGACAGGGACTTCGGAGCAACCGATTGAGCTGCTAACTCAGCAGGATAAAGTCAGCTACAGTATAGGTGTTGACATAGGTAACAGCCTGCGTGATCAACAACTCGAGTTGGTTCCGCAAATCGTCGCTAAAGGCATCAGGGATGCGATGTCCGATGCTGAGCTGGAGCTTACGAGCACTGAGATGGAAAAAATCATCAAGGAATTTAACGAAGAGAGAATGAATAAAATGAATCCTGGACGAGGAGATGCTGCAGCCAAAAATAGTGAGGAAGGAAAACAATTCCTGGCTGCCAACAAACAAAAAGAGGGTGTAATCACCACTGAAAGCGGTCTGCAATATATAGTAATCCGCAAAGGATCCGGTCGCACACCGAAACTTAGCGACACAGTTGAAACACACTACCGCGGTACGCTGATCAACGGTAAAGAGTTTGACAGCTCATACAAACGGGGTCAGACCATCAGTTTCCCGGTTTCAGGCGTAATCAAGGGTTGGACGGAGGCACTTCAGCTTATGAGGGAAGGCGGCAAGTGGCAGCTTTTCATCCCGTCTGACTTGGCTTATGGCGCACGCGGAGCAGGTGGTGACATCGGACCTAACGCTACCCTTATTTTCGATATTGAACTGATTTCGGTGAAGTAGCAGTCAGATATATCGTCGCGGTTGGGATTCCTGACGATATTAATGGTTTAGAATTCACTTTTCAGAGTCTGTCAGACAACAGTTTACACCGCTGTCAACTCGCCGCGGTTGGTAGCATAACTTATATAATATCAATAAGATGGTTGTCAGGTTCGGCGACCTAACAGCGTATTATTTGTCTTTCCTGATAGACTGTTTACCTGGATTTCAAGACAGGAATAATCTCTACACGCAATTTCCGACACGACCCTTTTTATAGAACATGTGTTTTAACACAAAAAAAAAGTTGCAATTAACGGAGCAGATTGCTATATTAATCCATATTGTTATAATAGTCACAAGCAGTAATCAGTGTATATTTCTTAAGTAAAACTTTAACCCTCTCACCAAATATAGAAAAAGTACCGTCCTCCTAATTACAAGATCACCAAGATCTGTTTCAATGACCCAAGTTAGCACTCTGTTTTGCTAACACTTACATATTAAATTTCTCATCAAAATTCGGAGGTCGGTTTATGTCGACTTTGCAGAAAATCGTTTTTACGGTTGTTATCGTAGGTTTTTTGGTTGCAATGATCGCTCCACAAACTCAGGCGACATCTCAATGGTCTCGCAAGTACAAAGTTTCCTGCCAGACATGTCATACCGCATTCCCGCGGCTTAACGATTACGGTGAACAATTCCTCAGGAACGGCTATCAGGATCCTGATGTTGCAGAAGCTGACGGCGACACCAAAGGAAAAGCGGTGTTGAACGACGACATGTCCGTTGACAACCTGATCAACCACTTTGGCGTCAGGCTCAGCATGACACCTTTTCAGATGCAGACCAATTCCCTCACCGTTGAGGGCGAAAAACAATCCAAACTGACTCTCGGTAAAACCAATTGGGTTCAGTTCTTCGTTGCGGGTTCAATTGCCAAGAACCTGTCAATATTCATCGAAATGGCATACGAGCAAGACCATTACCACTTCAGTTGGTATTACTTCGGTCTTCACAACCTGAACGGCAGCAGCATGCTCAACTTCCAACTCGGTAACGTGTCGCCGTTGGAATTTGCCAGCTACATGAACCGACTACGACAACTCGGTCCCGTCAAGGGCAAAATATTCGGAACCAAGTCGTCCGGAGGTGGAAGCCCTGAGGACGCGATGAATATGAGCGGTTCACGCCATGCGATCCAGTACTACGGTTATACCGGACCGTTGACCTTGTGGGCGGGTGTCGGTCCCGGAGCATCAGCCGGTGATGTCAACGACCAACTAAATATGTGGGCTGGCTTGAAATACAGCTTACTCGGTGGTTCTATGGAAGGATCAAGTGCCACAATTTGGTTCTACAACGGTACTGATGCGACAAATACAGGCACGGGACCTCAGATCACAAATGCCTTCACCCGCATTTCTCCACAGTTTAACCTTCGCATGGACAACTGGGATATTCAGGCAGCCTATGTTATGGCGAGTGAGGACAATTGGACCCTCACCGACCCAAAGGGCAAACTGGATTACTCCGGATTCACCGTCGTCGGCAGTTACCTGATGGGCAAATGGTATCCGACTATCATGCTTGACAACATCACGTCCGATGATAACCCCGGTATGGAAGTCATGAAGTTTATCCCTGCCCTTTCATATCTGTGGAAGGAAAATGTCCGCTTTGGTCTGTATGGTCAGTTTGATCTCAGAGAAGAGGTTGAAGCAGCAGATGCAACTGCTGAAAAACCGGCATACACACCGAAGAATGACATCCAGTTCAATATTCGCGTAATGTTCTGATGAAGTCACAACTCAAGCATTTGCTGTTTGTGGGTTGTTTGTCTCTTTTTCTGTTCCTTTCTTCAGCCGTAGGTGACGAGCCTACGGCTGGTGGGAAGGCACTCTTCACAGAACATAAGTGTGCAAAGTGCCATAAGGTCGAAAAGGAACTGCCGAAAGCGGAAGCTCCCGCGGAAGACGAGTGGGGTATGGGCGAATCTGATGACAAGTCCGGTCCCCCAAATCTGTGGGATGTCGGTTCCAGTCTTCAGGACAGTGAATGGCTGGCGAAGTACCTGAAGAAGGAAGTCGCGAAGGACGGTACAAAACACAAGCTGAAATTCAAAGGTTCGAAGGAAGAATTAGTCGCATTGACCGAGTGGCTTATAGGGCTGAAAGGCGAAGCCGTTGCCGACACTACAAAAGCCTGTTCACACGGTACAGATTGTGAGCATTGCATGCCTAAACCCTAAATTTCTATTGGCTGTGTAAACCGATTTGAGCCCCAATTACTGTACTATGTGACGGGACAAAAAAGACCTATCATAAGCAGAGACTCTGGCTGAGACTCAAAGTGCAGTACTGTTGGGGCTCATTGTTTCTTATAGTTTGGTGTCTTTTTATTGTAGCACTTCCTTGACTTAGAAGGTAAAAAGAAAAAAGGCAATTATTTGTAGTCGGGGTTGAGAACACCCCCGACTCCCGAATTCCAAACTGTGCGAGAATGTGCTTCTACTGCTACTAAGTTTCCATACTAATAGCTATTTGATTGATATTAAAATTTATGGTGTTAACCTCAGCGGCTAATAAGGGAATACTAATTTGCAAACAGCCGAATCGCAGAAATATTGTACAGAAAGTTGCCCATGCAGCGTGAATATCACTACTACAGGAACAAGTTAACAGGAGAGAACCATGGAAAAATCGTTTTCTTGGAAGCATTTTGATCGAATGTCAAAGGCGTTAGAATCAATCGGTTACGTTGTGATGGTGTTTGGTCCAATACTCGGAATTGCCCTTGTGGTCTTCGGGAGCACGATGTTTCGCCTGGTGGGATTAGCAATTGTAGTTGCCAGTTTCCTAATTGCCATGTACCACATTAGTTTTTCACTGCTGATGAACGGCATACATGATTTGAAAAAACATCTTGAAACTTCCCCCTATGAGTATATTGAAGATGAGAAACCAAAGATTACTGAATCTTGAAAAACACCTCCAATAATGTTTCAGATTAAATCTACATGATAAAACTTGTAAGAGATTTTCTACACGCCATTGGGGTGGTAATAAAGCTACCGTATAAACTATTCAGGATATTCTATCGTCGGAGCAGACGTATTGGATGGCGAAACATGATACTGGGGACGGTAGCTGCTGTAGCCATCTTTCTCTTTTTGACCACAACAGTCCTGAAAGTCACTTCACAACATCAGTTTTGTTCAAGCTGTCACATAATGCGTCCATATATTGAAGCGTGGGAAAATTCCTCGCATAAAGATGTGGACTGCATGAAGTGTCATGCTCATGAAGGATTAACCGGATATATTGAGACGAAATTCACTGCTGTTTCAATGCTGGCAAACTACTTTACAGGTATCTATAAGCGCTCCAAACCTTGGGCGGAAATTGAGGACAAGAATTGTCTCGAATGTCACGATGCAAGGCTTCTTGACGGAAAGATAGAATTCACAAGCGGTGTGCATTTTGACCACACACCGCACCTGACCGAGAAAAGACGTGGAAGGAAACTGCGATGTACCAGTTGCCATTCTCAGATCGTGCAGGGTGAACATATTTCCGTTACAACCTCAACCTGCTTTCTTTGCCATTTTAAGAACGTTGAGAAAGAGGGACGTGAAGAACTTTCAACCTGTACCTCATGCCACGAACCTCTTGTAGGAGACGAAGCGATCAGGACAGGTGCTCACGATCATAGCGAAATTCTGAAAAAGGAAATAAACTGTCATTCATGTCATCAGGTGATGTCACAAGGATCCGGAGATGTCAGACGTGAACGGTGCGGGACTTGCCATAGTTCCACAGAGCATATTGACAGAATAAACGATCTTGAATTCGTACACGAATGGCATATCGAGAAACGAAAAGTTGAATGTTCTCGCTGTCACGATGCAATAGCACATACACAGCCGCAGCTCGATAGGGATATTCGCAGTAATTGTCAGGGATGTCATGACGACAAGCATTCGCCGATGTCGCAACTGTATCAAGGCATCGGCTCTCAGTTGATTGACACCGCCTTACCTGACACAATGTACTCTGTCGGAGTAGTCTGTGTATCGTGCCACAAAGATCATCTTACCGGAAACGGTCAAGCTCACATTCAGCCGGATGCTTGCACACCTTGTCATACTGAATCCTATAGGAATTTAGCCGCAGAGTGGCGCAAAGGATTTGGGAATCGTATTGCCGATATCGAGAGGGCATTTCGGAAAGCCGGTGCTCATCCAAAACTTGAGGATGCTCGTCACGACCTGGCACTAATCAAGAAAGGTGGGGCATGGCACAATCCAAAATATGCGGACACTTTACTGACCGAGATTTCCACCGTGTTAAGTCAAGCCGGTGCCCGTCCAAAGCTCCCCGCAACAATCCCGCAGGAATCGAAACAGTGTCTGAAATGTCATAGCACTGTTTCGGAAATACAGATCCAACTGCCCTGGTCACAGTTTAATCATAAAGCTCATCTTTCTGATCGGAGAATATCTTGTTCTGAATGTCACAACGGTGACAATCCCGGTAAAATGGGACATGGACGGATGAAACCGGCACAGAGATCGTGCAGCGAATGCCATCATAAAGTTGAAGCGCCAAGGAGTGATATGTGCATGCCTTGCCATACTCCATCGAGAAACGTATATTTAGGGCAGTTGCCGGATATACCCCTCGCACCTTCACCAATGGCAGAGGTCGAGATGGGATGTATTGACTGCCACGAAGAACCAAAATATAATCCACCGACTAACGATTATTGCTTAGATTGCCACGATGAAGAAGTGGTGACTCACCTGGAATTAGCACGGGGAGAATTGGCTATCGCTCTTGAAGAAAGCAGAAAATTGAAATCTGGCGCGGTTCAACAGGTCAGATTGGATAGAGGTCGGGCAGTCCACCATCCAGATTTGGCTAAGAAGGTTTTGTCATTGGACAAAATAAATGTCAAGTCCGACCGATAACTTGCGAAACAAGATCATCCCGACCATGAGGTAACTGCGTTTGGGTTGTAGAAGGGTTTGTCATAAACCTGATCACATTATAGAAAAGAATTACACAGGAGAATATATGTCTCGACTATTTTACATTATACTTGCGCTGTTTATAGTTGCTCTATCGGCAAACGGCGCTGACGAGCACAAATTTGTCGGGTTGAAAAAATGCTCGATGTGCCATAAGGGGGAGAAGAAAGGCAATATTGCAGAGATCTGGCAGGCAAGTGCACACGCAAACGCATTCAAGACTTTGGGAGAACCAAAGGCACTGGAAGTTTACATGAAACTGGGCAAATCCGGCAATCCACAGGCAGACCCGGCGTGTCTGAAATGTCACACTACCGGTCACGGTGGTGATTCTACTATTGTCGCAAAGCTTGCAATCGAAAACGGCGTGACCTGCGAATCTTGCCACGGTGCCGGTGGTGATTATTGGAAGATTCCGGTAATGAAAAACCATGATAAGGCTGTTGCCAACGGTCTGAACGCTGCACCGAAGGATGGATGCGTTAAGTGTCACAACAAAGAGAATCCGACATATAAGCCGTTCAAGTTTGAGGAGCGGTGGGAAAAGATCAAACATGCTGTCCCACCGAAAGCTGAAAAGTAAGTAGTGATCTTGTTATTTGTAGTCGGACTTGTCTCAAGCCCGACGTCGCGGTTGAGGACAACCACGACTACAGTATATCAACTATTGCCTGACACTACCTATTTTTGAATTCTTTGAATTTTTTCAGAATTCTCTTCACACTTCCGCTTGATACGTCAACCGAGAATAGTGCCGAGCTCCAAAGTTTTCTTTGAACTTCAGCAGTCCCCAGGTCGGGTCACCTTGTATTGACGATATACCGAAGTCCATCCATTTGAATCCGGCGTGTTGAGCCCATATCAGCGTATGGTACGTCAGGAACGGCACGGGGCGCAATCTTTGATGCTCAACCTCGTGAGCCATGTAAAACTCCAGAACCGTGTCATCATTGCAGATAAAGTTCCAAATTTCCGCTATGATACGACCTTTATACTCTATGAATGCCATCATCAGGTTATCGGGTATCAACTTGTGTAACAGTTCAATCTCAGCGCGGCTGTGAGTTGGGACTACACCGAGCCCGGCACGATTGACTTTAAGAATCTCCCAGAACCGATCCAACTCTACTTTGGTCAGTTTCTCCACAATCCGAAATTTAAGCCCGACATTCACCGCTTTCCGAAATGCTGTCCGGGTCTTATTGACGAAACCAGCAACCAACTGTTCCTCGTCAAAATCCAACGGTACGACCTGAGTCAACTCCCGCCGGATAATCTTGAAGTCGTGCCTCCATAATGCAAACTCAAGCGGTTGCTCAGCATAACGATTGTAAATTACTGGCGGGGGTGTCATTCTGATCCGTTTGATGCCAACCTTGCGAGCGTAATCCACGAGCGCACGAACCGAATCCTCAACATGGTGATAACGTAACCTCGGAGAGTACGCTAACCCACCATAAGAAGCTCCCTGATGTGATACCCATGTTTTAACGCCATCGTCATCAAGAATCACTCCGGGGAATATGCCGACAATGTTACCTTTGCGCCGGAGCATTACATGATGATGCTCAAACCTATCATGTGGATGATACGACAGGAACTTCAACGAATGAAATATCGTTCCGTTAACAGCACCTTGCCAAAAACCTTCCCAAACGGTTTCGTCTAATACTGGATCGACTTCTATCGGCGTTTGGATTATTTTTGTCAATTGTTTAGATGAGGTTGGTCAAGTAATGGTAGTCGTGGTTGTTTCAACCTCGACGTCGGGCTTGAGACAAGCCCGACTACAGGTGCATCTATATGTTGGACTATTGTGGTCAATTATTGTTACTCTTTCGTGCGACTATCCAAATGGTATCGTAAATGTTGACTCCTGTGAAAAAATGTAACAGCGTACAACTAAATCGGAACAGATCATATATGATTTTCTTCAATCCGCCGGCTGCATAATACGGATCTAATGAATTGTCCACAACCGTAAAACCGGATCGCTCAAGCACTGTCTGCAATACGGTAGGAGTAAAATGCGACAGGTGTATCTCCTCCAATGACCCGTCCAATGCAATCTTCGGCAAACCTAACCGACCAACATTGCCAAATTTACGAATTCCCAGTCGCTTCAGCCATATCTTCAATTTAGCCTTAAATGATGCGACATCGTTTGGAACCGCAATAAATAACAACCCATCATCGCTTAATAGTTCCCAGCAACGCTCAATTGTTCGTTTCGGACTCGGTACATGCTCTAACAGATGAAACATGGTGATATTGTCAAATGGAGCATCATCAAATTGGATGGTCTCTATCTCACCCTTAATCAATTCCAATCCGTACTTTACCTGAGCCAATCCGATAGCGCTATCCGACAGTTCCGTACCGTAAACTTGTCTGAATTGTGTTTGAGCATGATGCAAAAATTGACCGATACCCGTACCTACATCTAACAGTGTCCCATGTTTACAATGCTTGCTCATCTTCTTTAAACGCCGCTGCCACAATTCATCACGCAAGATCTCTTCAGATAACCAATGCTCGTACTTGGTCGGCTGTGAATAGAAACGAGCTAACTCCTCAACCGTCGGTCGAGGACTGTCGAACATAAACCCACAGGTTTCACACCTACAGATATTGCACTCGCTGTCAATGGACGAGACGGCAGAAGAGTCACATAGATCGCACCTGTTTTCTGTCTCTAATTCCACCAAAATATCCACTACTCAATCTTGAACAATACTTTCAATGACTCTTGATTACGAGCAAGTGCAAATGCTTCTTCCCACTCTTTTAGCTCAAATTCACCATCTATCAACTGTGTTGGATCGAGACCATCTGTCAGAGCCGATAAAGCTGGTGCAATCGGACCGCAGCGCGAGCCAACTAATGTGACTTCATCAATAACTAAAGGAGATGGATTAAAATCCACACTTTCTTCATACGTACTCTTCAGTACAATTGTTCCACGAGGTTGAACAGCACTAATTGCTGTTTCCCAGCCTTTCGGTGAACCGGATGCGTCAACAACTGTTGGATACTTCGTTCCGGGTGGGGGAGAGCCGAGATACGCTTTTGCTATATATCCCTTCATCAAGCGGAGCTTCTTCTCGGACATTCCGATCACCTCAACTCTACAACCGACTCGCGAAAGCACCCGTACAATCAATTGTGCAAGCCTGCCATCACCGATCACAAGGACAGTAGATCCCGGTTTCAGATGGACTTGCTCCACAATCTCAAATGCTGCTGCCAGCGGTTCAGTGAAAACAGCGGCTCTGTTATCAACTTTGTCAGGTACAACATGTAAATTGGTAGCGGGAAGCGACAGAAACTCTGCAAATGCACCGTCGCGTCCCTGAATACCGAGCACCGTTCTCTCCGGGCAGTGTCTGTCCAAACCGGAACGGCAATAGTCACAATATCCGCAGCCTGCATTTATCTCACCGACAATTCGTTTCCCGACCATTTCAGGTAAAGACTCGCACTCTTCTACAACTCCTACAAATTCATGCCCAAGAGTGCCTGTGAATTCCATGTAGCCTTTCAATATCTCCAGATCGGTAGCACAGATTCCTGCAAGCTGCACCCGAATTCGTGCTTCACCCTCAGCAACAGGGGGTAATGGTCCTGATTGCAGAGCGAGTTCATCATTTAAAAATCTTAATGCTTTCATGATACTCGTTTGATTATTTGATCATCAGCTTTAATCATATATCTGTTCCCTTTTTCATCTTCCATTGTCAGTGTAACATTTACCGTGGTTCCTGGCTCCCATTCCAATTCTGTATTGAGGGTTGTTTCAAGTCCTGGTTTGCCTTGGTAATTAGAAGTAATCATCTGCAGTCGGTCATCATCAGGTAGAGTTATCCTGACAGTCTGTTTATCACAAACCATTTTAATCTCGATGACAAACAACTTCAGATCTGTTTCCGGCTCGGAGTCTAAAATCAAGTAATAGATTGCAGAAACACCGCGTTTCTTCTCTCCGACGCTCGGCATATAATCACGGTACAGGTAGGTTTCAAGATGAAACTGTTGCTCTGCAATTGTAATCTCAGTGGGGATTTCGATTGTCTCTACCTTTTCTTCGGATCCCGTACAACATCTGCTCAGCCTCTTGCTGCAACTCACTATTGTGAGCATAACCAAACTTAGTATCAATAGTCTTTTATACATTGTTCTCCATTATTCATATATTTGCCCTAATATATGCTTTGCGGCTTCTATTTACAAGTATCCTAAGCAGTATTGAGATTTTGAACTCGCGGGGTCATCCAAGTCCGGTGAACTTGCAGTTAAATGGCTTGCATATCTGCAGCGGATAATTTATTTTGTCACCGGAGATTCCTACACCTGTATCAGACAATCATTGTAACATTCGGAAAAAACGTTAAAACGGACTAATATGGCAACAAACATAATAGCTACAATTGTATTCACACTAACGACAGCTTCAAGTTCACACGCATACTTAGACCCCGGTTCGGGAAGTTATATCCTGCAATTGGTTCTGGCAGCATTTTTTGGGGCTCTGTTCACGATGAAAGTGTTTTGGTCTAGAATCAAGTCCTTCTTCAATCCAAAGAAGGATAGCGATGAGAAGCCAAATTGATTGACAAGCTACCAAGCTCCTTCCGTGATCCAAGCGGATTTCTGTTCAAAGCGGACGGTGTTTTGTATCGTCAAGTGAACGATTGCTACAGGCAAGATTATGACTGTTTGATCGAATCAGGATTGCAAAATTATCTAACCGATGAGCAGTTGGTGGTTTCTTTCGAGGAGATTGATAGCGGAGAACAGACTACTTCTGACACATATAAAATTCTTCGACCTGATCTTATTAAGTTTGTGTCTTATCCTTGGGAATGGTGTTATAGTCAGCTCAAGGATGCTGCTCTATTGACTTTGAAGATATTGCGTGCATCCCTTGAAAAGGGAATGGTTCTGAAGGATGCAAGCGCATTCAATATCCAGTTTTTCAATGGAAAACCTATACTTATTGACACCTTGTCTTTTGAGCGTTATCAAGAGGGATCACCTTGGGTCGCTTACAAACAGTTTTGTCAACACTTTCTCGCACCTCTTGCTTTACGTTCATTCTCTGATGAAAGATTAGGACTGTTATCACGGATTTATATAGACGGTATTCCGCTTGATCTGTGCTCGAAGTTTCTACCTATGAAAACCAGTTTCATGCCCGGAATACAGATGCACATCCACCTTCACGCAAAAAGTCAGATTAAGTATGCCGATAAGGAAGTAGTAAAATCGAATGCAGGTCGGCAATTCTCACTGAATTCTTTCATGGGTATGATTGACAACCTTGAGGCTACCGTAAACAGACTCGAATGGAATCCCGGTAAAACAGAATGGGGTGATTATTACAATGCAACCAATTATTCAGAAGAGGCACAATCAAACAAGAAACAGTTGGTTGAGCAGTTTACCGAGCACGCTGATGTTGAAAGCGTTTGGGATTTGGGAGCAAACAGTGGCTTTTACAGCAGGATTGCATCTGATAAAGGAATAAATACAGTAGCATTTGATATTGATCCCGTTGCGGTAGAAGCAAACTATCGTGAAACAAAAAAGAGAAATGAATATGACATATTGCCACTCATAATAGATTTAACGAATCCGAGTCCTGCAGTGGGGTGGCACAACCGTGAACGTGATTCACTTATAGATCGTGGTCCGGTTGATCTGGCAATGGCACTTGCATTGATCCATCATCTTGCGATTTCAAATAATCTGCCATTTAAGAATATTGCGGAGTTTTTTAGCGAAACATGCGATTGGTTAATAATTGAGTTTGTACCCAAGAATGATTCACAGGTTAAAAGGCTTCTTACCACTCGGGAGGATATATTCAAGGATTACGATCAAGGCTCCTTTGAACAGGCTTTTTCACAGCAGTTCACAATTGAAGAATGTGAACCGGTACAAAATTCACATCGAACACTCTACCTTATGAAGCGAAAATAGCATGAACAGTAAAATCCTACACCCCTATCTCTACGCAGCCTTCTCTATCCTGTTTCTGTTCGTCCACAATATCTATCAAGCATCGTTTCTTGACCTGATGGTTCCACTATTGGTGGCGTTAACGGGAACAACAGTAATATTCTACTTGTTAAATCTTCTCATCAGGAATCCGAAAAAAACTGCTCTGCTGGTAACTTTTGGACTCATTGTATTCTTCAGTTATGGACACTTCTATTATGAGGTGCGGCATTTCATGATCGGTGGTGTTAAGATCATGCGCCACAGAACTTTAATCCCTTCAATTGGATTGACTTACATTATTCTTTCATATATAATCCTCCGATCCAAAAGTGATTTTCAAACATTGACAAGGTTCTTCAATCTGACTATGTCAATACTTGTAGGATTTTCAATTTTCAATATAGTAGCATTCCAATTTCGACCGCAGCAGTTTGTAACATCCATAGATCAAATTGACTCTGAATCCACTTCGGACTTGAGCAGTGATGCCCGTCAGACGCCGGATATTTATTACATAATTCCGGATGGGTATGCGGGGAATCCGGTTTTAGATCAATTTTATAATTTTGATAATTCAGATTTTACCGAGTATTTAAAGAATAGCGGTTTCTATGTCGCTGAGCACAGTTTTTCTAACTATGTGCAAACGCACCTTTCCCTCGCATCCTCACTGAACATGAAATACATCAATGAAGATGTGTCAAGATTCGATGACCAGAGCACCAACCCATCTGTTCTCTGGGGAATGATTAGGAACAGCGAAGTCATGAGATTCCTCAAGGAGCACGATTACAGCTTCGTACTGATTAGGAGTGGATGGGGACCGACAGATCGTAATCCCAACGCTGACATTATTATTAAGTCGGGTAATTATAATGAATTTAAACAAGTGTTAATTCACACAACCATTCTTTGCGTTATTGAACCGAAGATATTCTTTGACGATATGTACAGAAAGAAAGTCAGAACTCAATTTGGAGAGTTATCCAAAATTCATTCCGCTCGAAGTCCTAAATTCGTGCTTTGTCATTTCTCTGTTCCACATACTCCGTTTGTGTTTACTGCTGACGGAGAGGACAGAGCAGTTGACGATTTGACCTTAGGGCAAAATATTTGGATGCCAAGGGAGGGTTACGTTGAACAGCTTCAGTATGTAAGCATAAGATTGAGTGAAGTTATTAGTGAGATTTTACAGAATTCAGCAAATCCTCCAGTCATAATTATTCAGGGAGATCACGGTCCTGCATCATTTGATGAGTGGAATAATCCGAGTGATAAGTTCGTGATTGAACGAACATCAATTCTAAATGCTTACTACTTACCGGGCGTGGAAACAGATTCTCTCTCTTCTTCAATTTCCCCGGTGAACAGTTTTCGTTTAATTTTTAACAGTTATTTTCATTCAGATCACGTATTGCATCAGGACAAGTGCTTTTTCTCATCATTGGATGCACCTTACAGATTTACGGATGTTACAGAAATTGTGAAGAAGGATTAGAGTAAAATTATGAAGAACCGCAAAAATCAACCAAATAATCCACTGGAAATCAGGCTGAATCGTGTAGCCAAAGCTATCGTTCGGAGAGCACTACGTGAAGATCTCGGCAAGCATGGTGACATTACAACTCGTGCTACCGTGCCTACGAATCAAATTGGTGAAGCTGTCATCATTGCGAAGGATAGTGGAGTAATAGCAGGACAGAGAATTGCTGAATGGGTGTTTGAGTCTCTGGAAAAGAGCGTAAGCTATGAGATATTGGTACAGGATGGATCCGAGGTTGAATTTGGGACTGAAGTAGCCAGAATATCAGGAAAACTATGGGCAATTTTAGCGGGAGAGCGAACAGCTTTGAACCTGATCGGTCGAGCGTGTGGAATTGCGACTCTGACAAATCAATACGCTAATGCTGTCAAAGGCACCGGAGCCAATATCAGCGAAACTCGCAAGACAGCACCTGGACTTAGATATATAGACAAGGCAGCCGTCAGAACAGGTGGGGGCGTGAATCACCGGTATGCTTTGTATGATGCCTTCCTACTAAAAGAAAATCACATCACGGCAATAGGAGGGATTACGCAGGCAATTGAAGCGTGTCGCAAGTACTCCGATAGATTTGGTAAGTATCGTGTCATGTGTGAAGCTCGTAACTGGGATGAGTA
Source organism: uncultured bacterium (assembly GCA_964627035.1). Lineage (GTDB taxonomy): Bacteria > Electryoneota > AABM5-125-24 > Hatepunaeales > Hatepunaeaceae > CAZVKN01. Next base: position 13,132 of record CAZVKN010000029.1, on the reverse strand, counting down.
TCTGGAAGCAATGAAAGCACAACCGGATCGAATTTTATTGGACAACATGACTCCGGATCAGATTCGGGATTGTGTGGAAGCTCGTGCGGGTGATGTTGAGTTGGAAGCATCGGGTGGGATTACCCTTGAAAATGTCAGTAATTATGGTGAAACCGGTGTTGATTTCATCTCTATCGGTGCATTAACGCACTCTGTGAAGGTGCTGGATTTGTCTCTGTTGGTAATGAAAAAGTAGATTATTGCTTGTATGAAATTTTGTGACGACTTTATATTCCGTGCGTAATTGCGTACTTCATAGGAAGATTAAACGAATACAGGTGAAATGTGCCGATAATAACATCCACAGAAGCAAGATCAAAACTAAGTAAACTTATTGACGAGGTGGCATCTTCACACAAGCCAATTATCATAAAAGGTAAACACAGTAATGCTGTACTTATCTCAGAGGATGATTTCCGTTCATTGCAGGAAACTGTCTATCTTTTGAATATCCCTAATATGCAGAAATCTATTCGGGAGGGATTAACCACTCCAATTGAAGAATGCACAGCGGAACCTGACTGGTAATGGTGGAACATTTTCACGACGAATAAATATCCAACATCGGTTGGTCTATCAGATACTTGATGATGTAAAAGTGGTTAAAATAGTTAGGATGTGGACGCATTATGAATAGCCCAATAGTTTTTGGAAGAGATATTGACCAACAAGCTTAATCTCGGATTTCTGTGGCATCTTCATCAGCCTGATTATCGTGATCCGGTCACAGGGAAGGCGACCTTACCATGGGTCAGACTGCACTCTTGCATGGGTTACAACGATATGATCAATCTTGCTTACCGTTTTCCACAGATAGGTCAGGTGTTGAATCTTACTCCCGTTTTGATTGACCAACTACAGGCGGTGAGCGGAGGTAACAGTGATCTGTACTATGAACTCTCATCCATTCCCCCTGATTCGCTGACATCTGAGCAAAGACAATTCATCGTTGACAACTTTTTTCAGGCTAATCCGGGCACACAGATCGAACCGTTCCCACGTTACCGAGAGCTGCATCACAAAAGACAGAATACATCATGTAACGCCAAGCTGTTCAGTGACAGGGATATACGAGATATTCAGGTGTGGTTTAATCTTTGCTGGGTCGGCTGGTCAGCAGGGAAGGATGATCTAATCCAGAATCTGAAAGAGAAACAGAACGATTTCAGTGAAGAGGATAAAATTGAGCTGCTCGAGTTCCAGTTGTCTATCACGAAAAGTGTTCTTGAAAAACTGAGCACAATCGAGCGTGACACTGTTTCGGAATTAACCTTTACACCATTTTTTCACCCTATTGCACCTCTTCTATGTGATACAAATGCAAGTCTCGTGTCTCGACCGGAGATGCCACTTCCCAATGTCAGATTTCAGCACCCGGAAGATGCGCTGTGGCATGTTAAACGTGGGATGGAGAAGCTTGAAGAGTTAACCGGACATCCTCCGAAAGGGATGTGGCCCGCAGAAGGATCTGTCAGTCACGCAGCGATGGAAATATTTACGAAAGCTGGTGTGAAGTGGTTGGTTACGGATGAAGGGAATGTGTATGCATCCGATCCACCGATTGAGAAGCGACAAGATGTACACCGACCGCATATATTGGATTCTTCTTCTGAAGGAGTAGCAATCTTCTTCCGTGAAAGAGACATCTCGGATGCAATCGGTTTCAGATGCCAGAACATGCGTCCTCAGGATGCGACGCATCAACTTGTGAGTAGATTCGAGCAGGCAGCCGATAGCATGACGAATCCGGGTGATTTTATGCTAACGGTTGCGCTTGATGGAGAGAATCCATGGGGCTATTTTCTTGATTACGGTGAGGGCTTCCTTTGCAGTCTGATGGAGCGGTTGAGCATCCATCCGAAACTTGCAATCAAGACGATGTCGAGCTATCTTAAAGGTTGTCCTCCGAAGCGTTCGATTCAGCGTCTTCACAGCGGTTCATGGATCAATAGTGACTTCCATATCTGGATCGGAGACCCGTTAAAGAATCGAGCATGGGAACTGCTGACCTATACCCGCAGTATCATTACAAAACATGAGCTGAACGGATCGGTTCCTGAGCGAGTATGGCATCATTTGCATGTTGCTGAAGGATCGGATTGGTTCTGGTGGTACGGTGAGCCAAACAACTCTGATACTGAAGCCGAATTTGATAGATTGTTCAGAGGCCATCTGCAGCAGGTGTGCCGATTGCTGGGAGAAGAAATTCCGGCAGAATTATTAGCTCCAATAACATAAACAAAATCTGAAAGAAGATATTGAAATAGAGGGGAATTAAACCATGAAACGAATTTTCAGATCTGAAGAAGACAGAATACTCGCGGGTGTTTGTGGTGGTGTGGGAGAGTACTTCGACATAGATCCCGTGATAGTCCGCATTGCCTGGATAATATTAACCCTCGTAGGTGGCAGTGGTATTCTGCTCTATATTTTGGCATGGCTGATAGTACCACCGCATCCATGGGAGACTTGATGTCTTACGATACAACATCCAGTGCCAGACTGCTTCACCGTTCAGTAAAAAACAGACTGATTGCAGGTGTTTGTAGTGGATTCGCTGAATATCTAAATATTGATCCACTTATTGTAAGGTTGGCTTGGGTCGGTTTGGCTCTGTGGGGCGGTATCGGTATAGTCGCATACATCGCCGCAATGCTGCTGATCCCTTCGGAAATGAGCGGCAGATCAATGCTTGCATCTATTGATGGCAAGCTACTAATCGGAATAGTGTTGGTAGTGTTGGGACTTACATGGTTACTTAGCGGCAGCTTCTATTACCTCCAACTCCAGATCAGTCACTATCTTCTGCCAATTGTTGTAGTATCGCTCGGTGTTGTACTCCTCTATCGCAAAGGCAAAGTTAGCGAGTCTGGAGAGAATGCGGATGGAATCAGCGATGAAGGTATTGATGAAAGAATTGGATGGTCAAGATCGTCAGATGACCGGATCATATTTGGTGTGTGTGGAGGTCTCGGAAAATATCTAAACCTCGATCCGAACATCGTTCGCGTTTTATGGGGTGTAATGACAGTATCATTCTTCCTTGCAGGTATAGCGCTCTATCTGCTACTATATGTTATTATGCCGCGTGAGAGATCTTCATCGCTGTAAAATTACGTAGAGGTTTGACCGGAATCGGTTGGCTGTTAATTCTAATAGGCTTGTTTGTTACCATCGTAAATGTGTGGAGTTCCAGCCGGGGGCTTGGACAGCTACTGACAGGAATGTTGCTGGTTGTTCTTGCATCAAGATTTGACTGGCGACGAAGTTTGATGTTTGTTGCAGTGATTTTTATTGCTTCCGGTTTTGTATCACTGATTTGGGAACTGCAGATAATAGATTTTAAGTCTTGGCGATTGGGCCCACTGTTTTTCGGTGTCGCCGGTATTGGGTTCCTGTCACTCTATGCACTGAGAAGTTCAAATCGGTGGCTGCTTGTCCCCGGTGGATTGCTATGTGTGTTAAGTGGTGCCGGGCTGACCGCACGGAATTGGTGGCATTACCAAAGATGGCTGAACGGCATGTTTGATCAGCTTCCTTACATACTAATTGTCATCGGTGTTGTTTTGCTTATCATATATAGATGGAACCGATCAGAGTAAACTCGATCACATTTTACTCCAATTTTATTCTTGAAAGAAATGGACATTGATCCAATAGATGGATAACAGTAACAAAGTTTTTTTAATAATTCTCGATGGCTACGGTCTCCGTGATGAGATTGACGGAAATGCTGTAAAACTATCCAATACACCGTTTCTCCAAACGATGATGGATAAATACAGTTCTACAGTTCTCAAATCGTCAGGTTCTGACGTTGGTCTTCCTGACGGTCTGATGGGCAACAGTGAAGTCGGACATTTGAATTTAGGTGCTGGTAGAGTAGTACATCAGTACATCTCACGCATAGATTATGCTATCAGTACCGGTGATATTTTTACCAATAAAGCGTTGCTCACATCAGTAAGATATGCTCACGACAACGGAACAGCTTGGCATTTGATCGGCTTGGTCTCCCGAGGTGGTGTGCATAGTTGTATGAAACATCTGTTTGTGTTGTTGGAAGCGGCAAAGCGCGAAGGTGTTAGTGAGGTCTATCTCCATGCTTTGATGGACGGACGAGATACTCCGCCTGACAGTGGACTTGGTTTTGTCCAGGAGATTGAAGCGAAGATGCAAGAACTTGGAGTGGGAAAAATTGCATCGGTGTGTGGGCGATATTGGGGAATGGATCGTGACCGAAATTGGGATCGGATTGAGAAAGCATATCGAATGCTGACGAAAGGTGAAGGAAATCGATTCCATAGTGCGGTGGAAGCTATTGAGGATTCATATGAGCAAGGTATAACTGATGAGTTCATTGAGCCGTCGCTGATAGTAGATAAAATGGACAGACCAATATCACAGATCAAAAAGCGTGATTCAGTTTTTCTGTTCAACTTCCGTGCTGACCGTGCTCGGGAAATAACCAGAGCGTTGACGAAAGAAAAGTTCAGGTATTTCTCGCGTGAATACCTTGATTTACACTTTGCCTCGATGACGCAATATCACAAGGATATGACGTTTCTGGCCGGTTTCCCACCGGTTCATCACTATAATATTTTGGGAGAAGTAATTTCAAATGCCGGCTTGAAACAGTTTCGCATTGCAGAAACGGAGAAATATGCACACGTTACTTATTTCTTCAATGGGGGGTGGGAGGAGCCGTTTCCTTTGGAGGATCGCTTGCTGGTAAGTTCTCCTAAAGTCACCACGTATGATCTCCAACCTGAAATGAGTGCACCTAAAGTTGCCAAAGAAGTGCTAACAGCATTGGATAAGGATTACTCGTTTATACTGTTAAACTTCGCTAATCCAGATATGGTTGGACACACGGGAGTCTTACCTGCTGCTATCAAAGCATTGGAAGCACTTGATCCGTTGGTGGAACAGTTGGTTGATAAAGCGATTAGTAAGGATTATTCGTTAATTATCACAGCCGATCACGGCAATTGTGAGCGAATGATTAGCGATTCAGGTGGTTCTCATACAGCTCACACCACAAATTTTGTTCCATTCGTCTTAATCCCGGATAATGGTAGTAAACCAAAATTGCGCAACGAGTGTAGATTGGCGGATGTTGCTCCAACCATCATGGAACTGATGGCGCTGCCACAACCCGATGAGATGGATGGGGAAAGCATTTTGGCTGCTGCTGCTGATTATGTCTGAATTCAAAAAGCAGTTGCAGTGACAATATCATAGGGTCAATAATATAAATGGATGAAGAAGAACGGATTTTCAACTACGAGGAAGCGAACAATCTCCTTCCCAAGCTGACTAAGGTCATGTCTGAAATTAGGGAGATTAGGGGGGTGATGCTGAAGATTATGGTGTCAAAGCATGAGATAGCACGGACAAACGGACAGGGTTTTTCCTCACAGAGCGAGATTCTAAAAGACATTACTGAGGTTGCAACCTCAGCAAACCGCATCCGTGATCTGATAGAAGTCGTACAGGAGCTTGGTGCTGAGGTAAAGGACATTGATGCGGGTTTAGTAGATTTTCTCTACATGAGAAGAGGAGAATTGGTCTATCTCTGCTGGAAACTTGGCGAGGAAAAAATCAGATACTGGCATGAACTTGACTCAGGTTATAGCGGCAGGAAGCCACTTTAGTGGCGTGCATATATTCTGTAGTCGTGGTTGTCTCAACCACGGCGTGGGGGTTGAGACAAACCCGACTACAAAGCATTTAAGAATTAGGAGTGAAATGAAATACATCTCGATATTAGCACTGATCATATCCATGGTAATCATCTTGGGATGTGAAGAAGATTCAAACGTAGTGCAATCCGTAGATCTGCAAATCCCTGAAACAGTGATTGATTTTAAGACATTTGTAATCTCGGATAGCGAATTGCTGCTAACTTGGAAGGATATGTCCGAAAATGAGACAGGATTCCAGATTGAGCAGAGTATCGGAAATGACAACGCATTTAGTTTACTGGGAACAGCTCCTGCTGATGAAGACAGCTTTACGGTGACAGATATTGATTGGCAGACTCCCAGATATTACAGAATTAGAGCGGTCAATGATGATGGATCTTCAGATTACACTGCAATTCAAAAGGTTGTCGGTATCCGGCAACTAAACCGTTTCACAGAACACAACGATCCCATCTGGTCAATTGATTTCAGCCCGGACGGAAATTACCTTGCGACAGGTTCCTGGGACAATAAGATTAAAATTTGGGATATTTCTGCCAATGATGTCGAAAGAACGATCAGAAGCGGAAACGATTTCTGGGATATTGCGTACAATTCGACAGGTGATAAGCTGATCTCTGCAGGTGGTGATCGTAAGGTTACCGTTTGGGATGTCACAACGGGACGTGCACTTCAGAACATGGTCGGTCATTACAGTCCGGTCAGAAGTGTGGCTATTAGTAGTGATGAGAACCATCTGGCTTCAGGATCGGGTGATGAAGATTATCCGATAAAGATTTGGAATCCAAATGATGGGTCTCTTCTCGACTCATTGACCGGTCATGCAGGTGCGGTTTTGGCAATGGAGTTCAGTCCCGATGATCAAATTCTTGCGACGGGTTCGATAGACAATACGCTCAAGCTTTGGTCTGTGTCAAATGGATTTGAACTGTCCCACACTGTTGAGGACATCGGAGCAGGTGTACTGAGTCTCAATTACAACGATAACGGACAGATATTAGCAGTCGGTACGGGATATCCACATTTTACTGTGTTTCTGATAGATCCGCAGAGTGGAACTATCCTTCAATCGTTGGAAGGGCACACAGATGATGTGTTATCGGTGGACATCAGTCCGAACGGTCAACAGATTGCATCCGGTTCCCTCGATGGAACTGTAAAGGTGTGGGATATGACAAGCGGTGACTTACTTCAGACGCTTTTTGGTCATGATGGAGGAGTTACAGCAGTTTCATTCAGTAATAACGGGGAAATTATAGTCTCCGGCTCTGAGGATTACAGTATGATATTTTGGGGTCCATAGATTAGTTTGGGTGTTGACCCGCCGTGGTTGATATTATAAATGTGTATAGATATATAGCTGTCAAGTACGGCGGCATGACAGCCTGCAATATTTAGTATTAGGAGTTTAAATGCGGTTGACATTGATAGTAGCTTTTCTTCTAACAGCTCTATTGACGACTGGTGGGATTTCTTCTGAGTATGCAATCCCATCTGTGGAAGATAGAGTCAGAGAAGTAGTGCTCGATAACGGATTGCGGGTTGTCGTTGTGGAACGGCACTCGGCACCTCTCTTCTTCACGTTAATTAGTTTTCGTGTTGGATCGAGTCAGGAATTGCCGAGTCACAGTGGATTGTCGCACTTTCTGGAGCACATGCTGTTCAAAGGCACGGAAAAGATAGGCACCAACAATTATCCGGAAGAGAAGCTGATTATGGACGAGCTTGAAAAAGTAGCCGTCCAGATTCGGGATAGACAGATTATACTTAGACAGTGGCGTTATGACATGTTTAATGAACATGCCACTCAAATTAAGAGCGAACTTCCAGAAGAAATCCGGGCACAAGCCGGCACTGACGAAGCCGCCGGTTGGCGCGAAGTGCTGAAGAGATTACCGACCGATATTGCTGAACTACCGCAGGAGTGGAATAAAACTCCTTGGATACTCGAAGATCGTCAGTATAACTATTGGAGCATCTACAAAGAGACATTGGAATATCGCATTAAAATGCTTGATCTGATGAGTGATCAGAAACAGTATATCACTGATAGTGAAGCACTTGGTGGAATATACGATATTCACGGGGCGAAACGACACAACGCATTCACATCCCATGATCAGACTGCCTATATGGTAGGATTGCCGTCAAACTGTTTGGAAATGTGGATGTATCTTGAAGCCGATCGGTTTCAGAATCCGATATTCCGTGAGTTTTATCGTGAACGGGAAGTTGTACAGGAGGAATTGATTGGTAACCTGAATGAACCTGGCACACTTATGTACTACGAGATATACAGAACGGCTTTTCAAGCACATCCATACGGAAGAAATGTCATAGGCTGGCAGAAGGACATCCAATTGACGCTTCGCTCCGATATGGAAGAGCATTTTGAAAGCTACTATGCTCCTAACAATTGTCAGATGACGATTGTCGGTGATGTAGATGCTGATGAAGTGTTCAAGTTTGCTGAACGTTACTTCGGACCATGGGAATCCAGTAAAGTTGCTGAAGAAGTTACAGTTGAGGAACCGGAACAAAACGGTGAACGCAGATCAACTGTTGAATTTGATGCAGAACCGCGTTTAACAATCGGTTACCATGCACCTGTCAGTCCACATCCAGATGCATACGCACTTGAGATGCTGGATCAAGTTATTTCCTCAGGTCGAACATCACGTTTTTATAAATCAATTTTTGAAGATCAACAATTGACTGCCGGAGCTCCATGGTCAGGATCTCCCAGTGGACGTTATGCAGATCTGTTTATGATCGGAGCTACTCCAAAAGCTCCTCACACTACGGAAGAAGTTGAAGCAGCAATATATGCTGAATTAGATAAACTGAAAAATAAACCAGTATCTGAGCGTGAACTCCAAAGAGCACGAAATCGATACCGTTCATGGCAACTTGGTAGATTTGCTAATAATCTTTGGCTAGCATTCTCCTTATCCGGTGCATATGTTGATCGAGGAGATTGGCGAACAGTCACTGAAGATTATGAACGATTGATGAAAGTAACACCAGAAGATATACAGCGTGTAGCGAAAAAGTATTTCAGGAAGAGTAATAGAACCGTGATTACATTGGAAAAACCGATTGAAACTGCAGACGTTGAGACGGGAGGTGAACAATGAGAGCTACTGTTTATATCCTAATTGCACTGGTAAGCCTTACCGGACTACAATTTGCTGAAGCACAATCAATTCCTGCAAATTACACCGATGTGAACATACCCGATATGAAATGGGATCCACCGAAATACAGCGAGTTTAAGCTGTGGAATGGCATAGCAGGATTAGTGGTTGAAGATCACGAAGTACCGTTGGTCAATTTCAATATCTCGTTTCCATCACCATCTGATCCTGAAGATAAGGTTGGTTTGGCGGACATGACCGCTTGGGTACTGCGCAACGGTGGCAGCACTAATATACCGCCTGACAGTCTCAATGACATCATTGAGTTTAAAGCAGCATATCTGTGGATATACGCCGGGCAAGAACTGGTCAGGGTCAGCGGTTACTGCTTGGCTGAAGACCTCGAGCTGATGATGTCATTCGCTAAGGAATTAATTGACAATCCAGCTTATCCGGAGGATAAAATTGAGCTGCAACGAGGGACAAAACTGGAATATATTCGTCGTCAGAATGACAGACCACGCGGAATAGCTCGTCGTGAGATGTCAAGATTGCTGTATCAAGATCATCCATGGGGATGGAATTCCAGCGAAGAGAGTATTAATAGCATCACCCGTGATGATATGTTGAAATACCATTCTCAGGTATTCCAACCGAAAGGTGCGGTATTCGGCATTTCCGGTGATGTCACTCACAAAAAAGCCAAGAAACTGGCGAAGAAGTATTTCGGCAAGATCAAGAAAAGTAATCGTGAAGTTCCACCATTACCGTCGAAAGTTACTTCTGCTGATCCGGGCATCTATTACGTTGAGAAAGAAGCAACTCAGGCTTATGTCTCTGTAGGACACCTGACGGTAGATTACAATGATCCACGGCGTCATGCAACAGAGATAATGAACGATATCCTCGGTGGAGGTGGTTTTCAGGCGAGATTGATGAAACGTATCAGGGTTGAAGAAGGGTTGGCTTATGGTGTATATTCACGTTTCACGACGCCCGTTCCGGTGGTTGGGAGGTTTGTAGCATCCGCATCTACGGGTATTGATAAGTCAGGTCGGACGTTATCGCTGATGAATGAAGTGATTGCCGATTACGCTGAAAACGGTCCTACAAAAGAAGAGTTTGATAAATCTAAGCAAGCCTTTATCAACAGTTTCGTATGGAAATTTGAGAGTGCTGATGATTTGTTGAGTCAATTGGTGTATTATAAGTGGAGAGGATTGCCGTTAGATACTCCCCAGCTTGATCTTGCAGCATATCAGAAATTGACGCTTGAAGATGTAACCAAAGCAGCCCAATCGCTACTGCATCCTGATAAATTTGTGATGGTTGTAGTAGGTCTTAAGGCTAAGATGGATCGTCCGCTCGAGGATTTCGGGACGGTTCATACGATTGAACTGGATAAGTAAACACTTGTAGGGGCGAACCTCGTGTTCGCCCCTACAGAAGAAACATTTACGCCATGATGCACTAAACCGAACCACGTTCAGAATGACTTGAATAACATGACACAATTCAGATGGCACTTGCTATGGGCAACGCTCCGCCCCAGACAGTGGATAAAGAGTAGCTTTCTTTTGGCTCCGGCTCTGTTCACACTGAGAATATTCGACACTTCCTACATCTTTCCACTACTTACGGGAGCGTTAGGCTTTTCACTGATAGCTTCTTCGATTTATACCTTCAACGACATCTTCAATCGTCACGAAGATAAGTTCCATCCGGTTAAGCGGATCCGTCCGATTGCATCAGGTGAATTCCTTGTATGGAAAGCGGCAATACTGTCGTTTTGTTTGTTTGTGGCTGGATTAGGATTATTACAGTTAGCAGGTGGAGGTACTCCGTTCGTCGGATTGGTTTACGTTCTGCTGATGGTCGTCTACACACTATATTTCCGAAAAGTCCAGATCATTGATGTAATCATTATCGGTATGGGCTTTGTGCTGCGGGTATTGGCAGGCTCAATGCTGATTAATTCTGTCGCTTCGCATTGGCTGCTGTTGTGTACGTTCACCATAGCTCTGTTCCTCGGGATGATCAAACGGAGACAGGAAGTGATGGCTCTTCAGGAATATTCATCTGATGACAACTCAGATAATTGCGTGGCTACGAGAGAAGTGCTGGCTCGCTATCCTGCAATTACTGTTATTAATGGCTGGATTAATATTTTGGCAGCAATGGCAGTATTGTGTTATGCTCTGTACACTGTAGATCCTGAAACGGTTGCTAAACATCATACCGGAGCATTGGTCTATACTCTGCCATTTGTGCTATACGGAGTGTTCAGGTATCAGCAGTTGGCGATGGTCGGAAATGCAGGTGAGGATCCGACCAAGCTTGTGACAAATGATCTCGGAATTAAGATAATCATCACATTGTGGGCTGTGACAGTGGGGGTGATTCTATATCTTGCGAAGAGTATTGGCTAGGTAAGAATCTATGTGAATCTCGCTGTCAGCCCGCTGTGGTTGACAGCACAACCTATGTAATATCAACAGATTGACATCAGGTATGACGATTTAACAGCTTTGTTGCTGTAGTCGGGCTTGTCCCAAGCCCGACGTCGTGATAGAGACAACCACGATTACAAGATCATTATATTGAAGTCAGGATCTGTTTTAATCCAATTAGCGCTCTTCCTCTGTGACTTGCCCGGTTTTTCTCGTCAGGAGATGCTTCTGCAAAAGTTTTCATCAATTCAAGTGAATAGAAGACCGGATCGTAACCAAACCCATCAAAACCAATCGGATCTGTTGTGATCACACCTTCAGAAGCTCCAGACCAAGTTTGCTCGAAGTCTTTTCCGACCAAAGCCATTACACATAGGAATCGTGCTGTTCGCTGTTGATTAGGTACACCGGACAGTTCTTTTAACAGCAAGTTGACATTGTCTGCATAGGTTGCTTTTTCTCCAGCATACCGTGCAGAATAAATACCCGGTCTGCCGTTTAGAGCGTCAACTTCGAGACCGCTGTCATCCGCGAGAGTCAATATCCCACTCTGCCTGTAGCCTTCGCTTGCTTTTTGGAGTGCGTTGCCTTGGAGTGTGTCTTGATCTTCGGGAGGTTCGGGGTAGAGTGGGATGCTGTCCAAACCGATAACATCCCAGCCGCTGTCAGCAAGAATCTGTTTGATTTCTCGTAATTTGTCGAGGTTATGAGTGGCGACCAAAATCTGTCGTTTCATAAATGGATCTATTACAACCCGAGCATTTCATTCTCGTTGTCATCCTTTCCGATCTTGACAATACGCATATCCCAGCGGGTTGAGCCTTGTGCAGTCTTTACCGGTCGGATAACCTTGACGGATGTAAATTTTTGTTCTTCTTTAAGATGCTTCAGCATCTTTTCAGCAAATGATTTCGACTTGGCCATTTCTTTCTCCTTTTATCCAATCCATCCTTACGATGGAGACAATATCGTAATAATTGAACCTTAAATATAGTAATCGTTAGTTGCCACTGCAAGAAAAAAGCCGTCAGGAATGACGGCTTTTATATGATTGGTGTTGATTGAACCTATTTACCGGAGGATACTGTTTGTGAATGTCTGTCTGCACTGTACCCTTTCTGCAGTTCAGCCAGGCTGTCAGAGTCCACCTGCATGGTGTCCTTATCCTTGGCAATTGGTTTCTGTGCGGATGCCACTGCCATCTCACCGGGTCTATTGATTGGGTCAATCCCTTCCTGTTTCAATGGAAGCAGAAGTGCCAATCCAACAGCCAAGCCGGTAGCAATTCCAGCACCCACCGCCGCCCAACGCGGAATAATGGAACGATCCCGAGCAGGCTGGCTGCGCTTTTCCTCATACTCGTCTATCCGATTCCGAAGTTGATACTCGAATCTCGGTGTTGGTTTATGTTTCCGAAGAGAGCCGAGAATTTCCCGTACATCATCTAAATCTATAGTTAGGGAGCAGCAGTGGGAACATCCTGTCTGATGCTCAACCATCTGCTTGCTCATCTCGTCAGACAGCGATCCTGATTTCCAGTTTTTGTAACGGCTCTCAAAAAGTTCGCAATTGATCATTGATCTCCTGAATTACATTTATGCAAGTTACTGCCAAACGTTTAATATTCCCAGAAAAAATTATTCTTACCTCAAGTCCACTAATTTCTGCTGCAACCGCCGTCGTCCGCGATTAACGCGAGACTTAACAGTTCCAAGCGGGACTTTTAATATGGTACTGATTTCATCCTTTCTTATTCACACCCTCTCAGTGAATATCTTTAAGATAGCAATATTTTATC
>CAZVKN010000028.1:0-35702 GCA_964627035.1 uncultured bacterium | reverse complement strand
AAATCTTGGTCAATTATCTAACTAACTTTGTGCAAAACCTTAACTAATTACCATAATTTAATGTTTTAGCTTGATATTCGTGCTTTTACTCCGCATATTGTCACCAAATATAGCTACACTTACTTCACTAAGTTCACTATATCATAAAAACAGATCCAGTATTGAAACTCGACGAAAAATATAAGTTCGAGTGGTCGCCCTATTTCATAAGGACTGAAGACGAGGTTATCGCGAATGAGTCACGCCGCACAACGGCGTTTTTCATGCATCGTACCTTGACGGGAGACACGCTAAAGCATGATTCTGGTTCAGGGTTCAGGCTTTAGCCTGTGTATGAGGAAAACATCCCGAATTATCGGGATGTACTCTGAACTGAACTAACAAAAGGATGTCCCGCAGGATGCTGCAATCGTAGGAGGTCGTTTCGCTGAGGCTTTCCGCAACTGCGTGAAGCAAGTGTAGCTGGTGGGGCTGTCCGGTAAGTGTTAATCCATAAACACCTACCGGAAAATTTTCCTTATTTTATGCACAATAGTTTGGCAGTTCTGACTTCATCTGCGCTCCGCAGCCTCACAATATAGATGCCGGATGATATTTCAGACCCGTTCCATGACAGTGAATTGTAACCTGAGCTTGATGACTGCAGATCAAAAGAGTCAATCTTCTGCCCTGAAGGTGCATAGATTCCAACTGTCACAGCTTGCGAAACCGGAAGCGTGAACTCAATCGTCGCTGTCGAATTGAACGGATTGGGGTATGTTCCGGTGATGGCAAACTCCAGTGGATGTAACGCATCATCTTGCTCTATGTCGGTGAAAGCTTCACCTTCAATTGCTATCTCTATCTCACCTTCATCAGGATCATCCGACTCTATCAGAAGTGATGCCGCATAACTTAATGCAGAATCAGGCATGAAAGTCACCCAAATTGTATAATCGCTAAGTGCTTCTATCTCAATATCTTCATTTTCATTGTGAACCCGAAAGCGTGGATTATTCAACGACATTGAATAATTGATTGTCAACGGATTATTTCCCACATTCCGCACCACCAACGGCAGACTGTCAATTTCACCCGCTTCAACTGGCTCAAACACTAACTCTTCCACATCAATCTCAATATCCCGTTGATGGAAGTAAAATGCTCCCATGTCAGCGCGGGTGCCATCCGGGTCAAGCTCTGCATCGAGATCACCTGCGTCAATACAAGGGGAGTCTGCGGTTAGGTGGTAGTCGCCTTCGTCGGGATCAGCAAATTGGGGGTCTTCGTCTATGCAACCGTCTTCCCAAAATACAATATACCTTCGATTTCGATTATGAAGTTGGTGGGCAAAAACAATACCATCATCACCTCCAGCAAAGTCGGAGTACGATAATGTAATTCTATTAGGCAAATTAAATCCTACTTCTTCAGGTTCATTATCCCAAAGAATTGAACCAATTAATGTAATGTGGGAGTTGCCGTGTGAGTGAATTCCACCACCAGGAGCAGGAAAATCAGTAGTAGCAACATTATTGGTCATGGTAACATTTGAAAGGTTTAAGTGTCCAGAGTTATGATTGAATATTCCACCACCATAATCCCCTTCATTATCCGCAATAACAACACCATTTAAATTAAGTGTACTGGATGATTTATAGATTCCGCCACCTCTAACTGAACTATTCCTAAGTATTTGGCAGTTGATGATAGTGACATTTGAGGTATATCCGCCTACCCATAAACCACCACCATAATTTTCAGCGAGGTTATTTGCTATGATTACCTGCTCAAGTAACGCATTTGAAGCAGTAATGACAATTCCACCTCCAACATTATGATCCTCTTCCTCATCTTCTGCAACATTTGATAAGATAGAACAATTTCTAATTATCATATCTATACTATTTGTACAGTATATTCCTCCTCCAGAGCGGGTTGCACGATTTTCCTGAACTATGAGATTACTCAATGAAGGATTTGTCTCATTACAATATATTCCACCACCCCAGTCTGTCAAGCCATTCCAAATTGTGAATCCCCTCAGCACTGAATTCTCACCTTCCTCATTCCTGAACACAACCACACTACTACCGTTAGCATCACCGTCAATAACTGTTTCACTTGGATCATCAGGATTTCCAATGACAGCAATAGCTTTGCCGTCAAAGTCAATGTTCTCAATAAACTCACCCGGTGCTACCAAAACCGTATCACCATCTTCCGAAGCGTCAATCGCACCTTGAATCGTCTCGTGATCGTCCGGGACGTTGATGACCTCAGCATAAGATGCTAATGCGAGGATCAGTGTTAGTAAAATTATCGCCGTTTTCATGATTCTCTCTCCGTAAATTAGTGTGTGCTTAAAACATATTTAACAAGGATGTGCAGGATGATCAGGATAAGAAATCCTGTGTATCGTGTGTAGCCTTGTTTGGAATTATCTTATTGTAGTCATTGTTTTCTTTTCATCAGCGACATCAGATGACACTTGATCGCGTCTTCCGCCATCTCCTTTGCTTCCTCAAGTGTATCACCCTCAGTAACTAACCCAGGTGACGCAGGCACTGTTACAATATAACCTCCCTCTTCAGCAGGTTCATAGATGACGTTGTAGCCTCTTGATATGTTACCATTTCCATTCATAAAACTTTCTCCTTAAGAATTCTCAGCAGATGAAGCGGATTAAGCAGATTCTACTCTTAACCCTTCATATTCAATATAATCCTTTCAGGTGTGGCAGGCAACTGAGTGATCTGAACTCCGGTCGCATCGTAGATAGCGTTCAGAATAGCCGGAATGGTCGGCATGATAGCTCCTTCACCGACCTCTTTAGCACCAAATGGACCGCGTGGTTCGATTGTCTCAACGATGATTGAGTCAAGCTGCCCCATATCCATTGAAGTCGGTATTTTGTACTCGGCGAGGTTCGAGTTCATGATGTTACCGCATTTGTCAAATATCACCTCTTCCATTAATGCTTCACCCATTCCCATAGATATCGAACCCTGCATTTGACCTTCAACTTGCGTCCGATTGATCGCAAATCCGCAGTCATGCGCACCGGTTACTTTCAACACACTAACTTCACCGGTTTCAGTGTCCACCTCAACCTCAGCAATCTGCGCCGAACATCCGAACGCCGGCGATGTCCCAACCGCCGCACCTTTGAACGTTCCACCGAGCTTCGGTGGATGATAACTGCCCGTTCCAACAATAGTGCCCTTGTCTATGAAAGCGATACGAGTTGCCTCTTTGAATGTCAGAAATTCGGTCTCAGGAATATCTACGAACCCGCGATGCTCAAACGCAAATTCTTCCCGGATTGAACTAAAGTCAAGATCACCTTTTCGATACTTAACATAACTATCTTCTATGAATAAATCATCCGCACCAATATCCAACCTTTTCGCAATCACCTCAAAGACCTGATTTAGACAACTTTCAGCTGCTTCCTTAGCGGCATGACCTGCCATTAACGTTGTTCTACTGGAATACGCACCCAAATCCACAGACAGATCGCTATCACCCGAAAGTACCTTGACTTGATCCAGTTGAATACCGAGCACTTCAGCTGTAATCATCGCCAGCATTGTATCCGAACCCTGACCGATGTCCGCAGCACCTGACTCGACAATTGCCGAGCCACCCATCTCATTCAATCGCGTAACCACCGTAGCGTGAGGAGTATTGGAACGATAAATCGGATACCCCGCTCCCGATACGAAAAATCCACACGCTGATCCAATCCCTCGCACTTTCTTCCCTTCTCCCTTTCTTACTTTCTCACTTTTCTTTTGTTCTTGATTATCTCTCCAAACATCTGTCCAATTTGTCTTATCACGCACACCCTCAAGACATTCACGCATTCCGAGACTGGACATAAACAGCTCGTTACAGGTAGTCTCCCCTGTCTCCATTACATTTTTTAACCTCAATTCAACCGGATCCATTCCTATTTCCATTGCAATCCGATCCAATTGAGTTTCAAACAGTGCACGTGCGATAACCGCTCCGTGACCCCTCTGAGCACCGCTGGCAGGCTTGTTTGTAACTACACGATAGCCATCATATTTCATATTCTTCAGACGATAAGGTCCACCAAGCAGAGATCCGGCATAATAAACTGTTGCAATCCCAAAACTCGCAACTGCTCCACCATCCAATACGCAATTATGCTTCAAGAATAGGATTGTACCGTCTTTCTTAACACCCGTAGTCATGGTATGAAAGAACTGATGCCGAGCACGCGAATGTAAAAATACTTGCTCCCTATCAAATGTCATCTTAACCGGACGACCCGTTTCACGCGCCAACATACACGTAACCAATTCAGCCGTCGAGCACGAAGCTTTAGGTCCAAATCCTCCACCGACAGCTGGTTTGACTACTCTAACCTTTTCCAATGGAATGTCTAACGCCATTGCAAGTGTACGCTGGATATAATGAGGAGCTTGAGTCGAACTGTACATAGTCAATCTGCCGGATGCGTCAAATTCCGATAGAATAGATTGTGGTTCAATGAATGCGCCATCCTGCATCATGGATGATAACTTGTCGGTACGGATGTAATCGGCTTCCTCCTCAACAGCATCGCAATCACCAAAGTTCCAGTGAACTTGAGCGCAGACGTTGTTCTTGTATTTCTCGTGGAGTTGTGGCTGATCGTCTTCCATAGCTTTCAGACCATCCAGTACCGGTGGCAACTCCTCGTAGTCCACATCAATCAAGCTGACAGCTTCCAACGCAGTGTCAATGTCAACTGCAGCTACGGCAGCAACCTCATCCCCGACATATCTGACTCTGTCAAGTGCCAGTATATTCTCGTCGTAACGGGCAGGAGATACTCCATATTTGATACTTCCAGCTTCTTTGCCTGTAACGATTGCTTTGACACCGGGTAGTTTCAATGCGCGTGATGTATCAATGTTGAGTATTTTACCGTGAGCTATCGGACTGTGCAGAATAGCACAGCGTAACATCCCCGGACGTGATAAATCATCGGTGTATTGGGCTTTGCCGGTTACCTTGTCAACGGCATCTACGCGTGGAACGCGAGTGTTTAGGATTTTGTATGTCATGGGTTAGTCTTGTTATTGAAAAGAATTTGTAACAGGGATACTCAGGATAGACAGAATTTTCAGTATTGCTACATTAATAATGGTTTTGTAGTCGTGGTTGTCTCAACCACGACTATAAATGGTTCTCTTATACTGAATATCATGTATATCCTTGTTAGAGAGAAATGAAGCAACTTAGAGCCAAATCAACCTAATGGTCAACAGCACCCATACCGTAACAAACCCTTGTAAAGTCCGTTGTTCCAATTTAAGCGCATCGGAAATACTCTTATTGGGTGGCATACTATTACGATTTAATTTAAATGGATTCGGCAACAAACGAGGAACTCTCCTGCAATACTCTTCGTATGGATTGCCGAACAGTTCAATCAAAGTTTGCTCTTCCAGTGAAATAATCATCCCATATTGGAATGCGAAGAATATTCCGACCGCTATCGGCAGGTACGGCATAAACGCGCCTGAAGCAATGGAAAATCCTGCGTAAATCATCATATTGCCAAGATAAAGCGGATTGCGAGAACGACCGTAGGGTCCTGCTGTAACTAATTCCGGCGCACCAACATCGCGAGTGCGAGTAGCGCCTCCGATATATCGATGAGACTTGATCCGTAACCATTCACCTACGAGAGCGTGTAATACTCCGATTATAACCCATTTGAGGTCGTATTCCGCCCAAATCAATGCAATAATGATAAATGGAATCGGTGTATAACTCCGTCCTCTAAAAACTGCATCACGTATGTTCATTAACTACTCTCTGTAGCTTCAACAATTTGTTCAGCGAGCTTCAAAGCCTTCAATCCATCCAATCCGCTAACCGGAGGAGTTGTTCCGTTCACAACCGAATCACGAAACGCTTCCAATTCCAATTTCATCGCATCACCTTTATCGGCAGTTAGAAATTGTCTGAATAAATGTTGTTGACGCTCACCTTCACCAAGTTTTCCGAGTGGCATAGCTCCATTAGGAACAGGCTGATCGGCTTGAGTTGCACCGACATATTCACAGGTTCCTTTGCCAAAATCAAGGGCAATATACTCGTGTTTGCCGAATATCCTGATCTTACGCATCTGTTTCAATGATATACGGCTGGCGGTTATATTGGCGACGAGTCCAGATTCAAACTGGATTCTTGCATTGGCAATATCAACAGAATCAGTTACCACACCGACACCGTTTGCGTGGATATGTTCCGGTTCAGACCTCGCCAATGACAATATTAAATCAATATCGTGAATCATCAGATCATACACCACCGCAACATCCACACCCCGTCCGACCCATTGCGCCAAACGGTGAGCTTCAATGAACTGTGAATTTACAGCAGTATCTCCTAACGCCCGAAAAGCTTGATTGAATCGTTCAATGTGGCCTACTTGTATCAGCACATTTTTTTTATCAGCAAGTTCAACCAGCTCAGCTCCTTGTCTATATGTAGCACATATAGGTTTCTCAATGAACAGAGGACGCTCAGCATGGACAGCTTCCATCGCAAGCTCATAATGCGTAGAAGTCGGAGTAACAATGTCAATAGCGTCCGAAATTTCAACTAATTCCGAAAAACTGTCGGTAACAGGTACTCCATGCTGACTGTGAACCTGACTCCGGACAGCAAGATCACTGTCCCACACACCGGAAAGTAGAACCCCATCCATTTCTGACAAATGTCTCAGGTGATGTTTTCCGAGATGACCCACCCCGGCCAATCCGATTCTCATCACAGCTTAAAACGGCATTCCGGGCATTCCGGGCATTCCACCCATCATCCCGCCGAGACCTCCGGTAACCTGAGACATCCTTTCCTCAGATAGCTTGCTGACCTCAGCAAGAGCGGAGTTGACCGCTACCACAATCAGATCCTCAAGAATATCAACGTCCTCAGGATCAACTACTTCAGGGTCAAGTTTTACACTAAGCAATTCATTTGAACCGTTAACAGTTACTTTGATCGCCCCGTCACCGGCAGATCCTTCAGCACTGATTTTGGAAATCTCTTCCTGCGCCTCCGCCATGTCAGTCTGCATTTTCTGGACTTGCTTGAGCATTTTGTCCATTTTCTTGCCACCTTTCAGTGGTCGAGGTCCTTTCATTCTTCTTTCCTGATGTTATTCTATTATTCTCGCACCAAGTTTGTCCTGCAGCAACCTGATAGCAGGATCATCGGATTTATCAGTCTGACTGTCTGCGGACTGCTCAGGCTGATTTACCGGTTCATTATTCTTATTGTTCTTCTTTTGTTTGTCTGTACCTCCCCCTCCGCTGCGCGAAGGGGAAGACAATGATGATGTCGTATCTTCGCTGTCTGATTGAAGTCTCTCTATAATGTCCGAAATTGTAACGCTTCGTTCAAATGATGAGAACTTAAGCAACAGCAATTGAAGCCGCAGTCTGGGATTAAAGTTGCGTCTGATGTCCCTCTCAGCAGCAGCGCACAACTGCATCAACCGCACGATGTCCGGATCGCTGAATGATCCAGCAGCTTCCTGAAATTGGCCTTTTGACTCCACAGGGAGATCTACATTATTAATTTTCATTGATTTGACCTGAAGGATCTGCACAAGATGGTTTTGCAATCCAATCAGAAAATCCTGCAGATCTGTTCCGGAACCGGCTAACTCCTCGTCAAGTAGAAATGCCTCCTTCGGGTCCCTGTTCTTAACCATGTCGCATGCCCGGAAATAGAGGTCAAGCCTGATTTCACCCGCTACATCCACCGCATCCTGTCGAGTAATCTTACCGCTGGTGAAGGCAATTACCTGATCCATAAGGCTTAAACCGTCTCTGACACTACCGTCTGCGCGCCGGGCAACAATGTCAAGAGCACCATCTTCAATCTCGATTCCCTCGCTGCTACAGATATTTATGAGATGGTCTCTTATCATCGGAACCGGAACTCTGCGAAAATCGAATCGTTGACATCTTGAAAGTATCGTTAACGGCACCTTCTGTGGGTCAGTGGTAGCAAGACAAAAGAATGCATGTGCCGGTGGCTCTTCCAAGGTCTTTAACAGCGCATTGAAAGCCTCAGTTGTGAGCATGTGAACTTCGTCAATGATGTAAACTTTGGCTTTGCCTTCGATAGGGGCATACCGTACCGAATCTCGCAATTGACGAATGTCATCAATTCCTCGATTAGATGCAGCATCAATCTCAATGACGTCAATAAAGTTTCCATCGGTGATCGAGCTGCAGGGACCACACTCGCCGCAAGGTTCTCCATCTTTCAGGTTGTGGCAGTTGATGGCATGTGCCAAGAGGCGAGCTGTAGTGGTTTTACCGACTCCTCTAACTCCACTGAACAGATAGGCATGAGCTAACCGATCCTGCTTAATGCCGTTCAGCAATGTTCGGACAACATGAGACTGCCCGATCAAATCTGAAAACTGCTGTGGGCGATACCTGCGTGCAAGGACTATATAGGACATTGGGCAACTTCTGATAATGAGAAAATAAATATCATTTAATATAGCGATTTGTGTGAGTGATGTCAAAATATGGCAGGAACTAAATGGATGCGATCAACCGGAATTAAAATTCAGAGGATTAATCCACGATTGCGCAAATACTTATCAGTCATTCCTGTGTAGCAGTTTGCTCTGGAAAGGAAAATGTGCTTCTATTGTCATTCTAGACTCGATCCAGAATCCAGTTTTAACAATAACTTACCGGATTCTGTTTTTCACCGGAATGACGGTTTTGCGTATTCTCTGACCGCCATACAGTTGATATTTCATAAGCTGTGTGTCAGCACAGGCTGATACGGAAAATCACCGTTCACAAACCACGCTGTCTCAACCACTCACCTAAAGCTATCCCTGCGCTGACGGATACGTTTAGTGATCCGATCTTTCCCAATTGTGGAATGTGAATTAGAGCATCGCACCGTTTCTTGGTTAGTGTGGAGATTCCTTTTCCTTCGCTTCCAAAGATCAATCCGATTTTTCCGGTGAGTTTGGTTTTGTAGAGATCGCTGTCGCCGTTGGAGTCCAAACCAAAAATCCAGAAACCGTTCTGTTTCAACAATTGTACTGCTTGATTGATATTTTCAGTCATTGAGAGTGGAAACCTGAGAGCTGCCCCTGCAGAAGCTTTTATTACAACAGGAGTAATACCTGCTGCGCGCCTGTGACGATAAACTATTCCACCGGCACCGAGAACTTCAGAAGACCGGATGATTGCACCAAAATTCTGCGGATCCTGCACACCATCAAGCAAAATAATCAGAGCATCTTTTTTCTCACCGTACCGATGGATAAGCTCATTAACCGACAGCTTATTGGTCGAACGGTAGTATGCGGCAACTCCTTGGTGATTGCCGTTTGATGTGAGGCTGTCCAATCTTTGCCTATCAGTTTTTTTTACATCAATGCCATGCTTGTCGGATAGGCGGATGATGGTTCCGATCGGTTCACCGGTCGTGTCGGATGATGCAAGATGCAACTCAATGATTTTACAGTCTGACTCGAGCAACTCCAACACGGCACGACGACCGTAAACAAGGTTGCTTTCAGGCTTTTTATATCTGTTTCCCATTATTCAATCTATCATTATTTCCGATTCAATTGAGTTATCTTGTTAATTTCAAGTTGTTTCTCACTGAATCCTTCAATTACAACTGTAATCTCTCCTTTTACTTTCTGATCAGCAAACCTCTCTGCAAGAGAACTAAGTCTGCCACGATGGACAGATTCATACATTTTTGTCAGTTCAATACAGACAGTTGCCCGTCTGTCACCCAGAACATCAAATGCAACCGGAAGAAACTTTTTAAGTCGGAAAGGTGATTCAAAAAAGATTAGAGTGTGAATGGATTCTCTCTCCATTTCAAGGAATTTCCGAAGGCGTCCAGCCTTACGAGGTGGAAATCCCTTGAAAGTATAGGATGAAGAAGGCAGTCCGGAACTGATCAAAGCTGTCTGCACTGCACTAGCACCGGGTAAAACAGTAACTTTGCCGGAATTATCCAACACATGATTTACTGTTCTATACCCCGGATCGCTGATTCCCGGTACACCTGCTTCTGATACCAATGCTACATCCACCCCGCTTCTCAACAAACCCCATATCCGTTTCAGAGCAGTCTGTTCATTATGTTCGTGGCATGAAAATATTGTTTTCGGTCTGTGTATCTTGTAATGGTCGAAAATACGGATAGTTCGGCGCGTATCTTCACAGGCAAGCGCTTCAACTTTGGACAGAATATCAATTGCCCGATAAGTTGTATCCCACATATTCCCGATTGGGGTTGGAATGATGTATAAAGTGCCTTCCTCGTTGTCCAACTTATCTCCACCCAAAATAGCATTCTGAACGACAGGTTTGCATCCTCTTCCATCGTTCAGAATGATTGGATCAATCTCCCGATATTGCTGTCAGATTACTTCTCGGTGCTTTTCTCTCCAAAGACCTGCTCTATCGAGGTTCCGGGATAGTAATGTTTTAAGATGGCATTGCATTTACGCTTTTCGTGCGCCATAACTCCGGCACCGACCTGGCACATCCCAACACCGTGCCCCCATCCTGCACCTTTGAATCGAAATGTTACCGGACGACCATCCTCATTTACATCGGTCTCGATTGAAAAGCAGGCTGAGCGTAAGTACTTCTCCGAGAGAGCATTCCGAATATTTAGCTCACGCTGTACCCGAAGATTCTTCTTTGTAGCTTGAATTTCAATCTCCATCAACCTGCCGGAATCGCCTCGCAGAAGTGGAATAATATCCAGCAGTTCACCGATGTCCTCCCCGGATTTTCGGTTGATAATGCTCTCCAGTTCGCGCCGTGTGTATTCTACCTCCCATCTGAAACTGCGCTCTGAAGACAGGAGAATATTCGGCACATCCTTTCTGCCCTTAATGTTACACCAAACTTTTGGCGATTCTTCCACCCACTTCTCGACATCCTGTTCACGTTTTAGATCATACTCCTTGAAGTCCTTACTATCGGGAGAATCCCAATGGCTGACAAGGTGAGGTGATGCAGGTGGATTCCAAACGTTGATCTTGTCCTCAAGATGACCGCCACAACATGCACTGTACAAAGATTCAACTACTTTGGACTTCAATGTAAGTACTTGTCCGCGTGTTTCATCTACCGCTGAAGACGCTCTATCATCACGGTGGGAGCATCCTGAATATGCCTGACAATGAACGTGCGCACAGAGATCAAACGGATCATTTAAGTGCTTCAGTCCAATTTTTGCAATAGTCTCACTGCGAGCTGCAATAGCCTGAGCTTTCAGACTTTCAAACGGATAAGATGCAGGCATTTCAGCAGGTACAACCCCTTTCAGATACTCTTCCAACGGTAGTTCAGTCAACGCCATCAACAGACCGCGGTGATCAACTCTGATCTCCAGAATACCTGGATAAACTCTATCTACCTCCCGCTCCCAGTGAAATCCGGTTCCCTCGCGAACATCGAACAGTGTGATCTGACAGTCATCACTTTTGGGCACAATCCGAAATCCGTCGTTCAGCCTCTTCGCTAAGGTGAAATCCTCATTTTGGATATCAAGTGTCCCTGTTGAAGGTTTTAGAACCTGCCTGACAACTCTCGGGACGAACTCCTCGCGAAAATCATCGAGAGATTTACGTGCATCCCGTTCATGGTTCCATCTGCCGACCAAAACACGATACTTGACGTTGTTCGAGATCGCTCGTCCGTCTATTGAAACCTCTGAGCCTACTTCAACTATTCGTGCTGCGTAGTCTTTCTTGATAAGTGACCGTCTAAGCTTGTCCGCTCCATCTCTTTTAGCGAACGCCGTGACAAGAATGCTGTAAACAGCACGGGCTTCTTTGGTAGTTTCCGGTACAGCGTGCCATCGCTGTAGGTTCTCCACCTTCTCCATAATGACAGAACCTGTCAAGTCTGTGATGTCAAATTCACCACTGACTGAAAAATCAATTCTGTCGTACTCTTCAGTTAAGCCGATACGAACAATCGGTTCTGATGCATCGAATTCACGCCTACGGACACGATCCCCCCGACGACTGGATGGCGCCATCTTCTCTTCCTCCACTAACGACACTTCCTGTCTGATTTCACTACCGACTGCTATACAACCGCTGCTGAGAAGCAAAAAGCAGATAAAAAAGACAGAAAGTATCGAGTAATTTCTATGATTTGATATTTTATTTAATTCTATGATTAAGTTCTTTTAGTTAGCTTGTAAAAAACCGTTAGCACGACACACTTCGTGAATTACTTTAACTGCTTTTCTGCCATAAACACGTTCCAAAAGTAGTGCAAGTCTTCCACCCATACCGATTATAGCAATAGGTGGGATTGATTCCTCATCCAAAGCTTCCAATACAACTTCAATCACCCGCTTCGGAAGTGCTCCTCCCCAGCCAATAACGGTGACAATAGCTGCCGGAAATGATCCGGGATTTTCCCAGATTCCCTTTACAGCCATATACCCGGTCTCATCAGCCCAGAATGTGAATCTTCTTTCAGAAGGCACTTGCCACAAAATGTCCCTGCTTGACAGCTTGACGGCTGTAACATCGTCCTCCAAAGATACAGAGGCTACCTGATTGGATGATAAAGATCTGTCTGATACCAATGTACCTTGCGAACTGTCCGGATTCTTTACCATCAGAACGATATTGTGCTGACGGGCTAAAGCAGCAGCTCTCGGCTGCACAATCTGTGCGCCTGAAGCTGTCAACGATTCCAAAGTCGTAAAATCTACCTGATCATGCTTGACTGCATTCGGCTCAATGATCGGATCAGCGCTGTACACACCACCATGTTCCTTCACCAGTTCACATCTTTTCGCTTTGAGTGCTACAGCGAGCGCAACAGCAGTGGCATCTGAACCGCCTCGTCCCAGAGTCGTAATCTCCTTATCCGTAGAAATTCCCTGAAATCCGGCGATTATCGGTATCTTGCCATCCTCAAGGGCTTCAATCAGCCGTGATGCCCGAACCTCAACTATGCTCGCATTGGTGTGTTTGGTGTCGGTAATTATGCCCACTTGCGAACCGGTATAGGATACAGCCTCAAATCTTCTATCTGCTTTGATCGCCATCGCCATAAGGGCAATCGAGACTCTCTCCCCAACAGATAAAAGCATGTCCATTTCACGTTCATCGGGTTCATCACATATTTCGTGAGCAAGCTCAACAAATTGATCGGTAGTCTCCGACATCGCCGAGACAACAACAACCGGCAATTCTCCTGCTTCTCTAACTGAGATAGCATGATCTGCTGCAACTCCAATGTTTTCGGAGGTAGATAACAAGCTTCCCCCGAATTTCATAACTACAACTTCACTAAGATCAGGCTTATTCACCGCCAATTACATCCTGCATAGTGTACAAACCTGGCTTACAACTCGTTAAAAATCTGACAGCCGCTGGAATACCGGAAGCAAATGCGTTGCGCGACGTTGCACGATGTGTAATAATTAGCTCCTCGTTCTTTCCCACAAAGTGAATCCTGTGTTCACCGATAGCACCTCCAGCACGGAGCGATACAACTTGCGGTTCAACATTACAACTTTCTTCAACTGTTTTGGCAAGTTTCTTCGCTGTTCCCGATGGAGCATCCTTTTTACCGGTATGGTGCAATTCAAATATCGCCGGATCAAAATTGCTGCCGATGCCGGAAGCCGCAATATCCACTACCCTATCCATTAAAGCCATTCCGGTTGAAAGATTTGGAGCAACCAAAATCGGTATTTGGGTTGATAGTTCATGTATAAGTATATGAGCATCAGAATTATAGCCGGTCGCTGCTATCACTATCGGCGTGTTAGATTTTGCTGCCCACTCAACATGACCGGCGACCGCTTCACCAATACTAAAATCAATCCAGATGTCCGAATCAGGCAGCGGATCAGTGTCAATGAACATCTGCTGTGCGGCAGCACTGTTCACAGAATCGTTCGACTCTATGTAAGATATGTTTTCCACACCTGCCACCAGTTCAAAACCGTCTGTGGCTCGGAGAATATCTGCAGTCACCCGCCCCATTCTACCGCCGGCACCAAATAGTACGATTCGGATCATCGGAACGAACCGATTTTACCAACAACATGTTTGATCTTGTTTCTATTCTTTGGCATTACACGAGCTAATGGCGGTCTCACTTGACCGACTCCCATCCCATATAAATTCATAGCTTCTTTTATCGGACCGGGGTTGGTTTCAATCCCCAGAACAGACATCAATGGTGCTAAACGGCGATGCACTTCAACTGCTTGATTGTAGTCGCTCTCCAATGCGGAATTTACCATTGACAGCATCATCTCAGGTGCAATGTTTGATATTACTGCAATCACCCCCTTGCCCCCGATTGATAGGATCGGCAAGGTTAATCCATCGTCTCCGGAAAGCACCGAGAAATCATCACCGGATAGTCGTGCAATCTCAGACGTTCGCCACAGATCACCTCCAGCCTCCTTAATACCGATAACCTTCTCATGTTTCGCAAGCTCAATGACCAAATCAACCGGAATGCCAACTCCACATCGAGAGGGAATGTGATACAACACAACTGGCAGAGGTGACTTGTCGGCAACGGTACAGAAGTGTCTTTTCAAACCTTTCCGTGTAGGTTTGTTGTAATACGGTGGAGCAATCAGCACCGCGTCCGCTCCGAGATCGGCTGCAAGCTTCACGTTGTTAAGAGTCTGGTTACTGTTATTGGAGGTAACCCCTACAATGACATCCACTCTTCCAGCTACAACGGAAACTACATTGGTAATGACCTCTATCTGTTCAAATTCATCCAGTGCAGGTGTCTCGCCGGTTGAACCGAGAGAAACGACGCCGGAAAGCTTTGAATTGACTGCAAGTTCTACCAACTCGGTCATTTTCCGGTGATCTATACCCTTTCGCATGAAGGGTGTTACAAGTGCGGTATAAACGCCTTTAAGCAGCATTCAGTCTTTTGTTTTCAGGTTGATAATGATCCAACAATATAATGGATTAGGATACTGTTGTCAAGAACCGAAAATCAGCTTTTATTCTTCAAAGAGTCGCCAAATAGCCTTGATAATTGTTGCTTAAAACTGTTTGCGGAATTATATTGAGCCTTCAATATACGCGCCCGTAGCTCAATTGGATAGAGCGTCTGGCTACGGACCAGAAGGTTAGGGGTTCGAGTCCCTTCGGGCGTACAAAAGCCGTCGAATTGCTGTGTTCGGCGGCTTAACTTATTTTTTAGAATTGATGTGATTGCAATACATTGTGCAGCTTAGAAATTACTCATTATCCCATTCAAGATAATCTCTAATTCTCTTGCTATTCTTATCCATACTTTCGCGCTGGCGGTCACTCAGCTCTTGTGCCGCATTCTCACCATATATCTTCAGATGCAAGTTAAGAGCAATTGCCTCAGCAATAACCGTGATATTCTTCCCGGGGAAAATGGGTAACCGAACCAGCGGTATCTTCATATTCAGATAGTTCTCAGTAAATTGCTCATCAAGTCCAAGTCGCTCATACTCCTCCTTATCATCCCAATCTGTCAGCTCCACAACGGTCTCAACCCGCTTCTGCATCCGAATTGATTTTACGCCGAACATCTTTCGGACATTAATGACGCCGACACCGCGAATTTCAATCATATGCCTGAGAAGATCGGTACTGGATCCCATCATCACATCGGGCGCTTTCCGGATTAACTCCACGACATCATCCGCCACCAACCTGTGACCGCGCTCTACCAAATCGAGAGCAATTTCACTTTTACCAATCCTCGGTCTTCCTACGAAAAGCAATCCGGTGCCATATACATCCACAAGAGTGCCGTGGATTCTGATTGAGTCCGCGAAACGAATGCTAAGATAGTTTGATAGTTGGAACGACAGCCCGGTTGTGGTAAGGTCAGTGGTGATGATCGGAACGTTGTGGCGGTTTCCAAGTTCAATAATTTCAGGCAGGACTTCATTATTTTCCGTAACTATGATGCAGGGCAACGGATGCGAAAACAGCTTCTCCAACGACTGTTGTCTTCTTTCTTTGTCCATTTCAAGCAGAAATGCGGTTTCAGTGTTTCCGAGAAGCTGTAATCGTTCAGAGGGAAAATCTTCAAAGAAACCGCTTAGAGCAAGACCGGGACGATGGAGATTCTGATCTTTTATCTCTCGCGTTAAGCCACTCTTGCCTGCGACGGGTTTCAGCCTGAAATGATGAGAATCGTCTTCTATCAGATCCAGGACTGTCAGTGCAATTCCATCATTGGTATTCAAGGATATATATAGGTTAACGGCTATACAGCTTTGATTTGGTTGATCTGATCTGCTTCTCAATCTTTTTTACTGCCTGAGGAATAATCTTATAGAAATCTGAACCTTCCACTTGTGCAGGCAGCATCTTACCGAGCATAGCAACACGAACCTCGACTGTCTTGAGATTGTTTTTCTCATCAAGAACCATTTCTCCTGACATTTGACCGTCATAAAATCTGGTCAACTGATCTAACTCATCGTTGGCGAATTTTTTCAATTTCTCCGTTGCATCAAAATTACGAACTGAAACTGTAATTTTCATCTATTCTGCCTCCTTTTCTTGAATAGCTCTTGGGTGGGCTTGTTTATATACTTCTTTTAGTCTTTCCAGGCTGACATGTGTGTAAATCTGCGTGGTGCTCGCTGCTTTATGACCGAGCAGTTCCTGGATTTCACGAAGATCTGCGTTGTTATCCAATAAATGTGTCGCATAGGAATGCCTCAGTAGATGAGGTGACAGTTGTTTCTCTCCGCTGACTCGACGGAGCAGTTTCTCCACTCTTCGGGCAATATCACGACTCGTTAACGGATTTCCTCTAACACTTAAAAACAAAGATTGCTCATTGGATTCATCATCACCAAGCAACTCCCGTCTGATTTTCAAATATGCTTCTACTGCTCTCTGCGATTGCCTTGTCAATGGGATAATACGTTCCATACCACCTTTACCAACCACTTTCACGAATGAACTGCTGATTGAATCTGTCATGAGTCCTGCAAGCTCTGACAGACGGATGCCCGTACCATACATCAATTCAACTATTGCTCGATCTCGAATTTGGATAGGAGAACTGTCGGGTGCGGAATCAATTGCTTCGGAAATAGTTTTCTCAGGAAGTGCTTTGGGCAGCGAGCGTTTCTCCTTAGGTAAAGATACATCTTTTACAGGGTCAGAGTCAACATATCCGATTCTCACGAGATGACGATAAAATCCGCGAATGGCAGACAGCATTCTGTTTAACGACCGTGCTGACAGACCTTGCCGATGGAGTTCGTAAGTATAGTTCCGTACATCCTTATAGGCAGCAGATTCTATAGTTTTGTTCTGTGTGGCGAGAAAACTTAGATACCGTGCAATGTCCTTACTGTAAGCAGTTATGGTATTAGGGCTATATCCCTTGGACTGCTTAAGTTCTCCGATGAACTTTTCAAGCAACTCATCCATGTTATCCTTCACTTTTCCAATCGCATCGGTGACAATACTTGAAGTTCTTTGACTTTGTGTTTTTTTCAATCAAAGTTGGTGAATCACAATTAGGGCAGGGACCTTCAACAGGAGTATCCCAAGTGGCAAAATCACACTTTGGATAGCGTTCACAGCCATAA
Organism: uncultured bacterium; assembly: GCA_964627035.1. Lineage (GTDB taxonomy): Bacteria > Electryoneota > AABM5-125-24 > Hatepunaeales > Hatepunaeaceae > CAZVKN01. The sequence continues at coordinate 18,071 of CAZVKN010000028.1, read as the reverse complement.
AAGGTTTTGCCTCTTTTAGTCTGCCGTTTAACCAATTTACCGTCACATCCTTCTGTCGGACAGGCAAAATCGGATTTCAGCGGCAGTATCCCTCTACACTTTGGATAGTTGCTGCATCCGAGAAAAGTGCCATATCTACCGTGGCGGACAACCATAGGACCGTTACACTTAGGGCATTTAATATCAGAACTAACCGTTGGTGTCGGCTCTAAACTCTCTGCATGTTTACAATCAGGAAAGTCAGAGCAAGAGATAAATCTACCTCTCTTGCTCCATCTGTAAACGAGTTCTGCACCACAATCCGGGCACTTCCGCCCTACCGGTTCCATCATTTTCTTTTTAATGCTAACTCTATTTTCCAGAGCTGTATCAAGTGCTTTGCTAAACGGTTTGTAAAACTCTCCCACAACATCCTGCCAGGAAGAGCCAAGCTCCACCCTATCGAGAGCTTCTTCCATCTGAGAGGTGAACTCGACATTAAACACATCCGGAAATTGGCTCACCAGCAACGTATTTACTGTTTTTCCTAAATCAGTCGGTAGTAATGCCTTTTCCTGTTTTATGACGTATGTTCGATCAAGCAGAGTAGAAATAATAGAAGCGTAAGTGCTGGGACGACCGATCCCAAGATCATCCAACTCCTTTACCAACCTAGCTTCATTGAATCTCGGAGGCGGTTGGGTAAAGTGCTGTTTCAGGTCTAATCCCAACAGCTCCAAAGCCATTCCTTCTTCGATACCGACTGGCAGAGGCTTGTCATTGTCATTCTTACTTGTTTTGCTGTTCGCTTTGTGCTCTTTATAAACCGCAAGAAAACCCGGAAACACCATAACCTGCCCTGATACTCTGAATTCTATCAAAGCAGCAGATTGCTTCCCCTCGTAACCGCCAATGGTGATTACCGTGACATCAACTTCCGCTTCTTTCATCTGTGAAGCGACAAATCTACGCCAGATAAGATTATATAGCTTGTACTGCTCTGAGGTTAAATCGCCTTTAATTGAATCCGGTGTTAAGCTGACATCAGTGGGACGGATCGCCTCGTGAGCATCCTGGATTGCACCTTTTTTGTTCTTGAAAATACGAGGACTACCAGGCAGATAACTGCTTCCGAGATTTTCACCTATCCAGTTTCGTGCATCACTGATGGCTTCATTGGAAACCCGGATAGAATCTGTTCTCATGTAGGTGATCAAACCGACCTGACCACGATTTCCGATCTTGATCCCCTCATAAAGCTGCTGAGCAACCGACATGGCTTTCTTTGTTGGGAAGTAGAGCCTTCTACCGGCATCCTGCTGTAATGTGCTGGTAATATATGGAGGATAAGGTCGCCTTTTCTTCCTCGATTTTCGTATGTCATCAACCTTATATGCAGCTTTTTTAATTCTATCTACTATTGATTCTGATGACTTTTGATCCGGGATCTGGACTTTCTTTTTGTCCAGTTTGTGAAGTCTGGCACTGAATTCATCAACATTGTCACCTTTGAACAGCCCATCAATCGTCCAAAACTCTTCCTTAACAAACTTCTCAATCTCTTCTTCGCGCTCGCAAATTTGACGTAGAGCTACTGACTGTACACGCCCCGCAGACAATCCTTTTGATATGGTCTTCCACAACAGAGGGCTGACCTGATAACCGACCAGCCTGTCCATCACCCGACGAGCCTGCTGGGCATCCACCAGTTTCATGTTGATCGAACCGGGTGATTTTACCGCTTTTTGTACAGCGTTCTTTGTCAGTTCATGGAACTCAACCCGGCTGATATTCTTGACTTTCGACTGTATCTGATTGCTGACATGCCAGGCGATTGCTTCGCCTTCACGGTCAGGGTCTGTTGCCAGCAATACATCTTTTGAAACGATTGCAGCACTTACTAAATCTTTGATAACTTTGGATTTTCGGGGTAACGGCACATATTCTGGAGCAAAGCCATTCTCAATATCTACACCTATTCGCTTCCCCGGTAAGTCAATTATATGTCCGACGGTGGATTTTACGATATAAGATCTTCCAAGATATTTGGTCAAGGTTCTCGCTTTTGTCGGGGATTCAACGATGACCAAAGATTTGTCGCCCAATTGTGTCTTGGTCGTTGAACTGCTTCGTTTCTTTGCCGGAGCCTTTTTCTTTGTCGTTTTTTTCTTTGTAACTGTCACTGAATCATGTCGGTTGTTTTTTTAATGAAATAACTCTGTCCCATCATGGGTATAGAGTTGTCTTGTTCAAGTATCTGAGCCGCAGCCAGCATTTTTATATCATCCAAATTCACAGAGGTTCCACCCAGAATCATCGCTTTCTCAAGAATATTATTTAGATCAGCAAGATTGATCAGCCCAAGGGCTTTCAACTCAATCAGATGTCCGAAAGCCTGAGGTGAAACCACTACCTTTTCCATATCGTGCAATACGCGCACGGAATTTGTATCAAATTCGTCGCTCATTATTGATACCTCCTGCATCTCGCTGCGGTTGTGGAACCAGAACAGAGCGGTCTCTATCTCATGGTGAGTGTAGCCCTGCCCCATTAGGTCTTTTGTCAGGGGATCGAACTCATCAATTGCAACCACCCCTTCGGGATACTCTCGCATTAAAATCACAAGGATCTCTACTACATTATGATCCATTTACTGTTTCCGTTGTTTATTGTCTTCCGTGACAAAGTTTATATTTTTTCCCGCTGCCGCAAGGACACGGCGCATTACGCGACACCTTCTGCTCTGATTTTCTTATTGGCTGCCTTTTCCCTCCCCCCGGAGCACTCCTGTCCCGTCCTGCTGTGCTCTCTAAACTCGTCGAATCATGAACCAATTTGATGTCAGATTGATTTACCGCTCTCTGCTGCGGTCTGACAGCCTGGCTGATGTCTTCATTGAAACAGATGAAAAGAGACTCCTCGTTCGTTGTCTCAATCATTTCGCTGAACATCTGAAAGCCTTCACGTTTGTACTCGATGAGCGGATCTTTCTGACCATACGCCCGAAGTCCTACACCTTCCTTGAGGCGATCCATATCACCAAGATGATCACGCCACTTTTCATCCACCACATCCAAAGTACGCCATCTGACGAACCGTCGGAATAGATCTTTGCCAAACAGCTCTTTTCGGCGATCATATACTGCCATTGCATTGTCAAGTAGCTGCTCATGCCACTGATCCGGTTTGGAAAACTCAGCCCATTCATCCTCAGGTAGAGGTTCAATATGGAGAACACGCTGCAAGCGACTCTTCAGCTCATCCTGATCCCAAAGATCCGGTGACGAGTGTTCGTCAGCATGGATTGAAAGTAAGCTCTCGATATAGTCGGAAGCAATCTCTTCGATCACAGAATCAACATCTTTGTTAAATAATATCGCCTGTCTTCTACTGTACACAATCGCGCGCTGCTGGTTCATCACATCGTCATATTCGAGCAGATGTTTTCTGATACTGAAGTGATGTCCCTCAACACGTTTCTGAGCTTTACCAATAGATTTAGTTATCATTGGATGAGTAATTACATCACCTTCTTTGACGCCTAATCTGTCCATCACTTTGGTGATTCTCTCAGATCCGAAAAGCCTCATCAGGTCATCTTCGAGTGAAAGGAAAAAGATTGAAGCACCCGGATCACCCTGCCGACCTGACCGCCCCCGCAACTGCCTGTCAATACGACGCGATTCGTGTCGCTCTGTTCCGATGATCTGCAGTCCGCCATCCGCCTGAGTTTTGTCGCCTTCAGCACCTTCCTTCCATCTGACCACACCTCCACCCAGCTTAATGTCGGTACCTCGACCTGCCATGTTTGTAGCGATTGTCACATTTCCGGGCTGACCGGCATATTTTACGATCTCCGCTTCATTCTTGTGATGCTTGGCGTTCAGAATTTCGTGTTTGATTTTTTTTCTTCTCAGCATCCGATGCAGTGTCTCGGAAACGTCAACGGAGGTGGTTCCGACAAGCACCGGCAGTCCGCCCTCATGCAACAGTTTTATCTCATCAATAATTGCATTGAATTTCTCCCGTTTGGTGCGGTAGATAATATCTTCGTGGTCTGATCTTCCTACGGGTTCATGGGTTGGAATTACAATTACTTCAAGTTTATAAATATCATAGAATTCACCCTCTTCAGTCTCCGCAGTTCCTGTCATTCCCGCAAGTTTTTCATACAATCGGAAATAGTTTTGCAGTGTGATGGTGGCTACTGTTTGTGTTTCACCCTCTATCTTGACATTCTCTTTAGCTTCAATTGCCTGGTGGAGCCCGTCCGAATACCGTCGTCCCGCCATCAAACGACCGGTAAACTCATCAACAATCATCACCTTCTGATCCTGAACCACGTATTCCACATCTCTTTCATACAGGGAATATGCTCTCAGTAGCTGAGTGATTGTGTGAATGCGATCACTTCTTTCAGAGAAGATGTTACGAAGCTTCTCCTTCTCCAACTCCTTCTCTCCCGCATTCAGATCATCTCTACCGTCAATTTCATGGCTTTCTTCCGATAGATCAGGAAGCAAAAACATATCAGCACCTGAGCCTTCACTACGCCCGAGCAGGTCACGCCCTTCTTCAGTCAAGTCTATTGCATGCTGTTTCTCGTCTATCACATACAGCAGTTCCTCATCAAGCTCATGGAGCTTCTTTTCACGCAGATAATCGTTCTCGACCTGATTCATCAGATTTTTAACGCCGGTTTCCTGAAGCATCTTCATCAATCGCTTATGTCGGGGGAACGCACGGGAACATTTCAGGATGATTTTCCCAGCTTCAAAAACTTCCTCATCGGATTCACTCTCTATCAGCTCTTCAGCCTGTCCGATGATAGTGTTTATGCGGGTTCTCTGAGACTTGACCAGCTTGTCCACATGCGGCTTCATCTCTCGATACTTTTGCTCGGAGGTTGACTGCAGGACAGGTCCCGCAATTATCAAAGGTGTTCTCGCTTCATCAATCAGGACGGAGTCAACTTCGTCAACTATGGCAAAGTGGTGTTCTCGCTGAACAATATCCTCCGTCCTCTTCGCCATGTTATCCCGCAAATAATCAAAACCGAATTCATTGTTGGTGCCGTAAGTGATGTCCTTTGAATACTCTTTCTGTCGTTCTGCGGGTGTCATATTGCTCAAATTGCAGCCGACCTCTACACCGAGAAAGTTAAATACACCCTCCATCCACTCCTTGTCACGCTGTGCGAGGTAATCGTTGACCGTAATCAGGTGCGTGCCTTTACCTGTCAAGCTGTTCAAGTAGAGAGGCATTATTGCCACCAAAGTCTTACCCTCGCCGGTCGCCATCTCAGCAATTTTGCCTTGATGGAGTACTATTCCACCGATCAACTGCTCATCATAAGGAATCATATCCCATTCAGTCGGCTGACCGACGACATCCCACTTCTTCCCCATCAGTCTTCGGCAGGCATCCTTAACCAATCCAAATGCTTCCGGAAGCAAATCGTCAAGAAATTCACCCTCATTGATTCTCTTGCGGAACTCCTCAGTCTTCTTTTGAATATCATCATCGGACAGAGAATCCTTATACTCTTCAAAACGGTGATTGATCTGATCTACTAGCGGGAGAATTTGCTTTATCTGCCGATCCCGTTTGGTGCCGAATATGGATGTAAACAGATTTGTAATCATCTTAGGGTTAAATGACCCGTCGGTGGACCAATGTCGGTGAATTCAAGATATTTCTTCCTACAAAAATAAATGGCAGCAAAGCACTGCCGGAATGCTGAGCTGCCGTTATACGAGCCTTGAAATATTCCAACTTTGCTAAGCTGCAATATAATTATAGAACTCCTTTATAGAACAATTATTAATGTAATACTTTACTATTTGTCTTAATATTTACTTATAGATTTATATTGAGGGCATCAACCAAGTAGTGATTATGTAGTCGTGGTTGTCTCAACCACGACGTCGGGCTTGAGACAAGCCCGACTACAAATAAGCAAATCGCTACGAATTTAATACTCTCATAGTTTTAAATCAATATAAAATTCGACTGTTATTTTTCACCGTTTCTCTGAACTCTCTCCTGCCTGCGAATGTCGTTCCAAACAGCATCAAGGACTCCGTTCACAAATCTCCCACTCTTTGGTGTGGAGTATAGCTTTGCAATCTCGATAGCCTCGTTGATTGTAACTTTCGGGGGTACATCCGGAAAGTACAAAAATTCAGCCGTCGCCAATCGTAGAATCAGCCGATCCAGTACCGCTACACGATGGAACTCCCATCGCTCAACTCTTGAGCGGATAAGATCATCGAGATGTTCCTTGAACCGCTCAACATGGGTTAAAAGTCTAACCGCATACGCAGGAAGATCATAATCGGCTAATACGAGAGGATCCTGCAGGGCAACTTCGAGAGAACAACAGCGAATCTCAAGTACATAAGCAGCTTTAAGAGCAGTTTCACGCGCTAAACGTCTAGTTGACGAACGTGATACAGGAGCCTCATTGGTCATAGAGTCACTATAAATAGGTCAACCACCCATATTTGTCTTCTATTTCACCATTGACAATGGCGAAAAATCGGTTTTGTAACGCTTCAGCTACCGGACCTCTTTTACCTTCACCGATTGAAATATGATCTATTGACCGTATCGGTGTAATCTCTGCGGCCGAACCGGTGAAAAAGACTTCATCTGCAATATATAACATTTCACGAGGAACGAGACCTTCCTTAACCGTATAACCAAGCTCTTCCGCTAATCTAATAACTGTAGCGCGTGTAATACCAGGCAATACAGATGCTCCCAATGGAGGAGTTAATAGCTCCCCATTAATGAACACAAAAATATTCTCACCGGATCCCTCACTGACGTAACCTGCAGCATCCAAAGCAATGCCTTCCACATAACCGTCAGCCATCGCTTCCATTTTGGTCAGTTGGGAATTCATGTAATTAGCACCACACTTGGCGAGTGCTGGGAACGTATTCGGTGCCATACGAGTCCAGGATGACACACAAACATCAACACCTGAAGCCAGCGCTTCATCACCAAGATACTGCCCCCAAAACCAACCACCAACTACCACTTCTGTCGGGCATTTGCCGGGAGCTACACCAAGACTATCGTAACCGCGAAAAACAATCGGGCGTATATAAGCCTCTTTCCAACCGTTCTTTTTAACCACGTCAACGCAAGCATTGAAAACCTCTTCTTTACTGAACGGAATATCAATGCGATATATTTTCGCTGAATTGAAGAGTCTATCTACATGTTCTTGAAGTCTATATATTGCAGAACCTTTCGGTGTATTATAGCATCTTAATCCTTCAAATACCGATGATCCATAATGAATCACATGAGACATCACATGTATAGTAGCATCTTTCCAATCTATCCATTTACCTGAAAACCAAATCTTAGCATTTTCGTCAAAAGCGGACATAAAGCCTCCTTATTATTAATTTACTCACTCTGAACGATATAACTTTGTCATTCTGACGTAGTGAAGAATCCCTCTTGTAGCGCTGACTGGGGAGAGATTCTTCACGCGTTCAGAATGGCAATCATTAACTACCCTCGATACACCTGATCCGCAATAACCAGATGCATAACTTCGTTAGTACCTTCATAGATGGTTGTGATCTTAGAATCGCGCAGATACCGTTCCACCGGATATTCCTTGATGTAACCGTAACCACCATGAATCTGAACCGCTTCCAAACAAGTACGAACAGCCATATCCGAGCAGAACAGTTTTGCCATCGCTGCTTCTTTGATAAAACTTTCACCACGATCTTTCTTGGCAGCAGCAGTATACAACAATAATCGTGCCGCTTCAATCTCAGTAGCCATCTTGGCAATTTTGAATTGAATCGCTTGGAACTTGGCAATGGGACGATTGAACTGCTGACGTTCCTGACTATATTTGACTGCTTCGTCAAATGCACCTTGGGCGATTCCGAGTGCTTGAGCGGCGACTCCGATACGTCCACAATTCAACGTAGTCAGAGCAATTTTGAATCCCATCCCTTCGCTACCGAGCATATTTTTTGCAGGTACGCGACAATCTTCAAAGCTGACAGAGACTGTATCCGATGCGCGTATACCGAGCTTATCCTCTTTCTTGCCGACGATGTAGCCAGGCATACCTTTCTCAACCATAAAGGCAGATGTACCTTTAGACCCTTTTGCTCTGTCAGTAACTACGAAAACTAACATCATATCACAACTGTCACCGGTTGTGATGAAGTTCTTCGCTCCATTGATGATATAGTCATCGCCATCACGCACGGCAGTTGTAGCCATAGCACCTGCATCTGATCCTGATTCCGGTTCGGTTAGCGAAAATGCGCCGAGTTTTTTACCTTCAGCGGATGGTTTGAGGAAGTAATCGTGGATATAATCGTTGCCAAACTTTTCAAGCGGATAGTTGACGAGTGAATTATGCACCGAAATTACAATTGCAGTGGAAGCATCTATCCGCGCTAATTCCTCAACTGCAATACAATACGAGATCATGTCCAATCCCGCACCACCATACTGTTCCGGTACATTGACTCCCCAAAAACCAAGCTCTCCCAGTTTATCAATAGCCTCACGCGGAAAGATTGCCTTCTCATCTCGTTCAGCAGCACCGGGAGCTAACTCCTCAAGAGCAAAATCACGAATGGTCTCTTTGACCATTTGTTGTTCTTCAGTGTATGTGAAATCCATATAATAATCCGTTTTAAGATTAGAACCACCAAGGCACCAAGAAGAAATTTATGTTCAGAGTTCACGCTTCAGCGTGGGAAACAGCCTAAAGGCTGAACTCTAAACAAGTTAAAACAAAAACTTGGTGACTTGGTGGTTATCTTATCTTTTGATCAATAAGTATAAAATCCTTGACCGCTTTTCCGACCGAGGTATCCTGCGGCGACTTTGTTACTTAGTAATGGACATGGACGATACTTATCACCGAGTCCATCGTGCAACACTTCCATAATCGCCAGACAAACATCCAGACCGATCAAATCAGCTAAAGTTAATGGTCCCATAGGATGTGCACAACCGAGCTTCATGATCCCGTCAATCGCTTCAGGTTCTGCGACACCTTCCATTAAGGCGTAGACAGCCTCATTTATCATCGGCATCAATATACGATTTGCGATGAATCCAGGATAATCGTTGACTACAATCGGAACTTTCTTTTGAGACTTTGCCAATTCATTGACTGTTTCAACCGTCTCATCAGATGTAGCGAGTCCTTTGACGACTTCCACCAATTTCATCATCGGTACCGGATTCATATAGTGCATACCGATCACGAGTTCGGGACGATTGGTAACTGCAGCGATTTTGGTTAGAGAGATTGAAGATGTATTGCTCGCAAGGATCACGTCATCTTTACAGACGGAATCCAATGTTCTGAAAATGTCCAGTTTGATGGTCTCATTTTCAGTTGCGGCTTCCACCACAAAGTCAGCTTTTCCCGCATCTTCCAATGATAAAGTTGTAGTAATTCTGCCAAGCAGTGCATCTTTGTCATCCGCAGTCATTCTCTCTTTCTTGATCAGGCGGTCGCAGTTTTTGCCAATAATGGCGAGTGCTTTGTCCAGAAATTTCTGTTCAATGTCAATCAGTATCACGTTGTAACCTGCTGCTGCCGACACGTGCGTGATACCGTTGCCCATTGTGCCGCTACCGATGACGGCTATTGTTTTAATATCCATTACTGTTCCTCTATTCTATTTGATATATATTTGAAATCAATTAACCACCAAGACACAAAGTCACCAAGTTAAGAACTCTTTTTGTTTTCTTGGTGTCTTGGTGACTTGGTGGTTCAATTCTTTGTGGTTCAATCTTAAACTCTCTCCACAACCAACGCCACAGCTTCTCCACCACCGAGGCAGATTCCCGCGACTCCCCAATTGACTTCGCGATCATTCATTGCGTGGACGAGTGTGCCGAGAATACGTGCTCCTGATGATCCAATCGGATGTCCCAATGCAACAGCTCCACCATTGACGTTGACCTTCGCCGGATCAATTTCCAACAGTTGTATGTTAACCAATCCAACAACCGCAAAAGCCTCATTGATCTCAAACAGATCAACATCATCCAACGTCAATTCCGAACCGTCAGTTTTCTTGGTTTTGGCAACTGCTCTTTTGATAGCTTCAGCAGGTGCGGTAGTGAACCATTCCGGCTCTTGTGCAAATCCACCTTGACCGTGAATGCGCGCTAATGGTGTAATGCCACGTTCTTTAGCGAGTTCTGCATCCATAAGTACTAATGCTGATGCACCGTCATTAATTTTGGATGCGTTAGCGGCTGTAATCGTACCATCTTTTTTGAATGCGGCACGTAGTTTGGTGATTTTATCAAATCTGACGTTATTTGGTTCGTCATCTTCACTGACTACTTTTGGATCACCTCGTCGTTGAGGAATCTCTACCGGAATGATCTCATTGTCAAACTTACCTGCTTCTTTTGCGGCAATGGCGCGCTTATAGCTTTCAATCGCAAAATCATCTTGTGCTTGGCGATCAATTTTATATTCTTCAGCGCATTTCTCGCCGCAAATACCCATATGAACATTGTCATAAGGGTCCCACAATCCGTCAAAGATCATTCCGTCAACTAACTTACCATCACCCATCCGATAACCTGAACGAGCTTTTGGTAAATAATAGGGAGCATTGGACATAGATTCCATTCCACCTGCCACAATTACATCCGCTTCACCCAACATAATCTGTTGAGCACCAAGCATTACAGACTTGAGCCCTGAACCACATACCTTATGAACCGTCATACAGGGTACATTCTTTGGCAACCCAGCATAAATTGATGCTTGACGAGCCGGAGCTTGACCAATTCCTCCCTGTAACACCATTCCCATAATAACTTCATTGACATCTTCCGGTTTGATTCCGGCTTTGTCAACTGCGGCTTTGATAGCAGTAGCTCCCAGCTTAACAGCGGGTACTTTTGCCAATGAACCATTGAATGAACCGATTGGCGTTCTCACCGCCGATACTATAACTACTTCACGCATATCGCACCTCCTTACTTTGTAATATATTTATTGTTTTTTAATTCCTTTAGCTGGTAGGGGCGTGATTTATCACGCCCGTTTCCTGTATTGGGAGCATGGACATTCTTGTCCATGCTGAACCGACAGGAATGTCGGTTCTCCTTGTTACGCTCTTATGATGTCGGATAACGGGTTTGATAAATCAAACCCTACCGTACATAATCTACTTTCCCAACCGGATTACGAATCGCATGACAAAACAGACATTCCCACTGATTCGCAACTGTTCGTTCAAGCCATTTACGTCGCTCAGTCAACAACTGTTCCGGGTTATGGTCGTAATCCGTAATCACACTCAAATTAGCATGATCCTTAGTTGAAAACAGATCACCCTGAAAAAACAGGGTTATACCATTACTCTGGATAAGAACCACCTGATGACCTGGACTATGCCCGGGTGCAAAATAAACCGTTACCCCATCCACAATTTCCTTATCACCGTCAATTACAACCAATTGACCACTACTAATAAGCGGTTCAACGTCATCCAACCTGTAATCATCTTTGCGATCCGCATCAGGATTTTGCGCAAACCGCAACTCACGTTCCTGAATGTAATATAACGCATTTGTGAATGTTGACGCAAGCCTTCCATCATCATTATAGCGAGTCCCACCACCTGAGTGATCATAATGCAAATGTGTCAGGATCACAATGTCAATATCAACTGGCTGTAACCCCTCCGCACTCAGTTCATCAATCAATCTACGCGGAGTTTGATAATCTATTAACCCCAACTGCGATGCACTATATTTTGTTCCGATTCCGGTATCTATCAGGATATTCTTACCGTTAATCCGAACCAATAACTGATTCAATCCAATCAATAACCGATTACTATTCGCAGATGACCAACTTACCGGAAAACCATCTGACGGAATCTTCATCCAACCATCGTTTATGACTTTGTAGGTGAACATTTCATATTAATTGATTCTCAGCAGATGGAGCAGATAAATCAAACACGGGGAGCGTGGACATTCTTGTCCACGCTGTGCTGACAAGAATGTGTCCGACACGAGTGTCGGCGCACTCCCTCCTGTTTCAATCTGCTTAATCCGCTTCATCTGCTGAGAATAGGTATCACTTCTTCAACAATTCCCGCGCTATCACCAAACGTTGAATTTCAGATGTACCTTCACCGATTTCACAGATTTTCACATCGCGCCACATTCTTTCAATCGGATAATCCTTAGTATAACCATACCCGCCGTGAATCTGGAGTGCCATATCACATGTTTTCGTCGCGATCTCAGACGCAAACAGCTTACCCATAGAGGCTTCCTTGATAAATGGTTTTCCAGCATCTTTCAGACGCGCGGAATTGTAAATCAGATGACGTGCCGCTTCAATCCAAGTTGCCATATCAGCGAGTTTGAATTGAGTCGCTTGAAATGCTGATAACGGACGACCAAATTGTTGACGTTCTTGTGAATACTTCAATGCCTCCTCGTAAGCTCCCTGCGCAATACCAAGTGCCATTGCACCGATTGAGATACGTCCGCCATCAAGGATGTCTAAGAAATAATGAAAACCTTTCTCTTCTTCACCAAGAAGATTTTCCGCAGGGATTCGGCACTCTTCAAAAATCATTCCTGAGGTGTCGGAACCGCGAATGCCGAGTTTATCTTCTTTACGGTCAATACTAAATCCGGGAGTTCCTCGTTTCACAAGAAAGGCACTAATTCCTTTTGTGCCTTTTGATTTATCGGTCACTGCGGTAACTGAATATACTTCAGATACTGAAGCGTTAGTAATAAATCGTTTCTCACCGTTCAAAACCCATTCGTCACCTTCACGACGAGCGGTAGTTTGTGTACCTCCGGCATCTGAACCGGCATTCGGTTCAGTCAATCCGAATGCACCCATAATCTCACCGGAACACAAACCAGGTAACCATTCCTGTTTCTGTTTCTCGTTACCGAAACTGTATATCGGATTTGATCCAAGCGATATATGTGCCGCTAACGTAATCCCATGAGCAGCACATACACGCGATAACTCCTCTACCGCAATCGCATAACTAACATAATCCATCCCCGCACCACCATACTCCTCAGGAAACACAATGCCCATCAAACCGAGTTCACCCATCTGTTTGACAGTGTTTTCAGGAAATTTACATGTTATATCAATTTCAGCTGCAATAGGTTTCACTTCATTCTCGGCAAATTCGTGAACCATCTCACGAACCATCTGTTGTTCATCAGTCAGGAACATTTAATACTCCGATTTCTTTAGTTTATGCGTTTGTAGTCGTGGTTGTCCCAACCACGACGTCGGGCTTGAGACAAGTTCGACTACAGAATGACAAGGGCATTACTAATTAATGCCCTTTGTCTTTAATTCTCAATTAGTTCCATCAACAATTCAGTAACGTGCCGAACCTGAAATCCATTACCATCATTAGCTGATTGCAATCTAACCATGCACCCTGGTGATCCAACTAACATTTGTTTGCTATCAGTATCCTTCGCATTACCGATCTTAGTTTGTGCGATTTCTTTCGATAACTTACGGTGCGTGAACATATAGCTCCCCCCAAATCCGCAGCAATGATCGCTATTGTGCATCTCATTTAACTGTAGTTTATCAATTGAAGAAAGAATGTCTCGCCAACGATCCCCATTCCCAATATGAGTGGAATGACACGAATCATGCAATGTAACTTCAGTCTCAATTGGATGAAAATGCAATCGTTCCACAACATTATACAATAGTTGATCCAATCCTATTACCATATCAGACAGCCGTTCAACCAATTCAATCCTATTTGGTAATTCAGCAAATATCTCATGATAATCACAAGTCATAGCTCCCGCACAAGTTGCATCAGGAGAAGTTACATAATCAGCATTCAATTCAGTGAACGCATTTGCATTCATCAACGCTAATTTCCGAGCTGTGTCCCAATCACCATTGTTTATAGCAGGCGCGCCGCAACATACTTGACGTTTTGGAATTACAATCCTATAACCTCCAGCGATCAACAGCTTGATTGTTGAGTCAATCACCGACGGTACAAACACATTACCACTGCATCCCAACAATAACCCAACACTCGCAACAGGTTCAACATCCGGCAAATACTCCGATTGTAATTGGCTAATGTATGGAGCGGATGAAGATAGTGGAGTCCCCCACAATTTTCCTCCAACCATCGCTTCAAAATTAAACAATATAGGCTTCCCAACTGACCATTGGATACCAACCCGCTTAACCTTACCTACCTTCGACCATTTCGCCAAATCCTGACGCGCCGCAGTCCATAATCGTTCAGTTTTGACACCAGCCGGACATACCGATTGACACGCATAACATGTCAAACAGTTATCAAACAGATCAGCAATAGATGCTGACGGTTCAATTATTCGGTCAAGTATTCCTTTCAAAAGAACAATTTTACCACGCGCCGTCAGCGCTTCATGCCGTTCAAGCAGATAAGTCGGACATACCGATTGACATAATCCACAATTTACACATTTCAGTAGCTCATCTTTGCGAGCGGTAACGTTCTTCATAATTCAATATGATTATCATTGTAGGGGCGAACCTTGGTTCGCCCTGTGAGCTGGCATTTACACTGGTAGGGCGAATACAAAGTTCACCCCTACATTTATTCTTATTCATCCTCCACCGCTCCAAGCTGAATCAATTCCTGATCCGCACCAACTTGCTGACCAACTTCCACCAATATTTTCTCAACAACCGCATCTGCTAGAGAACGAGCTTCATTTTCCATTTTCATAGCCTCCACAATAACTAACGGTTGATGTTGCGTTACCGTATCTCCCTCTTCCACTAACACTTTAATCACCGACCCCGGCATCGGAGCAGTTACATTCGCAACTCCACCACTCTCACCGGATAAACCAATATCATCCTGTTCAACAGATTTGAACTTAAACTGCCGACCGTTGACTTGTACGAAAATATCATCTTTCAATCGTACACCATAAGCCGGAATTACGCTATCTCCCAATCGTAACATAAATCGTGCCGGATTACGTTCTTCAACATCCAACTCAACCGTTGCATCATTTACAACTACAGTCAAGCGTTCACCTTGACGATTGACATCCAACTCGTGAATATCATTACCATACTTGAATCGTTTTTTCATTATCTACCTCCTCCGCAATGTTCCCAGTTCCCAATGACCATCCACGGCTCAGGTAACTTCGTTGCACCATCAGTTTGAACCGCACCGAATTGTTTCTCAGTGGGCAACGTCGCAACCGATAACGCAAGATTCAACTCATCCGATTCAACCTCAGGCAATTGCCAATCCGGCATATGTTCCTGTAAAAATCCGGTGTGGATATCTCCACTGACAAATGCCGGTTGATCCAACACCGATTGCAAAAACTGTTTATTGGTAGTCAATCCAAGTATCACCGTATCGTCGAGTGCCATCTTCATTCTCTGGATTGCGGAATTTCTATCACTGCCCCATACCACCAATTTAGCGATGATCGGATCGTAATAAACTGATACCTCATCACCAGTTTCAACTCCACCGTCAAACCGGACATTCAGCCCTCCCGGCTCCTTCAGATAAAGCACCGGACCCGCAGCTGGCAAAAAGCCACCCGCAGCATCCTCCGCATAGATACGGCATTCCAACGAATGTCCTCGTTGAGTCAATTGCTCTTGCTTCAACGATAACTGCTCACCCGCTGCGACTCTAATCTGTTCACAGACCAAGTCCACACCGAGCACCTCCTCAGTAACCGGATGTTCCACCTGTATGCGAGTATTGACCTCGAGGAAATAGTAGTTGTCATCCTGATCCAACAGAAATTCGACCGTTCCGGCGTTGGTATAATTGACTGCTTTGGCAACATCAACCGCAGTTTCACCCATCCGTTGACGGAGGTCATCATTGAGCGCAACCGATGGAGCTTCCTCAATAATTTTTTGATGACGGCGTTGGATTGAGCATTCACGTTCAAATAGATGGATATGATTGCCGTGCTGATCGCCGAATATCTGAAACTCAATATGACGTGGTTTGAGCAGGTATTTCTCCAAAAAGAGGGTTGAATCACCAAATGCAGATTGAGACTCACGTCGAGCTGATTCAAGTGCAGTTTTCATATCTTGGGGCTTTTCAACGACTCGCATACCTTTACCGCCACCACCGGCAGCGGCTTTTACCAGTACCGGAAAACCGATCCGGTCAGCTTCCTTGATGATGGTTTCATCATCGAGGACTGCATCCTCTTTAGTTCCGGTGATGAGCGGAATTCCGGCTTTTACCATTGCAATCCGTGATTCAACCTTATTACCGAGCAGTTGTATCGCTTCCGGTGAAGGACCTATAAACACAAATCCATCCTCAGCACAACGCTTGGCAAAACCACTATTCTCAGCGAGAAAACCGTATCCCGGATGAATCGCATCACAACCGGAATTGCGTGCGGTTTCGAGGATAATGTCTTGGTTAAGGTAGCTCTCAGATGGAGCAGCTTCACCGATTAGGTATGCCTCATCCGCTTCCCGAACGTGCATAGCGTTTTTATCTGGTTCGGAATACAGTGCAACCGATGTAATCCCAAGCTCTTGACAAGCCCTAATTACACGCATCGCAATCTCACCACGATTCGCTATTAATATTTTATTGAAGTATTTGCTCATATATAGTTTTATTTTGATTTATTCTCAACAGATGCTCTTTCATTTACGGCGGATTAAGCAGATTAAATAGGCAGTTTGTAGATGTTCAAATTACCTCGCTTAGATTCCTTTGCTCCAAAGGCTTTTACTAATATCATCCCAATGATTCGTCCAGCACAGGGAGGAAGTTTCGGATCTACTGTTTGTTTAATCTTAGAAGAATACTCTCTATTATTTGCATAGGATTTTTCATAGCATCTGTACAATGTAACAAATTCAAGCGAAGTATAGTTGTTTGCTCCATATCGGACAACTATTCTATCCTCATCAATAGATTTTACAATCCGCCACGTGCTCTTCTCAGTGTTGAGATCATTACCAACTGAAATCTTATCAGTAATCCTCTCAACAAATTCCTCATATGAATTCATAACTCTCTCTATGGTTTCCCTCTTATCTGCTCAATCCGCTTTATCTGCTGAGAATCAAACTCTTTATCATTTCTTAGCCCAATTAGGCTTCCGTTTCTCCAGAAACGCAGTCGTACCTTCCTGTCCTTCAGCGCTGGTACGGAGTTCAGAGATCATCCGCGCGGTATAATCCATATATTCCTCTCGCGTCTGATCCGGCACATCACGCACGAGTCGTTTAGCAGCGGCAACTGCTTCAGGACCACTTGACCGGAGTTGCTTCAGGATGTGATTAACCTCATCATCCAGTTTACCTTCTTCGGCAACAATGTTAACAAGTCCAATCCGATACGCATCTTGAGCAGACAGACGTTGACCCGTCAGGAAAAATTCTAAAGCATGACCATGTCCAACCTTGCGAATAACATAAGGTCCGATACATCCGGGCACTAATCCGATCTTGACTTCACTGAAACTAAAAAAGGCAGAACTATCGGCAATAGCAATATCACAAGCAGCAACTAGTCCGGTTCCACCACCGATAGTGGGACCGTTGACCCGGGCGATGGTTGGCTTAGGACAGTGTGATAACGCATCGAACATTCGCGCCAACACCATCGCATCCTGGTAATTCTCCTCAAATCCAAGCTGACCCATCCGTCGCATCCAATCAATATCCGCACCAGCAGAAAAAGCAGTTCCTTCACCGCTAACAACAATAGCTCGTATGCTATCAATGTTACTGAAATAGTCGATTGCTTGGTGAATCTCAGGGATCATCCGCTCATCAAAGGCGTTGCGTACTTCCGGGCGAGCCATCGTGACGTAAACGACACTGTTTTGTTCGGTGACTTTTGTCGTCTCAAATCTATTCATGATATTTTGATGTGAAATAGTCAGCTGATATTCTATACGTAATCGGGCTTAAAACAAGCTCGACTAAAGTGTGAATACTGGATTCCGTATCAAGCAGTCTGTCCGAGAATAGTTCTTTAAGAAACAATATCTTGTATAAGTTA
>CAZVKN010000027.1:0-39313 GCA_964627035.1 uncultured bacterium | reverse complement strand
AGTCCTTAACTTATTGTACAATTTTGTCCAATACGTTCTGACGTCAAACAATCTGCTTAATCTGCATCATCTGCTGAGAATCACTCTCTCCGCTGCCATGCCGCCGCGCTTGATACAATCCTCGTCATTCCCGTGCAGACGGGAATCCAGTCTTCTTCCGCTGTCAATCCGCCAGCTTGACAGCTCTATTATCTTCTTGGTGCCTTAGCGTCTTGGTGGTTTTCCCCTCTTCCTTGCAAACTTGTCAACTTGCTAACTTTCCAACTTCCTGTTCCATTCCGCAAATATTCCGCTTCAAACAGGAATAAATTAACCAATATGAAATTCTTATGCGGACAATATATGGAATATCTTTCCGAAATGCAACTAATATCGGATATATTGCACATCACTACTAAGTTATTCCGTCTTTTGTCCCCCAATTGCGGAATAGTGAATTTTATAACTTGTTGTGTTCCGTGTATTTTCCGCAAAATGCTGATAGCAAATAAAGAATTATCATTTCGAATTTGAAAATCTATCAGATATTTTGTTATTCGCACCAAGTCACTCCCAAAACACTTGACAACCCAAAATTGACTCTATATATTTCCGCTTGAAAATTAGCACTGTTTTATCAAGAGTGCTAACAGAACCACAAACATTAACGTTATATTGCTTTATAATAGCAATTTAGGAGTAATAATGAATATTCAGCCCGTAGAAGAACGCGCTCTGATTAAACCTATTGAGGAAGAAGAGCGGAAAGTCGGAAGCCTTTACATCCCCGACACCGCTACCAAAGAACGCCCTCAGATCGGTGACGTCATCGCAGTTAGTGATGATCTCGAAATCGCCAAGGTCGGCGACAAAGTCGTATTCGCCAAATATGGCGGTACTGAAATCAAGATTGATGATGAAGAATACTTGCTGGTCGCCCGTGGAGATATTCTCGCGGTCGTTACAGACTAAACTGGAGTACAAATAATGTCAGGAAAAATAATTACATTTGATCTCGACGCCCGTCAAGCTCTTAAGAGCGGCGTTGATCAACTCGCCGATGCGGTCAAAGTGACCCTCGGACCCAAGGGACGCAACGTCCTTATAGATAAGAAATTCGGTGCCCCGACTTCAACCAAAGACGGCGTAACCGTCGCCAAAGAGATTGAACTCGATGATCCCATCGAGAACATGGGTGCCCAGATGGTTCGCGAAGTTGCCTCCAAGACATCTGATGTCGCAGGTGACGGAACCACCACCGCAACCATCCTCGCCCAGTCCATCTTCGCCGAAGGTCTGCGCAACGTGGTCGCAGGTGCCAATCCGATGGATCTCAAGCGCGGTATCGAACTCGCTGTAAGGCAGGTTATTACCAGTCTGCAGGAACAGTCCAAGCCCATCGGAACCAACTGGGACGAGATCGCTTCCGTCGGCTCAATCAGTGCAAATAATGATCCGGCAGTCGGCAAGCTGATCGCTGAAGCAATGGAGAAGGTCGGCAAGGACGGTGTCATTACTGTCGAGGAAGCAAAAGGTCTCGATACATTCGTTGACCTGGTCGAAGGTATGCAGTTTGACCGCGGTTACCTGTCACCTTATTTTGTGACCAACCCCGATAACATGGAATCCGAGCTTGAAGATCCGATGATTCTGATCTACGACAAGAAGATTTCCGTAATGAAAGATTTGCTCCCTATTCTTGAGAAAGTTGCTCAATCAGGTAAGGGTCTGCTGATCATCGCCGAGGATATCGACGGTGAAGCATTGGCTACATTGGTCGTCAACAAACTGCGTGGTACATTGAAGGTCGCAGCCGTTAAGGCTCCGGGATTCGGTGACCGTCGCAAGGCTATGCTGGAAGACATCGCTGTCTTAACAGGTGGTCGTGTTATTTCTGAAGAAGCCGGCTTCAAACTGGAAAACGCCGTTGTCAATGACCTCGGAACCGCCAAGCGCGTCGTCATGGACAAAGACAACAGTACAATCGTTGAAGGTGCAGGAAGCACTGACGACATCAAAGGTCGCTGTGACATGATCCGCAACCAGATCGAAGCATCAACCTCCGATTACGACAGCGAGAAATTGCAGGAACGTCTTGCTAAGCTTGCAGGTGGTGTCGCTGTGTTGAACATCGGTGCTGCTACTGAGGTCGAGATGAAAGAGACAAAGGCTCGCGTCGAAGACGCACTGCACGCAACCCGTGCTGCTGTCGAAGAGGGAATCATCGCCGGTGGTGGTGTTGCATTGCTTCGCGCACAGAGTTCATTGGACGAATTGGATGCAGAAGGCGACGTAGCCCTCGGTATTAGAATCGTCCGTCGTGCTATTGAGGAGCCGATTCGTCAGATCGCTCACAACACCGGAGTTGACGGTGCTGTGGTGGTTGACAAGGTTCGCACGAAAGACGAAGCCAACTACGGATTCAACGCTCGCACAGAAGAGTTTGAGAATCTGTTGGATGCCGGTGTCATTGACCCGACTAAGGTGGCTCGTTCAGCACTCGAGAACGCAGCTTCAGTTTCAGGCATATTGCTGATGACTGATGCTACTATCCATGAGAAACCATCGGAAGAAGCTGCAATGCCTCCGATGCCTCCTGGTGGTGGAATGGGTGGAATGGGCGGAATGTATTAGACCGCTTTTCCCGCTATTACTGATACAAAAACCGGTGGAAGAAATTCCATCGGTTTTTGTGTGTTATGGGAAATATGTTCAGAGTTCACGCTTCAGCGAGGGGAAGAACAACCTGAAGGTTGAACTCTGAACCGGTATAAAAATGGGTAGATTAGCAAGGTCGATTCGAGAGAAAACCAGTATCTCCCTATTCTCCACATCTATTCGGTAATGTTTGCATTTGGGATTGTGAATGATTAGATTAAAAAGTAAGTAGTAATAAGCAAATAGCGAGTTCTGCAATGAGATTTGAGTGGGATGCGGATAAGGCTGAAACGAACTTGAAGAAGCATGGAATCTCATTTGAGGAAGCAGTTACAGTTTTCGACAATTTACTTTCAGCAACTTTTGAAGACCCGGATCACTCAATCAATTAGGATCGTTGGATTACCATCGGACA
The DNA here is from genome assembly GCA_964627035.1 of uncultured bacterium. Lineage (GTDB taxonomy): Bacteria > Electryoneota > AABM5-125-24 > Hatepunaeales > Hatepunaeaceae > CAZVKN01. Next base: position 36,261 of record CAZVKN010000027.1, on the reverse strand, counting down.
TTCAAATCATAAACGGTTGATTGTCGTTTGCTACACCTGGCGGGGTAATGATGTACGACTCATTAGCTCACGACGTGCCACCAGAAAGGAAATAAAAGCCTATGAAATCGGGAAAAGATCAAGAAGTTGACACTATGCGACCGGAGTACGACTTCGATTACAGCAAAGCCGAATGGGGAAAATTTGCAACGCTCATCATGCGTGAAGGTTCAAATGTGATTGTGCTTGAACCGGATGTTGCTGAAGTGTTCAAAGATTCCGAAGCAGTCAATGAAGCTCTACGCTCGCTTTTAGAAACATCAAAAGTTAATTAGACTGCTATGCTTCCTGGTGGTGGAATGGGTGGAATGGGCGGAATGTATTAGACCGCTTTTCCCGCTATTACTGATACATAAACCGGTGGAAGAAATTCCATCGGTTTTTTATTGTCATCCGGTTTTTTTCATTCCTATATTATTACCTTCTCTGCAAACAAACTTTTGACATAGATGTTATAGCCAAGTATTTACACATGAGACATCAGTTCCCTCGTAATATGTTTAGCGCCACAGCTAAAGCCAATTGAATAACAGTAATCAATATATATTTATGTATAAAACAGGAACGTAAAATGAAAGATCACAAGTTAGATATTACACCATCAGTCACAGTACACCAGATGCTGGAAGCATACCCGGAGCTTGAGGAAGTGTTGATCGGTATTGCGCCTCCATTCAAAAAGCTCAGGAATCCGATTCTAAGGAGATCGGTCGCGAAAGTGGCTACAATTAAGCATATATCGGCGGTCGGTAAGGTCCCGCTTGATGAACTGATTGCTAAACTGAGACAGGCTGTGGGGCAGTCGGTGAGCAGTGACAGTTATCAGGACGAAGACTACTTTCAGGACAAACCTGACTGGTTTGACGAGAGCAAGATCGTGGTATCAATTGATGAAGCGAAGACCGGCGACAAAGACCAGATGACACTTGTGACCATTATGAAAGAGGCAAAGAGCGTCAAGCCGGGTGAAATCATTGAACTCGTCACGACATTCTTACCTGCACCGGGGATCGATCAGATGAAATCCAAGGGTTACTCGTTCTGGATTGTGAAAGGTGAGGGTGAGGTTATTCGGTCTTATTTTATGAAGTTGGATGGCTAAAGATTGAGATCCGTAATTGGAGGGGATGAAAAAACCGATGGAAGGGATTCCATCGGTTTTTTTGGGTACAATAAATCACAGCAGATGAAGCGGATAGAGCAGATAAGCGTCGAATTTTTGCCTGCCGTAGGATATTTAGCATTGCCTGTGCTCGTGGGAGCTGCGTTGGGCAGGGCGTGCTGAAATTATCGTCACTTCGTCACAAAATCGGTTCAAAGCCTTAACCAGTAAGGGATAACAAGGGTGACGGAACTGTGACGAAGTGAGACAGAAGTGGGAGGAGCATGATCACGACGGGCAGAACGACAACCGTTACCATTCATTCCCCAACTGCCACCTCATTGAGCTTGTCACAACATTCTTACCTGCACCGGGGATCGATCAGATGAAATCAAAAGGATATTCGTTCTGGACTGTGAAAGGTGAGGGTGAGATTGTTCGTTCGTATTTTATGAAGGCAAATAGCTAAAAATTGAGATCCGTAATTGTTGAGGTATGATAAAACCGATGGAAGGAATTCCATCGGTTTTTAGTTTTGGGATTTAATGGTATTATGATAATGTCATTTCACAAGCACAACCTTCTGCATCGCAGTGAAATCTCCAGCCTCCATCTTTACTAAATAAATTCCCGCAGGTAGTGATCCAGCGTTCCATGTTACGGTGTGGTGACCAGCTTGCTCGTCACCTCTCAATAAGTTTGTGACAAAACCTCCTGATATGTCATAAACATCAATAGAGGTAAAAACAGAAGATGGCAGTGTATAAGAGATGCTGGTAACGGCATTGAAAGGATTGGGGTAGATTTGTCCTAATTGGAACTTCGAAGGCTCAGTGTCGTATGACCAACTTATATTTTGTGAACCGACAGAATAACGAAGATCTATGCCGTTGTTCTGCTCATTGGATTCTTCAACATCGTTGTCTGGATCAATCATCCATATTATACGATGACCACCATCTGAAAATATCTTATGACTATTTGTTAGAACCCACGCAAACCAACGCGATGAGTTTGGTCCTATCCGACGATCATCATCGGATTCGACTATCCAGTCTTCATCAGGAACTCTTGTTAGAAAGTTAACTGGACGTGCTTCAACATCTCCTGTATTACTATAGTAAATTCTTAATGCCCATCTCTCATGTTCATCAATGTCAATGCCATTGAAATCGTTTAAATCTACAATTTCGTTCCCATCCATATAGCCAATAGTTACTCGATCTATTACTAAATCAGGAAGGTCATTTCCATCATCACGAACGGAATATTGGAGTTCTACTCGATTATTGCCCTCATTTGATTCATCAACATCGTCATCAGGATCAATAATCCAAATCAGCCGATGATTCCCTGGTGAAAATATATCGTGTTGATTTGAGAAATTAATTCTTGCATACCAGCGAGATGAATTACCTGGCACCTCATATTGATCAGAGAGAACAGAAAAGTTCTCATCGGGCACACTCAACAAAAACCTAACATCTTCCGCAGATACTCCTGTATTCCTGTAGTAAAGTTTTACCGCCCATAATCTTTGTGCTTCAATATCAATGTTATTGTAATTATCTAAATCTTCTATATCATTTCCGTTCATCCAGCCGATCACAGCCCGATCTGCAACCAAATCTGGTAGCCTTTCCTCTTCTGCCTCACCATATAACCGAATGTCGTCTAAGAACACACCAAAATAATCATGAACAGATTCATCTGATAAGAAAAGAAATTTCAATTCTACCCTATCGTGTCCCCAATATATTTCTGGAATATCTGCTCTCTGATTTGGCACCCATTCCCCGTCAGAATCTCCTGTGTATGCCCGTAAGCGAATCCAATCATCACCGGGTCTCCGTGCATATACATAGAAGTAATCATAGTTACGCTCCATTTCCCACCAAATATCATAAAGAATAAAGCAATTTTCGTATTCACTCAGGTCAAGCGCATTGTTGCCTCCAATTGCCATGTAAGCTTCCATATAATCATCATATTGGTTGTCGCCATGATCTCCCTCATCAGCGCACCACCCACTCCAGTTTCCCCCATGGGCTCCTATTCGACTATCGCCCCAATAATCGCGACCATTCCTGTTATCAGCATCACCAACGTCCCATTGACCCGGCCATGCTCCTTCGAAATCCTCGGATAGTATGAGCTCTTGTCCAATTGAGGTAGTTGCAACAAAAGAGATAAAAATAGTGATTGTAAGAAAATAATATCTGGTCTTACCTTTCATTGTTTACTCCTAACTTGTGATTTTATGAGCTCACTACTTCTTTGGCTCTTGTTCTCTTTTGCGTTCGATTTTTGGCGGATTTTTAGCCTTTGTTTCCTCAAAGATTGAACCTCGATCTTTAGCGATCCTTTGTTTTAAGTTCTTGTTGGGTTCTTCTAAAACACCCTCAGCTTTAGTTCCAGAACTTCGTGAAAGTGAATCAAGTGAAGAGTTATTAACAGAATCCACTGCTCCCTCAAGAATCTTTGGTGGTGCCACCTTCTCTCTTTCCATTTGTTGAATTGTCCTTGCAGGTCTTTCGCCATAGGATGTGTCAACGATTGTGACCATGCAAATACCAGAAATAACAATAATAGTTATCAAACCTAATCTGTGTCTCATTTCTTACTCCTGTTATGTAATACAGATAAACAAAACTTGCCCCTTGTCCGTATCTTAACTATATTCACGATAATTGTCAATAGAAAAAAATGGAAAAAAATGGAATCCATTATTGTCCATCGGTTTCGGGGTAAAATCGTGGGATAACGCTCGACAAATCGCAGATTGCGAGGCTGAGTGAAGTAAAACAAACTTCAAAAAACCGATGGAAATGATTCTATCGGTTTTTTATTGTTGCGCCCGACATGGCGCTTTCACTTGAGTGTGCAAGTTCCTTACAGATCCGGCAGGGGAAACTGTTATTGAAGTGAAGATCTGCATTCCCGAATGTATTAGCAGATGTCTCGAAAAAGAGCCTTAAAGCTATAAGTAGCTAACGGAATTCGCAAGGTAAGGCTGGGCGCTATTGTACATCAGGCTTGCAGTCATTGAAAACTTCCGTAACGGGAACCGCCGTATAGGAACCGTACGTACGGTGGTGTGGGAGAACGGCGGGAGCAATCCCGCCTCCTACCCGTTGTGGATGCAGTTACTCCAGATGGTCGAGCACCAGATCAACCACAAAGCGATGTTGTTCGCCTACCTGAAGCTGCTGGGTGTTGAGGTTAATACTATGCACCTTTACGGTATGGAGTAAGGTTCACGCCGAGTTTTGATTTACACGATTGAAACGAGTGCGGGTAATAACCAAGGTGTGACCTCAATTATCAGATACGGTTTTTCCTTTATCAGTAGATCACTGGTGATGATGAATACTTTCGCTTAAATAGGGATCGCTCGTTGGTATGATCGGTGCAGTATCGAGTTTACGTTTTATCATCATAAACGCCAAACCAATTGTACCAAGGATAAGTCCGGCTTCCCAAAAACCAGCCACAGGTTCTTTTGAAAATGAGGAGGGGAATATCATCAGATAAAGATCCAGCCATCTACCTACTAAAACGGCAATTGCAACCCGAGTTATTATGATCGGATTTCTCTTTGTTCTCGATGACAATAGGGCGAAAAAAGGCACTACCCAGTTGAGAAATAGATTAAGAAACATCAGTGGCTTCCAAGCACCGTGCATGCGCTTAGTGAAATAGACAGCTTCCTCTGGAATATTTGCATACCATATCAGCATGTATTGACAGAACCAGATATACATCCAAAATGTTGAGAATGCGAAAAGGAGTTTACCGAGATCGTGTAGATGTTCACCGGTAACTAAACCCTGAAAGGGTCCCTTTTCTTTTAACCACACCACCAGGATTATTATTACTGCCAGACCACTTTGAAACATTCCTGCAAAATTATATACGCCGAACATGGTGCTGAACCATTTCGGCTCCAACGACATGATCCAGTCAAAGCTCGCCAGCCAGAACGTTAATGCAAAAACGACGATAAAGAAAGCTGAAAGTCTTACATTGCTTTTCGTTCTTAAAGGTGAGGCATCCTCGTCCTGCAGTCGTGAATTCCTGATAATTGCGCGTGAGAACAGTGTCCAGGTTATTATATAGAATATTGCCCTGCCTATAAAGAAAGGCAGACTCAACCAATGTTGTTTGAATCCGAGATGCTCCGTCCCGTGAAAAGCAGGATCACTATACCAAGGATATATAGACGGGTGCAATATTAAAATTGCAATTATTCCGATACCACCGATAGGGATCAATGCTGTCATGGCTTCAGCCACTCTTCTGAAAACAACACACCATCCGGCTGAGGTTGCATATTGAATTGCTATAAAAAGCAATCCGGATAATCCAAGTGCTATTAGAGAGAAACTGACCAGCAAGAGATTAGACCAGATACGCACCGGAGCCAGGAAGAAACCGGCGACAACGGTTAATATCCCTACAAGACAGAAGAACTTGTAAACATTAAGATTAACAGCCGGAACTGTCAAATTCAGATTTTGAACTCTCACCTGGAATTCTCCTGAATAATATCCATTTGCTTCTCATTTTCCTCAGATTGATCGGATTCAATAGCAAGTTGACTCTGAAGCTCACGGACATGTGTAATTACTTTCCAACGGTCACTTCTCGAAATCTGGCTGCTATAATCCGGCATATTGCCCTGTCCATAGGAAAGGATATGAAACATCTGACCATCATTCATTGTAGTGCTTTTTTCTGAACCTAAGGATGGAGGTGGTGGATAGCCTCGTAGGGAGATTGCCCCGTCACCTTCTCCTTTGGGTCCATGACATGGCAGACAGAAGTCCTGGTATATGTATGCACCACGTAGTTTAACATCCGGTGAACCATCTAAAAACGGGTTATCAAGTTCTGACGCCGCTTTTAGCGCACCTGATTCGTTCGCAGAATAATGCATCGGCATAAATCCCCGGGCGATACTGTTTTCAGGTGGCTGTTGTAGGGTTTTACCATCTGAAAAATTAGGATTTATCGCAAATGAGTTGTAAGGGACGGAAAAAACCATTTCAGGGAAGTACATTCTGTTTAACTGCTTAAAATCTCTGCTGACCAGCCAATTCAGACCGATATTTACAATAATTCCAATGAATAAAATCAGGTTAATTAATTTTAATTTCATCATAGTATTTCTCCACCCGTTTCCCGCTCAATGACATCAACAGCACCCATTGATTCAAACATCTGTCTAACCTCTTCGGCATCGAAACCGGCGTCGCTCTCTTCGAGAAGAATGACAAAGTTATGACTGGTTACATCCGGATAGGGCATTACCGCTTTTCTTCCCGGAAAAAATTTACTGACAATCAGAAAGGCAATTACAGTGCTGACACCGGCAAACAAAACCATCATCTCAAAAGTCACAGGGACAAATGCAGGCAGTGAATTCCACGGTTTCCCTCCAACGTCTATTGCCCAGTTGACGGCTGATGTCCAGAATTCAAACCAAACCTTAAATGTAGCACCAAAAAGACCGAGTAGAAGAGATATCCAGGGCAAACGAGAAGGCTTTAACCCCATAGCCCGATCAAGCCCATGCACCGCATAAGGAGTGAATACATCAACAATGGAATATCCCTTTTCTTTTGATGCCTTGGTGGCTGAGAGAATGGCTTCTTCTGAGTCAAAAACTCCCAGCAGTTGACGACTGTTCACAGTTCACTCCCAAAAACATTATGAATATGAAAACGCCGGACATAAATCATTGCATCTCCTCCTGGTTCAGGGATGCTTGTTTTTCTCTGCCAAAGTTTAAGACACCCTTTATTTCACTCATTGAGATAACAGGCAGCAATCTGCAGAACAGATGAAAAAGAGTAAAGAACAGACCGAAGCTTCCGACAAGAATTGCAATCTCTATCGAAGTTGGAGTATAGTCTGCCCAACTCGCCGGCAAATAATCTCTGTACAACGAGGTGACAATGATTACAAATCTCTCAAACCACATTCCGATGTTGATGAAGATAGTTATAATGAAAACCGATATTAACGACGTTCGCACAGACTTGAACCAAAGAAGCTGAGGTATCAAGACATTACATCCTACCATAATCCAGTATGCAAAGGCAAGAGGTCCCACTGCGCGATTGATGAAAGCAAACTGTTCATACTGGTTTTCAGAGTACATAGCAGTCATAAATTCGGTCATGTAAGCCAAAGCCACCATGCCGCTTGTGGCAATAAGAACCTTGCACATAGTATCAATGTGGCGGATGGTTATGTATTCCTCCAAATGCATGGTCTTGCGAGCTATTATCATTAAGGTCAGGACCATAGCCATTCCGGAGAAAATCGCTCCTGCCACAAAGTAGGGCGGAAGAATTGTCGTATGCCATCCCGGTATAACTGAGGTTGCAAAATCCCAGCTAACAATCGTATGAACGGAAATAACCAACGGGGTAGCCAGACCGGCAAGCAATAGGTAAACAATTTCATATCGCTGCCAGGTTCGGGTTGAGCCGTCCCATCCGAGACTCATGGTGCCTGTAAGCCACTTTCTGACTTTATTCTTGGTTCGATCACGGATAGCCGCCAAATCAGGCATCATTCCAATATACCAGAAGATTGCAGATATAGTGAGGTATGTCAGTATTGCGAAAAAATCCCAGACCAGTGGTGACCTGAAATTAATCCATAGAGGTCCTCGAAGATTTGGATAGGGAGCCATCCAATGTGCCAGCCACGGTCTTCCCATGTGCATCACAGGAAAGAGTCCGGCACAGATCACAGCGAAAATGGTCATTGCTTCCGCTGAACGATTCACAGCGGTTCTCCATTGCTGTCTGAAAAGAAACAGTACCGCTGAGATCAACGTTCCGGCATGACCGATTCCAATCCAGAAGACAAAATTTGTGATGTCAAAAGCCCAGCCTACTGTATTGTTTAATCCCCAAACACCCATACCTGTACCGATCAGATATGCTGTCGCTATTACTCCGATTAGAAGACATATAGCGGAAATGATAAAGCCTATCCACCAAAGCTTTCCGGTGCGGGCTTCAACTACACCGGCAATATCAATTGTAACCTGCTCAGGAGTTTTGTTCCCATCTACCAGCGGGAGACGTTTAATCTCAAGAACTTCAGCCATGGTGCATACCCCCGTCAGACTCAGGTTTATTTCTAATCATCGCCAGATAACCTACCGATGGTCGCACATTTATCTCCTCCAAAACTCTGTATTTCCGCTGACTCTTCAACAACTTCGCAACCTGGCTCTCAGGATCATTCATGTCACCGAAAACAATGGCGTTAGCCGGACAGGACTGCTGACAGGCTGGTTTAATACTCCTGTCATTAACCTTGACACCTCGACTTTTAGCATCAATCTTTGCCTCTTGAATTCGCTGAACGCAGAACGTGCATTTCTCCATAATTCCTCGAGAACGCACTGTCACATCAGGATTCAACAGAAGATTTTGCATCTCGTCTTCATGGGCATAATTAAACCAATTGAAACGTCTCATTTTATAAGGGCAGTTATTGGAGCAATATCTCGTTCCCACGCATCGGTTATAGATCTGCTGATTTAATCCCTCTGAGCTGTGAACAGTTGCCAGAACCGGGCAAACCGTCTCACATGGAGCATTTTCACAATGCTGACACATCATGGGCTGGAATACTACGCTCACGTCACCATCATTGTCATTATAGTATCGGTCAATGCGTAGCCAATGCATTTCGCGGTTACGACGAACCTCATCCTTGCCGACAACGGGAATGTTGTTTTCAATTTGGCAGGATACAACGCAAGCTTCACAACCGGTGCAGCGATTCAGGTCAATAGCCATTCCCCAGAAATGCCCCTTCTTCTGATGATCGTCACCCCATAAATCATCACCCTCATGTTCAGTGTGAGGTACTACAGAGTGTGGGTCATCACGGAATGCGGTCAGAGTTCCCTCCTTGATAATCGGGTCTCTATGGCTGCCGGCAGGAAGGAGAGGATCTCGCACATCCAGGCTGTTGTGCTCCTGAGTGAAAGCTAACGGCTCTCCCTTACCAATCAGTGTAATCTGTGCATTTTTGATATTAGATTGTCTCAAACCGTTATTAAATGTTGAGAAACCTGCAACATTCTTTCCGACATAACCGTCTTTACCGACAGAGCTTTTAGCATCAATCCACTGTGGATTGACATCTTTGAATCTAACAGTCTCTTTTGAACCGAATCCGATCGCTGCTGCAATAACATTCTCATGCTGACCCGGTTGGATAACTAAAGGTAGTTGAATCGGTTTAGTGTCAGATTCACCAATACTAATGCTGACAATGTCGCCATTTTCAGCACCCATCTTTTCCGCTCTTTCGGGTGAAACCGACAGACAGTTATCCCAGGTTACCTTACTGATAGGATCCGGAAGTTCAAGCAGGAATGGATTATATGAATGACGTCCTTCACGCATTGCAATTGATGAATACAAAACCAACGAGAGTGAATTGTCAGCATTCCAACTTTTCGTCTCGATTGACTCAAGGGAAGAACGATCAAAACTGTCTGTTTTCAATTCTTTCGAAGGCATCTCAATATAACCGTCATGGACTGTTCTATCCCAAAATGCTTGAAAACTACCATCTTTTTCTGATTTCGGGAAGATGTTTTCACGCCAGTTGTTGCTAATCAAATCAAAAGCAGACTTTGGGGTACCTAACCATGCAGACAGACATTCAGCAAAAGCTCTGGTGTCTCCAAACTTGTTGATGGTTGGTTGGGAAACTGAAAAGATTCCCTCCACAGGCTCTGAGTCGCTCCAGTTTTCCAGATAATGGCTTTCAGCGCAAACAATATTTGAAACCTCGCAAGTTTCATCTACCCTTGGCGAGATGTTTACAACAAGCGGTATCTTCTTGATCGCCTCGCCCAACTTTTTGCTGTCATGCAGATCAAATACCGGATTCACACCGTTAATAATGAGTAGATCAACTTCTCCTTTATGAATGTCCTCAATTAGTGCGCTAAGCTCCTTGTCATTACCACTTCGTTGATTTGAATGCCGATCTACATCAATAGTATTGCCATAGCTGCCAAGCAGATGGTTAATGAAATTGACCGCCAATTGACAGCTAATATCTTGATTCCCACACACTACCAAACTTTTCCCTCGATTCCCCCAAAGTTTGTCAGCAATTTCGTTCAACAAGTCTTTATTTACAGGGGAATCAAGAAGTTGAGATAGTGGGAATGAGACACCGGCTTTTAATGATAAAATGTTCGCCAAGTTGACCAGCACGGGAGTGATTTCGTCGGGTGTGACCCTCACCCTTTGGTCAGCCTTGCTGCCGGTAACGGTCAGTCTCCCTTCAAACTGAATGTGCAAGCTCATCTCCGGCAATTCACCTCTTTCAACATCTCTCCCCTCCGCATAAGCGGAAGTATGTTCCACAGGTGAAATCCAGGTATCGAGAAAGTCGCAGTCAAAACTGACAATAACATCTGCACGTTCAAAAAAGTATCTTGGGATAATGCGCTTATTATGGGAGATCAGGTGCGCATCGGAAACTGCAGAGCTGGACACAGCATCATATTCGATATGCTTTCCATTCTCCAGTCCACTCAACATTTCCCCGGTTAGTTGCTTCTCTGTAGGGCTGTTTACCGTCCCTGTCAGAATCCTTACCTTTCCACCATTCTGTTTAGCCGAACTCAGCTTAGAGATTACTTCACTGTCTATTTGAGTCCAATCAGCAGGCGCATTTGCAATTAGTGGTTGTTTTAATCTCCTGCTGTCATACAGCCCGAGTATGGATGCCTGTCCTATAGCGCAAAGTCCACCGTGTGACAGAGGATGGTCAGGATTGCCTTCAAGCTTTGTCGGTCGTCCATCTCTATTTTTTACCAAAATACCGCATCCGGCACTGCATCCTCCACAAGTAGATGCATACCAATATGCTTTGCCTGGAATAATCTCTTCGGGTTGAATCAAGAATGGAATTGCCTTTTCAACAGGAGGGCGAACGCAGCCGACCATGGCTACTCCGGCAGCGAAAGAAAATCCTGCTATTTTGAGAAAATCTCTGCGGTTGAATTCATTTTCTCCGGCGTGGAAATCCTCCTCTCCTCTCATCTCAATAAAATGCGTATTTTGCTTTTCTTCCAAACTTTCCTTTGTCCCTTTAATTCTGGTGCCGGTCTTTTTTAATAGTGACATGCGCTGCAATCCAATGGTGCGTTAACCTGTTTTCGATTCACACCCGTTTCATTTGATTCCCGATGGCATTGGACACACCAGCCCATGTTAAGTGCGTTTGTCATCCGTACTCTCTCCATAGTCTCCACAGGTCCGTGACATTTTTGGCAAGCAAGCCCGACAGCAACATGAGGTCTATGATCGAAATATGAAAAATCAGGTATATTATGGATATTTGTCCACTCGACCGGCGTCTGAATTTTGGTGGAATCGTATTTCAGCGATTTATCTAATCCCAGTGCATCATAGATTTTCTGAATTTCAGGTGAAACTAAACGCTTCGGTTCTCGCTCCTCTTCCTGAGCCAGTTTGTCCTCGGCAATTACAGCTCCAAACGGAACGGTAACATAGCGGTGACAGTTCATGCAAACGTCTAACGGCGGAATTCCGGCATGTTTGCTGACCTCCGCTCCATAATGGCAATAATTGCAGGAGACTTGCAGTTCGCCGGCATGGAGCCTGTGAGAGAATTCAATCGGTTGGTCAGGTTCATATCCTGTGTGAATTCCGACCGGTCTCCAGTCCTTGATTTTCGGCATCAAAACCAGACCTGAAAAAAGTAATCCGACCGAGAGTACAATAGTGATAATTCTATCATTCATTTTCAGAGAAACCTAACATGAAATTTCCGCTTTCCGCCTGGCGTAGAACCACCAGTTCACCGCCAGACATGTCAAATAATATATTGCGAATCCAATCAGGGCATATTCAGGCTTTCCGGCTTGAATTTGAGTTCCGAATATTCTCGGAATGATAAATGCCCCATAAGCAGCTACTGCGGAAGTCCATCCTAAAACAGGTCCCGCCTGAAATGGCTTGAAGATCATGGGAATCATGCGGAAAGTTGAACCATTTCCAATTCCGGTAGTAGCAAATAACAGCAAAAACAGAAATAAAAACGGCATGAAATAGACTTCAGGCTGTGGAGCCTCGCGGGCGGCTGAGACAAAATAGGCAACTCCCAACGCAGAAGCTATCATAATAATTGTGTCCCAATGGGTCACTCGCGCTCCTCCCACCTTATCGGAAATCCATCCTCCAACCGGTCTAATCAACGATCCTACAAGCGGACCCAGCCAAGCATAGGCAAACGGATTGGGAGCGTTGGGGTTCAACGTCCCATCAGGCAACGATCCAAAAACGTCCTGAATGAGCTTGGGAAAAGCAGCCGAATAACCGATGAACGAACCAAAAGTCATGACATACAGCCAGGTCATCACCCAGGTGTGTTTGTTTCTAAATATATTAAACTGTCCTGCAAGGTTTGTTCTCACTAATTCGGGTGAAGTATAACGCATGGCGGTCAGGGTCAAAACAATGGTTATCGGCAGTACGATCCACATGGAAAATTTCAAACCAAGCAGAAGATATAGTCCTGCCGCAGCACTTAACAAGCCCAAAAGCTTTAGCCAGATAATTTGACCGACTGCGGTAAAGGTTGATCCAATTTTGTGCATGGGTAAGTTGTTCATCCGGGTCATAGCAAGAATTGTCAGAATCAGAAGCACAGGTACCCAGACCATTCCGCTGTTTTGAAGCCATACCAGTTCCCCTGAATTGGGGTTTGTTAACGCTTTACCGCCAAGTGCGCCAAAAAGTCCGAAAGTCATCACAAATGGCAACAGTACCTGCATAACACTAACACCCACATTTCCGAGCCCGGCATTCAAACCGAGAGCCGTACCCTGAACGCGTTTGGGATAGAAGAAACTGATGTTGGACATAGAGGAGGCAAAATTCCCTCCGCCGAATCCGGACAGTGCTGCGAGAATTGAGAAAACTGTGTAGGAGGTGTTAATATCACGCAGAGCAATACCGGCTCCAAAAGCCGGAATAATCAGCAGCGCAGTAGAGACGGCAATCACATTCCGTCCACCACTTAAGGCGATCAAAAAAGTGTTCGGGATCCGGAGTGTCGCACCAGCCAGACCGGCAATCGCCGGCAGCGTGTAAAGCTGAGACTTGGTGAAAGCAAATCCCAGATTCTGCATCTGGACGATGATTATTGACCAATACAGCCAAACAGCAAAAGCGCATAGCAACGCAGGTATTGAAATCCAAAGATTTCGGCTGGCAATACTTTTTCCAGCACTCTCCCAAAAGGTGTTATCTTCCGGTTCCCATCGTTCAATAGGTTTCATTCGTGATTATCCCTGATTTATGGTGATAGTGATTTATGGTTGTATAGAGACCAATACATTCGACTTACTACCGAAGCGAAACAATCCCCGCCAATGCATAGCAATCTTTTATAAGATTCTTGTTCTCCACAAGTGGTTATACTGCTTTTCTAAACTCTGAATCTGAATCTGAATCGGAGACGTCAATGTCATAAGCTTCAGCAAATGCCCCTTTCGGTTCTTTGAGGAAGAGCAGACAATACAAAAAGCTTGTTGCAGCTCCACCAGCCATTATGAAAAAGAACTGGCTCGGGGTAACAAAAGTGTAGATTGTCAGATACAGTACTGCTCCCACATTGCCATAAGCGCCTGCCATTCCCGCGACTTGACCTGTCATCCGTTTCTTAACCAGTGGAATGATTGCGAACGTTGCACCTTCGGCACCCTGAACAAAGAAGGAACATAAAACTGTAACAGCAATCGCCAAAGCAAGTGGCCAAGCTGAGTTAATCATTCCCATAAGGGCAAAGCCAATTGAGATTCCTATCATGTAGATTAGCATTACTCTTTTCCGGTTGGTCAGCTTGTCAGAGAACCAACCTCCTGCAGGTCTGGCAAACAGATTTACAATGGCGAAGGAACTCGCAATCCAACCTGCCATGACTGGCGAAATGGAGAAAGTCATCTCAAAAAATGCAGGTAACATGGACACTACTGCCAGCTCCGCTCCAAAATTAGCGATGTAGGTTGTGTTTAGGGCAGTCACAGTCAGAAACGGGTAACGTTCTTCCTCCGGCACACCTTTTCGTAGGATAGGTACGTTTACTTGGAGAATTTTCACAATATGCGCCACGAGAACCAGGAACAGGCCTACATAGAAAAACATGATAAATTTATCTGGAATGAAGCTTAACTTGTTCAGTTTCCAGCACAATACGCCCAATGTCCCAATCAGAGGAAATGACCAGAGGATTAGCAGCACTAAATCGCTCCAGCTCGTGACTTCCATAGGTTGAGTTTTCTTGGCACCAACGAAGGCTTTACCTTTTGGTGTATCACGCGCTACTATGAAATAAAAAACACCGTAGAGAAAGCAGATCACTCCACTGGAGGCAATTGCCCAGCGCCAGCCTTCAGCACCCCCAAACAGATAAAACGCTATTGACGGCAATAACATTGCAGCAGCAGCAGATCCAAAGTTACCCCAACCTGCATAGAAACCCTCTGCAAAGCCGATGTGCTTGGGCGGAAACCATTCCGCTGTCATGCGGATACCGATGACAAAACCGGTGCCGACAAGACTAAGAATGACTCGCGAGAGCGCAAGTGTCACCCATGAATCACCGAAAGCAAACATAAAGGTGACAAACGACATCAATACAAGCAACGCAGAAAAACACTTTCGCGGTCCAAAGCGGTCGAGGAATGCACCGATAACGACACGACCCGGAATTGTCAGCGCCACATTCAAAATGAACAATGCCTTAATATGCTTCATGGTCAGCCAACCGGTGGTCTTCAACATTGAAGTTGCAAGCGGTGCCATATTGAACCAGACTACGAATGAAATAAAGAACGCTATCCACGTGAAGTGAAGCATCCGAATTCGCTCGTCCTTGATAATAAAAAGATCTCTTACTCTCATTTTTCGTTGAAGCCTTTGTTTAGTTAATTAATGTTTGTACCACCGAACAACCTGAGTTTTCCTCCACAGGTAGGGATTTGGAACTACCAGAATATGTACCAGCCGGGTAAATGGGAAAAAACCGATCAGTAGAAAGGCGTTGATGATGTGCAGTTTCACCATGAAGGGTAAGGCAGTCACATAAGCAATTTCAGGATTTAGTTTAACTAACGACATCAGGTAAGGTGCCATCGTTGCTGCAAACCAGGATGATCCCCAGGGGTTAAAAATCGCAATGTAAACTCCACCGGCTACCTGTATCAGTAACAACAGATATACTATCCAATCTGAAGTAGAGGTCACTACCTTAAGTTTTGAATCATTTGTTCGTCTGATCAGAATTGCAATCAATCCGATCAAAGTTAGTAACCCACAGACTAATGCAGCTGCTTCGAGAATATACAATCTCAAAGGCACGCTGTTAAAAATCAATACTTTGCGTGGCACCAGGAAGGCAATTATATGACCGATTAGAACCACTATTAACCCATAATGAAATGGTACTAATCCCCAGAAATGATGTTTGTTCTCAAGAAATTGAGATGATAAACTTGAGTAGGTAAATTTTTGCAGCCTATATCTTTGAATTGTGACAAAGAAAAACAGGAAAACAGAGACGTAAGGCAGAATTGCAAACAGTACCTGGTTGAAGTAGATAGACAGTTCAGGCATTTTTAACACCATCCGATGTTTGACTACATTGCAGCGAAAGAGTTTTGTTTAACACGACCATTAAAGCGTAGAATAAGTTTTCTTTATCCTTAAATCCATCACACATTTTCTTAACCGCAGGCAGCACATAGTCGGTGCAATACTCATCACTCAAATCAGATTCAACACGACCAAGCAACGGGAGCATGTGAATAAGATGGTCCGGCAATTCCTGCATTTCGCTTATTCCATTCTGACGCAAGTCAACTCTTACCTTCGTCAGGAATTCACCTCGATTATATTGCTCACCCCATATTTGCCATCCAACTTCAAGTGCGCAGACCGGGTTAATGTCAAAAGTTTCGACATATCTTTCCTGAAGTGTTTCAACCGATAATCCATTGATACTCTCAAAGAAACGGTTGAAACTGTTTTCAGCCGCATCATCGCTGTCTGACAATAAACGTTGACAAGTCTCCGCAACGGATTTAGTGTCTTTATCGGGGTAACTAAGCAACTTTGCAAAACAATCATAAAGCCCTGAATAACTGTTCATTACATTCCTCTGCGTGGTCCGGAAAGGAAGCCAAACCCGGCGACTTTTTTGCGATAATGCGGGTCATCAATCATTTCCATCGCCTCTTCCCTGTGAGAAGGTGGAATGACGTACCTGTCTTCAACGGTACACAGTGATGTTAGTTTATAGATCGCCTCAGCTTCCTCAACGGAAGTGTCAGCTTCCTTCAATATTCGTTCAGCGGCTTCCATTGAGATGTCGCCAACGGTCAAAGCACGCCGATACCATCGCACAGCCTTCTGTTTATGCAGCGCATATCGCACTTTTCCAATATGTCCGGCACCAAAAAGATTAGCAAGAAACTGGAGAGGAACCCTTGAATCATCAATATCGTGAAAGAGGTTATCCGAGACGTGTTCAACGGCATTATTCTTCATAGTTGCCATCACCGGGGACATCGGGGGGACATAGAACAGCATCGGCAATGTTCCGAATTCAATATGGGGTGGCAAGGCAATTTTCCACACTTTCACAAATTGGTAAATCGGAGATTTTTGCGCTGCCTTTATTATCGAATCATGCACACCGTTTGATCTCGCAGCCTTCATTACCTCAGGATTGTGGGGATCAAGTATCATTGATCGCTGACCGTCAATTAATTCCTCGTCCTTAAGCTTGGCAGTTTCTTCCATTTTGTCGGCATCATACAATAGCACACCGAGATAACGAATTCTGCCCACGCATGAATGAAAACATGCAGGAGCCTGCCCGGTTTCTACACGGGGGAAACAGAGGATACATTTCTCAGATTTACCTGTGAACCAGTTGAAATAAGTCTTCTTATACGGGCAAGCAGATACGCATGATCTCCAGGCACGACACCTTTTTTGATCTAACAGAACTATGCCGTCTTCACCTCTTTTATACAGCGCTCCTGATGGACAGGATGCCACACATGCGGGGTTGAGGCAGTGATTACATATGCGAGGAAAGTAAAAAAGCACCAGTCTCTCGATAGCGTTCAATTGAGCTTTCTCTACTTCTGAAAGGTCTTTCAAATTCGGATCATTGTTGGCATAAGCCGGTGAGCCTCCCAAGTCATCATCCCAATTGGGACCTGCTTTAATGTGGATATGCTCTCCGGTTACCATGGATATCGGACGCGCTGTCGGCTGGTCGGATCCTTCAGGGGCGGTGAACAGGTTCTGATAGTCATAAGTCCACGGCTCGTAATAGTCATCCATGGATGGCATATGCGGGTTATGGAAAATGTTCGCTATTATTTGAGCCTTGCTTGTGGATTTCAGATGGATATCGCCGTTCTGTTTTTCCCATCCACCCTGATATTTTTTCTGATCCTCCCAACTGGTCGGATAGCCTGTCCCCGGTTTGGTCTCGACATTGTTCCACCACATATACTCGGTGCCTTTGCGATCTGTCCAGATGTTTTTACACGCTATGGAACAGGTGTGGCAGCCGATACATTTATCGAGATGGAAAACCATCGAAACTTGAGATCGTACGTCCATTATTTAGATTCCACTTTTTGAGAGTATTAACTTTATACTGATTTTGTTAAATGTAGTAGGGCTTGTCTCAAGCCCGACGTCAATGTTGAGACAACCACGACTACAAAATCATTAGTTGGTTAACACTCTCCACTTTTTTAACCTTACTAATCGAATTGCGACAGTTATTTATATTGACTTTTACCACTTCAATTCCGGTAGTTTACGAACGATAATATGTGTGTCACGGTTGCAGCCGATAGGTCCCCAGTAGTTGAAGTGATAGGTAAATTGACCATACCCGCCGATCATCAGATTTGGTTTCAATCTCACACGGGTGAGACTGTTATGTCCACCGGCTCGCCGCCAATTTCTCATCGGTGATTTTGGCACTCCGAGTGTTCTCTCCGGGCTGTGATATTGTATGCAGATTCCCGGTGGGATCCGTCGTGAAACTACAGCGCGGGTAACTACAACTCCGTGGTCGTTGTAAACTTCAACCCAGTCGTTATCATCAATTCCCAGACTCACGGCGTCCTGCTCGCTAACCCATAGAGGTTCAATACCTCGTGATAGGGTCATCATACGATGGTTGTCGCCGTAGGTTGAATGGATATGCCACTTCCCGTGCGGTGTTAAATAGTTAAGAGTAAGTGTCTTCCCTTCCTCTTTACTGAAAACCATATCCGCATATTGAGTCGGCAGCGGTTTTGGCTTATAGGTCGGGACATGCTCGCCAAACTGAATGTATCCCGGGTGATCCAAATAAAAATGCTGTCGTCCGGTGAGTGTACGCCACGGAACCATAGCTTCAACATTGTAGGTAAACGGAGAATATGGTCGTCCGTCTTCAATTAATCCTGACCACATCGGGCTGTTTACAAAACGGTGGGGTCCGGATTGCAAGCCTTTATATGAAGCCCTGACACCACGATTCTTCTCAGCCAACTGTGTCAGTGGCAAGCCGACTTTTTCTTCCAACTCTTTATAAGACCGATAGGCTAATTCACCGTTAGTTACGGTGGCAAATTTGAGAATTACATTGCAGACATCAGCATCTTCGGAGAGTGAGAGGAATTTTTTCCCGCCCCAGCTTTCCGTTGGCAGGCTTTCAAGAGCCTCGTCGTGGAAATCTTTGATTCCGTAGTGTGTGCCGTGGGCGCCAAGACCGTTCTCTCTGGCATTAGGACCGAAGGAATTAAACTGATTAAACAGGTTTTTATAATCCCTGGTAATTACCTTAAGACCGGGCATTGTCTTACCCGGAATTGCTTCTATTTCATCCTTCATCCAATCTTTCATGGCGGGTTGCGAAATCTCGGCAGGCGTATCGTGAGCCAGTGGAACTGCAACTATGTCCTTCACCGGATCAGGCAGATGTTTCTCAGCCAACTCGGAGAATTTCTTTGCAATCTCCCGAAATATCTGCCAGTCACTTTTCGATTCCCAGCAAGGCGGGACAGCCTCAGAAAGTGGATGGATAAAACTGTGCATATCCGTTGAGTTCAGATCTGATTTCTCGTACCAAGTGGCTGCGGGAAGCACAATGTCTGAATAGAGCGCAGAAGTGTCCATCCTGAAATTCAGATCAACAACCAAATCCATCTTGCCGACAGGAGCTTTATCATGCCAGGTGACTTCCTTCACTGAATCCTCAGCAGTTTCCTCTGAAATGGTGTTGGTATGAGTTCCGAGGTAATGCTTCAGGAAGTATTCATGTCCTTTAGCACTTGACATGAGGGCGTTTCCTCTCCAGATGAACCACAGTCTGGGCCAATTTTCTTCTGCATCGGGATCTTCAACTGAGAACTTAAGTTTCTTTTCCTTCAATTGACGAATTGTGAAGTCAATAATCTCTTCATCACTCTTAGCTCCGGCTTCCTCAGCCTCTTTTACCAGATCAAGGGAGTTTTTGTTGAATTGAGGATAAAAGGGGAGCCAGCCATTTTGCACAGCTTTTACCTGAACATCAATGGTATGACCCTTGGCGATTGATTTTTCCGGTTGTCGCCTGGGCACGGTGTGATAATCTGTAAAACTCTTCTCATAGCGCCACTGATCGGTATTTACATAGTGCCAGCTTGGTGCATTCTGCACTCTCGACGGAGGATACCAATCTTTGGCAAAAGCTATTGCTCCCCATGATTCAGCAGGGGCAAGTTTTTCCTGACCGACGTAATGGGCTAAACCACCACCGTTAACTCCGATACACCCACAATACATTAAGGCGTGTATCCCGGCACGGTACATAAGATTACCGTGATACCAGTGATTTATGCCCGCTCCAATGATAATTGTGCATTTTCCATTTGTGAGTTCAGCAGTTCTCCCCCATTCACGTGCAAATCGGATCAGAGTCTCGCGCCCCATTCCAGTGTACTTCTCAGACCATGCCGGTGTATAAGGGCGCTCATCATCGTCATAATCCTGCGGATAGTCACCTTCCAAACCACGATTAATGCCGTATTGTGCCATTAACAAGTCATAAACTGAGGCTACAACAACCTTACTGCCATCGGCTAATTTTATTCTTCGGATCGGAACACCACGTTTTGAAAGGGTGCCTTTGCCAAAATCATCAAAATCTACTTGAACCACCTCATCCGAGTTTTCCAGAAAAGTAAGTTGAGGATCAATATTCGATCCATCAACTCCATCCTTTAATAGAAGATTCCATTTCCCTTTTTCTTTCCCCCACCTGAATCCACCTGACCCCATAGGCATTTTAGGGCTGTTGCTTTCTGTATCCCACATGAGGAATTTCCAATCCGGGTTCTCAATTTCCTTATATTTTTGGAGACGACCCGCTCTGAGCATTTGACCGGCATGATAGCAATCGCCATCCAGAGTCAATTCAACCAAATAAGGTGCGTCGGTATAAGTTTTACAGTATTTCTCAAAATAGGGTACTCTCTTTTTGTGGTGAAATTCTGTTAGCAGCACATGGTTGACCGCCATCCAGTAGGCACCGTCCTGCCCTGCATTAACTGCAACCCATTCATCTGCATATTTGGCGACCTGGTTAAAATCAGGAGAAAATACCCACATTTTGCTTCCGTTGTGCCGTGCTTCTGCGGCGAAATGACAGTCCGGTGTGCGAGTCATATTTAGGTTGGAGCCCATTACGGCGAGCATCTTTGCATTATACCAGTCGGCTGATTCCTGCACATCGGTCTGTTCACCCCAGGTTTCCGGGGATGCCGATGGGAGATCGCAATACCAGTCATAGAAGGAGAGTGATATGCCTCCCATGAGCTGCATCAGCCTTGAGCCACTCGCATAGCTTATCATTGACATGGCAGGGATCGGGGAAAATCCTGCTATTCGATCCGGTCCATGTTTCTTGGTTGTATAAATAGCTGAAGCGGACATTATCTCTAAAACAGTGTCCCAGTCTGCACGCCTGAAGCCGCCTTTACCTCTGGCACGCTGCCAGCGTTTGCGTGCTTCCGGATCCTCCACCAATCGAGTCCAGGCTTCAACCGGATCGTACTGTTCGGCTCGCATTTTCCGCCATTGGTCGAGCAAAGCTCCCCTTACATAGGGATACTTAACCCGGAGAGGACTGTAGAGATACCAGGAATATGAGATTCCTCTTTGACAACCGCGAGGTTCATAGGGGGGTAATCCGGCTTTGAGGGATGGATAGTCAAGAGCTTGCATCTCCCAGGTTACTATGCCCTCTTTCACGTATATCTGCCATGAACAGCTTCCCGTGCAGTTTACACCGTGTGTGCTCCTGACAATTTTATCATGTTGCCAACGATTGCGATAAAATTCTTCCCAACTGCGCAAATCGGGTTTTGTTTCGTCTTTAATCCAGGGAATATCGTTTTTATTGCTCATTATTATCCTATTAGAAATCGTCAGCTTTTAGTTGTTGAACTTGTAATGAAGCAGTCTTGACTTGTTGCTCTCTTACGCCTCTAAACCTGTAACTCCAAAAAAGGTCAAAGAGAACTAAAATTAAAACTGCTCCGATGATGCCGATCAGAAAGAAATAAAGCAGAGCTACTGAATCCTCTTTTCCACCTGTTTTGGCGGTATGCTCGAGATAAGCCACCAAAGCGAGAATCTCATCCTGCTTTATTGATTTGTCGCTGAAAAGTGGCTGCATTGTCTCTGTGGCGGGTCCCAGCAGCCAGGCTGCCAGCGAACGTCTTCCCTGTAATCTTTCAAAAACCAAGGTCAAGTCCGGTCCGAGTCTGCCACCCGATAGACCGCCAAGCCCGTTTACGGAATGACACGATAGGCAAGCAGCACCACCGTTCTCAAGCTTTTTTATACCTGCAAAAAGCAATCGTCCCTGCAGGATGTCATCCTCACTAAACGGCTCATCGGACATCTGTAAGCCGACAAACTGTGACTCTTCAAGCAGTGATTCGGATTCAATCATGTCAAGAATCCTTCTCGCCAACTCCTCACTCAATCCCGGCAATGTAGGCATGACCACATCACGAGCATCCTGTTTTAACTTTACAGCATAGGGGTCGCCACGGTTTATCATACCTTTCGGATCAATAATGAAACTAACTAACCAATCTCGATCTTGTCGTGACGAAACATCCTTTAGATCGGGTCCGGTTAACACTCCACCACCGATTGTATGGCAGCTATAACAGTTACGGCGAAAATAATCGCCTACGTCCTGTGCAAATGCGAATTGAGCACTTATTAAAGCAATAACAATGGCAATCCATATATTAAAGCCTGAATGTTTAAAAAACCGAACAGATGAATTGAAACTTACAAAAATCACTCTTACTCCACCTGTGAAGAAACAGTATGAATATTTGCGAGTGCTCCCAAGTGGTGATATTAGTAGTCGCTGTTGAGACAAGCCCAGCTACCAATGTAAATATCACTACGAGGTTAATACCCTCGGATATCTTATATTCTTATGATACGTCTTTTATATCTTGGTAATGCCATGCAATAATTGATATTGCTGGCTAACCGATAAAATGCCTATAAGCTGCAAAGCTGTTGTCGAATTCGTCCCAAGTCAGACTATGTCGTGGCTGAAGATAACCACGACTACAACATATCAGCTATTGCATGACACTACATATATTTTGACTAACAATGATTATTCCCATCATCTTTTTTATTAATAATCATGTCAATTGTAGTATTTTTAATAAAATTTAAATAAGCATCCTGGACAGGTTTCCAGTGATTGTGAGCGGTGCACGGACTCTCGGAGGAACATTCATTAGAATGTTTGAAGAAGCACTTTGCTCCTGGTGTGACAGAGGTCCCATCAAATGCTCTAACCACATCAATAATGTGGATTTGATCAGAAGGTTGTTTTAATTTATAACCTCCTCCCGGACCTCGAGATGCCTCTACAAACCCGAACTTGTTTAAGATCAGTAATATTTTTGCAAGGTAGTTGCTTGGAATACCGCTGCGAGCGGAAAGCTCCCTGCCTGAAATCAATTCGTCAACGCTTAAATTGCTCAAATAAGCCAGTGCTTTCACACCGTATTCTGAAGTCGTTGATAACACGGTTTCCTCAAATAATTATTGACTTCTGGATGAACAATATATGTATTTGAGTTAAGCTTGTCAATAGGTAGATGAAGCTTTTTCATAATTATTGACTTCTGTACCAACAAATCTGTTTTTGGGTTAGATTTGTCGAAAGTTAATGAAAACTACTTGTGGTAGTTGTGGATGGTCTTGATTCTGTTCGCCCCACTGTATCAATCTTTAAGCGATTCATCAAACTGAAAATTCAAGCTAAATTCACTCAAAATTATTGCTGAGAACGGTCGCCAATAAAGTTAGCGTAACCTTGAAATTCTCAAAGTGAGCTTTGCAAACCTATCATTCCTGCGAAGCGACAGTCTGATGATACAAGATTCCGGTGCCCGTCTGCTGTGACTGATACTATAACTTATGTAATATCAATTATATGTCTGTCAAGTGCTGCAATCTGATAACGGGAATCAGCATTGTCAGACAGACTCAAAGGTGGGAATAACGATCATGTGATAGTTATTTATGAGTCTGTCCGATAATGTTCTTTGACATTTATTAGAATCGTCTTTTTTGCGCTTAAAAGAGTGACGCGAAAGCATCGGGTCCGTATATTGAATGACAATCATTCATCCGGATATTGTGGGGGGGATTCGCCGTGTTTCTCGAGAATCTTAGGATACCGTTTGCCCGGCAAAGCTTGCTCCTCACCAAGATACCTGATCTCATGCCACCATTCGTCACCGAAATCAAACAAGTAATAACACTTTCTGTTCTTGCGCAAAGGTAGATCTTTCAATTTGACCTTTGATGCAAAAATCGGTTTTTCATCCTCATACTCATACATATCATCATAAACATGAGAAATGTATTCTATCGTTTTCTTCGCGTAAGGCTTCCCAAGGTAAAATGACCACATGTGTTCTTCCTAACGATTAAACGCACGAAAGATTATTTAGTGAAAGGTCGCAAGCGTACTGTTCGGACGAATTGCGATTATCCGCCAGATTTCGTCTTCTTCAAACTCTGCCGACAGGATAACCTTGAAGATATAAACGCTATTTTTCATTATTTCTCTCGTTTGGCGTTAAAACTACGTAAATCAATCACTGTTTTAGCGAATTCTAATTCCTTCATGAATTCGCGCAGTATCGTCTTCTCAGGCATATAACAGTGCTTATAAAGTATTTTCGCATAATGGGGAGCAGGGACATTCTTGTCCCTGCTGTGCTGACAGGAATGAGTTCTTTGAAATATTCAATATATCTCTTCATTTGTCATTCCCGTGCAGACGGGAATCCAGTTCTGTATCGGTTTTCTGGACTCCCCCCTTCGCGGGAGTGACGGAATTATGAATATTTCAAAGGTCCCGGAAATGTCAGCACTTCCCGTATGGGGAATCAACAGTATCATACGAAATTACTTTTGAGCCGTGTCATAGTTTAAATCTCTTTGAAATGAAGATAAAGCCTTTTCTTTGTATCCACAATAGCGGGAAAAACTCAGGTACTATTTCGGACATTGGTTTTCAAGTACATTCTCAGGCACAAAGCGCGATGACGACACCAAAGCTCCATATACCTCTGTCCGGCAGGCAACCAATGGTCGCCCGGACTGCCGATACGTTTGATGGTCGGGCTGACATATCTCCGTCAATACGACCTGCAATGACTGCCGGGTAGCTCCCATTTTTTTTGCTATTTTATGGTGGTTTTCACATATTATTTCTGATCTGTTTCTTGTATGCTATTATACGTTATTACAAGTAATGCAAGACCCATGCCAGCGTTGGAGCAGTGACAACTGAACAGATCAGGATCATACTTTAGTAATCGTCCCCTGATGAAAAACGATCTGCCATCGGTTTTCAATCAGTTTCCAGATCGAGCTTCTGTTCGAGTGTATCGGTTCAACATCACCTTCAGTATAGGTCGCTACAAGGTAGATTGCCAGAACAACTTCATCAGCAAGCTGTACGATGTCAAACCGTTCGATTGAGCGCCTGACTGACGACTCCTGTGGCAAGTTATTCAGAATCTGCTGTCTCGTGAACAGTCGTCCGGAGCTGCCGTATTCGATGAACTGATCAGCGATCAGTTCGTTCAACTTCTCACGCGAACTGCGGACTTCGGGCTGGAGCAAATGCTCTTCAAGGTTACGGATGTGGGAGTGGAGGTTCATAGAACGATTAGCGTTTGTATGCTTTACTTCGGTGTACAACTCGGCTGATATTCACTATTCGCTCATCATTCAGGACGCGGTAAAGAATTCTGTAATCACCGACTCGGATGCGATAGACATCCACCGAACCGGTCAGTTTGGTGCATCCTCGCGGTCTTGGTTCTGTTTGGAGGATTCGGAGGCGGGATATTACTCTCGATCTTAATTTCTCAGGCAGACGATCTAAGTCCTTTTGTGCAGCAGCATGAAGTCTTACGACATACTCACTGGACGTCATAGGTACGCTTTCCTGCAATGTAATCGTCGAGACTTACTGTTTTCTGTTTACCCGCTTCCGCTTCATACACCAACATTAAGTCAAACAGGTCACTACGAAGTTCCGGGTCGTCAAGCAGTTTCTCAAAAAGTAGATTCCGTTCATCAAGTGAAAAACGCTTCACCTGGTCAATTAGAGATGTAACTGATATTGTCATAACACTATCCTTTTGTAACTACTACCATTATAGCATAATTCATTGGGACAAGCAACGTTTAGCTATCGCAATTGTTCTTCGAGGTTGCGAATGTGGGTGTGGAGGTTCATTTTTGGGGATTGGGATTTTAGTGATTGAATTATGGGATATAAGACTTGAAACCATCTATGAAGTTGATTAGTCATCCACATTAAACTCCTTTGACCTGATATCATGTATAGCAATTAAAACATCTTTATTCTTTTCTATAAATCCCTTACCAATTGTCATATTGAACTCTTTGTATTTCTTACTAAAGTTAAAATCTATTTTTTTTGAATCTAATAACCTCTTAATAGCCTCCTCTTTCTCCTCATCTCTTGCGTTAAACCATATGACTGAATTGGGTTCAGTTCTCTTGTTAAAGTAGTATGAATTCCGCCCCCCGATAACGATCACGATATAACTCTGTGTGAATTTTAATGAGATATTATTAACTTTTTCACTCAATATTTCTAAGAGCTTCTTCGATTTTTGTAATGTCCATTTAGCTTTACTCTGCCATGTGTCTTCGGTAACAGATGCTACTTCTTGTTCTTCTTCTGGTTCTTCATAAATATCAAGGATTTTTGAAAAATTAAGAAGGAGTCCATCATTCAGTTCCAGCAAATCAGCTTGAATAGCAATCATTGGAACATTTAGACTTAGAATGTGCATAACATTGAAATATCTCCTATCGAAGGATTCTGCAATGAGTACACAGAAATGTTGACGCTGAGGATATCGTCGTTTTTCGTTGTCCCAGTACTCAATCGCTCGGATGATATGTGAAGGATCAGTTTCTCCAAGCATAACCTCGATTTCATACATTGAGTCATCTTCAGGATCTTTGAGTAAGATATCCAGTCTTCCTCCATGCGATTGCTTTTTCTCTTTGGCAACAGGCACTAATTCTCCTAATCCTAATTTAGATGGATTACTGTAGATTATATCCTGTAACCAGTACTCATCCTTCCCAGCGTTTCTGATAAATACTTTTTTGCCGAATTTTATTTGCTCGTCCATTTTCAATTCCTAGTTTAAACTTATACCTTCCTAACTAGTGTACAACAGTCGCTTTTATCATTTCAAAAGATACATTTATATGAATTTTCCTTTTAATTTTTAGAGTTTGTTCCCCTATTCCTCAAAATAGGTTCCATATTCCGCTTCATCTCTTCAAGCATCTTCAGTTTCTCAACAATTGACAATTTCGCTAGATACTTACGTCGCCTTGCTTTTGCATCAAGAACTCTTTTCAGTGTGGGAGTCATTTCCACGATATTCGCTCTATCTACTTCGGATCTTTTCTAAAAATAACCAAAACAGGGACGCCATACGACGTCCCTGTTGTTACTGTAAGCAAGTATTCTGCTCCTAGAACTGAGCGTTGACCCACTTGGTCGAAACTGACTTCGGACGGGTGATCGCAATACCGAGGGCTCGGTTGACGATCAACTGTGACAGCATTCCCATCGCACGGGAGACACTGAACAGTACCGTGTAATACGGGAACTCGGTCAAGCCGTAGTGATACAGCAGAGCACCGGATCCGGCATCAACGTTGGGCCAGAAGTTGGCAATCGGATTCTTGCCGGCTGCGACACGTTCTGCTGAGAATCTCTCCAGAACCTTCGGTACAACCGTAAACACGCGATCCACAGTCTGGAATACAGGATCATTCGGCAGATATTTATGACCAAATTCGTTGAATCCGGTGAAGCGCGGATCGGTTACACGCAGAACTGCATGACCGTATCCGGGTACGACCTTACCGGCACGCAGAGTTGCAAATGCAAACTCTTCCATCTGCTCAGCAGTCGGGGTACCACCAAACTTGTCCATCAGTTCCAGAACCCAATCCAGGCATTCCTGATTTGCCAATCCGTGCAGAGGTCCTGCCAGTCCGTTCAGACCTGCGGAAACTGAGTAGAATGCATCGGACAGTGCTGAACCGACAGTATGACATGTGTTGGCGGAAACGTTGCCACCCTCATGGTCGCAGTGGAAGTTCAGGTACAGACGCATCAGCTTGGCGAAGTTACCTGTAGGATCGGAAATACCGAGCATACGGGCATAATTTGCACCCCAGTCTAATGTCGGCAGGTAATCAATCGGTTCACCCTTGTCGTAACGGATACGATATACACCTGCGGCGATTCCCGGAAGCACGCCCAGCAAACGCAGAGCATCTTCCATCATTGGAATCCAGTAATCCATCTTGGTCATGCCCCTGTCATACCAGCCACGGAAGGCTGATTCCTTCTCCATAACCAGGATAGCAGTATTCAACATGCACATAGGATGTGAATCGGGAGGCATTGATTCCAGCACATCCCAGACGTATTCAGGGACATGTGAACGACTTGCCAGATCAAGCTGCAGATCAGCTAACGCTTCTTTGTCCGGTTTCTCACCGGTCAGCAACAGATAAAAGATCTCTTCGGGCCACAGCTCTTTCAGCTCGAGCAGCGGATAACCGCGAATGATCAGACCTTTGTCCGGTTCAACGACGGATGTATCGCAGATCATCCCTTTGATGCCGCGCATACCGCCGTATGCCTGTTTGACGGTAACTTCGGACATTTTTTTACCGCCGTGATTTTTCAACGTAGCGCCGACTTCTTCCCGCATCTTCGGGACCATCGCCGCAAATTTTTCTTGTAAGAGTGCCATTATTCTATTCTCTCCGGTTTGATATTTTAGCTGTGCAAGGCAGCCGCTACTCTAAGTGGTGTAATACTGAATCTGCAAAGTACAAACTTTCACAATCAAAGTCAAGAGATGTGAGGTTGTTTCTATGATTAAAGAAATTGTTTTATCGTGTAATAATCAGCAATAGAGCTTATTCTACAGGCTCAATCTTGCCATCATGCAAGATTAACAATCCCTAATCAAACATCTGATTAACCGTCAATCTAAGCAGATAAAGCTCTTCCATCCAGTCTGAATCGTACTCTCCTGTTTGAGTTGTGTATGAACGGTATTCAAAGGAAAGATGCACTGATTCGCTGCCGAATCCAACACTGTAGCCTTCGAGTATTGCCGGTTGTTTGCTGACCGGATCCTGACTGTAAATCTTATCCGGTACGAAGATGGACTCTTGATATGCACCTAACTGAAGAAAACCGAGATCCAAACCGGCTTTCAGTGCTGACCCATCGTTGAGTATGTCCTCTTCCTCCCAGCGCGATCTTGACGGATTTATCCTCTGTGTAGCTATCTTTACTTCAGAGAACAGTCGTGTCTGATACTCGATCATCACTGCAAAACTTTCGGAGGGACGATATTCACCACCAAAAGAGAATCTCGCCGGGTAGGAAATAGTTCGTTCATATCTTGGGGGATTCGCAATATGTTCCAATTCAGATTCGATGTCAAACTCAATAGCCTGTCTCCAGGTTACAGCGACATTGATATCCTCTGCCATGTTTGCATAGCCGCCGAGTGTGATGAAACTGCCGGAAATGTCACCATTTTCTACGTAATCATCCTGTTCGATTTTTATATTGCTCCAGAACGGCATTGAGAAAGAAGCACCGATTCCAATTTCGCGCTTGTAATCGAGCGCAGCACCCCCGGTAATCACCGAATAACCACCTTTGGACACACGACCATCACTTGCCTGTCCCAAGAAGTCATGCGACATCTCCTGTTTATAGCCTCGATCCCACACGGTTCGGTATCCGGCACCGATAATCACCTGAAGATCTCCAGTGGCAGGCGGTATCGGCATTGCCAAGGTGAGGTGGTTGACCTTTAGATGAAACGGGTACTCGCCTTTGTAGTTGTCAATGATATATTCATTGGACATATCTTCACCAAAAGATCCCCAATGAGCGCGCATTCCCATGCTGACTTGAATGCGGGGGAGCCGTGCTAACCGACCGGGATTGTAAAACAGAGCGGTGACTCCCTGTGGTGCGATGGTCGTGTTGTGACCTAAGGATGCACATCGGCTGTCGGTGATATTTTCAGCTATGCCGATGAGAATCGGATAACCGACTCTGTTCGGAGCGTCCAATTGAGCGAAGAGAGGTGATGAAGCGACAAATATTATGAGAAATGTGATTAGTGTGTGCATGGTAAATTATGAAATTGAGATTGTTTTATATCTGTTTGAAAAGCAGCGATGTCCTGATTTGTGTCAATTTCTCAAATCATGTCATTCCCGTGAAGACGGGAAACAGCTTCCTATTATGCAAAATAGCAAGATAATGAAAGGAATTTAATCGTTTAATCCCGCCTGACACACGTTTAGCGAAACAAATAGAAGGAGCCTACCATTGATGATAAGGCGGTTAAATAATTAATCCTTCCTTGGTTTTTGAGGAGGAGGTGTAATCTTCGGTTTCGGAGTTTTCGGAGGATTATTCACACCACCTTTCTTGTTTCTGCCATCGATATTGAATGTTTTTGTTTTTCGCTGTTTCATGTTTGTATCCTCAATTATAGCTAATTATTCAATGATTTTAGTCTTCATTGACTATTGGAATTTCAATAGTGAGATCATCTTTGTTTCGACTGATGTAAATATTCTGAGATTCATAGAGAAAATCTCCCGTATTGTTAAAGACTGATACATCTGACAAAATAAGTTCTCTATCTTCTGCCGAATCAGACCAGTAGCGGATGTAACAATAATACACCAAGTCAGTTTTATGATCACGGATAAAGACCCACTCATCTGATGTATCATGAAAGCATTGCCATACATCTTCATCACCATAACGATTGGTGGCGGAGATTACTTGTCCAAATTTATTTAAGAGGTTGTATTTTACAATATATGATAATGCAAAAGCAAGAAGAACTCCACAAACAGCCGATGACATTAAAAAATAATGACTCACGTTCTGACTGGGATTGTTAAAAACTCCAATTACGTTCCATCCAAGCACTTTTGGGGACATTAGATCAAACAAAATCTCACCAATTCCCAAAATCAAATAAGATATGATAGAAAAGACAAATACTTGAAATATGACTTCTATATTAGAACGATTTGTTTTTCCAATTAGTTTTTGGCATGAGAAATAACAAACAATCCCTGGGAGACTTAGGATCAGAATTTTTATGGTGAATTCAGTTAATTTCATCTCCTCTCCCTTCTAAATTCTACTGAATTAATCCGTTTTTCGGGATTTTCGGTATCACTGATGAAAACCTTGACCAAACCAGTTATATTATAGTCTCCCGTAAGTTACCACACATTGTCCCAACATTGCAACACACAACCAACAAGGAGCCACCCAGCAGCTCCTTGTCAATACAATCCCCTTAATACTTTTCACTCAACACCTTACGCTTCAGTAACGATATACCATGCGTGATCTTCAGCTTCTTCGGGCAGGCATCCATGCAGTTGAAGATTGTATGGCACCTCCACAGTCCGTGCTTGTTGTCAAGCTCTGCAATCCGATCTGCAGTGCCGTTGTCGCGGGTGTCGAAGATGTACCTGAACGCCTTGTACAGTGCTGACGGTCCAAGATACTCCTTGTCAGCCCAGTATGAAGGACAGCTCGACGTACATGCAGCGCACAGAATGCAGCCGACAGCATCCGAGAACTGCTTGAACTCCTCCTGCGACTGAATCCGTTCGCGGTCGGGCGGAGGTTCGTCGTTGATCAGCCACGGTTTAACGCGCTCTATACTCTTGTAGAACGGATCCATGTCAACCGCCAGATCCTTTATCAGTTCAAATCCGGGCAACGGATCAATGACTATTTTTTTCTTTTTCAGCGGTTCAATCTGAGTTTCGCAGGCAAGCCTGTTGATGCCGTGAATCTGCATCGCACATGAACCGCATATCCCGCTCCGGCAACTCTTGCGGTACGTCAGCGTTCCGTCCTGCTGCCACTTCACTTCGTTCAGCGCATCGAGCACGGTCATGCCCGGGTGTGTCTGAATCTTATACGACTTGTAAGTCGGGCTCTGATCCTTGTCCGGATCAAATCTGTGTATGTTGAATGTTATTTCCATATCAATACTTCCTCTCCATCGGCTGGAAGCGGGTTATGACCACCGGTTTCCAATCAAATTCGACGCCACCCTCAGGTTTACGCCACGCTAACGTATGTTTCAGCCAATTGTCATCGTCGCGATCAGGATAATCCTTGCGGGAGTGAGCGCCTCGACTTTCGGTACGTTCCAATGCACCGGCAACAACTACCTCAGCAAACTCCAACAAATGACTCAACTCAATAGCTTCCATAAGATCGCTGTTGAAGATCATGCCTTTATCGTCAATGCTGATGCTCTTGAACCGTTTTTGCAGTTCAATGACATACGCCAATTGATCGGTTAGATCGTCTCCATTGCGGAACACACCACAACGATTCATCATAGTTTCCTGCAGGTCGGCGCGAATCTTACCGACTTTCTCCTTGCCTGATGCATTGAAAAGTATGTCCAAATTAGCTTGAGTTGCTTCATGAGGTTTATCTGGTAGATCCGTAAACGATATATCCGGTAAGTCAGCGAGTGCCGACCGTCCTGCGATTCGTCCGAACGTGACCGCCTCTAAAAGTGAGTTAGTCCCAAGTCTGTTTGCTCCATGAACAGATATGCATGAGCACTCACCCGCCGCATAAAGACCCAACACTTTGTCCTTGTTAGCATTTTTCAGTACATGACAACCGTTATCAGCAGGTATTCCACCCATTGAATAGTGAGCTGTCGGTTGAATCGGAATCGGCTCTTTGAAGCAATCCACACCGGAGAAATTGTATGCCAGATCGTAGATCTGAGGTAACCGTTCCAGAATCATTTCCTTACCGAGATGAGTGATATCGAGATGGATATAGTCTCCACCTTCTCCACCGTCAAATCCTCTTCCTTCATCTATTTCAGTTTGCATTGAACGCGAGACTACATCACGCGGTGCAAGTTCCATCAAAGTCGGTGTATAGCGCTCCATAAAGCGTTCACCGTCCTTGTTTTTCATGTAACCACCTTCACCACGTGCGCCTTCGGTTACGAGGATGCCCTGTTTCCACAGTCCTGTCGGATGGAATTGAACGAACTCCATATCCTGTAACGGCAATCCTTGACGCATGATCATGCCGAGTCCGTCACCGGTGTTGGCGTGAGCGTTGGAAGTGATCTTGAACGCTCTGCCGTATCCACCCGTTCCCATCACGGTAACACGCGAATGAAACACATGAAGACCTCCGTTGCGAATGTCCCAGGCGACACATCCGTTACAGATGTCGTCTTCTATTAATAGATCCAACGCCTGAAATTCGCTGAAGAAACGGACATGGTTCTTAAGCGCATTCTCATACAGTGTGTGCAGCAATACATGTCCTGTGTAATCCGCCGAATAACAAGCTCGACGTACTGCTTTTTCACCGTAATTGACGGTATGACCACCAAATTTGCGTTGAGCGATACGTCCTTCAGGTGTACGTGAGAATGGAACGCCGAGATGTTCCATGTCATATACAACATCAGGAGCTTCTGTACACATCAGTTCAATAGCGTCCTGATCCCCGAGGTAATCCGAACCTTTGACGGTATCGAACATGTGGAATTCAGGGCTATCTTCCGGATCTTCGTTTCCCAACGATGCTGCGATTCCACCTTGTGCCGCACCTGAGTGTGAACGTGTGGGAAACACTTTTGTAATAACTGCGGTCTCATAGTGCCGTGACAGCTCAACGGCAGCTCTCAAGCCGGCAAGCCCGGAGCCTATGACCACAGCATCAAACTTGTGTAACATCTGATCAGCCATGACTCCTCCTATAGAGACAGAATTGTTATTGAACCGAGAACCGACAGCCATAACGCTCCGACCCATAAAACACCGATGACGAACATCCGCAGACGCGGTTTATGGATGTAGTCATTAATGAGCATGGTCATCCCGTTCATCGCGTGATACAGTGCGAACAGCAGGAACATCAGATCCAACGTCTTCCATAGTGGCGACGATAACCGCTGCATCACAATATCGTAGCTGATCTCACCGTGCTCACTTCGCGGGAAGAAATGCAGCACCCAGAAGTGGATTAGCAAGGCAATCAACAGGAACGCACCTGTCACCCGCTGAAAGAACCAGTGAAACACGCCGCCGGACTGATGTCCGCGATCAGAACTGTTGTCTTTCATCAGTGACCTCCTCCCTGCATCCAGTATAGTGCATGTGAGAAGATTGGATATGCTCCCGCTATAAAGAGGAGAACGGCGACTCCCATCAGCGACCAGAACAGCTTCGCTTGATAAAGTGCGCCGTCAAAAAAATCTATGATAAAAATTCTTATCCCGTTCATGGCATGGTACAGCACAACCCCGAACAGCCCGATTTCGAGCATGCGGAATTGCCACGATCCGAGGAAATCCATCACCTCGTTAAATCTGGCAGGATCGTGTAGGTTACTGATAACGTTGATATGCATGATAAGATACACTACTAACGCTAAACCGGTAAGTCTGAAAAGTATCCAGGCAAGCATACCGGTTTTCCACCTATAACGCATGGAAATCTCCTATATCTTTACTATTTTATTGAAGGTAAGTACAAAGCTTTTCTGAGTCAAGCCTGCTCAGGTCGGTTGTCTTGCCATATTTTTTCACGTGACCTGCGTCCTGTTGAACCTGAGGGTGTGAATATTGTACGCAGTTTGAATTTAGAAGCAAATTGGCTAACTGTGATTTTAACTTAATAACAGTATTGGAAGAGAGATTCTTCACTTCGTTCAGAATGACGATAAAATATGAATCTAATTGCACAAGTACTTATTATTTCATTGCTAACGCCAAATGTTGATTCGATAAAATAGTGTCGCCTGATGTTTTCAGGTTCAAAATATAAAGTTTGGCACACCTCTTGCGCAAAGCTAAGTCAAACAGAAAGAAATCATTTTTTTAATTGTCCCTAAAATAACAGAAGGAGATACAACAATGAAAAAGGGAATGTTCATAGTCGCTGCACTGGTAGCACTGCTCGCATTCGGTTTCGGAAGCCAGGATGCATTTGCACAGGGTTCAGTCGCAGGTACAGTAATTGATGCAGACGGCGAAGCAGTTGCCGGAGCACATGTCAGCATCGTAGGAATGCGCGGTGGTCGAGGTGATCGTCCGCACGTGGATCGCACGGAAACAGACGATGACGGTGCATTTGGATTTGACGAAGTTCCTGAGGGTGATTACGTTATCACAGCAGGTGCTCGTGAAATGGGAATGGATCGTGAGCGTATCGAAGTCGCTGACGGTGAAGAAACTGAAGTAGAACTTCAGCTTCAAGGTCACGGTGGCGGTGGTGGCGGAGACGACGAAGATATGGAATTCGGATCGGTCTCCGGTACAGTCATTGACGCTGATGGTGAACCGGTTGCCGAAGCTCATGTAGTCATCGTTATCAGACAACAAGGTGATAATGATCGTCGTGGTCGCTGGCATCGTCGTCATGTACGTCATGTACGTGGTGAAACCGATGAGAACGGCGAGTTCACTTTTGACGAAGTTCCTGTCGGTAATGGACTTATCATGGCAGGCAAACGCGAAGTAGGTCGTGCCCGTGAACGGATTGAAGTGGAAGTTGATGAAGAAACTGAAGTCGAACTGCAATTGCAAGGTCGTGAAGATCGCGGCGGTGATGGCGATGGTGACGGTGATGATCGCAGACGTCGCAGAGGTCGCGGTGGTGAAGACGGTTAACGAGTGAAAACTACCAAGGTGTGCATCGCATACCCCCCACAAGAAAGCCCGTGCATTGCACGGGCTTTTGTTGTTTTGGTGCTTCCTGTCATTGCTTCATCCGTTTAATTTGGTGTGAATCCTCTCTCCCGACTTCGGAGAAGTCGGGCTACGTTTACTGATGTGGCTGTTTATGTTTGTGATAGCACCGTGGTTCATGCGATGCCCATCAATCATCAATCTGTCATTCCGGGCTTGACACGGAATCCAGTATGGGGAGAAGGGACATTCCTGTCCATTTGGATTGAAGTTCAGAGTTCACGCTTCAGCGTGTCTTATTCCAACCTAAGGTTGAACTCTAAACTAAACCGTTCAATCCGCAGGAATCACTAAATTACACAATCACTAAATCACTCAATTACTAAATTACTAAATCTGCTGAGAATCTCCCCCCCCATCATTCCCACACAGACCAACAACCACACACATTTCTTTCTTGTAAACTTGCTAACTTGCAAACTTGAACACTTTCCCCCATACACGTTCCGTCACACTTCGTCACATCTTCGTCACATCTTCGTCACCACTTCAAACGCAATACCACAAAGGGATTCAGGCA
>CAZVKN010000026.1:0-40199 GCA_964627035.1 uncultured bacterium | reverse complement strand
GAAGTTAACCTGTATCACGGGTAAGATACAAGGGCGGACTTTTAGTCCGCTCTTTGATGGGTAGACACTTTTAGAGTGGACTGAAAGTCCGCCCCCATGATATTTGAGTTGCTTTTTGTTATCAGCCCTAACCGAATTATACAAGTAGGCACTACTTTATAAAACTGAATTCATCGTAAAAATTTGTGCTGTCCAGTTGCCAATTGATTTTTATGCGCCAGAAACCGGATTTAATCGTTGATATATCAATGTTTTGAGATCGACTGTCAGATACAGATATAGGAATGTTGATATCAAGCTTGGTATCTGATGGTCGGAACAGCTCAATTGTTCCTGAAATCTTTTCGGGTTGAAATTCATTGGGAAAGTGGATAACAGCCGACCTCTTTGCATCATTAATTTCGAGTTCTACCTTATCAGTTAGGTTTTCTGATCTTTGGCGGCTTTCGATCCTCTGTTGATGCTGCATCTCTTGTGAGTAATAGTCCGGTGAGACCAATCCTTTAGGCTTGGATGCAGCGAATATCACCAGAAATATCCAGATAAAAACAAACAAAGCAATCCCACCTATCAAACCCAACGGCACAAAGTTTTTTCTCTTCACGTTTCTCATCAGCCGAATAAATTGCTATATTACTTATTAGAGTAATATAATTGAAATAAACTGTAACAGCAATAATAGCAGCCGACGATGACCAACCACACCCTGTTTGAAGAGCAGAGCAGACCACTTGCTGAAAGGATGAGACCGGACACACTTGACGGGTTTGTCGGTCAGGAACATCTGCTTGGAGAAAAGTCAGCTCTACGTCGCCTGATTGATAGGGATAAGATTCCATCCATGATTCTGTGGGGATCACCGGGAACCGGTAAAACCACTCTTTCGCGAATCATCGCCAATATCACTGAGTCTAAGCTTGAAGAGATTTCGGCAGTGACATCCGGTGTAAAGGATGTGCGCCGGATCATTGATGAAGCAATTTCAAGACGGGGATTGGGCAAACGGACGATTCTGTTTATTGACGAGATTCACCGCTTCAACAAAGCTCAGCAGGATGCACTGTTACATGCTGTTGAGAACGGCACATTAACGCTGATCGGTGCTACAACCGAGAACCCTTCGTTTGAGGTGATCGGACCTCTTTTATCACGGTGTCGAGTGTTTTCTTTTAAGCTGCTTACAGCCGACAATGTCGGGAGCATAATTGACAGGGCTGTCAGTAAAGATGATGACCTGTCATCTATGTCACTTTCGCTTTTAAGTGCATCGCGTGACGCACTTATAGACTACTGCGGAGGTGATGCTCGGGTGGCTCTGAACTGTCTGGAGGTAGCAGTAGAGTTAGCTATAGCGAGTGGGTTAGAATCGCCTATTGAGCTGACAACCGACCTTATCGAGCAAGCTTTGATGGTCAGAACCGGCAGGTATGACAAGAAGGGTGAGTATCACTACGATGTGATCTCTGCTTTTATCAAGAGTATGCGTGGGAGTGATCCGGACGGTGCGCTATATTGGCTGGCACGAATGTTGGACGGTGGAGAAGACCCTATGTTCATCGCTCGCAGGATTGTTGTGCTCGCAAGTGAAGATATTGGAAATGCAAATCCTACTGCATTGGTGCTGGCTCAGGCATGTGCGGATGCTGTCAAGTTCATCGGAATGCCGGAAGCGCGAATAACGCTGTCTCAGGCTGTATGCTACTTGGCTTCTTCACCGAAGAGCAACGCATCATACACGGCGATTTCAATGGCAATGGAGGATGTGAAGAAAGATCCGGATCGTCCGGTTCCATTGCATTTAAGAAATGCGGTTACCGGATTGATGAAAGCACACGACTATGGCAAAGGCTATCGGTATGCACATTCATATAGTGAGCATTTTGCCGAACAACAGCATCTGCCGGATGGACTTGAAGGGCGAGTCTATTATCGCCCAACCAATCAGGGAAGTGAGCGTAAAATTGCTGAACGATTGAGAAGATGGTGGTCGGACAGGTATGAGAAATCCGGTGATGAGAAGAAGGATGAATGATTTGAGAGGGAAAGAGAGATTCTTAACTATGTTCAGAATGACATGTCTATTTATAGTATTTAATTTATTCTTATGTCATTCACTGTTCTCGCAGAGCGCCGATGAATCAGGAGTTGTAATTCCTGCCCCTGCTTCTCTTGATACTCTTTCCGCTGACACGACTCGTTCAACCTCCGACCTGGACACCATTGTCACTTACTCCGCGGACCTGGTCAGGTCAACGGTTGATCCGCGTGTAACTCTGTTGACAGGTGACGCTAAGGTTGAATACCAGGATATGTTGCTGATGGCCGAGAAGATTGAGGTCTGGTGGGATGAACACCTGATAAAAGCGGAGGGCAAGCTGGACACGGTTCGGACGAGAAGAACCGGAGATAAAACTGATTCGTTGACGACAGATTCACAAGCTGATTCATTGGGAACAGAGATTGATACAGCAACTGCAAATGATGACTACAAACTGGAGTGGATAGGTCTGCCGGAGATGAAGGATGGAACTCAGACTATCGTCGGACATCGGATGACATACGACCTCCGCAGTCGCAGAGGACGTGTGCTTCAGGGTGAGACCGGTCTGGAAGATGGTGATTATACAGGTAAAAAGATCAAGCGTTTGGAGAAGAATCTATATTACATTGAATCAGCAAATTACACCACCTGCGATTACGATGATCCGCATTATGTATTCTGGAGTAAGGAAGCAAAACTGGTTATCAAGGACAAAGTCGTTTCCCGTCCGGTAGTCCTCAAATTTGGACCTGTGCCGGTGATGATTATTCCGTTTGCCGTGTTTCCGACCAAAGGAGGCAGACATTCCGGTTTGATAATCCCGACCTATGGCGAAACTGCCGGACAAGGCAGATATTTCAGGAATCTCGGTTATTTTTGGGCAGCCAATGACTATTTTGACCTCACAACTAAACTCAATTTTTACGAAAGATCCGGCATTCAGTTATACTCCAATGCACGGTACAAACTGCGCTATGTGCTTAACGGTCGCATGTCAGGATCATGGGTCAACCAATCGGGCAATAAGCAGTGGGACATTGCAGCATATCATAATCACACGCTGTCACCGACAGCGCGGCTGGTGATGGATGCCAAGTATGCGACCGCTTCTTACTACGACGATTATTCTTTGAATCTCTATGAGCGATTGAATAAGACGATGCGATCAAATCTGACGCTGACCAAAAATTGGGAAGGTTCCCCCTACAGCGGTTCGGTGAACTTGGGATATGAGGAAAATCTGATAACCGGACAAGTCACCCAGAAATTCCCGATTATCCGCTTCAGCCGCAGTCAATCAGCGATAATTCCACCCGCTGAGGGCACCAAACCGGAAGACATCAGATGGTGGAATGAGATATTCTTCAGCTACAGCGGTGAGGTGCAGAATCGGAAAAACGTGAAATCTACAGCACTGATATCCATTGATACCGTCACCGGAGGTGTTGAAACCGACTACAGTCTATCATCACAGCTCCAGCGGGGGGCAAACCACTCTGTCAACATATCAGCACGTCCGAAATCATTGGAATATGTTTCGGTCACTCCATCATTCTCCTACAAAGAGACTTGGTATGACGAGTGGTATGGATACAATCAACTCCAAGACGGAACAATTGATACTGTTGAACAGGATGGTTTTCGGGCACGCAGGACGTTTAGCGGATCGGTCGGCTTCAATACCAAGCTCTACGGAATTTTCAAGCCGGGACTGCTCTCAATCGAGGCAATCCGACACACATTAAGTCCGAGTGTGAGTTTCGGTTACACACCCGATTTCAGCGAACCGAAATGGGGCTACTATAAGATATTTTCCGATTCCGCCGGAAAGAAGACCTATTATGACGAGTTCGCCCGTAACACGTTGTATGGCGGTACGCCTCGCAATGAGAGCATGTCAATGTCTATTTCGCTGGGCAACCTGTTCGAGTACAAACAGTTAAAAGATGACAAGGTCAATAAAGGTGAGTTGTTTACCCTGAACAACAGCACCGGGATCAATTTTCTCGCTGATTCGTTAAAATGGCAGGATCTGACCAGCACGATGCGGGTGCGACCGTTCGGTGGTGATTTTGGAGGTGTGTCGGGACTTTCGCTCACTTTGACATCGCATCACAGCTTCTACAAGCTAATGGCTAACAGCGAGGGAAGGAAGATTGTGGTAAGCGACCCGGCTCCGGATGGATTGCGTCTATTGGACTTTAATCTTCGATCTTCATTCAACGTAGAAGGTGAAGCAGGGATCAGTTCCAGCGATGAACAGGATACAACCGGATATGACCGCCAGATCAAAGACCGATTTGACAATCCTGAATGGAAGCCGAGTCCACTGCCGTGGAAAGCAGGAATCAATCTGCGATATTATGAGAGTCGTGCAGATCCCGACAATATCAGGATTACTCAAACTGCCGGACTCAACCTGGATGTGACAATCACAGATAATTGGAAGGCATCCTACAGCACAACCTATGATATTAAGGATAAAAAAGTGACTTCGTCGAGTATTTCGTTATATAGAGATCTGCACTGCTGGGAAGGGAGGTTAAACTGGAACCCGACAGGTGTGGGGAAAGGATACTATCTCATTATAAATATAAAAGCTTCACAACTACACGACGTGAAGGTCGAGAAACGGAAAGGTGGAGGAGGAATTTATAGCTTCTGACTGCTATTGCTTTTGGTTTTACACTTGATCCTGAACAAATATGGAGTTAACTTACCATGTTAGATTTTAACATACAGAAACGGTTGAAGAAGCTCTCTTTTTCTATCTCAATGATCATCTGTTTGATGATCACATCACCGCTGTTTGCCGATTTGTCCGGCAGGTATGGCGGTGAGTTTATGGCTGCAGGTGGCGGTGCACGCATGCTGGCAATGGGTGGAGCCTCCGTCGCACTTGTGGATGATGCCTGGTCTCTGTTCTGGAATCCTGCCGGGTTGCAGAACATAACCCGAAAGCAGGCGGTGTTGATGCACAGCGAGCGGTTTGACGGAGTTGTTGACTACGATGCCGCTTCAGTTGCCCTGCCGCGCGGAGACGGATCTATCTGGTCAGCAGGCTTGATTCGGCTGGGAGTCAACGGAATACCGTTCACCAGGCTACAGAATCCCGATCAGTCACCGGATTCGGAAGGCAATCGAATCTTGATAGACAAAATCGTAAATGAAGCCGAGTATGCCCTGTTCGTTGCAAAGTCGGACAGATACAGGCAGTGGAACTGGGGGATAGCGCCTAAGCTGCTGTTCAAACATTTCGGCAGTGAGCATAGTGCGTTTGGACTGGGTGCAGATGTGGGGATCAGAGGAATCCCATTTGCACGAGTTCCGCTTAATCTCGGATT
Source organism: uncultured bacterium (assembly GCA_964627035.1). Taxonomy (GTDB): domain Bacteria; phylum Electryoneota; class AABM5-125-24; order Hatepunaeales; family Hatepunaeaceae; genus CAZVKN01. Next base: position 34,814 of record CAZVKN010000026.1, on the reverse strand, counting down.
GGCTGTCAGAGATGTTTTTGGAACCGTGCTGATGTGGGACAGCGGTCGCAGCGAAGTGATCGCTCCAAATGTGCGATTCGGTACATCGTATGCTTTACAGCTACCAAGCCTGGAAGCCACCATCGTTCCTGCTGTTGATATTGCTTATCACTTTGAAAATTTTGGCGACTCGGATGGAGCTAAGCTTCATCTCGGCTGCGAATATGTAGTCCGTAATTTGGTCGCTCTTCGGGTTGGGCAGGATGACGACAGGCTGACCTTCGGCGGTGGGATTAAATTCAAGCCTCTGTCACTCGATTATGCGTTCATCGGACATGATGAGCTTGGCGAATCGCACCGGGTGTCTGTCAATATCAGGTGGGGAAATTGAACAGTAACATAATGGGAAATTATGGCACGTAGTATGACCGGCTTCGGTGCCGGTCGCGCGGGGGATGATACATTGAGTGTGGTCGTTGAGATGCGGAGCGTAAACAACCGCTTTCTCGACCTGAACATCAGACTGCCGCGGTCTCTCAACGAGCATGAGACCGAGCTGCGCAATATAATCAGCAAGAAACTTCACCGCGGGCGAGTGACCATCTATGTCAACGAGGAGTGGAGCGATTCAGATGGACCTAAAATCAGCCTGGATCGCAGCAAGGCACTCGGTTATTCAAAGGTTATCAAAGATTTAAGCGACGTTCTGAATCTGAAAGGCGAGATTGGTCTGAATCACATCTTGACATTTCCGGATCTGATCAGAACGGAGGAAGATGAGGAGTATCGCAATCGTCTCTGGCAGTTGTCGAAGTTGTCTCTAAAGAAGGCAATTGAACAGTTAGTTGAATCGAGCGTAAAGGAGGCAGATTCACTCTGCGTTGACATAAAACAACGGTTGGATAATCTTCGCTTGAATCTGCTGCAGGTTGAAGAGAGTGCGAAGCAGCAGGCTGTCAAATACAAACAGAGGCTGTTGGACAGGTTGAGCGAACTGATGGATGATACCAGACTAGATCCGGTTAGGCTGGAGATGGAGATCGCCCTTGCAGCGGACAGACTTGATATCAGCGAAGAGATCGTTCGGCTGAAAAGCCATATTGATATGTTTGAGAGCAAACTAAAGCTTTCAGAACCGATAGGGAAGACGCTGAACTTCATACTGCAGGAGATTGGACGTGAAGTCAACACAATTACATCAAAGAGTTGGCTGGTGGATGTTTCACAGACCGGTGTCAAGATGAAAGAGATAGTGGAACAGATTAGGGAGCAGGTGCAGAATATTGAATAATAAGGGTCGGTTGGTGGTCATTTCGGCACCGTCAGGTGGGGGCAAGAACTCCGTTATACTTGAAATTATGAACAGACGACCGGAATTCAGATACAATGTTTCAACCACATCAAGGGTGCGCAGGGACTACGAGAAAGAGGGTGAGCATTACCATTTTATCGGTCGGGAAGAATTTCAGGATAAGATAGATAATGGACATTTTATCGAATGGGCGGATGTTCATGGTGAGTTGTACGGCACTGAGCGAAAAGGGATTGAGGATCGTCTGAAAAAAGGTGAAACGGTTCTGCTTGATCTCGATGTTCAGGGTGGAGCAGCAGTCCAAAAGATATGTCCCGATTGTACTATTGCTGTGTTCCTGCACGCACCGTCAGTGGAAGTTTTGCGTCGGCGGCTGACCGGACGCGGAAGCGAGAACAGTGAAGCTATTGACCACAGGTTGGAAAGATACACGATGGAGAAAGCTGAGGGAGAGAAGTATCCGTTTCAAATTGTTAATGACGATTTTGAAACCACAATTCAGCAGTTACTGCAAATAATAGATTCAAATCATATAGGATCAAAACAAATGATCGAAAAGGTGAATGGCGAGGACCCATCTAACAAAGAAGCTGACGATTCCAGTGCTTCAGATGGAACAATTGAAATCAAGAATATTGAAGAGACCACACATAAATCTGAGGAGCCCAGCCCGATTGTTGAGGAGCCTGAATTGGTTGAACCCGAACTTATTGAAGATTTTAAGGGGATCGCCGGTTCGGTTTACGAAGCAGCAATGATCGCCTCAAGAAGATCCCGTCAGATCGGTCGCAATCAGAAAGACGAGATTGATGCATGGAACAAGTCACTCGAATCAACAATGATTGAGGAAGAACTGTCTGATGAGCCTATGCCGTATCGGGAGAAGCGGGAGTTCAACTTTCCAAAGCCGATAATTAAGGCTCTCGCTGAATTGAAAAGTGAACGGTTCGATTTTCACTATAAAGAAGACAAGAAATGAGTTCTTTGATTTATTCAGCAATGCTCCCTGTTTGTCATCCCGGACTTGATCCAAAATCCAGTAATAACAATTCGTTACTGGATTCCGGCTTTCGCCGGAATGACAAAATAGTGAATATTTCAAAGAAAGTAAGAAATAACGGTTGCATTGGTCTGCGGTGAATGGAAAGAACATACTGCTCGGAGTTACCGGTGGGATCGCTGCATACAAGAGCTGTATGCTGGTGCGTGAAATCGTGCGGAACAGAGGCAGCGTGCAGGTGATTATGACTGAAGCAGCGACACAGTTTGTCGCACCGCTCAGTTTTGCCACTCTATCAGGAAGAGCAGTACTAAATGATATGTTTCCGAATCCACCGAAAGCAAATCCTGTTCATCTTCAACCGGCGGAGTGGGGCGATATTCTTGTCGTAGCACCTGCCACGGCAAACTACATCGGCAAGCTTGCCAACGGCATCGCCGATGACCTGCTGAGTACGGTTTCACTGGCATTCAACGGCACTATACTCTTAGCTCCCGCGATGAATCCCCGCATGTGGTCGAACCCGGCAGTTCAGGAGAATGTGGCAATCCTCCGACGAAGAGGTGTGCTGTTGGTCGGACCTGAAGAGGGTGATATGGGTGGTATGAAAGAGAAAGCCGGTATCGGTCGGATGAGCGAACCGCTTGACATCTACCGCCGAATTGAAGATTTTCTGTCATCTGATGCTAATAAAGGCATCCTGAGTGGAAAAAACGTTCTTGTCACATCAGGTCCGACGCGAGAAGCGATTGATCCGGTTCGATATGTCAGCAATAGATCGAGCGGTAAGATGGGCGATGCAATTGCAGTGCGGGCAATGAAGCTCGGTGCTGATGTTACGCTCATCCGTGGGAAGGGTGCGGTCGGCGATCCTCCGGAAAATGTTGAGACGAAAACGGTAGAAACTGCTGCCGAAATGGCTGCTGCGGTTAAGAGGCAATTTGACCGTTGCGATGTACTGGTTATGACTGCTGCGGTGTCAGATTGGACAATTGTTGAGCCGTCAAGGAATAAGCTGAAAAAGCGAGGTGGAGCGCCGCAAATTCAGTGGAAAGAGACAGAAGATATACTCGACTGGGCAGGGAAGAGTAAGAAGAACCAAATTGTAGTCGGTTTTGCGCTTGAAACAGATAATCACGAAGAGGAAGCTCGTGAAAAACTCAAGCATAAGACTGCTGATATGATTGTGCTGAATGATCCGACCCGGGATGATTCAAAGTTTGGTGGTGATACAAGTAAAGTGATCTTTATTACTGACAGCCCAGAACCTATCAGACATGGCTTGATGAGTAAATCTGATGTGGCGGAGAAGCTCTTTCTACATATACATCAGATGATGAACGATGAGTGAGATTCGTTCATGCGTAATTCAATATCTGAGCCAGATCGGTGAAGAGGAGTCCGAGGTCATTCTTGAGCGTCCTCTGCCGGTTCGGAAACAAGGCTCTAAAAGAATTCCAAGCGGCTCCAAACATAGACTGTCACCTACAGTTGACACCGTCAGATCGTCACCACCTGTTACGGTTGAGCAGAACAACTCAATATTGGATGGGATGAGCGGTCTCGATGATGTAAGCAAACTCGCAGCCGGATGTGTCAGATGTTCATTGTACGGGAGCCGAAAAAATGTTGTGTTTGGAGTCGGTAATCCACAAGCTAACTTGATGTTTGTCGGAGAGGCACCGGGCGCTGATGAGGATCGTCTTGGGGAACCGTTCGTCGGTCGGGCAGGTCAATTGCTGAACAAGATTCTCATAGCGATGGAGATGAGTCGGGAGGAGGTTTACATCGCCAATATCTTAAAATGTCGTCCACCCGGAAATCGGAATCCGTCACAGAGTGAAGCTGACATGTGTATTCCTTATCTGCACAAACAGATTGAAATAATCGCACCGAAGTTAATTGTAGCACTTGGTTTGGTAGCCGCGACACATCTGCTCAAAGCTAATCCGCGAGCTACACTGAAGAGTCTTCGCAAGCAGATATTCACCTATCAGGAGACTGCGCTTATGGTAACTTATCATCCGGCAGCACTGTTGCGCAATTCAAACTTGAAGCGACCGGCTTGGGAAGATATGCAGACTGCAATGAAATTCTTAGGTGGTGAAATTGAGTGGAAACCAAGTAACTCCGGTAGCGGATTGGGACTTTAGATGAAAAACAATCCCGCATGAATAAAAAGTCTAAATCAAATAAGAAGAGCAAAAAGATCACCGCTGATGTCAGCAGCGGTCGGGTGCCGCCCAATAACCTTGAGATGGAGCGGGCTCTTCTCTGTTCATGTTTGATTAACGCAGATGCGTTCACCCGAATTGTGGATCTGGTTGATGATGAAAGCTTTTACGACCGACGTCATGGACTCATATATTCTGCGATGGCAAGGCTGTTCAGCTCCAATTCTCCGATAGACATTCTAACGGTCAGTGAGGATCTGCAGGCGAGCAAGGATCTTGAGTCTGCCGGCGGTGAGACATATCTTGTAGGGTTGACAGGAGAGGTTGCGACTTCGGCGCATGTCGAACATTATGCGGATGTGGTTCGTGAAAGGGCTTCACTGCGGAGGCTGATCACTGCATCAACCAAAACCGCACTTGAGGCGTACGATGCTTCAGACGCTGCTGAGCTGATTGACGAGGCAATGCAGGAGCTGTTTGACATTTATGGCAAGCGGCAGAAGGGCGGTTTCAGACCGATCAAGCCGCTGCTTAACGATCTTCACAAGCACCTTGATGATTTAAGCAAGCGGGATAACAAGAATCTGACCGGAGTCGGAACCGGATTTGATCAGCTTGACTATATGACCTCTGGATTTCAGCCGGGTGAGCTGGTTATCCTCGCTGCAAGACCGTCAATGGGAAAGACTGCGCTTGCCCTTGACATGGCACGCCATGCGAGTCAACGGTACGAACAATCTGTGGCTTTCTTCTCGCTTGAAATGGCGTCAATGGCTATCACAATGAGGCTGCTTGCTGCTCAGTCGCGTGTGGATTTGCATCGTCTTCGTTCCGGAAAAATTCCTAAGGCACAGGCATCAAAGCTGACTCGTGCATCAGGAAAATTAAGTGACATCCCGTTTTTTATTGATGATTCCGGTACACTTGGGATCATGGAAGTACGTGCAAGAGCGAGGATGCTAAAACAGCAGCACGACATCGGGATAATTTTCGTTGATTACCTCCAGTTGATGAAACCGCCAAAAGCTGACAGCCGCGAGCAGGAAGTAGCTCAGATTTCACGTGCTTTGAAGGGGTTGGCGAGGGAACTCAATATTCCGGTGGTTGCACTGTCTCAGTTGTCGCGTGCGGTAGAGTCCAGAGGAGGCGATAAACGCCCGCAGTTGTCAGACCTTCGAGATTCGGGAGCAATCGAGCAGGATGCCGATGTGGTGATGTTTATCTATCGGGCAAAGCACTATAAATCTAAAGAGACCGCATCAGGGGATAACGGTGACTCAGCGAGCCAAAGTATCACTGATCAGGACGATGATGACGACAGGATTTCCGAAATTATCATTAGAAAACAACGTAACGGACCGACAGGGACAGTCAAATTGGTCTTTAACGAGGAATATGCATCTTTTGATGACATGGCGGATGCACACGCAATGAAACATACAGCAGGCATGGAAGTTACTCAAAACGAAGGAGATACTCCTTTCTAACCTATGCAGATATCGACATTAAGCAGATTTGAGATAAAAAGTCAGCCCGTGAGTGAACAGTTCAAAAATGAGAAGATTTCTCTTCTTAAAAATTTGAACGGGTATCACCGGCGCTGGAACATGGATCTGGTATCTGATGCGTTCGATTTTGCCGCAGAAATGCACCAAAATCAGTGGCGACAGACCGGAGAGCCGTATTTCACACATCCGATAGCTGTGGCGAATAATTTGGTTGCTATGAAGACCGATTATATTGCTGTTACTGCTGCACTGCTTCACGATGTCATAGAGGATTGCGACGTTACTGTTGAGGAACTAACCGATAAGTTCGGACCTACGGTCGCTCTTCTCGTTGATGGCGTGACCAAGATTTCAGAGCGAAATTATCACAGCGTTGAAGAGAGGCAGGCTGATGCCATTCATAAGGTACTGCTGTCAACCCTTAAGGATTTGCGCGTAATCCTGATCAAGTTTGCCGACAGACTGCATAACATGCAGACTATCGGTGCCATATCAAAGAAGTCGCGGATGAGGATTGCCGTCGAAACTCGTGATGTGTATGTGCCTCTTGCGCATAGATTTGGAATAGGCAGGATAGCTCGTGATCTGGAAGATTTGACTTTACAGATTATTCACCCAAGAGCTTCCAACGAGATTGTAAAAATTATATCCGAATCGGTTGAGGAGCGTGAAGAGGCATTGGAGCAACTGATCGGACCCATCAGCCAGGAATTGGATAAGGCAAACATGCCCGCTCATGTATTCGGTCGGGTGAAGAGCATGTCGAGCATCTATGAAAAAATTAATCGCACTGACAAGGGACTCGATGAAATCCTTGATCTGCTCGCAATCAGGATAGTAGTGAAGCAGAGATCGGAATGTTATAAGGCGCTCGGTCTTGTGCACGATATTTTCAAGCCGATAAAAGGATTTTTCACGGATTATGTAGCTCTGCCAAAATCCAATCTGTACCAATCGCTGCATACAAAAGTGCGCGATGAAGACGGCAGAATTGTAGAAATCCAGATACGCACTGAAGAGATGGATGCGGTTGCGGAAAATGGAATTGCAGCCCACTGGAGGTATAAAGAGGGCAACATCCGCCCGGATGAGTTGGATGAGACATTTGACTGGATAAGGCTGTTGATGGAATCGCATCAAGAGGAAGCCGAGACCGGTGAATTCCTCGCTTCACTGAAAATTAACCTGTTTCAGGATGAGATTTTCGTCTTCACACCGAAGGGCAAGTTAATTCAGCTTCCTAAGGGAGCAACTCCAATCGACTTTGCTTATGCAATCCACTCCGATGTCGGCAACCATACAATTGCAGCTAAGGTCAAAGGCAGGATGGTTGCGCTAAGCCATGAGCTGGAATCGAGTGATGTGGTTGAGATTCTGACATCACCAAACCATCATCCTTCTGCAGATTGGCTTCAATTTGTGCGAACCGGCAGGGCACGGAATCGGATAAAACAGTGGCTGAGAAAAACCAAGTGGGATCAGGGTAAAGCGCTTGGTGAAGAGATGATCGCAAATGAGATCGCTCGGTTGAAGCTGCGAACGGACAATGGTGAATTGAGCGAGATTGCCCTGAGCTTCGGCTGCAATGATCTCGATGGGCTTTATGCTGACCTTGGTGCGGGAAAACTCAACCTGACAAGAGTGATGAATAAGATTGTCCCAAAGCTGGTGCCGGACAAGAGCACGCTGATCAGCAGAGTTATCCGAATTGCGCAATCCGAAAAGGATGGTGTTCGCATCAGCGGATGGGATAACATGGTTGTGTCGGTCGCTGACTGTTGCAATCCCCTTCCGGGAGAGCAGATCATAGGTTTTCAGGAGACTGGCAAGGGTTTGACTGTACACCGCGCTGACTGTCCGTTTGCGGCAAAGTTGATTGATCAAAGTCATAAGGTGATTCCGGTAACATGGGATGTTGAGCGGGCGGCACGATTTGATGCCAACATCAACATTGTTGCGGATGACCGACCGAATCTGCTGCGTGACATTACTATGACTGTGGCATCAGTAAATGTCAATATGAAACGGATCGAACTCCACGTAGAAGGGAAATTGGCGCTTGGTGATATAGTGGTCATGGTGCGCAATCTTCCACATCTGACCAAGCTGCTCAACAAGATTAATCGGATACAGGGAGTGTTGAAAGTTGATCGCCAAAATCTGGAATTGGAAGAGTCATCTTCCACTCTGAGCCATGCTGTCGGTGGCATGTAATGACCGCGCCTGACCGTGAAGTCATTCTCGGTGTTGATTACGGAACTCATTGGGTTGGATTGGCGATTTGCGATCCGACCGGCAGTTATGCTGTCCCGATCAAGTGCTTGACAGGACTGACAGGCAGAGCCTTGTCCCGCAGGATTATGTCTGTAGTGCGAGAGCGAGGTGTCCGGTTGGTTGTCATCGGTTGCCCTGTTGAGAATGTGCCGGATTCAAATCGGGCTGTCCACCAGGTTATCTCAAAAGTGAACCAATTGAAGCAGTCGCTTGAAAAAGACAGTGTGGATGTATTTTTACAGGACGAGAGTTATTCATCATTTGCAGCGGTTCAGATTCGCAGCGAGTTGGACACCAATAGTGACAGAAATCAGAAAAAGTGGATTGATTCTTCGGCAGCAGTAATAATTCTGCAGAGTTATCTTGACGAAAAAGCTAAGTTGGCGATAAAATAGTTAAACGATCAAACCTTTTCGAATTAAAACAGACGGATTTGGGAGGAACTGAGATTGGTTAAGCGACGTAAGAAAACTGTTAAGATAGGAATTGTCGGGGCAAGCGGCATCTGCCAGGTTTCCCACATTCCTAATCTGAAATTGGATCAGAGGGTTGAACTAACCGCTATCTGCGACAGTGATCCCGGACGTGCTTCCGTGGTCGCTAACCGATATGATGTCCCGGTGTGGTACGAGCAGGCTGAGCGGATGTTCAGGGATGAGGAGTTAGATGGAGTGATTATATCAACCCCAACTATCGCACATCTCCCGCTGTGTCAAATTGCTTTTGAGAGCGGTGTGGATGTGATGATCGAGAAGCCTTTCGCCCGCGATGCTAAAGAAGCTCAAACAATAGTGGATACAGCTCGGAAGAACAAACGTATCTTGATGGTTGCAATGAATCACCGGTTTCGCGATGATACACTCATGCTCAAGGAGATCATGGATCAGGGCGACCTCGGTGAGCTGTCGTCCGTCCGAAGCGGGTGGATTAAGAGGTTAGGTCTTTGGTCGCGTCCAAACTGGTTCACAGATCAAAGACTGTCCGGTGGCGGTGTCCTCATGGATCTTGGGATCCAAATGATAGATATAATTCTGTTTTTGCTCAATTTCCCGCAGGTAATTGAATCACATTGCGGAACGAGTAATAAGATCCTGGGATTGGACGTTGAAGACAATGCATCCTGCTTCATCCGCTTTGACAACGGCAGCATATTCCTGTTGGAAGTCGGTTGGGCTAATTGTGACGTCAAGGATGTTGCCTTTACCTTTATATCCTGCTCGCAAGGTGGAGCATTTCTAAATCCCCTAAGAATTACACGGAGACAGCAGGATAAGATAATTTCACTTCATGATCAGGTTTCCAGAGACGAAATTAAGCTGTATAAGCAGTCATTCAGTCGAGAGCTGGATCACTTTATCGAGTGCGTAAAGGACAGGAAGGAGCCGCTTTCAACCGGACAAGAGGCTGTATCTGTGATGAAGGTGATTGACAAATTGTATGAGTCGTCCGGCAGGTAACAATTAAGAGTGTATCAATCAGGTAGTGATGAATCTTCCCATCATGTCATTCCGGACTTGATCCGTAATCCAGGGAGATTCTTCACTTCGTTCAGAATGACAAATTCACAATATCACTACGAAGTTGATGTTCTCACAATTGATATGACAAATTTTGACTATTCCTCGTATTAGCGGACGGTCAGCCGCCATTATCAGCGGTATCTGCATGGTGGCTGCAACACCACCTTACGATCTGTTCTTTCTATCATGGGTGGGATTGATACCACTGTTTATTGCTCTTGAAAGACCTGAGAAGAACGGCTTTAAGGAAGGCTTCACAGCCGGACTCGTTTATAACGGGGGAGTGTTGTACTGGCTCGCTTTCAACAGCGGTGCTCCGGTGTGGATATCTGCTGCAACCATGCTTGCTGCGACACTTGTACTCGCCGTAGGATGGGGAACAGCAGCCTCGCTGTTTTTTCAGATACGTCGCAGAATCGGTAAGATTGCCTACCTGTTCTTACCGTTTTCATGGGTGACGTGGGAAGGATGGTTGTCATATCTAAACGATCTGGCATTTCCGTGGTCATTGATTGCGCTGACTCAAAGTAGCTTTGATCCGATCCTACAGGTGATGGAGTTTACCGGAGTTTGGGGTGTCAGTTTTTGGGTTGTGGCTCTCAATGTCACCCTCTTCCTGCTGATACGGAGCTTCACTTTCAGGGGTAGGTTGCTTTATTTTGGGATAGTTACCGGTTTGATACTAGTTCCGATCATCGCACTTGTGTATGCGCAGAAGTATAAAGATGTTGATGCACCCACTGTTAAAGTTCTAATCGCGCAGGGCAATGTACCTCCGCAGGATAAGTGGACGCATGGCGTTGAGTTTAGCTGGGTTGCGTATGATTCTTTGACCCGATCAGGTGCGGAAGATGGTGTTGATCTTACAATCTGGCCCGAAACAGCGATCCCTACCCGAATTCTGCGGCAGGATGCTTTCATCTTGAGATTGGGATCACTTGCGAATGCGATGGATCTGTCCATCTTGACAGGGGCATCGGATTATTGCAGAGTGGGAGATGAATACAGACCGCTAAACGGCGCATTTTTGATCAGACCGGATGAAGGTATTGTTGAAAGATACGCCAAGCAGTGGCTGGTTCCGTTCGGTGAACGAGTACCTTTTCAATGGCTTGTTCCAAAATTGCGCAGCTTGAACTTCGGACAGGCGGAATTCCTGCCCGGGTTACGATTAACGCTGTTTGAAGTGCCTGTAGCTGAAGGTGTGGCAAGGTTTCCTGCTCTTATATGTTACGAGTCGGTGTCGCCGGACAAATCGCGTGATGCGGTACTGGACGGGGCTAATCTTCTGACGACGATCTCAAACGATGCGTGGTACGGGCGAAGTTCGGAACCGCATCAGATTGCAGCATTGAGTCGTTTTCGCTGCATCGAGACCCGCAGAGCAATGGCGAGAGCTTCAAATACCGGGATTTCGCTGTTCATTGATCCGTTGGGCAGGGAAATAGTACGAACTGAACTGTATGAACCGGCTTGGATTGTCAGCGACCTACCGCTGATTGAAGCGCAGACGTTCTATGTCAGATATGGAAATCTGTTTCTTATCATTACTACTTTTGTCTTTGGAGCTATTTTGTTAATTGCCGCTTTCAAAAAGAAGCTGTCTGTGAAGTCAGATCTACTTTTTGACGTTGATAGAGGTTTCAACATCGGACAAAAGTGGGAATCCTGAAATTGAAGTATTGTTTTGCAATATTCTGGTGTGTGATCCTCATAATCGCTGTGAATGGGCAACATTTAGTTGCTGCCTCAAAGGTGGAAGTCAATTCAGAAACCAAGACTTCATTGATGGAACAGATGGTATTCAATCAACTTAGGTTCTTCGATGCAATGTCGGTTACCAAAAATCATAAATTTGAATTAGAACTTTACGACAGGTTGAATAGAGACAGATTTATAACTTTTGATTTTAACAAATTAACTCAAAAAAACGAAGTGAATAAAACAGACGAAAAAAGTGTTGATTGGATTGTCCCGATAGCGGTGACATTGGGTGCCGGATTGGCATTCTACACAATATACTCGGTACGTGGAAGATGAGGGGATATAAAACCTTCCTGAACCTGTGTGGATTACTAATTATAGTATCAATCATGCTGCTTCAAGGCTGCAGCAACGATCCACCGCTTGACAGCCTGGACGCAGAGGGAGCATACAGGCATTTGGTGAAAAAGTATGATAAGGGTCATTACCTCGATGTAATTGACGGGCTCAGCTATTATACCTTGAACTACTCGGGATCTGCCTGGGTGGATAGTGCGCAGTACCTGTTAGGACAAGCACACTTTGAGCTGAAAGAGTATTTACTTGCTGCAAATGCTTTCGACGAGCTGACAAGAAGATTCCCGTCAAGTTCCCTCGTACCTCAGGCGATGTTCAGAATCGGTGCGTGCTATTGGGAGATGTCGCCGAAGTATTCGCTGGATCAGGAGTTTACTTATAAGGCGATCTATAGTCTGCAAAGTTCTATTGACTACTATCCCGACAGATCCGAAGATGTCCGGAACGCAGAGGATTTGATACGCAAATGCAGAGATAAGCTCGCTCATAAGGCTTATGCAAACGGTGTGATTTACCTGAAGATGAAGGACTATGCAGCTTCAGTGATTTACTTTAAAAATGTGGTGGATGAGTACTATGAGACCGAATGGGCATCGCTCTCGGCGTATCAGCTTGGGGTTGCGTATGCTCTGAATGAACAGCTGGAACAAGCGATGACTGCGTACCGGATATTTATGACTAAATACAGCGATCACCCTTGGCGGGGAAAAGCGAAACTCGGTATCGAGAAGCTGGAAAATTCTGACTGATAATGCTATAACGCCATTGAAAAAGATAGGTATATTTGGCGGGAGTTTTGATCCTCCTCACAATGGGCACTTAATAACTGCACGAGCGGCTGCGGAACAGTTGAATCTAAAAAAAGTGCTGTTGATACCGACAGCAAATCAGCCGCACAAGCCAAACGGTGCAAATGCTTCAGCGGAGTTACGCTGGAAGATGGTCACTGCCGCTGCCGTTGGAAGTGATCTCTTTGAACCGTGCAGGATAGAGCTTGACAGAAAAGGTATCAGCTATACTGTGGACACTGTCCGCAGCCTGTTAAAGGACTACCCGTCACCGGATTACGAAATGTTTTGCTTGATCGGTCTTGATTCACTGTATGAAATTGAAACTTGGCGTGAGCCCGAAGAGTTGTTCGGGCTGACGAATGTCATCGCGTTAGCGAGGAAAGGTGATAATCGGATGGATGAGCGGTCAGAACTTTACAAGAAGGCTAAAATTCTGCAGACACCGCGGATTGACATATCGTCCACAGAAATCCGCAGAAGAATCCGAAGTGGTCTGCCGATAAGTTGGATGGTGCCGGAAGCAGTGGAAACTGTTATCAGGAATAGCGGTCTGTATCGGGATCTTGAGTAAATCTATGATCTGTGTGTATTGCGCAGTCAGCAGTATTTTATGTCATAATCCAATCAGTTTGTTCTATCAATGTCGTATCACGTAGTGAAAAAGAGAAATAGAGACTTTTATGCTGTTTTAGACGATTTTGGCTTGACCTGCACTGACAATAGTCTTAAATTGATAAGATAGGTTTGATAGCTTTTTATGTCAGATGACGGTTTTGCGTTCTGTCCGAAATAGGAGTTATCCGGTGTCAGCCCAGTGCGGCTGATGCGTAACTTATGCTGTATCAATACATAAATGTCAGGTACGACGACCTGATAATTTTGAAGGTGTCAACTTTGTAATGAATTGCTAGTCTGTAGTCGGGCTTGTCTCAACCACGACGTCGGGCTTGAGACAACCACGACTACAAAATCACTAACTGATTGACATCGTCATAATTTTAAGCACGAGTCAGGACTTTACCAAATTATATATGGATGCAAACAATGAATTCTATGCATCCGACAGAAATTAACAGGCTGAATTTACAAATTTTCTACATTTAGGAGCAGAGATGCGAATCACTTTGATTGTTTTTTTAGTGGGATTATTCCTGCTGAGTCTGGCTCCTGCAGGTGTCGCTGGAATCACCGACACACGCGCAGGTGAGCCGACCGAAGCCAATGATCCCGGTCCAGTTCGCGACTGGGGTGATGATTGGATTTTCTATGATGACGGTGGTGATGCTTGGGTTTTTTACCCATTCCATTATCTTTGGGCAAGAGTATCATTCAGACCGAACAGTGAATTCCAGTTGGAAGGTGCCCGTCTTCGGATTCGGAACGAAAATGGAGAGGATGAACCTGAATTACAAATTCGAGTTTACTCTGAAGGTAACAACCACGCTTTGGATGACTTGCTCTACGAGTGGTCAACCGATGAGATACAGGACGGCTGGTGGAACCATGAGATGGAAGAAGACGACTATCTCATGTTTCAGGGCGGTGAAGATTTCAGTATTTGCGTAGGACCTTCACCGGGTGAAGGTCCTAACGGTGGCGAAAACCTATGGTTCCCATGCGGTGACCGTGGTGGTGAAGGTGGACACAGCTATGTTGCTGCCGCAAACCGCAACAACGGCGAGCCTCAGGGTGAATGGTTATTCCTCGAGAATAACGACTTGCTGATCCGCGCAAACGGAACCTATCAGGAAGATTTCTTCGACATCGGCGTTATCTCAGTTTTCAATGAGATGGGTTGGGACGATGCAGGAACCTGGATGCAGATTCAGGGAACAGAAGCAGTCTTCAATGCCGAAATCTCAAACTACGGTAATGACGTTGAAGAAGAAGAGTACATCGTGAACTTCACGGTAAAGGATCCGGCAGGTGACGTGGTCTTTGAGCATGATATGCTCGGACCGGCTATGGAACTTGGCGACACGGTTGCCATCGAAAGCGACGAAGCCTGGGCAATACCGGAAGATGCCGATGTCGGTCTGTATGAGCTGTGGATTACAACCATCATTGAAGGCGATGCCAATGAAGACAACGATCAGATCGGAATGGATCAAATTGTGTTCGTACCGGCTGATGCAGAAGAAGCACCTGACGTGTGGATAGGTTTTATTCCTGCTGATGGGGATGATGATCTTTCTGCTTCAAATTCAATTGAGAACGACGGCGACGGACGCGGTATAAACATCTATCATCCCGGTGCAGATGATGACGACATGCGCGGATTGCAAGTTACTCATGTTCGTTTTGCATGCAGCAACGACGACGAAGATGCGCAGGATCCGGGTCTTAAAGTTGGAGTCATCAACCGTGAAGTAAACCAATATGAATGGGTTTATGAGACTGAAGGTGAGACCAACGCTGATCAGGAGTTCGGAGGACAAAATAACCAACGACCCTATGATTGGGTTACATTTGAAATGCCTGAGCCTGGAGAAGACGAGGATCCGGTTGGTGTTGCGCAAATTGGTGAGGCTCTGGTTGTTATGTATTTCACCGACAACACGACAATCATGCTGAATTCAGGTCAACCGGTATCCGGTAACGCTACTGAGATGCCGTGGGTCATGGCGACCGCCTCAGGCAACAGCCTGTTCGCGACGTTGATGGGAGACTTTGCAGTTCAGGTTAAGCTGGCTTGGAGTGACGCGGCACGCGTTGGAAAGCATCTTGCACCCATACCTGCACGCGGTGAGGCTGTTGATCTCGGTGAGGATTTGGAGTGGGATACAGATTACACCGGAGAGATTGAGCTTCAAAGCGTCGGAACTGAGCCTGTCACAGTTCGTAACATTTTGGTCCCGCGTGACTTTGACGATCAGATTTTTGTAACCCTTCAGAATGGCGATGACGCAAATCAGAGGTTTGACATTTCACCCGGTGAATCAGTGAACGTTACAGTCAGATGGCACACACCGCAGGAATTTATCAACATTAACGAAGCGATCCGGTTTGTTACTAACGCTGATGTTGATCCACAATTCAACATCTTCGTGACCGGTGGTACTTTTGAATCTGTCAACGAGAATGCTCGTCCCGGCATTCCTGAAGAGTGGTCAATGTCACAGAACTACCCGAATCCGTTCAATCCGACCACGACTGTTGACTTTGCAATGGTCAAAGCCGGTAATGTTACATTCGGAATCTACGACATGAACGGTCGTCTAATCAGCGAAGTGTACAACGGTAAGCTTGCTGCAGGTTATCATAGTTTGGACGTTAACGCTTCCGATCTTACCGCAGGCGTTTACTTCTACACCTTGAAGACCAACGAGTTCAGCTCGACCCGCAAGATGGTACTGCTGAAGTAATCTTGACTTCATCCATCGAGCTTTCGACGCCGGCTGGCACAAAAAAGTGCCAGCCGGCTTTTTATTTAACAATTGGAAACTATGTCCATATTGTGTGTAAATTGTTTATTCGTCATTCCCGTGCAGACGGGAATCCAGTTGCAGATGGAATCTCCAGATTCTCTCCATCCTGTTCGAGTATAAGGAGATCTCTAAAATTGTCATTCTGGACCTGATCCAGAATCCAGCAATAATAGTTGCTAACCGGATTCTGGTATTCACCAGAATGACCACAATCTCTGTCATCACCTAATTATGCGAAATAATTGAAATCCGTTGTCAATTTCTACCTGCAATTGTGTCAAAAAGATTGATTTCAACTTATATTAAATGGCAGGTTTAACAATTATTAAAATGTTAACTATAAATGAATATCCATCCGTTATTACAAGGATTTGATCCCACTACAGTCGGTTTTCGTTGCGGGCTTGAAGTGCATCAGCAGCTATTGACCGATGAGAAGCTTTTCTGCCACTGCCCTGTAATGCCATATACCAATGATTATGACACGGAAGTGCTGCGACACATGCGCCCGACGCTTTCAGAACTCGGCGAGTATGACGGTACGGCGTTGATGGAGTTTAAGACCAGGAAGAAGATACTTTACCGCATCAAAAAAGAATCAGTCTGCACATACGAAATGGATGATAATCCACCGTTCAGGATAAATCAGCAGGCTGTGGATATAGCGATTGAGATTGCGCTGCTGATGAATTGCAGCATCATTGATGAACTTCATATCATCCGTAAACAGTATCTTGACGGTTCAATCCCAGCGGGATTTCAAAGGAGCGCACTGGTCGGCTTAAACGGCTGGATACCGTTTGGTGACCGCAAGATACGGATTCGACAGGTAGCAGTAGAAGAGGATTCCTGCCGTGAATATTCCGATTCAGGGCACGTGCGGATCTGCATGACTGACCGGCTGTCAATACCGTTGGTGGAAGTGGTCACTGAACCGGATATACTCACACCCGAAGAAAGTTTTGAGGTTGGCAGTCTCATCAGTAAAATTCTCCGCTCGACAAAGAAAGTGCGGCGAGGTCTCGGCAGAGTCAGGCAGGATGTCAATGTCTCTATTGAGGGTGGCACACGAGTCGAGATCAAAGGTGTGCCTCGCCTGAAACTGATGCCGAGGTTGGTACATTATGAGGCATATCGGCAGCACAGACTTCTCGGGTTGAAGGAATTGATGTTGGGCAGAGGATTAACTGAAACCTCCCTCAAGTCAGAAAGATATGATATGACAGGCAAACTCTGTGATGTAATCCGGGAAGATGCAGATGGTGATAATAGTAGGGTCGGTGCTATAGCACTGAGAGGTATGAAAGGACTGTTGAGCAGTCCTATCGGACCGGAGCGGACTTTCGCTGACGATATCGCGGGCAGGATAAAAGTGATTGCTTGTCTGAATCATTTCCCGCTGATGAAATATAGTGAGGGTCAAAACGGTGACGGTCTGTCGGACGATGATCTGAATGTGCTGATTGAAGAGTGTAAGATTGATCCGGAAAAGGATTGTGTTGCGGTTGTGTGGGGGGAGCAGGAGGATGTGGAGACCGCACTGAATGAGATTGACATCAGGTGCCGTGAGGCTGCTGAAGGGATACCGTCAGAAACTCGGCAGGCTCTTCCCAGTAGTGAAACGGGTTTTGAACGGATTCTTCCCGGTCCGAACCGGATGTACCCGGACACAGACCTACCCTACACAACTATAGATGAAGATGATGTCAGCTTGATATTAAAGAACTTGCCCGAACTGCCGTGGGATAAAGAGCGAAGGTACAAAAGGCTTGGGCTATCGGAACATTTGACGAGAATGTTAGTGTTGTCGGAGCGTTCTGACCTGTATGAAAGGCTTGTTGAGAGCGAGAATTGTCCTGCGGTGCTTGCAGCTCATGTTTTGATTGATCTGCTGAAGCACTTCACACGAATTAGTGGTGATATGAATGCTCTCACAGATCAGGAGCTTGAAGTTTTATTTTCCTATCATCAATCAGGTTCATTTTCAAAAGAGGGATTTCGACTTTTGCTTGAAGCCGCAGCGCAAAACAAGGAAACGGATTGGGAGTTGTTGATGGGGCAGCTTAATTTTCAAGCTATCGGCAAAGAAGAAGCCTTAATTGTGTTGCAGGAAATTATTGCATCGGTCGAACAGCCGGATAATCTAAGCGAAACAGCCATAAAGAGGTATTTGATGGGGCGTTTGATGGAGAAGTTACGTGGCAGGATTGGCGGTGCAGAGCTTCTTGCAATTATTGAGACTAATGTGATTTTCCAGTGTGAGGAAGGAAAGGAATTTGTCACAATGTCCTTAAGCAGTTGATCTTGAAATTTTATCAATTCGCTAAAACTTATTTTATTTACCTCTAAATTATAGATTCATTGTAAAAACAGAATTATGGTGCGATTTACATCACTTATTGTAGCTCTGTCACTTTTCCAAAGCTGCAGCATCGCACAACAGAGTGAGTCAGAATGGACGAAACAACGTATGCAGCTTGTTGAAAAATTAGAGCTGGAAGGCATCAGCGACGTTGCGACGCTCGGAGCAATCGGTAAGGTTCCCCGTCATAAGTTTGTCCCGAAATCCTACAGATCCCACAGCTACGAGAACCGCCCACTGCCCATCGGTCACTCGCAGACTATATCTCAACCATTCATTGTAGCCTACATGGTGCAGGCATTGAAGCTGTCCAAAAAGGATCGTGTATTGGAAATCGGTACCGGTTCGGGATACCATGCTGCAGTGATGAGCGAAGTGTGCGAACATGTCTATTCAATTGAGATCATACCGAAATTGGGAGAAGGCGCACAGGAAATCCTCTCGGAACTCGGCTATAAAAACATTGACGTCAAAATCGGTGACGGCTACATCGGTTGGAAAGAACATGCACCCTTCGACGCTGTTATCCTGACGGCGGCACCGCCTAAGATACCGCAGCCGTTACTCAACCAGCTTGCAGTCGGTGGGCGATTAATCGCACCGGTCGGAGTTAACTGGCAGGAATTGGTGCTAATCACTAAAACCGAAACCGGTTTCAGCAGGAAGAGGCTTATTCCTGTACGGTTTGTTCCCATGACCGGGGAAGCACAAAATGATAATTGAGATGCAGGAGCGAATTCACCGTGTAATTGTTGCATTGGGTGTGATGATCGCTCTGTTGATTCTCGGAACGTGGGGATACGTTCTGCTTGAAAAGTGGGATTTCCTTGATGCGCTGTGGATGACTATAATTACCATGAGTACAGTCGGTTTTGGCGAAGTGGCACCGATGGATACCGGCGGTCGGATTCTTACGCTGGTGATTATCATGCTGACACTCGGAACCGGAGGTTATGCAATCGGCACGATCAGTGCATTTCTGATTGAAGGTGAAATTCTCAACATCATGAGAGGACGAAATTTGGAAAAGAAGATTGACAAACTGAAAGATCATGCGATTTTGGTCGGATATGGATCGGTTGGGCGTGAAGCAGCTCGATGGTGGGGTAAGGACAGTCAACTGGTGGTAATTGAGCAGGATGAAGCGAAGGCAGAGGAAGCCAATTCGCGAGGTTTCTATTCATTCATCGGTGACGGCACGAGCGAGTCTATTCTTATGAAAGCCGGTATAGATAAAGCCAAAGGTATCATGATCGCCACTCAGAACCTCGCTGACAACGTGCTGATCGCACTGACTGCAAAGGACTTGAAACCGGACATTATCATCAGCGCACGTGCGGACGATTCGGGTGGAGTGCGTCGTTTGAGTCGTGTCGGAGTGAACAAGGTAATATTTCCGAGTCAGATTGGAGGTCGTCGAATCGCAGAATCGCTGAAACAACCGGCTATCGTAGAGTTCCTTGATCTGGTCATGCACCGTAATGAGGTCAACCTCCGGCTCGCTACGGTCAAAGTTTCATCGAACAGTGAAATAGCTGGTCAGACCCTCAAAGAGTCCAACATCCGCCACCGTACCAACGGCGCATCCATTATGTCCATCCGACGCAAAGACGGCAGCCAAGAGATTGTACCGGATCCGGACTACAAAATGGAAGTCGGTAATGTGCTGATTGCGCTGGGGAGTGATGAGATGTTGGAAAAACTGCTCCAATTGGCTAATGGAAACAATTAGATATTAGAGATAAATATGAAACAATTCCTCCTAATTCTTTTTATTGTTCCGATTCTTTCTTATGCTGCTGACAACAGCTATGTCGGTCGTCTTGACAACGGTATGGACATTGTCCTTGTTGAAAATCATTCCGTTCCGATGATTGCAGCAAACATTATTATTAAGGTCGGTTCGCGCGATGAAACTTGGCAGACATGGGGATCGGCGCATTTCCTTGAACATCTGCTGTTCAACGGCACTGCATCAAGAACTCAGGATGAGATATACGAGCAGTTTGACCGAATCGGGGCATATCACAATGCGCATACCGGATCACATTTCACCGATTTCATGTTACTAACAGCGCGTGATAAATTCCTTACCGGTCTTGATATAATGGCTGACATGGTGTTCAGCTCGACTCTACCTGTCGGGAAATTTGAAAAGGAAAGAGGAATTGTAATTGAGGAGATTGCCAGGTCTGCATCGCGTGGTCCCGACAAACAGCGACCTTTCAGAGAAGCCCTCTTCGAGGGTTCTCCCCTTTCAAGAGCGGTACTTGGGACGGTTGAGAGTATTGAACGACTCAAACGTGAAGATGTGCTCGATTTCTATCATGCAAGGTATGTTCCGAATAACATGCTGCTGTTCGTCACAGGAGATTTCTCTGCGGATACGCTGCTGCCACTGCTTCAGGATAGAATGTCAATCTACCGACCTGTGGAGATGGCGCCTCGACGGCAGATCGAAAAGCCTGACTACGAGCTGTTGGACGATCTCGGTATAGTTGCGCGTACTATTCCGTCAGACGAACCGAGCGCAGGAATGATGCACGGTATGCCGAGGATGGGTCATGGTGGATCGGGAGGATCAAAGAGCCGCACTCTCACAATTGCTTATGATGCTCCCAAACCGGGTGAAAAGGACTATGTTTCGATTGTAATGCTCCAATCAGTTCTCAATCGCAGGTTGGAATCTGAGTTGCCGGATGGTATTAGTGGTTATTGTGGAATGACTCTCGATCCTGATCTTGCGGTGTTTGAGATATATTTAGAATTGACTGATAACACGATAAAACCTGAAGACGCAGTAAAAGTTGTTGGTCGTATTATTAAAAACATTATCACCAATCCTCCTGACCGAAATGACATCAAATTGATAGCACGCGGTTATCTTGCTGACAGGGTTTTCAATTCGGAGCGATTACATTATTATGGAATAATGTACTCCTCATATTGGGCATTGGTGTCTTGGGATGAATATGAAACGTGGGGTCAGAGACTGGGTGAACTGACACCGGAAGATGTCAAGCAGGCTGCGAATCAATGGTTAATCGGCTCGCATCGGTTCACTATGGTGACCAAACCATCTATAAAAGGTGTCTTCTCCGGTGAAGTTGCGGGAAGCAGCATTGAAATAATCGAAGGTACACCTGAGATAATAGTCCGTCATGATCCTTCAGCAAGAGTATTTGCAATGCACGTTTTAGTGAAGAATCGGCGTTTGCTTGAAGAACAAAGTGATCTGCCGGGTGCTGCAGATCTTTTGCATCGAATCATTGTAGAACGGAGTTCAGGTGAACTCAATTTGTCGGAGCGGCTCGATGAATTAGCAGCGACCATTAAAGTTGCCGATGACAGCCGCATTCCGTATGACAACTACTATACGTCACCGGAATTCTCTTTTATTCGTTTCGAGATGTTGCCGGACAGATGGCGGGAGGGTGTGTCACTAATAGCTGAGTTAATGTCAGCGATTCCGAGTGATGAATCAGCACTCGCTACAACGAGACAATCTTCAGCTGTTGCCGGACAATCAGGTGGTAAACGACCGTCAACAGTAGGATTGAACAGGCTTCAGGAGCTACTTGTACCGGGACAGATGTTCACCAAATCGGTTTATGGTGATGTCTCGGTAGTTGATCTAAGAGGTTTGAAGAAATTCCGAGAAGACTATTTCGCAGCTAAGAATTTGATAATCGCAGTGTCAAGTCCTATTCCAACTGCTGAGGTATCCAATCTGCTTAAAAATGAGTTCAAGACAAAAGAGTTTTCCTGGTCGAAAGATCAGATCCCAACAAAGTTGGAGGTCTCTCCTATCAGTGATGAACGTGAGACTGTTCGTGACACTGTTCTGCTTGGCAGGTCGCAAGGTGCTGTTGTGTTAGGAAAAGTGATAATGCCGATTGAATCTGCAGACCGCGCAGCATTAATAATCGCCAATTCATACCTGAGCAATCAGATGGGGATGATCATCCGCGAAAAACATGGCTTGGCATATTCACTTGGAAGCAAGATCTCTATGAGGAAACAGGATGACCGGTTGTGGGGGCTATGGACGCTGTCAACGGCAACTCGCGGGGAGAATCTAAATAGAGTTGAGCAGTTGACTAATGATATTATTGAAGAGGCGTTGAACCACAAGTTTAGCTCGGAAGAAGTCGAAACAATTGCCAATGCGATTTCCGGCAGGTTGATGATGCGCTCGATGTCACGCATAGGGCAAGCTTTTTCTATGTGTGCGGGGCAGTTTTATTGGGATGATCCTGACTCCGGTAATAAATTGACTAAAGCTCTGCCGAAGGTGACTCCAGATCATGTTGAAGCAGTAATTGTAAAATATCTTCAGCCGGAACGTATGTCTGTGGTGGTTGTGCAGTAAGAATGTGAGTAATCTGCTGTCAGGTCGCGCACCAGACAGCCTTCTAGTTGATATTCCACAAGTTAAACTGTCAACCGCGGCGGGTTGACAGCGGATATACCTATTCTCGGACAGACTGTCAAGTCCGGAATGACGGTGTTCACTCTTTATTGCACTTAGTAATGCAACAATCATATTAATATGACAGCGATTAGAATAATACAGGCTTTCAAGGCGAATGCCCGTCTCGGTTGGGACATGGAGGGCAATTGGGTGCCGCCGTTAGTGTACCTCATTATTGCGCTTGCCGCGCCTGTGGCTGGTGTATTGATGCTCGTATTTATGTATATGGTTGTGCTCGGTGATTCGACCGATCTTCGATTTCTGTCATTCTTCCTGACCGGTGCCGCTGTTTTCATGTATGTCCGCCTGATCTTGCAGGGAGCCGGTTTTGCAGTGGTGGAAGACCGTGAGCATTATCGAGTACTGCGATACATCTACATTGCACCTGTCCCTTTTCCGGTGCAGATTTTCGGCAGGATCATGGTCAAGCTGCTGATCGGAACGGTTGGAGTGGTTGTCACGCTGATTGCCGGACGCTTTCTGCTCAACGTCCCGTTCAGACCGGATGGGATCCGATGGGCTGCTTTTTTTATCGGTCTGACAGGTGGTCTGATCGGGACAATCGCCATCGGATGGATACTCTCAAGTGTTATGCTACTCGTGGACAGGATGGGATGGGTCTGGGCTGAGGGATTGAACGGTCTGTTGTTCCTGTTTTCAGGTGCCGTAATTCCTCTCAAGCTGTTACCCGGAGTGTTCTCATGGATCGGAATTCTTCTCCCTATCTCATACTGGGCGGAGCTATGGCGGTGGGCACTATTTGGCACCAACACCATAATGGCGTTGGAAATACCGATAGATACAGTTGGAGTCCGATTGTGGGTCACATCCATGCTATGGTTAATCGCTGCGTTTTTCATTCACCGATTGTGTGATCGTCTCGCTCGAAAATGGGCGAGAATTGAGCGTGAAACTTTTTATTAGGGGTAGTTCTATTACTTCTTTGTTAAGTATTTTTTTACGTTAGTTAAATTCCAATTAGTTCAGTGGGGGCAAGATTTATCACGCCCGTTCTTCCCATAATTATTACAGCGGGATTGATTAATCAAGCCCCTACCGGACACTTAACAAAGTAGTAAGTGGTCACAATTTGTGTCCGGCTATTTAGCAAAAAGATTAGGATAACTATAAATGCCCGACCCTATATTGAAAACTGACACTGGCTTTGCTCTGCTCGACGATCCGAAGCAGGTGATGTCCGCAGGACACCTCGCCTGTCCCGGATGTGGAGGAGCGCTGGCGCTGAGGATGGCGGTCAAGCTGCTCGCTCCGGACTGTGTGTTCGTCATCCCGGCATGCTGCATGGCTGTCATTGACGGACCGTTCCCGTTTTCCAGCCTCGGTGTACCGTTGCATCACGTAGCATTTGCCGCAACTGCATCCGCTGCAGCCGGAATCAGCGCAGCATTTCGCGCTAAAGGTGACGAAAAGACCGTCGTTGTCGGTTGGGCAGGAGACGGAGGATCGCTCGACATCGGATTGTCATCACTGTCAGCTTCAGCCGTACGCAATGATGACATGCTGTACGTATGCTACGACAACGAAGCGTACATGAACACCGGCATCCAGCAATCATCGGCGACTCCGCAAGGTGCATGGACGACCACCACACCGCGTGACAACCCGAAATCGCGTCCGAAGAAGGATGTACTAACGCTGATGACAGCTCACGATATTCCGTACATTGCGTCGCTCAACCCTGCACATCCGGAGGATTTTGCCCGCAAGATCAAGACAGCCCAAAGCATTAAGGGATTCCGGTTCCTGCACATATTTTCAGCATGTCCACCGGGGCATCGGTCGTTGGAGGCTGATTCGGTGAAACTGAGTCGGTTAGCGACTGAAACAAGAGTGTTCCCATTGTACGAGATGCGTGACGGAAAGTTCACTATAACGGTTGATCCTCCCGTAAAACCTATCAAAGAGTACGTCGATTTGCAACGACGATTTGCTCACTGGAAGGATGACGATCATGCACAGTTCGAGCAGAGGACAGCTAAATACTGGAAGAAACTGAAGCGGATGGAGGATGAAGTCTAACTTACACCCGGTGATTATCCTTGCTGCCGGACTGTCAACTCGGATGGGGTATCCGAAGCTGATGATGGCGATTGACGGTAAGCCTGTCTTAATCAGTATGGTAGAGCGATTTCGATCATCCGGATGGGGAGAGGTAGTAGTTGTAGTTTCAGACATATCACTTATCCCGTTTGTAGATAATTGCAGCGAACGACTGGGAGAGATTCTTCACTACGTTCAGAATGACAAGCCGGAAGAGGGGATGATCAGCTCGATCCGGTTGGGATTGGATTGGGTCACTGAAAATGTGGGCGGTGTCTTGGTATGGCAGGTTGATCATCCGTTGATTGGAGCGGATGTACTGTATGGATTGAGGAAATCTGCATCACGTAATGAAGTTATTATCCCGACTTACAAAGGTCGTCGCGGGCATCCGACATGGTGGGGGAGAGGTACGTTTCATCTGCTGAGATCACAACAAGCGGATCATGGTGCGAGAAATATCCTGAGGCTACCGAGTGTAATTGTGAACGAGTTAGAGGTGGATGATGAAGCGGTTCTACACAACATAGACACACCCGAAGATGCGATACAATATGGATTAACAAGGTTTGAATTTGGACAGTAGTAGAGATATATTGATAGAAGCAGCCCGACGCCTGGAGCAAGGTGAACAGTTTGCGATAGTGACCATTATTCGCACTAAGGGTTCTACTCCGCGCAAAGTAGGCTCTCGGATGCTGGTGGATGTGCACAGTAATATTGTCGGATCGGTGGGTGGTGCTGCGGTCGAGCAGATTGCGGTGAAGAGGGCTATTGACAGTCTTCAATCCGGCAAGACGGATCAGTTTGAGTTGGATCTGAACGACATAGAGCACCTTCAGACCGGGATGATCTGTGGAGGCTCGGTTGAGCTACTAATTGAACCGATGGGCAGCGGATCTAGATTGCTGCTTTTCGGGGCGGGACACGTTGCGCGTGCTGTCGCAAGACTTGCCGCTGAAGTAGGATTTGCAGTGACTGTTCACGACGGACGCACCGAATGGGCGAACCGCGACAATTTCCCGCGTGCAGTAATAAAGATCGGCAAGACTGAGAAGTTGGCAGAAGAGTGTGAGTCAACCTCTGAAGACTATCTGGCGGTGATGACTTATTGCCACGATGAAGATTACCGTGTGCTGACCAAGCTGATTCGCAAACCGTACCGTTATCTCGGTGTTATCGGCAGCAAACGCAAAGCTGCTGAGATAAGGAAACAGCTTACAAACGGTGGATTCAGTAATGACGAGATTGCACGCATGACCTGCCCGATTGGTCTGGACATCGGTTCGCATACTCCAAATGAAATTGCGCTGTCAGTGGTTGGGCAGTTGGTGGGGGAAAGGAATAGAAAATAGGAGAATGAGTCATGTATAGGCATAGTTTTATTTTAGCACTGGCTATTCTCGTTTGCAGCGGTGTAGGTGTTCTTGCAATTGAGGAACTTGAAATTACACCTGAAGATTTGAATGACGCTGACGGATTTGGTTATTCTGTGGGGATTTCTGGTGAATTTGCGATAGTCGGTGCTTGGGAGAGTGATGAGGATAGCGTTGATGCTGGTGCAGCTTATGTATTTCAAAGAGAAGGTGAGGAATGGAATGAGGATGTAAAATTGACGACTGATGATCCGCTTCTGATGGGAAAGTTTGGCACATCAATCTCAATTGGTGGTGATTTTGTTTTTGTCAGTGCACCTTACAATATGGGATTCATTGGTCAGGTAAGTGTGTTCCATCAAGAAGATGAGGATTGGACTCTTCAACAAGTTTTGGTTCCCGAAGAAAGAGATACAGTTCAATTGTTTGGTCATGCTGTCGCTGTTGAAGGAGATTATGTAATAATAAGTTCAATAGATGAAGATGAATCCTGTGTTTTTATTTATGCGAGAGATGGTGAACAATGGTCTTTGCTACAGAGATTATTACCGGACGAAGATGATGAACGAGGAATTGACTTTGGCGAAAGATTGGATATAACAGAGGATTTCGCTGTTGTCAGTACATTTAGCAGCGTGTATATCTTTGAGCGGGAAGACAACGAATGGATACGGGAGGTCAGACTTGAAGCTGATGAGGACGATGAACTCAGTTTTGGTGGAGCGGTTGGAGTTGATGGCAACTATATCGTAGTCGGAGCAAGGCGTTACGATGGACGCTTAATTGGGGAGGCATATGTTTTTGTTAGAACTGAAGATGGCTGGGAACAGCATCAACAGCTAATTCCGAGCGATGTAGAGGAAAACCTGGAAAACTTAGAAAGGTACGGCACCTCGGTATCTATTGATGGCAGTTGGGCAATTGTAGCTGCAACCGAATGTTCATATGTTTTCGAACTGGTTAATGCTGAATGGATTGAACGACACAAGATTGAAAGGGGTGGGGTAGTTTCTATAGATGGAACAGAGCGAACAGCAATTATTGGAAAGTCATATTCAGAAGACAGACCGGATGGTGCAGCTTGGGTGTATTGGGATTTAGATCAGTTGGATGTGGACATTGAGAAAAATCCTGTTCCATTCAATTTCCAATTATTTCAATCTTATCCCAATCCATTCAACATGTCAACGAGGGTAGCGTATGCTCTTTTAGTTCCATCAGATGTCGTTGTTAGTGTGTATGATATTTATGGTAAACTGATTTCAACACCAGTAAATGCACTCCAATCAGCAGGACGCTATTCGTTTGTTTGGAATGCTGATGATGTTCCGAATGGAGTTTATTTTGCGAGATTAACATCAGGCAGTTACTCTCAAACGATTAAAGTGATGTTAATTAGATGAGTAAAACAAGAAAGGAGAAATGTAACATGAGATGGCAAAAACATATCACGGTAGATTCAAATATCTGTCATGGCAGAGCCTGTATCGCAGGAACACGCATTCCTGTTAGTGTGGTATTGGACAATTTGGCAGCAGGTCTTAATTCAGAAGATATTCAGAAGAGCTACCCTTCACTTACATCTGACGATATTAAGGCAGTGTTAATCTACGCAGCGAATTTAGCGCAAGAAAGGGTGATAGAGTTTGCAACACACTGAACCTCTTAGTTTCAAGATTGACGAGAATCTTTCTGTTGAAGTAGCAGATGAATTTCGTAATAATGGTTACAATGCGATTACGGTTGGTGAGCAGAATATGTGTGGGGCTTCCGATGAGAGGCTTGCGGATGTCTGCTGTGATGAGAAACGTACCATGGTCACGCTTGATCTTGATTTCGCTGATATTAGAGCCTATCCACCACAGGAGTTCCCTGGAATAATTGTGTTGAGATTGATTAGGCAGGACAAGTATTCGGTTCTAGCTGCTATACAACTGGTGATACGATTTCTGAGTAAAGAGACCTTAAGGGGGTATCTATGGATTGTTGATGAACACCGAATACGAATTCGAGGCAAGAGTGATTAAAAATTACTTAGCAGAAGAAACGCTGATCCTGCCAGTTTCGCTCAGTATATCATTAAAAACGGACGAAAGATGACAATAAATTTATCATCAATATGATATTACCCAAATTTGAATACTATTCACCTCGCAACCTCGACGAAGCGTTGAACTATTTGTCGGATCATAAACAGGATAATGTCAAAATCCTCGGAGGAGGTACTGACCTGCTGGTTGATATCCGGCAGAAAGTGATCCCGGAGGGGCATCGTCCACCTCCTGTGCAACCACGAACAGGGACATGGCAAGCTCGGTATGTCGAAACTGAGAAACCTGCGATTCTTGTAGCTCTGTCACGTATCCCTGAGCTGCAAGGAATTTCGCAGAACGGCTCGCAGATTACTATCGGTGCGATGACCTCACTGGCTGATCTTGAACGATCCGACCTAATCCGTGAGCGACTGACCGGACTGTGGGATGGAGCATATCAGCTCGGTTCACCGTTAGTTCGCAATCGAGGGACTTATGGAGGTAACATCTGTAATGCTCGTCCCGCCGCAGACACCGCTATCCCGACGCTCGCACTCGGAGGTAAGCTGGTGCTGAAATCAATCAGAGGTGAGCGGATAATTGATCACAACGATTTTGTGACAGCACCAGGAAAGACTGTAATCGAATCGGATGAGATACTAATTGGTATCATCTTCAATTTAGAAAGATTAAAATTTGGCAGTAGCTACATCAAACTTGCAAACCGTAAATCGCTGGAGATTTCTGTTGTCGGTGCAGCAGCAGCAGTGACATTCAATGATGATGGAACGGTTGCAATTTGCCGCATAGCTCTCGGAGCTGTAGCTCCTAAACCGTTGCTGATCGAGGAGGCAGGTGAGGCTTTAGTCGGTAAACAGTTGACAGATGAAACTGCTAAGAAAGCCGGACAGATTGCCGCTGACATAGCCAAACCGATCACAGATCACCGCGGGACATTGAAATACAGGAGCATGATGGTCGAGATACTGACCGAGCGAGCCCTTCTCAAATGCAGACAGAGAGCTTTTGCTGAGGAGGTGACAGCATGAAACAGATAATATCACTCACGGTGAACGGTGAGCTTTATGAACATGCGGTTGAGCCTCGCAGGACACTCGCTGAATTTCTCCGCTATGATCTCATGCTCACTGGAACTAAAATAGGATGCTCAATCGGTGATTGCGGAGCATGTACCGTTCTGCTGGATGGAGAACCTGCGTTTTCATGTTTGGTGCTGGCGGTTGAAGCTGAAGGTTGTGAAGTATTGACTATCGAGGGAGTGGCGGAGAACGGCAAGCTTCATCCGCTGCAACAGTCTTTTGTGGACAACGGTGCAATTCAGTGTGGGTACTGCACACCGGGGATGGTGCTGACTGCATTAGCACTGTTAACCGACAATACAAATCCGACTGAGGCTGAAATCAGACGAGCCCTATCAGGGAATCTATGCCGCTGTACAGGATATCAGAAGATTGTGGAAGCCGTTCAAGCGGTGAAAAAATAATGTAGCCCGGTTTCTCCGAAACCGGGGGGGAGATTCACAACGGGATGAAACGGATTAAGCGGATTAGTTGTCATGCGAGGAGCGAAGTAGAGATTGCCACACCCACTTCGTGGGTTCGCAATGACAAACTACTTCAAATTCACCAGCTTATATGCTGTCCTCTCCTCACCAACCTCAAGTAGTGCGAAATATATGCCTGACTTGCCTTCACCACTCCATCGAACCGTATGTACACAATTCGGCATTCTCCGGTTCAACAATCTTTCTACAAGCCTACCTTGAGTATCATAGATAGATAGCCGAACATCCTCCTGTATGGAAAGGACGAAAGATATTGTGGTTTCAGAATTAAAAGGATTTGGATATGCCTCTAATGAAAGCTCATAGGACTTTGGAATAGGTTTCTCCTTCACACCGACTTCCCAATCCCTGTTACCGGCAAATATGTATAGGTGAAATACTGGGGGAGTGCCATTGGTTGTCATCACAAAATCATCCACACCGTCACCATTGTAGTCACCAATGGCACCCACAGAACCACCCAGTGACCCAAAGTCTTCTCCATATGCTTCTTCTGCATCTCTTACAATTATTGATGATTCACCACTGTACCAGGGTGAACCAAAATGAATTGTGAATCCACCGGAACCGATCCAAGCATCAGGTGATGAGGTAATAATATCGCCAAATCCATCACCATTAAAGTCACCCCCAGCAATCATATTCGGAGTTGCCGCGTACCCGTGTTCACCCTCAAATGAGAGATAATCATCCAAGTCAGGTTCTTCTGAACCAAAAAATATGTAATAGCCGTAACTGTGATCTCCCGGATCATCAGTTGAGTAGGAAACGCCCCACTCATCATAGCCATCACCGTTGATATCAGGCAGAAGACAAGGGATATTTAGACTTATATCTCCGATCAATTCATCAGGATCGATTCTCAAATCCTGAATTGTATCTGGATCCTCATCCCCAAAATAAATAAACCACAATCTATCAATAAATCTATTGTTTCCTTGGACACCAGCTTCAATGAAAAGATCATCGCACCCATCTCCATTAATGTCATAACCTGTGTGAGGCTTGATAATGGTTGAATGATATCCATCAATTTCATATGTGTAAGACCAATCCGGAATAGTGTCGAAATCTTCACCGCCCCAGAAGATATTCAGGCGGCTGTAGTTTTCATCAATTGCTTCTGTGGTTATCAAATCGTGATATCCATCACCGTTAAAGTCAAAAGGTCTACGCCACCAACCTTTACTGATCCACTGTTTATTGCCATCAAATGTTCTGATCCTGAATTCAGAAATAAAATCCATCTCCTCACCACCTTCATACAGTTCGATTTTAAGTGTATCATACGCACCGATTTCCTCTGCAGAATAGACAGCATTGTGGACAGCAAAAAAAGGGAAGCTGTCCGGCAACAAATTACCGACATAGTTAAGGCGATAACCTACACCGTTGCGCTCCGCATCAGAAGAAAAGCTAATATCTGGCTCATCACGTATTGTATCACCACCAAAGTAGATATTAACCAGATTAAAATATTCATGTCTTGGACCAACTAACGGATCAATGCTTAGCATCAGGTCATCATAACCGTCACTATTTTGGTCTCCCACCCAGCAGTAGTCATGTGAAAATGTTCCTCTATATTGTTCTTCATGGTTTAGCGACCCTATGACTTCAGGTATCTCATACGCATTACCGTGCTTCAAACCAACTAAAAGCGTAGCTACGAATAAAACGACCATTATTCGTTTCACTTCATCTCCAAAACAGAAAACACCCCACCATTGGACATACCACTGACGTGGTGTTTAGGGTAATTCACTTATCATATCCTACAAAGAAATCCTCAATCCCTGATACGCTCCGATCAGATCCAGTTTTCGTTCACCGCCCTGAGAACGCAGATAGTTTTTTGCATCTACAACCATGTTCCACAGCATTTCATCGCTGTGTGTCGGCTCGTGGTGAGTCAGAACCAGTGTCTTAACGCCGGAATCAAGAGCGATATTTATCCCAATCGGAGCAGTGCTGTGCCCCCAATCTTCACGCTCGATGCTCTCCACCATGGTATATTGAGCATCGTAGATCAGCACATCTGCATCACGGAAGAAGTCCATATAGGGCTGGATTTTCTTCATTGATAAGTCCTTATACTCGCCGTCAGTGGCGTAAACCACTGATTTACCTTTGTACGTTACTCGGTAGGAAAAGCAGCCGCCGGGGTGGTAAAGCGGAAAGGTTTCAATCTCCACATCATTAATCTCAAACTTGCACTGTTTGCCAAGCTGGACGAAGTTAATGTCAGCTCCCATCGCATCGAGCTGAACCGGAAAATACTCCCGCTCCTGCTGACGACGAAACCGTTGTTCAAGCATACCGTGCGGACCGTAGAATATGACCGTGTTGCCGGGAATAAAAGCCGGGACAAAGAAAGGAAAACCGGCGATGTGATCCCAATGGGTGTGGCTGATCAGGATGTGAAACTGCTTGGATCTGTCCGGTCGCTCCATTATGTCATTTCCGAGTGGGCGAATCCCGGTACCGGCATCGAGGATGATAGTTGTGTCTCCCGCTTGAACTTCAACGCAGGAAGTGTCACCTCCGGCGGTATTACCAAGATACCATGGGAGTTTTTTTACAAACTCATCTATATCAGATACATCAGTTAGTCCTTTTTTAACAGCAAGTTCTAAGACTGTTCTGATGCGAGCAGATAGGTCTTTATTGTCCATTGGAGTAGGTATTGATCCGCGGGCACCCCAGAACGTGATCTCCATTTTATGTTCCTCGTTGCGTTCGTTTTTTGGCAGGCTTATAACATAAGTTAATGCAGAAGCAAGGTTATGTCAAGTGATTGCAGGGATTGATGTTGTTAACAGTATGATAATAAATTGTTTGCAAGATAGGGCTGTCCATGACATCGAGCAAAAAACAGAAAAGACCCCATACGGGGTCTTTCGTGCCGGAGGCCGGACTCGAACCGGCACACCTGTGGTTAGGCGCCACCCCCTCAAGATGGTGTGTCTACCAATTCCACCACTCCGGCGATACAGCCCATATTATAGCAATTCAAAACCGCTTGGTCAAGAGATTCAGGTTAAAATATCGTCAGTTTGATCGCTTTTATCTCATTTTTACTTGCTTTGGCTGGAGCATCAAATTATATTTCATAATTCTCAAAACAAAATGATAAAATGGTCATAATAAAAAATATACTACTTATTGTTCACCTGCTGATCAGCATACTGATGGTTGTATCAATCCTGCTGCAAGCTCCAAAAGGCGGCGGGTTGTCAGGTTCGATGTTCGGAGGCGGTGGTGGAGTTTCCTCCTCACTGTTCGGTGCGAGGTCTGCTGCAACGATGTTATCAACCGTAACTCAATACCTTGCGACCGCATTTTTGGTGTTAAGTCTTGTTATATCACTGATGGTGGGTGCAGGAACCGGTCCGGTTGAAAGCGTGACACAGAAAGTACTGGAGTCAACTCCGGCAGCCAATCTTCCTCAGGTTCAGGATTTCGACATCGGTAGTGCGACTGCCGGTGACGCAGTACCTGTGGACGCTGAAGCAGAACCTGTTGGAAACGCTGAAGTTACTGAGTAGCAGGAAATAGATTTTAGAACCTGCCGAGGTGGTGAAATTGGTAGACGCGCTGGTTTCAGGGACCAGTACTCTTCGGGGTGTGGGGGTTCGAGTCCCCCCCTCGGCACGAATGAGCCCATAAGCCATATAATTACAGGCTTGTGGGTCTTGTATTTTTGGGGAATTTACCATCATACCTTAACCCTCACACATCATCTCATTAAGAATCTCCCCATCTCTGAATGATAAAACTCGTGAAATTAAAGCCTACAAAGGGAGTGAAATCAGTAGATGATTATTACAAGTTCACGGAAAATACATGGAATACAATAAGTTACAATATTCACTATGCCGAGAGAGACGGAATATTTGCGGAACAATTTAGGGGAATAACGCAAAATATGCACGAATCGGTGTTTTTAGGGAGTTTGTTCCGCCTTTTGTCTCGGTTTATTTTCTGATTCAATGATATTATTCCGCTTTGAAACGGAATATAAGCGGAATATTTAAAAAGTTTGAAAGTTAGCAAGTTGACAAGTTTGCAAGTTGGAATGCATTACAGATTAAACAGATTTCCCAGCTTCGGAGAAGCCGGGCAACGCGACTCAATACTAAATATTTTACAACTAATTATAAACGTGAACAGAAGCAGCTTCAGACTGATCTCACCAAGATCTTGAGTGGGTTTATCATTCAATTTGCGAAATATAATTGATGTTTCGCACACATCTGAAATCATTTTGGGATTTTTTTTTGTTTGAAGGTAATTTTTGATTCAAGAGAGTTGCGTAACCCTTAATGGATTATTAAGTTACAATATCATTAGACAGATTCCCAATCAGATCAAAAATAAATATCGGTTGTACGTGAGTTCAAATTTAAGATAATAGTCTTTCTTTACTCTATTCTCTGCACTTGATACTAAAGAAGTTACCCCAAACCGAGCAATTGTAAATGTAGTTCTGAGAAGAAATTACTATTAATGAAATGACGACTCACGGGGGATATTAAGGAATTCTGATAAACTGAAAAATATAGATAAAGCTTATCAAAACGGCACTATGAGTGCTGTTCATTATTAAACTTAACAGGAAGAGTCAAATGAAGAACTTTCTATTCACTCTAACAGCACTATTGCTGGTATTCTCAACTGCAAGTGCTCAGGAAGCCTGGGAGCGCATTGATGTTGCCGAGAATTTCGGCAGCAGAAGAAATGGGGCTTGTCCCGGTGACTTCAATGGAGACGGCTTGGTGGACATTGCCGCCTATAACGGTCGTTTAATGTACTGGCATGAAAATCAGGAAAACAGATGAGATTGTTTTGGTTAATACTATTAATACCATCAGTA
>CAZVKN010000025.1:0-42005 GCA_964627035.1 uncultured bacterium | reverse complement strand
GAAGTTAACCTGTATCACGGGTAAGATACAAGGGCGGACTTTTAGTCCGCTCTTTAGAGTATGTCCTACAATAATAAAACGATCAGTTAGTCATTCCCGTGAAAACGGGAATCCAGTTCTGTATTGATTTTCTGGATTCCTGCCTTCGAGTCTGTCCGGTAATACAAACAACCCGCTGTCAGGTCGCCGCACCTGACAGCCATCTAATTGATATACGTAAGTTGGGCTGTCAACCACGGCGGGTTGACAGCGGTTTTTCCTATTATCGGACAGACTCCTTCGCGGGAATGACGAAATTATGAGATAACTTACTTGGACCTGTTTTTTATTGTGATATGATGCGTAGATAGCTATATTTATACGTTTACCCTCTTAAGGGAATTTTCATCCGATATTTTCGCTTGAAGGCGAAGTTTTCAAATAATATGAGGTCATTATGAAACCAAATATTCATCCTCCGTATAGAATGGCGACAGTTACATGTGCTTGCGGAAATGTGTTCCAGACAAGAAGCTCTGTCGGTGACATAAATGTTGATATATGTTCAGTTTGCCATCCGTTTTATACCGGCAAGCAAAAATTAGTTGACACCGCCGGACGGGTTGATAAATTTTATCGGAAATATAAAATTACCAAACCGACCGACAGTGAACAGTAGCCATTTTAACGTACGATTCACAGCGTAGCCCGATTTAACTGATCGGGCTACCGTCAGTTGCTTCAGAACTGTATTGAGATTCCACACCGGATGCTGCCTCTGTCGGCACATCTGCCCCCTGCCGAAAACAAATCAGGGTCTTGCCCTACAAAAAATTGGAGTGATCATGTGTCACCATAGTTTTAACATTTTTCGGATCATGCGTACAACCCATGCACTCTTACTGATTTCACTACTGCTCTGGTTCAGCAGCTCATTCGCTGCCGAGGCGTCAAACGGCTTCTTCCGCTACCCACACAGTAACGGTGAATCTGTCGTGTTCACCTCTGAAGGTGATCTGTGGCAAGTTCCCCTGTCCGGAGGTATTGCCGTGCGGTTGACCACTCATAAGGGCGAAGAGAGGTTTGCACACTATTCACCAGACAAGAAATGGATCGCATTTTCAGGTCAGGAAGATGGACACGACGATGTGTTTGTCATTCCGGCAAGCGGTGGAGAGCCGAAAAGGTTGACATTTCATCCCGGCAGAGATATGGTACTCGGCTGGAATCCCAAAGGTGAAGTGCTGTTCCGCTCCAGCAGAGAAGCCCCTTACCGAGCTTATCGAATCTATACGGTTCCTGTCGGTGGAGGATTTCCCGAATCTATAGGGCTTGACAAAGGATCACTGATCAGTTACGAGCCGGACGGCGACAGGATCGCATACAACCGTTACTCGCGAGAGTTCAGAAAATGGAAACGTTACAAAGGCGGCTGGGCTCAGGATATCTGGATCAGTAATCTGAAAAAGAAATCGTTCAGGAATATAACCGATAATGCTCCTCTTAACGATTGGGACGGCACCGACGCATTTCCGATGTGGCACGATGACGGAAGAATATATTTCCAGTCAGATCGGGACGGTCGAGCCAATATCCATTCGATGAAACCGGATGGATCTGATATAAAGCAGCACACTCACCACGCCAATTTTGATGTAAGATTCCCATCACTTGGCAACGGAATCATCGTTTACCAGCTTGGGATGGATATTTACAAATACAATATCGGTGAAGACAAAAACGAGGTTGTAAACATCACGCTCCCAACAGACCGTATTCAGGCTCGAGGCAAGTACGTTGATCCCAAGAAGTACATCACATCATTCTCGCTGTCTCCCGATGGGAAACGGGTGCTATTTTGCTCACGCGGTGAGTTGTTTACTCTCCCTGCTAAAAAAGAAGGCTTGATCCGGCAATTAACTCGCAGCTCAGGTGAGCGGGAAAAGTTCCCTTCATGGTCACCTGACGGTACTACCATTGCAGCTTGGTCAGATGTTTCCGGTGAAGAGAAATTATATCTCTATCCCGCTGAAGGCGGAGAACCGAAACTGCTCGGCAGTGACAACGAGGGTTGGCATTTCGGACCGGAATGGTCGCCCGATGGCAAAATGATCGCCTTCGGCAATCAGAAGTATGAACTAATAATAATGAACACTAAAAACGGCAAGACAGATATTATTGATTCAGGACAGTGGGAAATTTCCGAATACAACTGGTCAGCGGACAGCAGATTTTTGGTTTATTCGCGTAACGAGACAAACCACAACAACACAATCCAAGTTTGGGATTCAGAGAAGGAAAAGGTTTATCCGGTCACAGATGACTTCTTCAACAGTCACTCACCCCAATTCGATCCTGAAGGGAAATATCTCTACTTTCTGTCAGACAGAACTGCCAACCCACACATTGATTTTCATGAGGCGATCTATATTCGAGACCGTGCCACTCGTCCCTATGTTGTGACCTTGAAAGAAGGAGAAAAGCTTCCGTTCACGTTTGAGGTTGACCCGGAAGAAGATGAGAATGAATGGGGAAAGTGGGGCAAGAAAGATGACGACGATAATGGGAATGATGATAAAAAGGACAAAAAGGTGGGTGAGAAAGAACCGGTTAAGTTTGAGATTGATTTCGACAGAATATCGGAACGCATCGCTCCGATTCCGGTGCCTGCAGGAAACTATTTTGGACTGGATGCGGTCAAGAATAAGATTTTCTACATGTCATGGAGAAATCGTGGAATGGTAAGAGATGAATTTGACAAGGGCAAACGCCGCGGCGTTCCGCTTCACAAGTTCAACCTCAAGAAGAAGAAACATTCAATCGTAGATGATGCCATCAACGGTTACGATATATCGGATGACGGCAAAAAGATGCTGATCCGTAAGCGGGATCAGTTCATGGTCATCGGTATTGACGAAAAACCGGGCGGTGGGCATGAAATGTTCAAGAAGGATAAGGATGAGCCGGAAGACAAAAACGTTAACTTGTCGGCTTGGGATCTTCACATCAACGTGCGTGCGGAATGGAAGCAGATGTTCTTTGAATCGTGGCGACTCCAGCGAGATTTTTTCTGGGATTACAATATGCACGGAGTTGACTGGGAAAAGGTTCGTGACCAATATGCCCCTCTCGCAGATCGCATCTCCACCCGCGATGAGCTGAGCGATCTTATCGGTGAGATGTTTGCCGAGCTTAACTGTTCTCATACATACGTTTGGGGTGGAGATCAAAGAAGAGCAGACTATCATTCAACAGGGCTGCTCGGCGTTGATGTCACCCGACACAAATCCGGTTTTTACCGCATTGAGCGTGTCATCTCCGGACGCGAATGGAGGAACAGCCTGTCGAGCCCGCTTGCAGCCCCTCACATCAATGCTGAAGTCGGCGAGTATGTCACGGCTATAAACGGCAGGTCGTGTAGCGAAACGAAAAATATCCACCAGCTTCTGCTGAACAGAGCGAACAAAATCACCTCGATAACACTGAACTCCAAGCCGTCCAAAGAAGACGGACGTGAAGTAATCATCAAACCTCTCGGGAGCGAGCGCGGATTACGATACTATGACTGGGTGGACGGCAGGCACCAATATGTTCAGGAGAAGAGTGACGGCAAAATCGGTTACATTCATCTGACAAACATGGGATCCGCAGGGTTGTCTCAATTCACCGGAAGTTACGCCCAGCAGCACCAAAAACCGGGCTTGATAATGGATGTCCGTTACAACGGCGGTGGCTGGGTGGCTGAGATGATCCTTTCACATCTTTCACGCAAAGTTTTCGGACTCGGCATGTCCCGCAACGGCTCACGCTATCGCAGACCGAATACAGCGTTCCACGGACACATGGCTGCTGTCTGCAACGGTGAAACCGGATCCGATGGGGAAACGTTTACCGAAGGATTTCGCCGACTCGGTTTAGGTCCTATAATCGGAACACGAACCTGGGGTGGATGGGTAGGAATCAGGATGGACAAACTGTTAATTGATCGCGGTATGATTACCCAACCTGAATTTACCGGTTGGGGTTTAAGTGACGGCGAATGGATGATCGAAGGTTGGGGGACAGAACCTGATGAAGGGTTTGAAATCAAGGAAGATCCCGCATCATTTTATCGGGGCGATGATCCACAGCTCGATTATGCCATCAAGTATCTTCTGGACAAAATAGAGAACGAGCCGAAACAGATGCCTCCAATGCCAAAGTATCCGACGGATCGGGGATATCAAAAGTGACGAGGGTAACAGTAATCTGTTTTTAGGGTGTTTAACTTGTCTGAGTGAAAAAATCGGGGGCGTTAACAATACAGTGACGTAGTAGTGTTCAGAGTTCAGCCTTCAAGCTGTTCCGCACGCTGAAGCGTGAATTCTGAACTATTAGAATGACCTATATCTCTTTAACCCAAAAGTCGAATTCCGAGATAATCCTTCTTAAATGAAAGGTATGACGCATAAGTTTTTCAAAATAACACTGTTGATCACTGTCTTGACAGTGACTTTGATCTCAGTTGTCAATGCACAGATCAATCATCCATCTGACAGCAATCCTGACATTGATTATGTCCTGCCGGTTGAGGATGAGAGTATTGTGGAATCAGGGATACTGCCGGGAACTCCTGCAGTCCTTTCGAAATTCTTCAGAGTCGGCTTTACCTTTCTGCTTTCTATTGGACTGTCCATCGTTGTAATAATTCTCCTCAAGAGAAGCGCTGATCTGACAGCGAGATATGACACTGAATCGGTATCCGCTGCGGAGAATGAAGCGTTGTCGAGACAACTCAACCAGCAAAAGAACAGTCTCGAAAATATACTCGGTGCTATCCCGTCCGGATTGATCGTATTCAACTCTGATTTCACTGTTCGGACAGTTAACGAGAGCTTCCTGCATCAATTCTCGGTTGATCCGAACAAGCTGCTTGGTGTTCACTACATGAAGGCTTTGGGCAATCGCACTGATTCCACAGCCGGTGATGAAAAGAGTGAATTAATCGCTGCCCTTGACGAATTTAGATCCACTCGTAAACCCATGACCAATCAGGTTACTACAATCACATGCTTCGGCGACGGATTGAGGTCAATACGATACTCCATCATCGGCTTCAGTGAGAAACGGCTGCGGGAAACATTGCTGGTAATTGATGATATAACCGATTACGTGCAGACAGCGAGATTAAGACAATTTTCTGCCA
The DNA here is from genome assembly GCA_964627035.1 of uncultured bacterium. Lineage (GTDB taxonomy): Bacteria > Electryoneota > AABM5-125-24 > Hatepunaeales > Hatepunaeaceae > CAZVKN01. The sequence goes on along the minus strand of CAZVKN010000025.1, from coordinate 36,841 downwards.
TAGTCTCAGGTGGAGCCACAGAAATCAAAGATTTTACAAAATTTTACGAGCTGATTCACACCGAGCTAAAGAAGATACTACCCGCTGAAAACATCTGTATTGCACTCAGAGATCCTGACAACGACTCGATTTCAATCCCTTATTCAGTTAATCAGCATGATAATGGTGCTAAAGGGGAACTGTTCAACACTCTTGCCTCCTACCTGTTGAAAAAGGGCGAACCGGTCTTCCTGACCAAAGCAGATTTGATTTCCCTTTCTGAAGGCGAAGAGTTTCAGTCCTCCGGAGTGACACCGGAACTCTACCTTGCAGGTATGCTAACCGGTAACGACGGAGCTTATGGTCTTATCTCTCTTCAGGATTACAGTCAGAACCGTCTATACAGAGAAGACGATTGTGAAACGCTGCAATCCGTCGCCAACGAAATCTCTCTTGCCATTGACAACAAGCACATTAAAGATTCAATCGCCAGAGCCAAGATCGAATGGGAACAGAGTGTTGATGTAATTCCTGACATGATTGCGCTTATTGATAATGACAAACGCATTATGCGTGTGAACAGATCAATGGCTGATAAACTCAGTGTGACACCGCAGCAAGCAGTTGGCATTGCATGCTCATCATCTAAAAAAAGTAAAACGACTCCTCTCCCCTTCTGCGATCATCTGAAGCTGCTCAGTGAGAGCGGAAAAAACAGTCTGGAGATTACTGAACAGAGGTGGAAAGGTGAGTTCAATGTCGCTGTTTCTCCTCTGAAAGATAAAGAGGGTGCTTCTATCGGCACAGTTTATCACGCACGTAACATCACTGAGCGAAAACTTGCAGAAAAAGCACTGCGTGAATCTGAGAAACGGCTTGAAGTGATTTTCAGTCGTTCGCTCGATATTATTATGGTTGTTGACCCGGAATCCGGTAAGATTATCGGAGTCAATCCCATGGTCAAAACGCTTTTGGGATATGAACCGAAAAATCTTAACGGTAAAGAGGTTACTTCTATCTTTCCGTCTGAAACATTGGAGTCACGTGACGAGTTGATTGATAATATTTCAGTTCACGGTGCGGTCTTTGATTCTCAGCAGTTCACACATGCGGACGGCAGTGTCGTAGAGATGGATCTCACCGCATCGCTGATTCCATGGGGCACGGGTAAAGCAATCCTCGTTACGTTCAGGGATGTCACCGAGCGGAAGAAGACTGAGGCTGCATTGCGGGAGTCGCTGCAAAGTTCGGCAGACATAGTCCAGTCAATCCCATCCGGGCTGTTCATCTTTCAGTTTGAAGAGCCTGACAAGCTCATGCTGAGTGAGGGGAACAAGCAGGCTGAACAGTTGACGCATCTTGTCATGGATGAATCCAGAGGTAAAGCATTTGAAGAGATTTGGCCCATCTATGATCGGAAAACTCTTAAGGAAAAGTTTAGCAAAGTAATGGAATCAGGCGCCACGTTCGTTTCTGAAGAGCTGTTCTATAAAAAGGATAAAACGGAAAGATACTTCATTGTGCGTGCCTTCCGTATGCCAAATAAACGGCTCGGAGTTGCCATCGAAAACGTTACCGAGAGCCAAAGAACCCGTGAGCAACTCCATGACAGCCTTGATGAGTTGCACAGATTAGCCTCTTTCCCCGATCTGAATCCAAATCCGGTCGTTGAATTTAGTATTGTCGGTGAACACCCTGAAGCACTCACATATTTCAACGAGGCAGCATCAAAAGAATTTCCTGATCTTGAATTGCGTGGGATTAACCATCCTGTATTTCAGGAAATAGAAATTCCGATTCAAGCACTCCAAAGAAAAACCGATGAAAATGTCATTCAGATAATTAGAGCAGATGATAAGAGATATGAGCTTCACATCTCCTATGTTGTTAGCAGCAAGGTTGTTCGCATTTATATCATAGACGTCACAGAGCGAGAATTGGCAGAGGAACAGGTCAGGGTCTCAGAAAAATTCAATCGTGATCTTGTCACCGAAGCTCCGGTCGGCATTGCTTATGTAGGAAAAGAAGGTAAAATTATGTTCGTTAATCCGGTGATGAACACAATGATGATGGATGAGGAGAAGGATCAGATTATCGGTATGAGTGCACTTGAACTGCTTGATGACGAAACTGAGGATGTGGCGAGTCATCTCGACAAGCTAATGAATGGTAAAGCAATACATGTTGAGGAGATAAAACCTCAGCGTTTTAACGCAAATAGAAGTTTCGACATTCACGGCACACCACGCTACGATGCGAGCGGTGCAGTCATCGGTGCAATGCTGATGGTTGCAGATGTCACCGAAAACAAAAAGCTGCAGGCTCAACTGCGGCATGCGTCCAAGATGGAGGCGGTCGGGACGCTGGCAGGAGGAATCGCACACGATTTCAACAATTTACTCACTGTTATACTCGGTAACACACAGCTCGCATTGATGAAATTGGAAAAGGAGAGTCAGGAGTATATCAGCATTGAAGCCATCAAACGGAGTGCCAACCGTGCAGCCGATTTGACGTCACAGCTATTGACGTTCGGTCGCCGCAGAATGGAGAAACCGCAGCCCATAAACCTGAACAAATCAATTGATGAGGTTGAAGAGCTGCTATCACGGACAATCAACCCCAATATTGAACTGTTGATAGAAAAAGACCCTGAGTTATGGGTTATTATGGCTGACCCCGGACAGATGAATCAGGTGATGATGAATCTGAGCGTCAACGCAATTGATGCGCTGTCAAAAGGAGGTAAGCTGACAATTAAAACCCGGAACTTCAAGGTTAACAAGAGGTTTATTCGCAGTCGTTCGTATGCTAAAACCGGTGATTATATATTGTTGACCGTGTCAGATACGGGAAGCGGTATTGCAAAAAAACTGATCCCTCATGTTTTCGAGCCGTTCTTCACAACCAAGAAAATCGGTAAAGGAACAGGTCTCGGGCTGGCAATGGTATATAGCATTGTCAAGGCGCATAACGGGTGGATCGAAGTTGAGAGCAAACCCAGGAAAGGAACTCAATTCAGCATCTACCTCCCACGGATTGATGAGACAGTGGTTGAGGAGACTGCCGATAAAACTGAATTATTCCCTGGTGGAGTTGAGAGAATTCTATTGGTGGACGATCAGCAGGAAGTGTTAGAGGTTGGTTCAAAGATTCTTAAAAGTGTCGGATATAACGTCACTGTAGCAGAATCTGCTGCTGAAGCTATTGAGCTGTATCAAAATGAATCGAAAGAATTTGATCTAATTGTTCTCGATCTAGTTATGCCCAAACAGTCAGGCGAAGAGGTACTTGCTGAAATCCTCAAACTGAATTCCGAAGCAAAGGTCATAATGTCCGGTGGATTTGCTGAAACCACATCAAAGGCGAAGTTATTGAAACTTGGCGCGAGAAGCCATATCAACAAACCTTACCGGATGCACAAACTGCTCGGCACTGTTAGATCCGTGCTTGACGGATCTGCTGATAGCACTTAGAGTCGTAGTCGCTGTCAATCCGCCGCGGTTGACAGCACTCAAGGTTGTATCAACCACGACGTCGGGCTTGAGACAAGCCCGACTACAGATGTAAGTCGTCACTGTCAGGTACGGCGACCTGACAGCGTATGCCACAACACCCTCAAACATACTTATCAATAACTGCAAACAGCTCGTTCATTTTCATCGGCTTGAACAAATGATCGGTTATGCCTGCTCTCTTTTGCTTTTCAACCGATTCGGGTCCGGTTGATCCGGTTACTGCGATGATGGGCAGATGCCTGAACCCCTCTATACTTCTAATATATCTCGCCGCCTTAAGACCGTCCATCACAGGCATGTTAATGTCCATCAGAATTAAGTCCGGTTTGCCGGACAGCGTGAGGTCTATCGCCTCTTTGCCGTTATTGGCTACAAAAGATTCGTAACCCTTCATGCTTAGCATGTCTATGAGCAGAGTCTGATTTTGCTTACTGTCGTCAGCGATGAGGATGCGATGTTTCCCTTTTTTCGGTCTGGCAAATAACGTATCAACAGCGTCTTCTGTCGGTAGTAGTCCAGGTTTAATCAGAGGAAGTGTGAACCAAAAAGTGCTCCCTTCTTTCAATTTGCTGCGGACACCGATCTCCCCGCCGTGTATCTCAACCAATCGCCGACTCAAAGCAAGTCCGATCCCGACACCGGCAAAGGAGCGATCACGAATTTTGTCTGCCTGATGGAATTCGGAAAATATCTTGTCCAATTCATCCGGTGCGATTCCGATGCCGTTGTCTTCGATTTCAATTTTTATGGATTCATCACCCTCTTTTGATACCCGGATGTTTATGCAGCCACGATCCTCAGTAAATTTCACCGCATTGGTGAGCAGGTTCAGCAATATCTGTTTTGTCCGTAGCCTGTCCGCATTGATGATCTTTACATCAGGGTCAACCTTTGTTTCTATAGAGATGCTTTTTTCATGCGCCAACACACTAACCATAGAGACAGCGGATCCGATAAATTCATTCAGCAGGATGTCTTCTCTGTCTATATCAATCTTTCCTGCATCAATCTTTGCCATATCAAGTAAGTCACTTATCAATTCCAGCAGATGCTTTCCACTTGAATCAATCATTTCAACATAGCTGAGCTGTTTCTCGTTAAGTTCACCGAAAAATTGTCCCGACAGCAAATCACCGAACCCGATTATAGCACTGAGTGGTGTGCGCAGCTCATGACTCATTGCGGACAGGAAGTTGTCCTTATGCCGATTAGCAGTTTTTAGTGATAAGTTTGATTCTTCCAAATCTCTCACTGTTTTCTTTAGCATTTTGGTTCTTCTTGCAACCATCTCTTCGAGATTGTCTCGTTCCTGCTGCAATTGATCTCTCAAGTGTCTCCGTTCGGTAATGTCGTGGAGCACACCGAGCACCGCTTTTCCATCCTGATAATCTATTACACCGATCGAATTATCAATGATGATGCGTTCTCCTTTGGTATTCAAGGCGACAAACTCATATCGGGAAGGGGGTTCTTCGCCTCGTTCTCTCATTCGCCCCCGTTCCGCAATCGCTTCCCTGCTTTCGGGTGCAACAAAGTCCATTAAGTTGAATCCGGGAGAGGCTGCTTCTTCGGAAGTAACACCGATCATCTCGCTGAATTTCTTGTTTGTCAATACAAATCGGTCCTTATACAGCAGATAAATGGCATCATTTGTGTTTTCAATTACATTACGGAATTTGGCTTCACTTACTTTCAGAGCATCTTCCATCAGTTTACGCTCGGTGATATCCAGTGCAACACCTCCCAGCAAACGGGACTTACCCGTTCTGTCAATTGGGAATTTGATGGTTTCGTAATGACGCACATTACCTGTTTCATCTTGGGGAGATATTACTGCTTGAAGGGTATCTCCATCTCGGATGACTTGCTTTTCAGCCTCCTTTACTATTCTTTTGAATTCGTGTGGATCTTGTTTATAACCCTCATAATCAATCCAATTTTTATCAGCTAACAGATCGTGTAAGTATTGATTTCTATATCTCGTTTGCCCTTCATGATCCTTAATCAATATTGCTGCAGGAATATTGTCCATAAAAACATCAAACAATTCCTTGCTTTCCCGCAACCCTTCTTCCGCCCGCTTGCGGTCAGTGATGTCCTGAACAGTTCCGATAGAACGATCTGCTTTACCGGTATCATCATAAAATGTTTCACAACGTTCGTTCACATATCTTATAGACCTATCTTTCAACAGCAGGCGATGTATAATATCATAAGACGTTCTGTTTTTTACTGAATCGGTATAAGCTCTGTTAACCAAATCTCTGTCATCAGGATGAATATTGTTTAGAAACGCTTCATAAGTGTTACCGAATTGCTGCGGTTTCAAATCAAATATTCTATAAACTTCATCCGACCAATGTAGAGTGTTTGTAATTAGGTCAAGCTCCCAGCTTCCAATTTGAGCAATGCGCTGTGCTTCATTAAGTCTTGCCTCGCTGTCACGTAGTGCTTCCTCTGCTTGTTTACGCTCGGTGATGTCAATGCAAGTACCGACCCACTCCAAAATGCTACCGTCTTCCTGAAGCAGAGGAACTCCTCTCGCCAAAAACCAGTGGTAAATACCATCTTTTCCGCGAACCCTGTATTCGGTTTCATAATCACTTTTTGTTTCGACTGATTTTGTCCAAATCCGTATACTGCGTTCAGTATCATCCGGGTGAAGCGCTTTACCCCATCCCCATCCTTTAACTTCATCGTAACTCTGACCGGTATAAGCTCTCCATGAAGGTATGTCTTCTTCGACCTCCCCTTCAGCATTTGTAGTCCACCCTAATTGTCCGGTTAATTCAATATAGGATCTATAACGTTCTTCACTTGCTTTTAACGCCTCCTCCGCCTGTTTGCGCTCGGTGATGTCATGGACAATGCCCTCGATACCCACCACATTGCGCTCCTTGTCATAAATCGGCGTCTCCATTACCTCGAGAAGTCGCCGCCTACCGTTTTTGTGCCAGAACTCCGCTTCATAAGGCAATTGCTTCTCACCGCACAACCCCGCTTCCGTGTAATGCGCTACGTTTTTGTTGATGGGGCTGTCAGTCATGTACTCACTGTAGTGCCCTATAAACTCTTCCTGGGTATAACCAAGCACATTGAAAATGGAGGGACTGAGGTAAGTGAAGACGCCCTGTGTGTCATGGCTGTAGATAATGTAATCATTCTCTAGAGATTCCACCAAGCGACGGAATTTCTTCTCACTTTTATGCAGCTTCTCCTCCGTCTGTTTGCGCTCGGTGATGTCTCTAAAAATTCCTATACTTCCAATTACTATATTGTCTTCATCATATTGAGGCGTAGCGGTAATAAGGATTTGTCGTTTTTCTTCACTTAGTTGTGTGATTTCAAGTTCATAGCTTGAGCTTTCTCTTTGTTCTCGTTTTTTTGTCTGATTCAGAATTATTTCGATCATTCCTTCGCTTAAAAATTCTTTAACATTACGACCGACAAGAGTTCCAGCATCTACTCCGAACATCTCTTCAGCAGCGGGATTGGCGAACAGGAACTTTTCCTGTGAGTCAACTACAGTAATTCCTTCACCTTGATTCTCAATCATAAAGCGGTATTTCTCTTCGCTTGCCTTTAGATCTTCTTCCATCTGCTTGCGCTCGGTGATGTCAGAGATGATACCTCTCAAACCATCAGGTCTATTATTCTGAATAATCGGGGAGGAATGAACAACACATGGAAAGATAAAACCGTCTTTCCTCTGAACAGAGTATTCATTTGCTCCAATTACTTCTCCTTTCGCTATCCTCGATATGTTTTCCTTCGCCCTGTCCATGTCACCAGGCACAAGAAGTTGAGATACATTTATACCTTCTCTAAATTCTTCCTGAGAATATCCGGTTTTTTCAGAGGCTATTTTATTTACATAAGTGATATCACCATTCACATCCATTTCATAGATTATTTCCGGAAGCAGATCACTCAAATCTCTGAACTTCTGCTCACTAACCCGCAATGCTTTTGTGGCATCCTCCACCATTAATTCCAGGTCCTCTTGATATCTCCGGTTGTCCTCTTCGAGACGCATTTTCTCATCAATGAGGAATTTTGTCTTTGCAGCATTAGTTACAGTCTTAACAATCGCTTCCTTGGTGACCGGTTTCGTCAGGTAATCGAAAGCTCCGAGACGCAGGGCTTCAGACACGGTTTCAATGGTCGGTCCACCGGTCATCATTACCACCTGCACGTACTCAGACACTTCACGAATCGCCTGCAGCAGTTTCACCCCGGACATCTTCGGCATGATGACGTCGGTCACAACCACATCGAAATCTTTTTCTTTCAGCAATTCCAGAGCCGCTATGGCATCATCAGCGGTTTGAACGTCGTGACCGTCGTCCTTTAGAAACTCCTGAACTGTGATTCTGATACTTTTCTCGTCATCAACCACCAGTATGCGTGCCATTATATCGTTCCTCTTTAATTGTCTCGTAACAGTGCTACCTAAACTTCGCAATTTCATTTGTCATTCCTGCTTCCTACTGTCATTCCTGCGCAGGCAGGAATCCATTCAGATTATCGTCTCGTAGAGATCCTTCCAATCCGGGTTAGACTCCTGAATCAACCTGATCTTCCAGGCTCTTTTCCACGCCTTCAACCGTTTTTCCCGATAAAGCGCTGCATGAATATCATTTGTCGCTTCGAAATACATCAATTTATGCACGTTGTATTTCTTTGTGAATCCATCAGTTATCCCTTCCCTGTGCTGATATACACGCTTGACGAGATCATTGGTCACGCCGATATACAGTGTGCCGTTTCTTTTACTGGCAAGGATGTAAACATAGTATTGCCGCATTAAATGCCTTATACAGTAATGGATTCCTGCCTGCGCAGGAATGACAAAGTGCTGCTGAATGACAAAGTGCTGCTGAATGACAAAGTGCTGCGGAATGACAAACAGTTATTCATTTTCATCTTCAGTTTCTTTTCCGTGAGAGTTGTCCAAACTCCACCCGTTATCCACCCTCAGATCAACATGAAAACGTGTGTACTCGCCCGGTTTGCTCTCGACGTGCATTTCACCGAGGTGATCCTCAATAATCCCATGACTGATGGACAGACCGAGTCCGGTTCCTTTTGATTTATCTTTAGTGGTGAAAAATGGATCAAAGATACGCTCTTTGATCTCCTCCGGAATTCCATTGCCATGATCTTCAACCGTCAACCGTATCCATTTCTGAGTATCTTTTTCAAGAGATCGCGCTTTAACGATCATAATCTTGCTTTCATCATATTTCGGGTATTTCTCATTCAGGGCATCACGGGCGTTGGTCAGCAAGTTCATTACTACCTGCTGGATCTGCTGACTGCGGCATTTTATCATCGGCAGGTCATCAGGTACATCAACTTCCAATGTAATGTTATCGTGTCGAATTATAGTCTGCAAAAGAGATAGCGTGTTGTTAATAATATCGCTGACAAGTGCGGGACTATGTGCCTCTTTTTCATGTCTGGCGAAGGTCAAGAGATTTTTAACGATAACTGTGACTCTCTCGGTTTCATGGACAATCTCACTTGCAAATCTTTTAATTGAGCCATCCTCTTCCAGTTTATCAATTATCAACTGGGCATAGTTCAATATTCCGTTGATGGGATTGTTGATTTCATGAGCAATTCCACCTGCAAGCGTACCGATGGACTCAAGTTTTTGCTGCTGACGCAAGTGGACTTCCAGTTTCTTTTTTTCAGCTTCTGCCTGTTTTCGTTCGGTAATGTCTCGCCAGGAAGATATTGAATGCAGTATCTTTCCCGTAACATCTCTAACTGCTTTGGCATTCAGGCTTACCGGTATCTTGCTGCCATCTTTTATTTGCAGAATTAGCTCTTTGTCCCGAACTTCACCTGTTTTAATGAATTGTTGAAATGCCTCTTTCACAGAGTCCATACAATCATCATGATACATCTTGAATATCGGAGTGCCTACAATTTCCTCTTTTAGATATCCTGTTTTGTTCAAAACCGTATTGTTACATTGCAGGATTGAGCCGTCGTCAGGTGAAACAGAAACAAACATGTCAGGAGATTTATTGTATAAAACACGAAATCTCTCTTCGGAATAACGCAGCTCGTCTTCCATCTGTTTTCGCACTGTGATATTGTGAGCTACGTGCACGCTTGCTCTGAGTTTACCATCCTTATCGAGGATCGGTGAGGCAGTGATGTAGAAGTTACCTCCTAAACGTTTCTCAAAAATCTCTGTATTATGTTCATTGCCGTCCAATAACAATTTGGAATGAGGGCAGTAATCAGGGGGGGAATCGAGGTTATGCACAGCCTCATAGCAGGTTATACCTACACATTGATCGGGTGAACAGCCTATTTGTGCTGCCATTGCTTTGTTAGCACGGAGGATGCGGTGCTGAGGATCAATGATGGCAATAAGATCCGGCACTGCGTCAAACGTTTGCTCCCATTCTTCTTTTGCATGAACAATTTGATCTTGCGTCCGCTTTCGCTCTATTGCATATCGTATGGACTTGACCAACAGCTTGCCGTCAGACTCTCCCTTAATCAGGTAATCTTGTGCTCCTGCATTTACCATCTCAAGGGCAAGCTCTTCGTTATCCATACCTGTTATCATGATGATTGGGATATTTGGAGCTACCTGTTGCATTCGGGTGAATGTGTCCATGCCACTGCTGTCAGATAGGCTGAGATCCAGTAGGACAACATCGAAATCGCTATCTTTGACTTGATCAATACCTTCCGATAATCGCTCGACGTGAATCAGGTAAAACCTGAACGCAGGGATTTCCAATAGCATCTCCTTGAGAAGAAATGCATCGTCGGGGCTGTCCTCGACCAGCAGGATTGTGGTGGGCTTGTTGTCCATTAAATTGTTCCTTACACTGCACCGTTTGGCAATTTAACAACTGTGAACCAAAAGCTCTCAATGGATTGTACAACCTTGATAAACTGATCCATGTCAACCGGTTTGGTGATGTAACAGTTAGCGTGGAGGTGGTATGACCGGAAAATGTCTTCATCAGCATTGGAAGTGGTCAGGACTACTACCGGAATGCGCTTTAGATCTTCAATCGTTTTTAGTTCTACGAGTACTTCCCGTCCGTCTTTTCTTGGCATGTTCAGGTCAAGGAAAATGATGTCAGGGCGGCTCGCATCGGCATACTTACCTTCCTTCCGAAGGTATTGCATCGCTTCAACTCCGTCCTCAACAGAATTGAAGTTAATAGCCAGCTTGATTTCCTTAAGCGCTTCAACAGTCAATTCGACATCATCCGGGTTGTCCTCAACCATTAGCACTTCAATGATGCCATTTTGTGGATTGATTTTCATTGTTCGATACTCCTTTCTTTGGGAATTGAAAAGTAAAAAGTGGTGCCGTTATCTGGCTCCGATTCAAACCAGATTTTCCCCCCATGTCGTTCAACAATTCTCTTACTGACAGATAAACCGATTCCGGTACCGGGTACATCATTGCGGGTGTGCGGTCGCTGGAAGATGTCGAAGATGCGTTCAGCATACTGCTCCTCTATGCCGATGCCGTTGTCCTTTATGGAAAATACGTACTCATTATCATTGGTATCAACAGAGATGTGGATTTCGGGAATTTTTTCACCACTGAACTTGATCCCATTTGCGATCAGGTTCTGGAATAGCTGAACAAACTGACCTTCATCTACTGAAGCTGTCGGCAACGGATCATGGGTGATAATCGCTTCAGATTCTTTGATGCTGACCTGAAGATTCCACAACGCATCATTAAGCACTTCTTCGATGTTTATCAGCTCAAACGGGTTGCCCCTTGTATTGATGCGTGAGTATTCTAACAGGCTTTGAATTAGATTGTGCATTCGCGTCGCAGCAGCAGTGGAACGCTCTATGTAATGCAATCCGCTTTTGTCAATTTTGTCTTTATATTTTCGTTTCAGTAGCTGAAGGAAACCTGATACTGACCGGAGAGGTTCTTGAAGATCATGTGACGCAACATAAGCGAACTGCTCCAATTCTTTATTAGAACGTTCCAGCGCTGCAGTGTATTGTTTCAACTGCCTGGTACGTTCCTGAACGCGCAATTCTAATTCTGATCGGATTAACGACAGCTTATCGTTTGATACTTGCAGAGTGTTCTTGCTTTTTTGTAGGTTCTGCCCAATGTATATGAGCCCTGTTAAAAGAGAGCTTACAGCAAGGGCTATTATCAATATCATATTTGGGACATTCATATTGCTCGCGGCAATGATTTCAGGATTTACGTATGCTTTAGCAAGCGCCTGCCAGACGAGAACAGCCATGGTTACGCCGGCAATTCCAACCGGAATGTAAAACCAACTCGGTAATGGTGTCTCCTCATCGTTTATCCTCCATGAATAGCAGAAACCGCCTGTACCCAATAAGATAAATCCTATTGAGGTGTGAATTGCCATTCTGGTGAGGTTGCCCCATCCATAAGCTGTTTCTATTTCTGCCAGATATCCGGATAGCGCAACAATGCCCAAGCCGGTGCATAAGGAACTGATGATGCTTAATGCCATGGTTGAACGCTTTCCGCTCAGGAGAAAACTACTTAGTATGAAAGAACCGATAAGGAAGAAACATACAGCCGTGTTCGGAGCCATCCTGCCGGGATGGGAGGATTTGGTGGTGATATAATGTTTCATAAACAATTGGTCAATGCCAAGTTGAAGTACGAATATATATTCAATCAGGGTTAGAAAACCGACCAATCCAACCAAAGTACCGGCAATGAGACCTATACGTTTCAAGCTAAACTGTGTACTTAATAACCCAATCCCTCCAAGCAGAAATCCTGATGCGGTGTTATACTGCATCGGTACAAATGATTTATGCACCTGTACCAATAATACATTATGCGAATACCAGCCAATTAACACGATTATGCCAAGAATCACGCTTAAAGATCCGCAGACAACCGTGATCCAACTAAAAACGAGTTTTAACTTCTCATTATGGACAGTTGTTAGTTGCATTATTTTGTTGCCTCAAGTTTTGCCGTTAATTTGTTTGTCTATTTATAATGTTGTCCGCAAGCACTATAATACAACGAAGTCCGTTTTGGATTCGATTTTAATTGTCCACGCTCCTTTCTTTTGGGATTGAAAAATAGAAGGTCGTGCCTTGACCTGGCTCTGATTCTAACCAAATTTCCCCCCCGTGTCGTTCTATTATTCTCCTGCTGATAGATAAACCGATTCCGGTACCGGGAATGTCGGCGCGAGTGTGCAGTCGTTGGAAGATGACAAAGATACGTTCAGCATACTGCTCCTCTATGCCGATGCCGTTGTCTTTTATAGAAAATACATAGTCATCGTCCTTAGTAACAACAGAGATGTGAATTTCGGGCGTTTTATCACCACAGAATTTGATCCCGTTAGCAATCAGGTTTTGGAATAGCTGTACAAATTGACCCGCATCCACTGAAGCTGTCGGCAGAGGATCATGGGTGATTATCGCTCCGGTTTCTTCGACATTTGCCTGGAGGTTCCGCAATACATCTTTGAGTACCTTGTTCACATCCGTCGGTATAAACGGATTACCTCTCGAACTGACGCGAGAGTATTCTAACAGGCTTTGAATCAGATCCCGCATTCTCGTTGCTGCAGCGGTTGATCGCTCGATGTAATGCAATCCGCTTTCGCCAATCTTGTCCTTATATCGCCGTTCCAGTATTTGAAGGAAGCCTGATACTGACCTCAACGGTTCCTGAAGGTCGTGTGATGCAACATAAGCGAACTGCTCAAGCTCTTGGTTGGAACGTTGCAGTGCTTCGGAGTTTTGCTTGATTTGTTCTTCAGCTTTAATACGTTCGGTGATGTCTCTATCAGTTCCTCTGAAACCGAGTAAATTGCCTTCATCATCCAGAATAGGCGTGCCATTTGTTTCCATTACAACCAGATTTCCGTCCTTATGAACATTTGTATTTATCAAACCGGTAAACCCTCTCTTTGCGGCAGCAATTTCACCGAATTCATTTGACACTCGCTCTATATCACCCTTATCCATTAAATCAAACGGGGTTTTACCGAGCACTTCTTCCGGTTTATAGCCCAATAGGCTTTCAATATGAGGGCTTACATACGTGTAAGCGGCATTTGCGTCCACTTCCCAAACCCAGTCGTTCACATTCTCAATAATGTTGGTTATCCTCTCTTTACTCTGTAGTAATTCTTCTTCCGTCTTTTTAATTTTGGAGATGTTGGAGGCTAACTCAAATCTGACCATCCTGCCGTCGTGCCATCGAATTGCCTTGTCAGCTAAGCGGAACCACACGTTGTTTATTTCGTTCTGCTTCTCCCAAATGTAGGTTTTTCCCAGGTACTCTCCGAAGATTAAGTCGTTAGTACAGAACGGACACGGCTCATCACGGTTTTGAATGACATTATAGCATTTCTTACCGATAACGTCTTTCCCCCAAAACTGCTTGAAGGTTTCGTTCACATGTAACAGCTCATAGGATTTCGGATCAGCAACGTAGATTACGTCATCAATTCCGTCGAAAATCGCCAGCAGAAGGTTTCGTTCTTCCTCGAGTTTTTCTTCTGCACGTTTACGTTCGGTTACCTCCGTCTGCAGTGCCTCGTTACTTTCATGCAATTCCTTGGTTCTTTCTTGTACCTTGTCGTCCAGATTATCGTAAGCTGACCTCAATTGCTTATCCATCCTTGCATGTTCCACCAAGAGGGTGACCTGATAAACTGAAAATCCTATTATAGGAACGCCATAACCGATAACTTTAACCGATAACTTTATAGACGTGCGCAATATCAAAGAAAGCGTCAAACAGTTCCTTTGAAACAGACATCATCAGTTGTCCGATCACATTGACAGCAATGGAAAGCAGAACCCACCATGTCAGCACATTTCGTGTCTGTCGGTATCGCATCAGGAAAGAGATAAAAGCAAGCGAGAACAGGATTGCAGAGACTAAATCTACAGGACGAGAGATGAATCGGTCAGGATAGATAAACTTTGGGAGTGGTATCTTAAAGGCAATCGCTGTTAGCAGGGCGCTTGCAAAGATCACCACACCGGAGACCATGATTGCATTGAACTTCGGATTGCGAGTTTCTTTCAGCCATCTTACTGAGAGAGGGGCAAAAATCAGGATTGCACCCATCAATATCCGTCCGGTTACGTAAGTACCCGGAATAAATTGTTTGAAAGTGGATGCAGGCACTCCAGTAAAAAATGCCATCTGTGGGTATGCCATTAGACCGTGAATAAAATCCTCGGATCCATTGATAAAAAATGCTAATCCCACAAAGAGATAGAATTGATTTCCAAGGGAATAGTAGTGAGTAATTAGAGCAAACCCGGCAATTATTCCTAACAGTGCCCCGACCATCTCTATAGTTGAATGGAAATCCGCATTGCTGATGTATGATGAGTTAGTCAGCAGTGGATAGATTGCGATCAGCAGAAGAGCTATTACAATCAGAATCGTGAGGTGTCTGCGTACTTGGTCGCTTGTGTGAAATGACATCCTCAGGCTTTGGTCTGCTACGCCTGGCTGGATTGCGGAAGTATCTGATTTACTCATTGTTGGCTCCTATTTTTTGACAGGTCGGAACGGTAATGATACTGATGCCGGTACTCAGAAGGGGTAAGCAAAGATCACTCCAAATGTAATATATTAACAATATGGTAATTGCGCAACCTTTCACTACCGGAGAGGAAGAACATTTCTGTTTGCCGCAGGAATTAGTGGCAAACGGTTGCCATAGTGTAGCTAATTGCGTTAATTTACATTTGTAGCTTCACTATATTATCCCATGAAAATCAGAACAACAACACCTTATTCAGTCATCGCTGTCTTTCTATCACTCCGCTTGTTGTGCTCACTCTTCCTTCCTGTGACTGTGATTGCACAGGAACATGCCATTTACACCTATGAAAGAGATCAGTATCCATACCTGGGAACCGTTACCACGATTTTTCAGGATAGCAGAGGGTTCATGTGGTTTGGTGGAGACAGAGGAGTAGCCTGCTATGACGGACGGGAATTCAAACGTTTTTCAACCCTCAACGGCTTGGTTGGCAATCATGTTTACACGATTAAAGAATCACCTTCAGGCGAAATCTGGATTTGTACCTATAATGGGATTAATGTTTACAACCCTCTTTCCGGAACTCTGAAATTTCTTGCTGACTACTCAAGACAAGCAATCAGAGATTTGGAGTTTATTACCGATGATGTGTTGATTGGGACAAGTGGCAGAGCACTTATGATGTCTGGAATCGGACATTTCGACTTTGTTCAGTACAAAGAGATATGTGACAGCACTATAACTACTCCGGTGAATGATCTCTTCTATGACAAAGACACCGGTGTTCTGTGGATTGCTTCAGCGATGGCAGGTGTCATAAAGGTAAATTATTCTCAATTTTCCCGGCTATGGGAGATGAAGGACAAATCGCTGTTTGAAGAGTATAAGAGAATCGGGAAGGATCTGTTTCATAAGCGACATCCTGAACTTACCGACAAAGGTGTGAACCTCTGCAACATGGAGTTGTCCTTAGATCTTTTCGTGATTGATGATCCTGACGCAAGACGCAGGTTGATATATGAGAGCAGTGTTCATCTTAACAGGAACAACAAATACGAAGACTGGTTCGTCAATTCAATCCATAAAGACGATATTGGGACTATATACGCCCATTCAAGAGACAAAATCTACAGACTGACAGATAACTATTTTCGTCATGTTCGTCAATTTAACGATCTCGCGGGTGCGATAAACTTTTTTGAGATTACCCCTGAGGGTGAATTCCTTTTCGCAGGAGAAAACGGCGGGTTTCTTATTGCCGGGCAGGATACTCTTAATTTCTCACAGGAAACGGGATTGTCGGAGAACCGGGTTACGTCAATGTTCAAGGATTATCAGAGCATCTGTTGGATGGCGACCGGGGATGTCTCGCTTCACAAAATTATTGATCCATCAATCCTGATATTTGATGCTGATGAATATGAAATGCTTGACAAGCTGTCTTCAGCGATTAAGCTGAAGAATAATAAGATTCTCCTTGGAGGGCAAGCCGGTATAAGCTTGCTTCACAAGGGTAAATTAGTCCCGTTTCAATTTCAGATCCCATCTTCAGAGCAGTTCATAGATTTCACACTCGACAAAAATAGTGACATCATAATTGTTAGCGATAGGACTATTTATCTATACCGCGACGGCAAAGCAAGAGTTCTCGCAACAGACATCGAATCCATCTACAGCGAAGTGAAATTTGTGCTCGAAGAAGAAGAAAAATTATGGATCATGCTTGGCATGAAAGTTTTCACTTGGGATGGTGACGTATTAAAATCACATGACGCCCTTGCAAAGCATGTCTTTCTGAATACTTACGCTTATCTCGGTGCTGACAGCTCGATATTCTTCGGAACGTGGCGTGGAATTCACAATCTGAAAAATGATATTATTAAGAGGTACACCTATGGTTCTATTTCTCAATTAAAACTTCCAGGTAGTGAATTTGATTTTGAATTTACTCATGAATGGAACGGTTCACGTGTACTGGATGATGTCATCACATGCGGAGGATTGGGCAGTGATGGGGCATACTGGTTCGGTACGTATGGTGGTGGAATTCTTAGATTAGACGGTGACAGCATTAAGAGTTATAGCATCAAGGAAAATGTTGTTAGTATGCATTTCAACAATTCGGTTACCGATAGTGTTGGTAATATATATTTTCTCGGAGATGAGGGCGTCAATATTGTAGCTGACGGTAAGATTAATCAACTTAGATTCGACTTTCAATCAAAACCGGAATTCTATGATATGGCAATTGACCGAAAAAACAGACAGTTATTCGCTACATCAAACGGTCTTATCATACGAACACCACAGAGGCAGATGATAATTGACGATTCGTACGGCTTTAAATCAGGTGAATTTAGAAAGCTGATAAATCTATATGATGACAAATGGTTGCTCCTGCAGAGTAGAGGATTCATCTGTGTTGATATTGAGCAGTTAATCGCCTCCGAATCCGCAAAGAGACCACTGACTATAACAGGCATAGTAAGCGGGGATGAGGATATCAGGATAGAGCAGCATTTTCAACTGTCTCCTCAGCAGAGGGATATTACGATAAAGTTCAATCTCAACAACTTCATCGCAGAATCGAAGAACAGATATGCTTGGTATCTTGAAGGATTGGAGGAGGAATACAATCATTTCAGTTCGGAGCAGCATGCACATTATCAACGGCTGCCCGCGGGTCAGTACACATTTCACTTAAAAGCGGTGAATTCTAACGGTGTTACATCGTTTTTAACTATCCCGCCATCGTTTGAAATTAAGCCGTTCTTTTATGAAACAAAGCTCTTCACAATCCTATTAATTGCTGTAGGCTGTGTTCTAATTTATCTAATTATTGTCTTGAGGATCCGGCAGGTTCGCCGCATCAACCGGACGTTGGAAACGAAGGTTAAAGAACGAACCAAAGAGCTGGAGCAGGCTGCATCTAACATTAAAGCGCTCACAGGTTTAATACCTATCTGCGCCGGTTGCAAGAATATCAGAGATGATGAAGGATATTGGCAGCAGGTGGAGGAGTACATCAGTGTTCACAGTGAAGCCACATTCAGTCACGGAATTTGTCCAAGCTGTATGGAGAAGCTATACCCTGATGTATATGACAAGATGAATGGGAACAATGACGACGCATGACGAATCTCATTTGATTAATAGTGCTTTCCTTATTTGAATGTTGTAGTCTGATTCCATTCTGACCAAATACAGACCTGACACCAGATCACTACCATCAACACCAACAGAATGCTGTCCTCGTATTCGATAACCATCCACCAACTCAGCAATCAACCGTCCGTTCACATCAAACAGATTTAACCTAACCTTTGAAACAATAGGCAGATAGTATCTCACCGTAGTAACCGAGTTAAACGGATTCGGCACTGGCGGGTATAGTGTCGGAGTGTCGGGGTGTTGGGGTTCACCGGAATACACGCTATTCGGAGTGACATCTATCGTCCATGTCAACGAGTCGGATTCAGTGGTATCGGAGACGTAGGCTGTTATATTGTACAACCCTTCTGAGTCAAAGTTAACCAACACCCATGAGTTATCGCTGATTGAGTCGCCGTTCAGCGTCCACAGGAATTGCAGAGAATCATCGTTCGGGTTGAACGGGAAGACTTCAAACTCGAATGTTGTATCTACCTCAACCGACAGCTCGAGCTGCTGAGGCATATAATCTACAATCAGATCGTTGACCATAACCTGCCAAATCACGCTGTCGGCAAGCTCGCCTTGAGATGCAATCGCTGTGACGGAGTGCTCCCGACCGCGGTCGAAGCGGATGGTGACGCTGTCGTTTTCTGCGATTTGTTCGTCGTCCAGCAGCCAAACGTACTCAACCGGGTCGTCCTCGATGGCTCGGGTGGTGACGGAGAAATTAATACTATTGTTGCGGCGGATGGATGGGTTGAGGGAGTCGGGTTGGTGGGAGTCTATGTACAAGCTTGTGACATCAATATGCCAATTAATACTCACTGATGCTTCATCATCAGTGATAATGCATCGAAGTGAGTCTTCTCCAAAATTGTCAAATACAACTGTTACTGTCGTGTCGGTTGATATTTCTTCTCCTTCTCTCATCCATTGGTAATCCATTTCGAATCCTATCTGATTGCGGGCTCTTACTATAAATGACACAGTATCGCCGACTAAAGCACTGACCATTGTATCTTTTGGTGACCAATAGAACACTAAAGGTCCTATTACATCCCTTTCAATTTTCAGAAGAACACCATCATATTCACTCTCGTCAAGATTTAGTTTTCCACATACCATTATAGAATTGTCTTGTCCCAGGACTACTGACTGAAATGAATTCCCAACACGTCTGAAACCTTCCTCTTCTGAAAATGGATAGACACGCTGCCACCGCATCTGCCCATTTGCATAAGTGCGGACTACTGCGGGATTAATCTCACGATCTTCCATGCCTCTTTTTTGATAACCGGCTAAAAGAAAGCCCCCATCTGATAACTGTGTAACACCATACGAACGCTCCTCATAATCACTCCGTCCCCAATCATACCTTTGTGACCAGATCAACTCGCCGCGACTATTAATTCTAAGCAGTAGAAAATCAATACTGGATTGGACTTGATAGTTATCAATTGTCCATCCGGCTAAGACAAATCCACCGGCAGTAGAAACCATGCTCCGGCAGACGTTATATCGACTTGGGCTGTAGTTCCGTTCCCAGATTGTTTCACCTTCATCTTCAATGCTTGCTTTTATTGCCCACACTGACCTGATTGCATTCTGCGCTCTGATGGAGCCGGCTGCAATAACGCCATTGTCTGTCTCGCGCAGTGTGTACAGTTCATGCCATCTGTCATCGCGATGAAATGTTCTCTCCCATAACTCGTCTCCTTCACCATCAATACAAAGCAGAAAGGCATCTCTGTGATAAATTCCCGCAATGACAAAATTGCCGTCTTTCAATTCTATTACCGCATAACCGTCACCTGCTCTATAACTGTTTGACCAGATGACCTCTCCTTCACTATTCACTCTAAGAACCGCAACACTCGCACCGAAGTAGCCGGTAGCTACAAAATCGCCATTGTCGGCTTCGATTATAGAGTATAAATTGTCATTAACATTGTTTTGACCATAGGATTCGTTCCAAAGTATCTCCCCTCTATCGTCAACTCTGACTATCCACATCTGATCAGAAGGATTATTAGGATTGCGATAATTTCCGGTTAAACCGCAAGCAATGTAACCATTCTCAGCAACCCGATAAACATCATAGAAAGTTTCCTTTTGTCCGTTATCATAAAGCCTCATCCATTCAACCAATGGTTGAGAAATAGATTGAGTGGGAACAAACAGGATAAAGAAAAATATTGTAAGTAGTACTTTACAGTACATGAAAGCCTCTGATGATTTACAATCTTTATTACATTAAAAAACAATGGCAATCCCAATACCGGTGTGCAAATTCCGGTATTGGGACTGTTGTAGGGATTATTGCCGGGATTATTACAAACGGACTACTTCCCAATCGAAATGATGCACTGTCAGTGGAGGAGCGTAGGGATTGTCTTCTGGCCAATCCGGAATAATATTGGGATCCGTAATTTCCACTTGCCAAGCTTGAGCATCTCCCTCCAGACGCACAAAACTGTAATCTCCACCTCCATCGTCATCCATTACCTGCCAACCACTCCATCCTTGATTGTCCTTGAACCGGATTTGCACATCCTCGATATTTTCAAAACCATCATCTCCGTTGCCAATCCAAGTGGAATATGTCGTCTGTGCCAGCGCATCCTTGTGCAGCACGTGCACCCCAATTCCAACTGCCGTCGCCAGCAGCACGACTGCGAGCAGGGCATACAATAGTTTGGTTTTCATTTTGAAAACCTCCTATGTTTGATTCAGGGGATTTTTTACGTACCTTACATAGTTGAGATGTGAGGACAGGGAAAATTCCCCTTGTGTCTGTTCAAGTTGAGACTGCCACATTTTTTGAGACAGTCTTATTTTTGGTGGTTATCTGGCTGGGAAGACCAGATGATCCTGTGTGTTATGTAGGCGGGGGGATCGTATCACCTTTCGGAATGTAATGAACTGTTAGGACAAAAGCAAGTGTTTATTGCTATATTGTTGATTTTTTTTTCATTTGATGATTCTCACTTGGACATGATCGGACAACCGCGGGAATCCAGTTTCCTGCTTTGGAGAAGCCGAGCTATATAGATTCCGGATCAAGTCCGTAATGACGTGAATTAATGAGTCAGTCATTTTCTGCAATATGAGTTCAGAGTTTAGAGTTCAGGCTTCAGCCTGTGGAAGACACGCTGAACTAAGTGCTTACCCACACAGAACAGCGAGGAACCAAAATAAGGATGTCAAGTAAGAATTACATATTTGCCCATCTATGAGTAGTATTTTCTGATTGCCGATTATTCCCTCTGCATTTGTTCTGCTGATATAAACACCCGTACATCAAACATATTCAACCTAACTTGTGTTATGCAACCTAATAAATTTGAATTTTAAGATTCCTTCTAAAATGTTCTCTATAGCTTGAGTAACCGGCAAAATGGACTTATATTTAGCGTAAATACTGTTTCCGCTGCTATCATTGCTCTCGCGCGATGTCTGTGCATTAAGTTCTGCTAAAAGTATCCTGGGTGCGTTGCACTGTCACGGTGAGATATAACGACAGGCATAGTATGACATCAAAATTTAACACACTTGGCAGGGAATTTGACTGGCACGTTCCTGATCTGCATTGGCCCGTTACCACCCCAACATCACAAGGACTCTCCGGCGTAATAGCATGTGAAACCAAAGTAGCATGGGTCAACCCGAATAGCGGTGAACTGTCCTACCGCGGCATACCGATCCACGAATTAGCGGATAAAGCTACATTTGAAGAGGTTGCCTACCTGCTGGTTGAAGGAATCCATTGGAAAAAAGATCCTTCAAAGTTTCAATCATTCTGCCATCGTCTGCACCGCGTCCGCCAAATGCCTATTCAGATACTGAACATCATTCAATCACAACCGACAAACACACATCCGACAAGACTGCTTCGTGCCGCAATATCAGCATTGGGCTGCTATGATATAATACCAAATGAAGATATAAAGCCGGATCAGTTGTGGGAAGATGTGTGGTTGATCAGTCAGGTTGCAGCACTGGTAGGGCATATTGCCCGCTACCGAAAAGGACTAAAGCCGATGATTTCAGATTATCGGCAGTCTGTTGCCAAAGACATGCTTTACATGATCCTTAACAAAAAGCCGAGCAAGGAACAGATCAGACTGCTCGATTTGCTGTGGATATTATATGCGGATCATGGACTTGATGCACCCACATTCACCGGTATGATTGTCGGCAGCACAATGGCAGATCCATACTACAATATTGTCGCAGGATTAAGTGCTCTGCGCGGTCCGCTACTCGGTGGCACAGTGGAACGGGTAAGCAGAATGTTCCTCGGTCTTCGTGATGCAAACGTTGCTGAAGCCTGGACGTTAGGGATGCTCAGCAGAGGATATAGAATCCCGGGCTTCGGTCACAGAATCTTTCACCATTCCGATCCGAGAGTTGAAATAATCAGAAAGATCCTGCCTGAATACGCTGTCACCTCTGAACAGCAGTTACTGCTTGAGGTGGCGACTACTATTGATACAGCGGCTTCAGAAATTTTGAATCCAAAAGGTATCTTTGTAAACATCAATTTCTATTCGGCACTGCTCTTTAATTTCCTAGGTGTTGAACCTGAAATGGTGCCTTGCTTTTACGCTGTCGGTCGGATGGCAGGTCTTGTTGCCCGCGTTCGTGAGCATCTGAAAGATAATCACATTTTCCGACCAATTGAGCGCTACACCGGTGTGGCAAATAGAAACTATATATCTATGGCAGAGCGATGAAACCGATAAAAGGGAGATTTAGCCAGACATATTCGCGCGGCTTAAGAGGACTGATAGCAGGCGATACAGACATCATCAGAATTGACGGCGAAAAAGGCAAGCTCCGTTTCCGCGGGTATGACGTAAAGGAATTGACACAGTGCAGCTCTTTTGATGAGGTGTCCTATCTGATCATTCATGGTGAATTGCCGACTGCGTCGCAACTGCAAGGTTGGTTAGACAAGATTGAGAAGTGGCATGAGCCGCCTATTGAATCGCATCTGGTTCTGAATTCCTTGCCACCGGACACGCACGCTTTGATGTTGTACCGGACTATGCTGGCAGTTGCAGCCTGCCACGTTCCGGAGGGTGAAAACAGCCGTCTCGATGCACAATGGCGGCGACCACCGATAATCTATGCATGGAACTCCACCATTGCATCCGCTACGATTTGTTACATACTTGGAAATGAACTGAATCCGTTTAATCCAGGTCTGTCATATTCAGAGAATTTCCTCAAACGCTCCTTAGGCAGAGAATTCAGCGAAGCGGAGATTAAAGCATTTGATGTCAGTATGATCGTACAGGCTGATCACGGATTCCAATCTGCTGCATTGGCTGCGTTGACGACAATCTCAACCGGTGCCGATCTCGGCAGCGCAGTGCTGGCGGCAATGGGAGCGATGTCCGGGAAGCTGCAGGGTGGGGCAATACAGCAGACGTTTCTGAATATCCTCGACCTGAAATCTGTTGATGAAGCCAAAGTATGGGTTCAAACAAAGCTCGATGAGGGCTATCGCTTCCCCGGCTTCGGTCACAGAATATACAGCACTCACGATCCACGCGCGAAAATCCTTGAGCCATACACGCAGAAGCTGCTTGAAGATAAGGGGCTGGGGCTGCTGTGGAATATATACTGCACGATCAGGGACGGGGTTGAAGCAGAGCTGGGCGGCAAAGGAGTCTTTGTCAATGTCTATGGAGTAACCGGACTGATCTACCATGCCTTAGGACTTCCGGTCGGTTCATTTCCGATCATATTTGCGCTCTCAATTCAGACTGGATGGATGGCACACTGCCTTGAATACTTGTCGGAAGGTAAGATGATTGAACCTGGTGCAATTTATACGGGGTGAAAGTTAAAATAGGCTATTCCTTGAGAACACAAGCCTCATTTATGGAGACGATGCTGCCAGATATTTATCAGGACACTTTCACTATCTTACCTAACTTGATCAATGAGAATAATCATGTGAGCAATGTCACTAATGTACAGTGGATGCAGGACGTGGCTATAATGAATTCAGATGCTGTTGGCTGCATTATCCATCGAGAATTAAGAAATTCCTTTCAGGTTAAACTACTGTCAGATGAATCATAGAATTCACAAACTCATCATCTGCATATTACTTTCGGTCGTACTCTGGTTTTTACCGATTCCACAAGGTATGCCAAAGGAAGGTTTGCATGTTGCTGCTATCTTCGTTCCGGTAATTGTTAGTTTCATACTGCGTCCATTTCCTATGGGTGCAATGGTCATATTCGGGTTGATAGCTTTGATGGTTACCGGGACACTGACTACGAAGGAGGCTATGTCAGGCTATGGTGACACCACTGTCTGGCTTGTAGTTGCAGCTTTCTTAATCGCCGGTGGTGTCGTGAAGACAGGATTCGGAAGACGATTGGCTTTATTACTGGTCAAACATATAGGCAAATCTACAATTGGACTTGGTTATGCATTCTGTGGCGCTGAACTCTTACTGGGACCTGTTATCCCGTCTAATACTGCTCGTGGTGGTGGTGTTTTAGCACCTATTGCAGATTCACTTTCGCGTGCATTGGACTCTCATCCACAGAAGAACCCTAAATTAGCCGGTGAATACTTAGTCCTCGTTGGTGCGCAGGCAAACCTCATTACCGCTGCAATGTTTCTCACAGGTATGGCAGCAAATCCTCTTGTTTCCGCTGCAGCTAAAGATCTTTTCGGTGTCGAATTTGGTTGGGGGACATGGGCATTAGGAGCAATTGCACCCGGTTTGTTTGGTCTGTTGTTACTACCGATCTTTCTAAATTTAATCGTCAAACCAAGGCTGAAAGATACAGGTCCTGCCCAGTCTAAGGCGCGTGATGAACTTCTGGAAATGGGTGAATGGAAGTTTGGTGAAAAAATGATGGGAATTGTCTGTCTTGTTATGATTGCCCTATGGTCAACTAAATCCATTCATGGATTGGGTACGACATTGGTGGCATGGACAGGTGTTTGCTTACTCATCCTCACCAGAACGCTTAACTATGATGATATTATAAAAAACCATAATGCCTGGGACACATTGATCTGGCTTGGTGGTTTGCTTGCAATGGCAAACAGCCTGAAAGACAAAGGATTTATTGACTGGTTTGCAGCAAACATGCAGATCTTTGTGAGCGGGTATCAAGGAATCACCGTCGTAATCATTCTTTCATTAATCTATTTCTATTCGATGTATGGGTTTTCCATGCTGACAGCTCATATCTCAGCACTTGTGATTGTCTTTTTTAGTGTCGCATTGGGAGTTGGAGCACCTGTGATGCTGACTATTGCCATCCTTGCTTACTTTTCAAATCTGTGCGGTTGCACAACAAACTATTCGACAGGACCGG
The DNA here is from genome assembly GCA_964627035.1 of uncultured bacterium. Lineage (GTDB taxonomy): Bacteria > Electryoneota > AABM5-125-24 > Hatepunaeales > Hatepunaeaceae > CAZVKN01. The sequence continues at coordinate 11,296 of CAZVKN010000025.1, read as the reverse complement.
TAATCATCTACTTCGGACTTGGATACATCCCGGCAAAAACCTGGTTTGTTAAAGGCTTTCTGGTGTCTCTATTCCATTTAACTATCTGGTTTAGTGTCGGATTGATCTGGTGGAAGATATTGGGGTGGTGGTAGTTATATGTCACACCACTTGCCACCCGCCCTTGAATAAAAGCATCCCTAAAATGCCGGTCTTTTTCATTCCACATCCCTGTGAGTTACCAAGGGCGACTGAGTGAAGACAGGAATTAAAATGATAAGGGTCAGAGTCATTATGCAAATTAATTTTCGTATGGAAGAGGATTTACTGCTTATACTATTTCACCATAATGAATTTTGCAACATTCGGATTCCGCATCCGTCACCTTCAGAGAATCTGTAGTATTGAAGACGATTTTATATGCTTCAAAGAATTTCTCTTGGATAGTTATAGGTTTTGAGTCCATTGTACTGTCCTTACAACAAATTGTCTGAATTTAACAGTTTCCTCCCGAAATAGTTACGACTAACTTCAGGGAAGCTTACTCTAATCGCCAATAAGTTTCCTAACTTCGTCAACAACTTCTTCCGGATCAACCGGTTTATCTATAAACATTTCCGGTCTGACCAATCCATCCTCTTTCATCGCCTTGATAATAACACGCAGTTTCTCGCGAAGGCTGTCGAACGGTCTCTCGTGAGTGTCTTCACTCTGAGCGTCGAGGTCTTCAAGAGTGTCCGCCACACCTGTCAACATAATCACCGGAATGTCCTTGTACTTCTCCTCTCTGCGGAGACGTTTGAACAGGGCGAAACCTGTTTTCTTCGGCATCATCACATCAAGAATCAGCAGGTCCGGTATATCTTCCTTAATCTTTTCAAATCCTTCCGCTCCGTCATAAGCCCCCACCGGTTCGTATCCGTTTTCCTCCAGTGCAACCGAAAGGAATCTCACGGTATTTACATCGTCATCAATAATCAATACTTTTTTAGCCATATTACTACTCCTTCGTTTAATTTACCCCGTCTATGGGGATTATGATTCTGAATGAAGTTCCGATTTCAGGTTCTGAATCAACCTCAAACCTTCCCCCATGGGCATCAATCATTCTCGATGTTATTGATAAGCCTAATCCGGTTCCGGATTTAATTTTTGTGCTGAAAAACGGTGCAAAAATGTTCGCTTTTACTTCTTTGCTCATCCCGCAGCCGTTGTCCTTTATCTCAATTACAAATTGACTGTTAATCATACCGGAGTGAGCTGTTAACAGCACCTCCGGCTGTTCACTATTCTGATATTCTTTCGAAAGACAGGCATCAATAGCATTTGAAACAATGTCCATCACCGCCGAGTGAATCATCTCATTATCACATCTCACAATGGGAACTTCTGAGAGTGTTTCCAATCTGAATGCAATGCCACTGTCTTTGGCAGTAGGTTTGATCAGCCGATACACATCTTGCAGCATCTCGCTCAGGTCAACATCCTTCAGTTTAGGCTTCCATTCGCGGATATATTTCAGCATTCCAATTGACATTTCTGTCAGATCAGTGATTCCATCCCGAACAATTTCCCAACCCTCTTCAAGCAGTTCCCTGTCTTCCTTGGCAAATCCGATCTTAACCATGTAGGCGCCTCCTTTGCAAGCGTTCAACATGTTTTTCATCGAGTGCTGAACTCCGGTGAACACCTGACCGATTGCAGCATATCGCTGGGATTGGATCAACTCAATCTGAAGTTGTTTCTGCTCGGTAATATCCTTGCCTATTCCAATTGTACCGATGATTCCATCGGATGAATTCTTAAGGTGTGACAGAGTTAACAGAACATTCTTTACCTTCCCTGAGTCTGTCTTAAATTTAGTCTCAAAATTAACTACATTGCCACCTTCTTTCAGCTTTTCGTTGATCGTTTGTAAGTCTTTTGCTTCAACCAAAAGCTCCTCAAACGGTTGTCCTATCTTCTGACTACGACTATAGCCGAGTGCACTCTCAGCACCTGTGTTGAATGTTCTGATCTTCCCGGAGGGGAAAACGGTGATGATGATATCTGCAGAACTCTCCAGAATCCCTTGCGTGTAATCCTTTGTTTTATCAAGCTCGATCTGCAACGATTCCAGTAGGTCAGCCAGATCATTGAATGAATCAATCGAATTGTTGAATTCGGATGGTGTATCGTCATCCAGCCTGAACTGAAAGTTGCCGTCTGATAGCTGCTCTAATCCGTCAGTGATGGTTGTCAGTAATTTCTTGGAATCGAAAGTCAAGAGATCTGCCGATGACTAAATGTAAGAGTATAGATTACCCTAACAAGAAAAGCAGTTACAGCAATTTTCAATACTGTTTTCAGAAATTTCAACATATTTGTCAATCCTGCTTTAAAAGTATTATACTTGTTCTATTGCTTCGGATATGGATTCAGGCTCCTTGCTTCAGTGGGGAGCAGTTTCATCAACTTCAATCCCCAGGTGAACATGAAACCGATAATACCGAGTACTCCAAACGCTTGCAACACTTCGAGGAACCCGATATTGTATGCAGCAATACCTTCCTGCAGAGCGGATTTTGTAATCTCCATTCCGGGAAAAAGTTCAGGAGGATGAGTCAGACCCGGCAACACGATAACATATCTCTCACACAGTATTCCGAATATTACTAGGCTGGATGACAGTACAATCCATTGAACCGACTTGCCTTTCTTTCGGCTAAACAGTATAATCATCGGAATGATCAAACCGACAATGATCAAACCGAACCAAAATAGCAGACTATGATACCCTCCAAATAGGTAGTACATGGCTGCATGACGAAGTTCAATCACATAAGCCCGGTACGCATTTTCCACGAACAGGAAGTACAGTACGACAATAATACAGATGGCGAGAAATCTGCCAAGCCAAAGAATTAACTCATCATCCACATGTCGCCTGGTCAGCTTGAACAGGGTCACAATCATAATAATCATAAACGCTGTTCCTGATGCCATTGCCGCAGCCACAAAGCTTGCCGGTAAAAGCGGGGATTCATACAGCATACGAGCGCCGAATCCAAAAATAGCTCCTGTACCTGTATGTACGCAGAATGCCCATCCGAATGCAAGTGTTGCTACAAAGGTAGTCAATTTTTTCTTCTCATAGAAGAGTACCCAAAGATAGACCACACAGATCAATATATGTCCCACGTACAAAATTGGATTGATGGAGAACATTGACAGCAGGTTAAAATGTACGAACGGTTGGATAAAAATCCGGTCCATGCGCCCCTGATCGGTCAAAATTGACAGCAATCCTGCAATCAAGAACAGCATTGCTATGTAAACAGCAATCCTCGCAAACGGTTTGTACTCGATCTTTCCGAAAACACCATACAAACCTGAGATTACCAATGAGCCGGCTGATAGACCGATGTAATATACAGCCATGACAATCTGAAGTCCCCACGGTGCACGTGTGTACATTCCGGTGACCCAAAGTCCCTTCTGAATAATCCACCACGTAGCAAGAGCTCCCACGAGAGCGAAAGACGCAAACACAAACAGCGTCAGTTTATACTCAAACGATGTCCCTTCGATACTTTCGAATTTGATTTCCATTTCTACACCTCTTTTTCACTACAATCCGATGTAGTAAACTTTGGGTTCTGTTCCCAGATCCTCTCTGATACGTTTTGCTGAATTAATCGTAATCAATTCTGTGACATTGCTATTAGGATCATTCAGATCACCAACGAATATTGCTCCGCCACCTGACAGTTGACACGCTTCGACACATGCAGGCGGTTTGCCGACATCGAGACGATGAGCGCATAGGTTGCATGATTCAGCTACACCGTGTGACCTTTTGGGATGATCCTCGTTTGTCCAATGCTCCTGGTCTTTGAAATTAAAGAAGCGCGCATTGTATGGACAGGCGATCATACAGTATCGGCATCCGACACAGCGGTGATGATCCACGATGACTATACCGTCTTCCCGTTTATAGGTAGCTTGCACCGGGCAAACCTGAGCACACGGTGGGTTGTCACAATGGTTGCACAGCAAGATCACGTTTTTGTGCTTTGTGATAGATCCGGTTGTGTTCTCCATCTCGACCTTTCTGATCCAATGGATGTCCCAGCGGTCATCGTTGTGGAAAGCGACATTGTTCTCAGTCCGGCAAGCATCCAGACAAGCTGTGCAATCTTCAGGGCACTTGGTGAGATCAATGACCATCCCCCATTTGCGCCCGGTTAACTGCTCGTTCTTCTCCATCCCTTTCAGGAATGAGCTTGTCAGAAAACGGAATGCGTAAACGCTGGATGTTCCTGTCAGAACCGCCCCACCAAACATTTTAATGAAATCTCTTCTATTCATATTGATCAACCTTTATTGATCTTGTTGATATTTGATATGTATCGCTGTCATGCCGCCGTGCTTGACAGCTAATGATTATGTCAACCACGGCGGGTTGACACCGGATTACCGGTAGGGGCTTGATTTATCAAGCCCTTAAATGTTCGGGTGACCCCTACCAGTATTGGATTACTTCCTATTACGGATAATAGTGACACCCAAAACAGTCAGGATATAGACTGGTCGCATTGTGACATTGATTGCAGAATCGCTCCCTGCTTGTGTGACACTCTCTGCACTTGTTCAAACCTATTTCACCACGTTTTCCATGCCGAACGACCTCTTCCCGAACAGTCCGCAACAGCTCCCAATGATGGTATCGCATATACTCGGTCTCTTTCACACAGTTCTCGTAGATGGGGTCAGGCATTTCCAGAAACGGCTGTGTATCTTCCGTTGTTGTGTGAGCCGAGAAGAAGGAAACGACGCTGTAACCAACCGGAAATAGAATAATCAGCGTGATGACGATTAGAGTAATAACTCCGGTCTGTGAACCGAACATCTTTCTGAACATCTTTCTGATATTCATTTATTTGTCCCCCGATTTTGACGATTCATCCTGAATAACAGACTGCTTCACCTCACCGTTGGATTGTCTAATGCTCCGCCCTGAATATTCTGCGAATAGAAACGCTGTCGCTCGATAGATCATGTGAGCGAATTTGGAGTAGGGGAGATATAGCAGCAGCCCGAGAACAAAAACCAGATGTGCGAAGTATATGAGGTGCCGATGCGGATCAAGGCGGACGTAGTGTAGAACCTCTGTCACAAATCCGGTGATGACAACCAGCGCAAGCGTACCGATCAACACCCAGTCAAAATAGCTGCCGGGATTAATATTTTCGCTGTTAAAGAATCGCTCCCACATCATCCAGAAGCATCCTGCAAGCAGAGCAGCTCCACCAAGATTAGCCAATATCTTCCACGGACTCAGAAATGCGAACGGATAGATGAAGTCACCCTGAATAAGAGGATTAATACGCGCGGTGATTATCCACAGCGTAACCATACAGAGAGCTATGAACCCGAAGAATACGAGCCCATGTGACCAGAATCGAGAGGTTGCCTTCTTACACTTTGTGAAGTTGTTGTGCGAGACGATTGTATCGAGAGTGGCAAGAAGGCTCGGGAAAAATCCCTTACGCTCCTTCGTCGGTGAGGCTCTATCCATAGCCTTCCAGAATCGAACTGCACCGGCGATCACAATAGTGAGTGGGATTATTGTGAAAAGCAGGAAGAAGCTGATCAGAAGCCAGTGTGGGAACATGCTCGAGTATGCGTATATGATGTTGTCCCCGACAGTCTGACCGATTCCGAGTGCCTTTTCAATCGGTTCCTTCACCGCAAGTGCTATGCTGAGCAGAAGTACAGGAAGACCGAAAAGAAGCAATATCGCTTGCGGTTCCCGCAGCCATCTTCCCATGAAGCGTGGGAACGAATAGTGGGCGATGCTGACCTGCCTTATTGCAGCGAGCACATCTCCCGGTCGTGCAGTTCGGGGGCATCGTTCGCTGCAGTCGTTGCATTGATGACAGAGCCATACATCCGGATCGCTCAGCAGACGATCCTTCATACCCCAAACAGCCCATGCCATCTCCTTTCCGGGGAACGGTCGGTCATCCGGTGAGATCTCGCAGGTAGCGGAACAAGTCCCGCACTGCATACACTTCTTGAACGGATTCCCAGTCTGTTTATCTACTATCCGGATGAAATCGAGATCCGGATCAATGATAACGGGTGAACCGTTACCGGAATTCACATCTGTTGTCTGATCAACTTCCAATATATTTATTCCTCCGACTCTTATTTTTTGAACCACCAAGTCACCAAGTTTCTACGATGGGGAGTACCGACATTCCTGTCGGTACAGCGTGGACAAGAATGTCCACGTTACCTGATCAATTTTTTAGCGATTATTTAGTCTCAATACTCTGTTTTTCAGCTTCAATAATATCATCAACTAATTTCTTTATGTCCATATATTTAATAGTATTTGATAAAATTGATAAGTCGATGTAGCGATTTTTTAGTTTATTATTGAGTTGACCGAATTCTGTCTTCCTGAAAAAATCGACAATGCAGTTTTTAATCTCTTCGTTTGAGAGGTTGTAGGTCAAACATACATCGATTAGCTTACCCATATAAACATAATTTCTGTTCTTTAGTACACGAGGAATTCTCTTAAAATATACAAACCACCAATCTGCTTTCAGTATTCCACCATGTGCATATATTACTATCCAGCCAACTATATTGTTATATTCCCAATGTGGTTCATCAAATTCGTATAATCTTTCATAGAATTTCCTAGCCTCATCTCTGTTACCACCTAACTCCACTTCCTTCTCTGTTAATGGATCAATTCTTTTTTGACGCTTTTCATTTATGCTTTTATAATAATCATTTTTAGTATTCCTATAGATTGGAATACTAAAAATTATTTTACCGAATGGAATCATACCTTGTTTAAACCTCCTAAAATGAATTATGTTTGAATCAGAGAACTGACATTCATTAAACAATTATACTTCAAGCTATTTATTGATCCTCTTAACTTAAACATCAACAAAACATCGAATTAACGAGTGTTAAAACTCCAATGGTCTACATTCGTTGATCGATGACCATGGTCATCACGTGCAACAATGTACCATATGTATCTTGTGTCAGGATTTAGGTTGTCAAGAACATAATAGGTAGTATCTAAATCTCTTGCTATGAGGGAATAGGAATTAGTTCCAAAATAGAGATCATACAAAATTTGATCACCATCTACATCAGAGCATTTCCATGTTAAATTGACAGGTCTATCAATATCACTACTACCATCACGTGGTGAGGGATCCCAAGGTGTTGCTGGTGGTTCATTAGGAGCAATAACAGTGAGTTCTAATGAATCCTCATCTACTTCACGACCATCGCTTACTGTAACAGCAATCCAATAGTTCCCATCTGTATTTGGTGCTACCCATTGCTCTGTGGCTTCTACATCATCAAAATCATCCTGTAAACGACCAGATGTTGCACGCCAATAATAAACTAAACTATCTCCATCTGGATCAGTCGCAACACAAGTAAGATTACTACGTTCTTGTCTACCAACAATTACAGGATCTGCTGAAATATTGCGAATCGCAGGTGCTTGATTGCTGGTTCCAGTGGGATTATTTGAATCCGAATCTCCTGAACAACCCACAAACAAAATTATTCCCAAAACAATAATAAATAGAAATTTCATTGTTGATTCCTTTAGTGATATTAGCGTGGACAGGAATGTCCACGCTCCCCGCAAAGTGAGTTACATCCCCTTAAACGGATTCATGCCGATTTCTTCAATAAGCTCAGCGAAATCATTGAATATCTCCGGGATCTTTTTGTAATCGGTGATCTGGAGTTGATGCAGATCAACCCGCTCAGTTTCCATCGCCATCATCTCCAGCTTCTCGCGGATGTTGTCGCCTCTTTGATCAGCCAATTCGCTGCCCTTGATGAAGTGACACTGGTAGTCGTCTCCGTATTTGCAGCCGATCAGTATAACGCCATCGTAGCCGGACGAAATTGCTTCCCTGACCCAGGCAACATTGACCGACCCGAGACACCGTACAGGAATGACCCTGATGAAGGGGCTGTATTCTAACCGATGTTTCCCGACCAGATCGAGAGCCGGAATTGCATCATTCTCGCACATCAGCGCAAGGATTCTCGGTTTCTCTTCATCCTCATCCGGTACTTCAACCGCTTTGATCATTGATTCGATCATACCGACTGAATAGTCCTTAAAAGAGATGATCCTTTCAGGACAGCAGCCAAGGCAGATACCGCACCTACGGCATCTTGTGGCCCAAAGTTCAGGTGTGCCCTTTTCGTCCTCGTTGTAAACACCAAACGGGCACTCTTCCGTGCAGCGTTTACACTGCGTGCATCGCTGTAGGAACAGGTCAGGGTATGACATATCACCCGCTCGCGGATGAACAGCTTCCCCTCGAGTAATCATTTCCATGCACTGTATCGCTTTCAACACTGCACCTGTCGCATCCTCACGACTTCCAATGCCGTCCATCGGTTGCCTGACAGCTCCGACCGGATAGATTCCGGTGCGACGACTCTCATAAGGGAAACAGATAAAGTGTGAATCGGGATAACCGTGCTGAAGTGTCGGAAGATCGGGTCCTTGGCGATATTCGAGGTTCAGAATCTCTGTTCCTTCATGCTGTTTGAGTGCTTCAACCTTTTCGGCAGCGTTTTTCTTGATGGCATCCGTGTCACCTTCAACTGCTGCAACTTTGGCATCTTCAAGCGCTCGGATTGCCTCACCATCCGCTGAGTTTGGAATCATGCCTGCAGAGAGCACAACCATATCAACCCTGACCTGTATCTGCTCACCGGGCATCGTATTGTTTACATCCACAACAAGCTGTCCGTTTCCATCGGACGCTACCCGATGGACATTTCCTTTTGTCAGGAAAATTCCGAGATCCTCCTGAGCACGACGGAAGAAATCTTCGTAATGCCCGGGTGTTTTCATGAACTCGTAAAAGATGAAGGCTTTGGAACCCTCATCCATCTCACGCAAATACATTGCCTGTTTCAGTGCGGTCAAGTCACAGATTGATGAACAATATGAGAAATGATCCTCATCGGTGGAACCACCACATTGAACGAATGCAATGGATTTTACCGGCTTTCCATCAGAAGGACGTGTAATGGTACCATTCTCACGTACCATCTTTTCAAGGTCAACATTTCTGATGACATCATGTACGTCATTGAAAGGCAATTGAGACATCTCAACAGGTTTCCAACCGGTCGCTTGGATAATCGAGCCGACATGGAAGGATGCCGACACTTCACCATTTCCGCTTGATTTCAGCTTAACATCAAACAAGCCGGGAGCACCTGATATGCTTTCGGTGATCGCTGAAGTGTAAACCTTGATTCCGGGATGTTCTTCAATTTCATCAACGAGAGTGTCAACAGTTGTCTCTTCCAGTTCACGGAAGGGAAAACGGGTCGGAACCGATCTGTGCTGCTTGCCGAGCCAACCACCGAGTTTGGCACTTTTCTCAATTAGACGAACTTTGTATCCGGTTTTGGCAGCCTCCAATGCGGCTGTCATTCCGGCAATACCACCACCAACCACCAAGATGTCTTTGTTGACAGTCTCTTCAGGTTGAAACGGTTCAGGGAGTGACATCTTCTGCAGTTTGGTGATGTACATACGAAGATAATCTTCCGCCAGCATCTGAGTGTCTTCCTCACCCGGAGGCTGACACCATACAACATGCTCCAGCAGAGCAATCTTCTCTACTATTACATCGGTTGGGAAAGCAGAATCTTCATAGCTCCGTGGCGATAATCCTGCTATAACTACCTTGTTCAGTTCACTCCCTTTTATCTCTTCATTAATCAGATCAATGTCTGAATTTTCACAGGAATCTATTGTCTTGCACAGTGCAACACTGAACTCATCATCAATAATTTCCTGCAATGCTTTAATGTCAATCGCTTCTGCAATACCATATCCTGTGCAGATGAACAGTCCAATTTTATCTTCCATTATGCACCTCCTCTCTTCAGACACTGTATCGCTTTCAACACCGCTGCAGTGGAATCTTTAACAGTTCGTGAAACGTCACAGGGTCGCTTGGTGCATCCCGCTGCATAGACACCTTCAATGTCGGTTGAGCCGTCAATGAAACCGTAATCATCATACTTTAATTCAAATGGAAAGTTGACACTGCTGCCATTTGGAACAACACCGGTTGCGAGCACTACCAGATCAAATCCCTTGTGGAGTGTCTCACGGTTCACCGTGTCTTCAACGTCAAGGATCAGATTGCCTGTACCCTCTTCTTCAGAGATCTCAGCGACCTTTCCCTTGACGAAATTGACGTTTTCGTCTGCAAGCAAATCGAAATAGAAATTTTCTTCTCTGCCGATTGTGCGGACATCAATGTAGAATATGGTCACTTTAGCATCCTCATTCATCTCGCGGATATATCTCGCTTGTTTGAGCGAGCCCATGCAACAGACCGCAGAGCAGTATGGCAGATGATTTTCATCCCTTGATCCGGCACACTGCACGAAGGCGATATTTTTCGGTTTTTTACCGTCAGATGGACGGGCAAGCTTACCACCTGTCGGACCGTTATGAGCTGCGAGCCGCTCCATCATGACATTGGTTATCACATTATCCGCTTTACCATAGGCGAGATTGTCCAGATTGTTGGCATCATACGGTTTCCATCCGGTTGCCACAATCACCGCACCGATATCCAACTCTATCTCTTCTTCAGTCATTTTGAGATCAATGGAATCAGACGGGATAAGTTCTTTCAACATCTTTTCATCCGTCTCAGTCAAGATGTTTTTATCGAGGACGAAACCGGGGGGATATGCCATATCGTGCGGTCTGTATAGAGCTTTTGTTGTATCCATCTCGTAATTGAATGGATTGGCTCGCTCTGATGATATTTTCTCAATAATTGATGAATCGAATTGTTGATTTGAGGTGATGTAGCCGGGTTTGGTTTTAAGTGTGGCTCTGAAGTTACCCGCTTTTCCGGTAACTTCTTCTACAGTGGTCATAGTGTGGACGTTAATTCGTGGATTTTGCCTTATTCGTCTCACATTGATTTCAAACCCGCAGGTTGGTGGGCACATCTTTGGAAAATACCGGTACATCTGCAGCACACGACCGCCGAGATACGGTTCTTTTTCGACCAGGACGACTTCGTAGCCGACTTCGGCAGCATCTGTTGCTGCGGTCATCCCCGCAATTCCTCCACCGACTATCAGAATGGGTTTAGCTTTAATATTCATAAACCTCCCCTTCAGTTAAAGATTTGAGCTTTCTGTTTTTTATTAATTTTAATGGTAATTAGTTAAGGTTTTGCACAAAGTTAGTTAGATAATTGACCAAGATTTC
>CAZVKN010000024.1:0-42266 GCA_964627035.1 uncultured bacterium | reverse complement strand
AAGATAATATAATAAATATTATGCGACTTTACAAGATTGACATGACACTAGAATAATAATCCTTGTTACAAGTAATAATTCTTTTTGTACTGTCCGGTAATATATCGGAAAAAACATGAATCTGTTTGACCTCTCTGTTATCATAGCCTAAATAATCACCTGTTGGTTCATGCCGCCCACCATCCCCATCTGCCTCTATACTTATTCCACGGATAAAAGGTGTTCTGACAACAAGATCCTCATAATCCTCACCACTGAAAAGGTAGACCTTTCCTGTATCCACCCATACTTCATCATCCCAATCATCCCAAAGTTGTATTGTAGATATAATTAATTCAGGTCCGTCACCGACTCTAAAATCTATTCGACTCAAAGCCGTTACTAATTCAGGAAGTTGTTCAGTTCCAAACTCCGGACTCTCCCAAACGATCTCACCATCACTGACAATCACAGCCTGATTTTCCAAACCAACAAGAAAATGAGTCTGACCATCTTCTTGCCAATTCGGACCGAGACAGGTAACTGTAGTATCAAATTCAACACTCCACACCTCCTCTGCCGGGAACTCGGCGAGGGTGGAGGTTGACAGGATCAGAATAAGTGCTGCTGTGAATGATATTGTTTTATACATGATCGTCTCTTGTGATATGCATTGATTCCCTTGAGCGGGAATGACAAAATGAGAGTATTCTATTGTCATTCTGAACGCAGTGAAGTATCTCTCTCCGCTAACAAATTGGGAGCGATCCTTCGCTTCGCTCAGGATGACTAAATTTTGATTTTTTCAAGGTTTCATTCCTGCCCATCCAGCAGCGACAAGAATGTCACTGCTCCTAGTAAGATATTATTAAAAAAAACACCCTACCAATAGAATTCCACTAGTAGGGTGTATAAAGATATTTTTCATAAATCCGGTCACTCAATCGTGATCCAAGGCACCTACTCTTCATTTCCAGGTTCCATAACATTTATTGACAGAGTATCTCCTGCAATCTGTTCTCGTGACTCGTCTTCAACAACCGCATATATCTTTGCAATGCCATATTCTTCACCTACAAAGTACATATCCAGATCAAACCCGTCATCAGCCTGCAGATCTATGTCTGTTCGTGAATTCGGAGTCACCCGACCGATATTTTCAGGAACAACCCAGAATCTCACTTTGTAACCTGAGCGTCTTTCCCCATTGTTTGTAGTCAGCCACCCTTCGAGCTGTACACTCTCGTTGATGTCAGCCTGCGGAGCATGATGGTTATGGAACAACAGATCGAAAGTCAGTGCCGGCGGAATGTATGGATTGTTTTCATCATCCGGGCAACCGTTGATGAAAAGCGTAAAGCTAACCAGGGAGATCATCACTAATGTCTTAGAAACTATCCTCTTCATATCCCTTTTCCGAAGTTTGACTACATATTTACTCTTCTAAGATATACCTTTCAGGCGCATTCTCAAACTGTTTGAGTGTTTTTTGATCTGCAAAAAAGTAACGTTTGGCGTTGTAATCAACATAACGCGTATCGTTATGTACATGACTTTCAGCGCCTGTCACCGGATCTCGAAACACTTTTTCACCGTTGTCCAACACTGTCACAATGTTTCCCGGCAGTGATAGTTCACTCAGATACTTTCCGGGATTGGACCTGAAGGGACCCTGACACGGTGGACAGCAGTGGTAAATACGTGCTCCCTTCACATCTGAATAAGCGGGAGCTTCGTCTAATCTACCTTCACCACCCATGACCGGACATTTGTAGTATTTTGTCCCGTCCATGGTAGTCCACACATTTCCATCTGCAAAGCTTCCGATTATAGAAGCCTCTGTGTTTTGATCGGAATTGTCGGAACTGCTTTTCACCAAACTACCGGATGTAGCGCATCCAGACAGTCCAATGATTCCGATTAACATGAAGGTGATAATCATTATCTGTTTCATTTTGTTTCTCTTAGTTTGTAGCTAAATCGAGACTGTATCCAACACTTAACTGAACGGTTCGACCTAACAATGGTCCATAGATCATTGCTGAGTCAACTACTTTGTTACCGTTGTTTGGATCAGTTACAAACGGATCATCTGGCTGCACCCAGTCTGTCAGATTATTGACACTCAAGGTTGCTGTGACAGATCCAAAAGCTCTGGAGATCCGTGTATCTGCGGTAATGTATGATGGGGATTCAGATCTGCTGCGTCCTTCCGGCAGGTTCTGTGGACCGTAGAAATTAAATTTCAGAAATGGTCGTAACTGATACCAAGCCCGGTTGTGTCTCAAAATGATGTTTCCGGTGTACAGATTTTGCATTGCCTCCTGTTCCCAGCCATCGGCAGATTTGAACTTGACGTCTGATAGCGTCCCACCTCCAGATATCTGCCAACCACCACTGTTGCCCCATGCAACCTGCAATTCGACTCCCCGACTGAAAGCATCGTCTGCGTTTGCATAGATGGTTGACCCGACATGATCGGCGTACGACAGTACTGCTTTGTCATTGAATCCGGTGTAAAAACCTGTTATGTCAACGTTTAAAAAGAATTCTGGAGTTGCTTTACGGTAGTTCAATGACAGAGAACTACTGATACTTCTCTCAGGATTTAGATCATTAGGAATTATCACGTTGTCAAATCCGGCATGAACCGCTTTATCCAGACTGAAGATCGTCACCGGACGATACCCCGTACCTCCTGACAGCCGTAACCCCCAATCCGAAGTCATCTTATAGATCGCAGAACCGCGCAAAGTAGGGATTATACCATCGTCCTCAAAATATTCATTACGGACACCACCTTCGGCCACCCACGCCTCATTCGGTTTCCATGTATGTTGCAGCATTATCCCCGGAATCCTGTCAATTCTGTCGGTCGGTGATGGCAGAATCAGGTTGTCGCTGTAGTCTTCAAAGGTGTACAATCCCTGAAACAGGGAAGCATGCTTGTCGTCCCAACTGTAAGCATATGAATACCTGTTTATCATGCGGTGCTGAAGCGCATCGAATTCTGTGGCACCGTACCATGATTCCTGTAAATGCCGGATGTATGCAGACTCAACTGACCACTCACTCCACGGTGATGGCGGGGAACTGAATCGCATTGAAACTTCTGTGCGGTCTGTGTTGATATCGCGTCCATAAACCGTGTCGCTGCCTCGGTCATCTTTGTTCCAGTCAACATCACCGGCAAACCGATTTTCGGTATAGTACCTGATGCGTGAGTTTAACACTCCAAGTGACGTCGGATGTTTGCTTGAGAAATTCAGGTTAAATCGTTTGTACTGCGGAGTGTCGGTAAATCGGTCATCATTTCGATTCACTCGGTTTGGTTCTGCGCCATAGTTCAGTGACAGCCTCATCGGTGTTGAACCGACAGAGTGGGTAACGGCACCACTGAGTGAATGCTGCATGGTTTCTCCAGCTGTGGCGTCTATTCTGATGTTGGTTTTACTGTCTGCAGGGGCGGTTACCAGATTGACGGCACCTGCAACCGCTCCTGAACCGTACTCGCTCGAACCGCTTCCCTTAACCAGCTCAACCTTTGAGATGTCTGAAACGGCTGTTCCATCAATTCCATACAGGGTTCCCACACCTGAAAAGACGGGAAGCCCGTCAACATTTATCTCTGTATAGGATGCATCCAGACCTTGCATTCCGATTCCTGCTGAGCCGCACAGCGCGCATGGTCTGGTGTTCAATCCAATCTGACCATCTAGTGCCGACAGGAGTCCACCGTCTTTGGTGGTTGTCTTTAAATCTTTGGCAACAACCGTCTCTATACGAACAGGTTCATCAAGCGATACACCGGAACGTATGCTCTTAACTTTGACCACCAACTCCTGAAGGGCAATTGGATCAACCTTCAGCACGAAAGAGAGCGTTGGTGACATCCCCGGCTGGACAGTTACGTCCTGCTCTTGAGGTTTGTAACCTACAAATGATACGACAGCTTTGTAAGTCCCGACGGGGACAGATATTAACTCAAACAAACCGTCCAAATCGGTTGATGCGCCGAATGAAGTGCCCGATAACACCACATTGGCACTGCCTACTGAGAATCCGTTTTCGTCATGGACGGTTCCCCGGATTGTTTCCGCTGTCAAAGTGTTTATTGCTGCAATAAACAGTATTGCAGCTATAGATATGGAAATTACTTTTGTAAAAATTGTCACTATTCATTGTCCTTTTAGACTCATAAAAGTATTAGCTCCTCCTCATGAGGTTCAACCACGTCATACCGAAGAAATCTGAAAAAGTTCCTGTGATCGTTTTCCGGACTGATTGATGTGAAGCTCTTTGTGGATTATCGTCTTACAAGTCGAGGATCCATCGCATCACGCAGTCCTTCACCGACCAGATTCAATACTGTAACCGTTATAAATATCGCCAATCCCGGGAAGGTGGTGATCCACCAACCAGCTGGAAGTAGTTCCCGAGCTTTTGCCAGAATTGATCCCCAGGACGCAACATTCGGAGGAACTCCGAATCCGAGGAATGACAGGCTTGATTCTACTAAAATTGCTACAGCCACCCCGAATGTAGCTGATACGAATACTGGGGCGAGTGCATTTGGCAGAACATGTCTGAAGATAATACGCCGTTTCGGCAGTCCCAGAGCCTGCGCTGCTGACACATAATCGAGGTTTCTTATTCGTAAGAATTCACCTCGAACAAGTCGGGCAACCCCCGCCCATCCCGTAATTCCGATGACAATCATGATGTTGTAGATACTCTGGGGCAGATACGCCACGATTGCGATGATGAGGAAGAACACCGGAAAGCAGATCATCAGCTCAATCAGGCGCGAAACGACAATGTCAACCCAACCGCCAAAATATCCGGCAAGTGATCCGAGGATCACACCTATGGTAATATAGATGGACACCGCAACCAGTCCTATGCTTATGGATATGCGCGTGCCGTGAATCAATCTGCTGGTTAAATCGCGTCCGGTATCGTCCGTGCCGAGCCAATGCGACCATGACGGTGGAGTGATCACATAATCGAGATCGTAATCGTTCGGCGAGAACGGTATCAGCGGAAACAGCACCCAGTCAACTTTACGCTCGGATTCCGGTTTCCGTTCATCCATCTCGACGATCAGCTTGAATTTTTTGTTACGAAACTCTGCGGGCCAGGACGCTAATCCGAGATCAGTCAGATAGCCGTAGAGTGCCGGTGATGAGATTTTCCCGCCATAACTGATTAACAGCGGTCTGTCACTGGCGATGAAGTCGGCTGTCAGCGCTATGAGTGCCAACACTGCCACCATCCAGAATCCCGCCATAGCCATCTTGTTACGCTTGAACTGCTTCATCACCAGCGCAACATAAGAGCTGCGCTTTATCTTTTGATTGGTCAATGTCTATTACCTATTTATAAGAATCAATTGCATGTTGTATGGCTTGTTAACTTTCCACCAATTCCTGCGTATCCCGCGCAATCACCAGCTCTTCATTTGTAGGAATGACCATTACTCTTGTTTTACTGCTATTATCCACAAATCGTTCCTCGCTGCTCTGTGCACTGTTAACTTCTGTGTCAAGTTCAATCCCAAGGAACTCAAGTCCGGACAGTGCTCGACGGCGGACATCGGGTGAATTTTCGCCGATACCTCCAGTAAAAACAACCCCGTCCAACCCACCCATTGCTGCTGCATACGACCCGATGTACTTCTTTACACGATAAGCAAACATGTCCAATGCCAACTCTGCGCGACTGTTGCCCCCAAGTGATGCAGATTCAACCTCCCGCATGTCGTTGGAAACTCCTGAAATCCCAAGCAGACCGGAATGCTTGTTTATCAGTGAATTTGCCTCTTCAGTGCCGATTCTCTCCCGCTCAATGATGTACAACAGTGCCGCAGGATCCATATCACCGGCGCGAGTCCCCATCATCAACCCCTCAGCAGGAGTAAATCCCATTGATGTATCAACCGAAACCCCACAATCAACCGCCGCAACACTACATCCATTACCCAAATGACAAGTTATCAACTTAATCTCATCCAACGGACGATCCATCATATCCGACGCTCTATCTGCTACGAAACGATGCGATGTCCCGTGGAAACCGTACCTCCTCAGACCGTACCGCGTGTACAGCACATACGGAAGCCCGTAAAAGTAGGCGTGATCCGGCATCTGCTGATGAAAAGCCGTATCAAACACTGCCGTCATCGGAACATCTGAAAGCAGAGACCCACAAGCTGTTATTCCTTTGATGTTGTGTGGGTTGTGCAGTGGTGCAAGCTCGATACAGTCGTGGAGTTGTGCCATCACCTCATCATTAATAATGACAGATCCGGTGAATTTCTCTCCACCGTGCACAACACGATGTCCAACCGCTTCAATCTCACTGAGATTCTTCAGCACACCGTGGTCCGATGAAAGCAGAATGTTCAGAATGTATTCAATTGCGGTTTCATGTTCAAGGATGTCACCGGAGATATTCACGGTCTCACCACCGTGAGGTGTATGCTTGAGCAGTGATCCACGCGAACCGATCCGCTCGACGACACCTTTCGCCAGCACCTGCTCAGTGTCCATCTGGAATAGCTGGTACTTGACCGAACTTGAACCGCTGTTTAAGACTAATATGATCAATATGTACTTAACTCCTAATTGTTTTCATCTTCATCCCTAAAGGGAAGATTATTGTTCCTGTTCTAAAGGAAAATAATCAACTTCATACTAAGCAATTTCCCTTATTTTATCAACATAATCTTATTAGAAAACAGTTGATCCGATGCTTTCAGACGCACAAAGTACAATCCTGACGATAGATCAGCCGCGAATAGAGTAGTTGTATAATTACCGGCTGATTTATACTCTTCAATTAATGTTCTGATCTTACGTCCGGATATATCGAACAGCTCAACAGATACCTGAGAAGCGAACGGCAGACCGAATGAAATTCTTGTTGCTGAATTGAACGGATTGGGATAAGCCTCCGATAGATAATACTCAGTTGGAATGACAATCTCACTCTTCACTTTCAGTACAAGGAACTTATCGGTATTATAGGTTAACGCCAGACCTTGGACAATCTCCTGAACCGACAGTTTCGATTCCAGGTTGCTATCTACGTGCCACGCCTTGAGCGAAAATGCCTCTCCTTCCTCTAAGCCATCAACTTCATCAGTTGATAGATCATCCCCCCATACCGCTATTCCACACCGTCCATTCGAATTCACCGTTCCGACACCTGCCAATCTGCCTGTTTGACCGAATGCGGCAATTTCGCTTCCTTCACCTATTTTTCCCGTCATTGTTAGTAAAACACTCATATTCGAACCTGTAGATACCGGAACTGTCCAATAGCCGGGTTTTGTCGGTTTTTCTAATGAAACCACTGCTACATTTTCCCGTTCTTGAGGATAGTTAAGCATAACATCCTCATCTACCTTGATTTGATACCCCTGAGCCTCTCGCCACGGGTCCATGTTTGAAAAGTTCAAATTTGGCACCATAAAATCACCTCTTACATCCTTAGCCAATATGACATTGTCGATAATCGGAGATAGGACTTCAAAGTCTGGAGCGCCGGCATCAAGTCGGTAGGTTGGAAAGTATGCAATAATATTCCAACCAAACCGTATTGGAATATCCTTATCTGCAGATACAGGTAGCCCTAACCAAGTGGTTTCAATTTCTTCGTCAACCTTTAGTTCATACCCCTGAGTATATTCCCAAAAGGGGATACTATTAAAATTGAATTCCGGGGCATAAAATTGACCGAGTGCATCTTTAAGTAAAAGCACATGATGATTTTCATCATCAATCCGCAATTGTTCCAAAAGAAGCTCAACATCAGGACCCCGATCTTCGTCTTCGCGATACATCTCTTGGTGTAAAGTAATATTGAGAGAAACCATATTCCACCCCTGATCCAGAGGCATCGTCAATTCTCTTCCGCCCGAACCAAGAAGATCAATTACGATTTCACCTTCATCCGGATCATCAGTGATAATAGTTATCGCATTTGTGTATCTCTGATTCTCATCAGGGCTGAATGAAACATCAAACTCTGCTTGGCTGTCTCCAGCAATCATGACACGACCAAACCCATTCCTGACACGCTCTGCAGCCTGCAATCTGACGACACTTAAGCCATCTACATGATATTGACCGTCACCGAAATCAAAATTTGCATTGGCTGTATATTCATCTGAAGCATCTGTATCATACAATCTGAAAAACATTACCTCGTCCGCCACAAAACCCTGGACTTCTTCCCTTTCAGGATCATCACCCCATGCAGCAAACCCTTGCGCCCCGTCACCTTCAACCACGGTGAATCCAGCGCAGATCTCATCAGGCGTAAATACTCCAATGCGATCACCGGCTTCCAACGGTTCATCATCAATCGTGGCTTCCCTTACAATTATAGATGTGTTCTCGTCAGTTTCAATAAATTCCCACTCAAACGCAAAATGGAGATTGTCAAAGTTTAACGTAAATATCTCGTCTTCGTCCTCTAAAACTATATTTTCGATTGTAAGAACATCTTCACCTTCATTGTGCATCTCGACAGTTCTTACTGCATCCTCACCGACAAAGATACCACCGAAATCTACAACTTCCGGCTCAACCCTGATAATCGGTGGATCAAAACCGTAACCAAACAGTGCGACAGACGCTTCAAACCGCTCCCCTTGATTGTTTGCTGTTATTGTCAGACTATTCTCATAGCTGTTGACCTCTTCAGGACCGAATATAACAGTTACATCCAGATCCTCATCCGGTTCTAAGACAATCTCTTCATCCCATTCAATTCCAAATGCATCATCATCAGCGTTAAAGTCTTCAATAGTAATGTCACCGTTACTATTATTATGAATGTTCAGTACAAGCTCTCCCTCAAATTCTATCGGTACACGATCAAACATCAATATCTGTGGATTCAAAACCAGATTGGGGTCTTCGTCCTCGCTGAGTTTGATCAGCCAGTAGTCCATATCGCCGTTACCGACAGAACGAACATTCCCACCGAGAATCCAGCCGCCGTCATCGGTAGGAATAATATCATGTCCCCGATCCTTTGTATCCCCACCATAAGTTTGCGACCAGAGCATCTCACCATTTTCATCGGTCCTTACCAGCCACACATCGCGATCATCTTCAGCTTGTACAAAAGATTCAGTGTAACCAAGGAGGAGAAAACCACCGTCCTCAGTACCGATGATTTTATTACATCTATCATCTTCTTCACCACCGTAGGTTTGAGACCAAAGCATCTCACCATCTTCATCCGTTCTTACCAAATACATATCTCTTCCACCGGCTCCGAAAGATTCGGTTGCCCCTCCCAGCGCGAATCCTTCATCTTCAAGTTGGATTAATGAATAACTTTGATCAGTTTGAGCGCCGCCATATACTTCTGACCAAAGCTCCTCGCCATTCTCATTAGTAACAACCAAATAACACTTATAGTTAAAGCCGTCATTATTAAATGAGTTGGACCCACCACACATTGCATAACCACCTTCCGCTGTCGGAACAATTGACGAGAAATAATTATATCCCTGTCCACCGAAAGCTCCATCCCATAGTTCATCTCCGTCTTCATCGGTTAATATCAACCAACCTTGATAATTTCGCTCGTCATTCAGATAAAAACCGGCAAACGCAAAACCGTCATTGGGCGTTCGGACTAATGCGAGACCAGAACCCAAATCACGCTCATCCTCCCCATAAGTTTGCGACCATTGTACTTCACCATCCTCACCTGTCTTTAGCAACCAAGCATCCCAAAACCCATTCCGAAAAGTACCGGTAAGCCCTCCCAGTGCAAAACCGTTATCAATTTCGAGAATGCTGTTACTGTAGTTGTACTCCTCATCACCATAAGTTTGGTCCCATATCTCATCTCCGTTGCCATCCACCAAGATCAAATAGGAATTACGATCACCTTCACCAAATGATTCTGTCAAACCTACGACAGCATAATCGTTATTGACTGTCTGGATGATATCCTTAAGCTGATCTCGCTGCTCGCCTCCGTAGGTTCTCGCCCATTGTAGGTTGGGTTGAGCGTTGGTTGTGCTCTGCAAAACAACTAAGCAGAGCGTAGTTAATAGAATTGTGAAACGCATTACTTTTCTCCTTACGATTAATACAATTGAATAATACAAAGAAATTTCTAACCAAACAATAATGTAGTCGTGGTTGTCTCAACCACGACGTCGGGCTTGAGACAAGCCCGACTACACAAAAACATCATTTAAGTACATAATCCGAAATACACATGCTAACTTTGCTAAAGATAAGAAAATGTATTCCAGAGGTTTTCAAAAAATTAATATGTGCAGCCCAGAGCTGCATTTTGTCATTTTATTTGAGGAGCAATGCTTTACAGACATAAGCCTCACCTCCAACGACCATCCGAACAAAATAGACTCCGGAAACCAGATTATTGCCATCAATAACAACACTATACATCCCGGCAGTCTTACGCCGTTTGACCAATGAGGTTAACAACCGCCCGTTCAGGTCAAACAGTTCCAACCTGACATGCCCTGCTGTCGGCATCGAATACCTGACCGTTGTCTGCGAGTTGAACGGATTAGGCGATGGTGCATAGAGTGTAGGAATATCGGGCAGATAGTCGCTAACGTGAGGATTTACCGCATTAGGTGTAACCGTGATTTCCCATATTAACGAGTCAGATTCAGCTTCATCGGTTACGTATGCAATGAGCTGTTTTTGACCTTCTGTGTCAAAGTTAACCAGTAACCATGAGCGGTCAGTGATCGAATCACCGTCAAGTGTCCATAAAAATTGCAGCGAGTCATCATCTGGATCAAACGGGAAGACTTCAAACTCGAATGAAGTATCCACTGTAACTGAAAAATCAAGCTCGTGAGGTGAGTAATCAACGATCAAATCATGAATTATCACCTGCCATACAACGTTGTCAGACAGGTCACCTCGATACGCTATCGCTTCAACCTCGTGCTCACGTCCATGCTCGAAGGTTACGGATAAACTGTCACCATCGGCAATCTCTTCATCATTAAATATCCATATATACTCAACAGGTTCACCCTCAATAGCACGTGATGTTACCGAGAAGTCAACGGTTGTATTGCGACGGATGGCGACGTTAAGGGTGTCCGGTTGATGAGCATCTATATACAGTTCTTTGACATGGACGATCCAGAGGATGGAATCAGCAAACTCACCATCGGAAACCCTACATTGAACCGTATCAACTCCAAGATCATTAAAATGAATAACCGAAAACGTGTCGGTTGCAATGGTATCACGATTCATAGTCCATATGTAAGAAAGAGAATCGTCTTGAAGGTCTTCTGCATAAACCCAAAATCGGACTCTGTCTTCCACTAATACGTCCACATTGAGATCCTCAGGTGAATAATCTACGATATAGGGTGGGGAGCGATCAGGGTCAAGACAAACTAACACTCCCTCCCTTAAGTACCCACCGTCTTCAGCACGTCTTCCCGATTTACCGCATATTATGATTGAACCATCCGGTTTTACAATAGACTGGTAATAATCAGTAGCCACACCATTATCTGGTAATTCATCATCTGTTCTCTGCCAACGAAGATTGCCTGCAACATCTACGCGGATCACTGCAGAAACATCCCCCTGATCACCGTTAGCATACCCAGATAGAACCATACCACCATCCGGCATTTCCGCCAGACCATATGCCTGTGAATAACCTCCAAGTAGCCGATAAGCTTGACTCCATTGTAGTTGCCCTTCGTTGTTCATGCGAGCCAGGAAAAATCCTCCCCGATTACTTGCAACCCCACATGCAGCAAATCCCCCATCGGAAAGAGATATCAGGTTCCAAAACGCCCCTCCATCATAAGTTCTTCTCCAAATTACTTCACCTTCATAGTCCGTTTTAATTAATAATGCTCCTTCCGGTGAATACCCAGCAAAAACTAATCCATCATCTGCTACCTCTCTTATTGCAACAAGATAATATCTACCGTAATTATTGCTCCAGATTACATCACCATCATCATTGAACATGACAACAAATGATATATGGCTGTCACCTTGACCTGATGCGACATAATTGCCCTCTTTTAATTCTATTAACGACCAGCAAAACGATGTACTTCTCCCAATGGAAAAAACCTCCCACCATTCCTCCTCACCGTCTTGATCAACCTTCATCACATCAAAATTCATCTGGGTGACTGAGTTTATCTGTGTTCGTCCTCCCATCAGATATCCACCATCGTTCGTTTTTATTACGCTGTAACCGGCAGTCCAGACGTTGTGATTACCTTCGTAGCTGAACGTAAGCTCATGAGTTCTGTTACCAACTTCATTTGTTACAAGTAGCCATCCCTGTGCGCGCACGTTACCGGCGCGGACTGTTCCAGAACAAACATACCCCCCACCCGGAATTGCGAACACATCCCTGAATTCACAACTTGCCCCTTGGTAACCGTCTGCATGGTAGTAACGAACCCACCTGATCGAAGGTGGATCTTCGACTTGAGCAAACAGTGATAGATGTAATAACACTGAACAAAAAACAATCAAAAACTTTTTCATCAATCCAATCTCCCAATTAAATCACCGAAACTAACACTAATAATTAACTTAACACCTACCTTACAAGCAACACTTTTTGAATCTGGACTTGATTGCCGGTGATCATCCTGGCAAAGTAAACGCCTGATACCAATCCACTCCCGTCAATAACCGTCTCATGCCTGCCAACAGTTTGGCATTGATTGATCAGGATATTCACTAACCGCCCGTTCAGATCAAACAGTTCCAAACTGACATGCTCCGTTGTCGGTATCGCATACCTGACTGTTGTCTGCGAATTAAACGGATTAGGCGATGGTGCGTAGAGTGTAGGAATATCGGGCAGATAGTCGCTAACGTGAGGATTTACCGCATTAGGTGTAACATTGACCTCCCACGTCAGTGAATCTGATTCTGTAGTATCGGAGACATAAGCGGTTACATTATACAATCCATAGTCATCAAAGTTGACCAGCACCCACGAGTTGTCACTGATTGAATCTCCGTTAAGCGTCCATAGGAAAGTCAGTGAGTCATCCTCTGGATCGAACGGGAAGACTTCAAACTCAAATGATGTATCTACCGGAACTGACAGCTCAAGCTGATGAGGCATGTAGTCAACGATCAGGTCATTGACCAGCACCTGCCATACAACATTGTCAGACAGATCGTCCAAAGAGGCTATGACTTCAACCTCGTGCTCACGACCATGCTCGAAAACAATTGATACACTATCGTTGTCCGCAATCTCTAAATCATCTAACAGCCACAGATATTCAATGAATTCCTCACCCTCAACAGCACGTGATGACGCTGAGAAGTCAATGATCGTGTTCCGACGGACGGCGATGTTGAGTGTGTCGGGTTGGTAAGAATCTATATAGAAATCGGCTACATTGACGCGCCAGTTTATTGCAGTAGTCCAATCATCGTCGGAAACACGGCACTGTATGTTATACTCCCGAGCCTCTTCGTAAACAACTGTTACAGTCGTATCCCTTGACATCAAGGTGTCTGCCGACCACCACTCATACCCAAGCTCATCACCTTGCTGATCACGAGCCCTGACG
This sequence comes from uncultured bacterium, assembly GCA_964627035.1. GTDB lineage: Bacteria > Electryoneota > AABM5-125-24 > Hatepunaeales > Hatepunaeaceae > CAZVKN01. Next base: position 28,687 of record CAZVKN010000024.1, on the reverse strand, counting down.
ATAAACTCAGTTGAGTCATTCCTCAACGCAGTGAAGACAGTATCTTCGGGAAACCAGTAGAAAATGATAGGCTGTAACTGATCCGGTTCGAGTCGCATCAGCAGACCGTCCTCTAGGTTCTCCCTAACCTCATTGTTATACATTACACCACAAGCAACTATAACATCACGAGGTTGTACTATTACACTATAAAACTGGTTGTACAGGTATTGACCCTGTTGTGGCTCAGGTTGTTCATCAACAATTTCAGAATAGTTGTTTGTCCATCGAATGTCACCCTCAGAACCAACCCGTAGCGCAATCGGATAATGAGTTCGACCAACTGTATTGTAACCAACCAAAATAAATCCGCCATCTGAAAGCTTGTTCAGGCATTCAAACCAGGCTGAATTTTCATAGAGATGGTTTTCTATCAGTTGACCATTCCTGTTCACAAAATACAGAGCAAATCCGCCACCTCCGATACTATGTGTCCCTCCAACGGCAAAACCGAAATTTGTGGATACTATGGATCTGAAATGTAGAGATCTACGATTATCACCGGCATCATACAGACGAGACCATATCACATCACCCTCTTCCTCATGGTCTATCTTCACAATCCAACCAAGACGCCCATCGTCGGATATCCATCCAGCCAAAACAACTCCACCATCAGTTTCTCGCATCGCCTCAAAATATGATTCATTATCATCAACTCCGTACTGCCTCCGCCAGATCACATCTCCATCCGGATTGATCATTATTACATGCCCCCCTCTCCCACAGATCAGGAAATTATTGTTTTTCAGTTCAATAACTGCTGTTGCTCGTGCTCGAAGATACTCACGTCTCCAGACAAGTTCTCCATCAAAGTCCAATCGGATTGCACCAAACATCCAGGGATCGCCAATTGATCCGACTGTTACTGCATCACCGTTGTCAGCCTCAATGACAGAGAATAGGCGGACTCCCACTTCAGCGTATTCCCACAGGACTTCACCTTCCGGATCGGTTTTTATTATCCATGGATTATATGCCGATTGTCCGCATATAAGGTAATTTTCGTCTTCGGTGAAATAGACATCGGCAAAAAAATCAACAGGAGTGCCATCCCTGTCAAACAACAGGAGTCTGTCTATTTCAGGTTGTGCGCTTAAGGTTGGAGCGTAGAGTGCAATGATGATTATAATTAGAAACTGCTTTCTCATCTGAATTCTCTCCTCATCTTAATAGTAACAACTTTTCGGTTTGAATCTGTGATTCAGTTTGCAACCTAAGCAAATACAATCCAGAGGACAGCTCACCACTGCTCAAAGTGAAATTATGCATCCCCACAGCCTTATTTCCTTCCACAAATGCATCCACTAACCTTCCTTGTACATCAAACAAACTCAAATTTATCCGTGAGGCTGTTGGCAAGTAGTATCTTATCGTAGTTACAGAGTTAAACGGATTTGGCATTGGCGGGTATAATGTCGGAGTGTCGGGGTGTCGTGGTTCATCAGAATACACACTATTTGGTGTAACATTGACCTCCCAAGTCAGTGAATCTGATTCGGTGGTGTCAGCAACATAGACGATGAGTCGTTTATGTCCTTCTGTGTCAAAGTTGACCAGTACCCACGAGTTGTCACTGATAGAATCTCCGTTAAGAGTCCATGAAAATTGCAATGAGTCGTCTTCCGGATCGAACGGGAAGACTTCGAACTCGAATGACGTATCTGCCGGAACTGACAGCTCAAGCTGATGAGGCATGTAGTCAACGATCAGGTCATTGACCAGCACCTGCCATACAACATTGTCAGACAGATCGTCCAAAGAGGCTATGACTTCAACCTCGTGCTCACGACCATGCTCGAAAACAATTGATACACTATCGTTGTCCGCAATCTCTAAATCATCTAACAGCCACAGATATTCAATGAATTCCTCACCCTCAACAGCACGTGATGACGCTGAGAAGTCAATGATCGTGTTCCGACGGACGGCGATGTTGAGAGTGTCGGGTTGGTATGCGTTAATATATAATTCTGCAACTTCTACATGCCACGTGACCTGAGAAGTGAACTCATCATTGGAAATCTGACACTGAACATCAAACAGACCCAAACTGTCAAACTGAATAGTTGTGGTTGTATCACTACCCAGCGTGTCCTCTTCCATTATCCAGCAATAATCTAACTCCTGACCCCTCTGATCACGAGCACGAACGATGAATTGAACGGAATCCTCCAGTAAAACGGTGAGTAATGTATCTTCAGGCAGCCAATACATGATGATCGGCTCAAGCATCTCAGTCTCAAGTTTCACTAACAGCCCGTTCCATGATCCCAATTGATCGGTTAATCTTGCTCTTCCGGCAGCAAGAATAGATTGATCGTGACCGATTACTACGGAGCTAAACAATCCACTTTCTATAAAACCATCTTCATCCTCAAAATCGTATTGCCTGTGCCAACGCTCAATCCCATTTGGGTTTATTCTAATTCCAAGGGGGAGTGAACCGTGCTGCCATCCCACTATAATGAAGCCTTCGTTGGGCAGTCGCTCTATACAGGCACCTCTTTCAGCCTCATCATAATTGTATCGTCGTGACCATTCCTGATTGCCGTTTTCGTCTATCTTCAATGTAAAAGCATCAACATTTGGGTGATCCGCACCGTGCTGTCCATCGGAAGTGTATCCTGTGATAAGAAACCCATCATCACCTGCAGAAACCAACCCATAGCAGCGATTAACTCGATCTATCGAATATGTATTCGACCAGATAAGCTCACCCTCACGTTCCGGATCAATCTTAACCGCCCAAATCATCCAGCCAAGTAATTCTTCGTAGAAGTGACCTGCAACTACAACACCGCCATCGGTTTCCCGTATCGAGACTAACTCATTAGATACTCCCTGAGCGTAACGTTCATCCCATACATTACCACCATTACCATTTATACAAATTAAATAGCCCTCCCTGTCACCGTTGCGACCCCCTAATAGAAATTCTCCTGACTTCAGCTCTATGACAGCATTTGCATGCCTTTCCCCATAATTCCTCCACCAAACCTGCTCACCATCGGCATCAATGCGGAGAGCTGTTATGTTACCATTGCTATAACCAACTGCAAGAAAATCTCCGTTGTCAGCTTCGATTATACTTTTCGCAAATTCACGTACTCCATTTCGGTCATATAGCTCCGACCAGATTACCTCTCCGTCGTTATCAATACGAACTATCCAGATAGCGGAGGTCGTATCTCGAGAGACCATCCTGTCGCTTATTCTGCCACAGGCAATATATCCTTCATCCGCAACACGATAGAAATCGTAAAATGTTTCCATTCGACCGCCGTCATACGTGCGAATCCACTCTATGGGTGGTTGAGCCGGTGCGATCTGCACTAAGCAGAATAGCATAATTAGAAGTGAAATGACTTTGTACATGAGTACCCCCCTTTATCGAATATTGTTCTTCAGCTCAATTCTATATCTGTTTTCGTTTTATATTCATTGTGATAAGTTCTGCTGTTCTCTTCAGCCCTTCCAATCCTGCTCGCCGCAACGGACTCTTCCGACCGATGTAATCCAGAAGCTGATCTTTATCTTTCAGATCAAGAATCTCACGCAACGGCAACGCCGGAGGATGGATCGGATCGCCAAGAATGTTGGAACTTGACCCCTCCTTTAGTTCCCCCCCTACTTCGCAGGGGGGGAAGTTTTGCGGTTCTTCCCCCACTTCGCAGGATAGGAATACCTTCTTTGCAAGCTTTTTATTATACGGACAGACATCCTGACAGATGTCGCAGCCGAATAGCCACTCAGTGAAGTGTGACTTCAGATCATCTTCGATCTCATCCCTATGCTCTATAGTAAGATAACTCAGACAACGTCCGGAATCCAACACTCCCGGACTGACGATTGCATCGGTCGGGCAGGCGTCAATGCATGCACTGCATGTCCCGCAAAAATCGGTTTCTATTGCTTTATCAGGTGTGAGTTCGAGTGGAGTGAGGATCACTCCGAGTAGAAACCAAGATCCTTGCCTTTGATTGATCAAACATCCGTTCTTACCGATGAAGCCGATCCCGGCTTTCTGAGCCCACACTTTTTCGAGGACAGGTCCCGTGTCAACGTACCGGCGTGATTCAGTTCCGTACTCATCGTCAATTTTGCGGGTTAGCTTCTTTACCTGTTTACCGATAGTTTTATGATAATCGGCAAACTGAGCATATCGGGCAATCCTCCCGATTGGCTCATCACTATCCCCCCCTACACAGTAGGGGGGGATAAAAGGGGGGGTATCTCCCGGATTATCCGTGTAGTAATTCACACCGACTACAATAACGGATTTACAGCCCGGTAACACCTGCGTGGGATCGCAGCGAAGTTCGATATTGTTCGCCAACCATTTCATTCCAGTGTGCCTACCCTGTTCCACCCAGTTAAGCAGATGATCTCGGTGATCCGGCAGTGGTTCAGCACGGGCAATTCCCACCAAATCAAAACCAAGATCCGACGCCCATTGCTTCACTTTTGCTGTCCGTGTGTTAGACTGCATATTGCTGAATATATTTTTTGATCTGCTGTTGTGGCATTAATCTGCCTCCTTCCATCAACCACACATCATCCACCACGGACTCTAACAGCGTAAGTTCGTGAGTTATCCATAAGATCCCACAGCCTTGATCACGCAACTTTTGTATGATTCCGATAAAATAGTCTCTACCACGTTCGTCCAGACCCGCTGTTGGTTCATCGAAAATGTAGTATTGATTGTGCATGGCGAGAACACCCGCAAGTGCAACCCGCCGCCGCTGACCTCCCGATAGCGAGTATGGGTGACGCTGCTCAAAATCGGAAGGCAGCCCGACCAGTTCCATCGCCTGACAGACTCGGTCAGACAGAGTTGATCCACTCAATCCCTGATTTGTCGGTCCGAATGCGATGTCTTCCCAAACGGTGGAGGCAAACAGTTGAGTTTCAGGATGCGGCGATGCCCAGCCGAACAGTTTCATCCTATCTTTGGGTGATAGGGTTGTCAGTGAACCTGAACCGTTTTGAAGTCTGAATTCACCTTTAGTCGGTTCAATTAATCCTTTGATCAATCGTCCCAGTGTTGATTTCCCGGATCCTGACAGCCCGACCAACCCGGTGATACCTGTTTTAATCTCACAACTGACACATTTCACCGAAGATTTTTGAACATGTGGATAGGAGTAGCTAACGCTGTTGGCAATTATCCGTTCGATTGTTTCCGTCCCATCATGCTGTTTCCGATCGTCTTCACAAGCTATTCCGGTTCAACAATTTCGACATTTAGTGTGTCCCGGCTGATCTCAAAATCATCTTCGTCGGTGATATAACCGAACAACTGCACATGACCGGCTCGGATGCCTGAAAAGACGACATCAGTGCTTAAACCGGAGCCTGAGCTGACATCAGTCCAGCTCCAGGGAGTGATATTACCCATGTCATCCGGTATATTTCCGAAAAATACCTGAATTCTGTCTTGTGGTGTTCCCCTCTGATTGACCACCTGACCACCTATCGGGACATTTGTGAATGTTTCGTAAACCCGCATAGTATCACGTAGCCATAACTCCAGCGACCACACCTCGCTGCCTGTCTCAACACGGGCGGTATCTGAAGGCTGTGACAGTCCTATATCGTTGAACGCAACGGCATAGTATGCATAGTTCGTCCGTTGATCCCTTCCAGTTATCAGAAGTGAATCCTCGTCCGGTTCGGTAATATGGATCAGCACGAACCCACCGGAACCGCCTTCCTGCTCGTAGATACGGTAGCCCTCTTCCAGGATAGACCGGTCAGTCCAGTTTGTCTGAATTTCTGCTCCATATTCTACAACCGCAGTAAAATCTCCGGGACGAGCCGGAACGACATTCTCTGTGGTTGCCATTATGATCGGAGTGTAATCAGAATTGCCACCGGCATTGAATGCACGTACTCGATAGTAATAGTCGGTTAATCCAACCTTATCGGTCAGCAACAGCTCATTGTCCGGGAACTCGCCTGAGGCAATTTGTATGAACGAAGCGTCATTCCCGATGGACTCCTCTATCTCAAAGCCGGATTCGTTGCCCGATCTATCGCGCCATGTCAGGCGGATGTCATTCTCGGTCAGCGCAGTAACATTCAGATTTGATGGAGCTATTGGCGGGTCAATTGCTGTGGAAATGTATGCCACGTTGGTGAAGCCTGAATTACCAGCATCGTTATAGGCACGAACTCTGAAGTAGTAATCGGTGAATGGAGTCTTATCTCTCAGCGTGTCGGTCTCAGCACCCTGTGGCAGCCGCACGACTGTCGAAAAGTTGTCATCACTTCCGACAGATTCCTGAATTTCAATCCCAATTTCGTTATCAGAATGCACTGTCCATACGAGCCGGATCGTCTCCCCGTTTATCAACTCTCCCATCAGATTCCCCGGTGCTACCGGTGGTTCTAAATCATCCCCGTTGCAACCGCTGTTGAGTGCAACGAACAAGACAAAAGTCAGTATTACAGTTAATATCTCTGTCAATTTCATGATTTTACTCTCCGATCTTCATTAGTTGTTAATTGTCTGAAAACTGTTATTCTAAGGTCTCTTATCCACTATTCGCCCGCTCTCCATGAACCACACCTCATCAGCATCAGCCAATTCGCTGCGGCGGGTTGTTATCCACAGCAGTCCGCATCTTTTGACCAGTTCACGAGCATATCGTTGAACTTCCCGCTTCCAATGCGGATCGAGAAAAGTGGTCGCTTCGTCCAGAATCAGAAACGAAGGGCGCATGACGACTGTCGCCGCCAGTGCCACAAGCTGTTTCTGACCATCGCTTAAAGATTCAGGTGGATGATGACGAATTCCGGTCAGGTCGAACTGCTTAAGAGATGCTTCAACACGTTGAATCATTTCTACACGCGGTATGTTCAGGTTCTCCAATCCCCATGCCAGCTCACGCTCCACATTGAAGCTTACCAACTGCTCATCCGGGTTCTGAAACAGCATCCCGACCGAGTTCCAACCCGAATGTGTCGGACTGTTTGATCTGATCACTTCTCCAGTCTGTGGTTGCAGCAGACCAGCCATAACCTTTGCTAAGCTGCTCTTTCCGCAGCCGTTTGATCCGTACAGCACGACATACTTGCCTGTTTCCAATCGGCAGGAAACATTGGAGACAGCCAATTCGTCTGATTCAGGATAACTGAATGAGACTGCTTTCAATTCAAGAGTTGACATCAATATATGGCTTCAGTTTCAACATTAATTTGTCCGTCACTCCTTCACGAAACCTGACCACAGAATCAGCGGAATCTGCTGCCTGACGGTAGCTGTCAGGATCAGACAGCCACTCACGCCACAGACGCTCCATGTCGGAAGCAGATTCAACCACAAACCCGCCACCTGCTTCAATTAGAAGTGATGCTTCATGCGATACATGATGATTCGGACCGAACATGACCGAAATTGCGTGAGCAGCCGGTTCAATGACACTGTGAACACCCACACCAAATCCGCCACCGACATAAGCTGCCCACCCAACTGAATACAATCCTGCCAAAACTCCCATCTTGTCCACAAGCAGCACATCCTCTTCGATTTTGGCATGATCCCAGGAAGAGAGGCGAATCGCTTTCAGTCCATATTGTCCGGCAATGGCTTCATTACGTTTCAGCGAGTTATCGGTCGGCTCGTGTGGTGCGACCATTAGTTTCACATCTGGATAGTCAGCTTTGATTTTTGCAAAAGTTTCCCATCCAATCAGTTCATCAGGCTGCCAACTACTACCAAGGATAATAACGTGTGATGAGCATAGTGCTTCCTTCAGCGGTTTGAACAGTGACATCCCCTCCACTGCTCGTTGACGTACGCGGTCATAGCGGGTGTCACCGACCGCTTCAAGCTTGGTTCCAATGCTTAACAGCGGTTCAATCCGTTCAAAATCCCTGTCAGATACAGTCCATATCGCAGCGATTGACCGCATGAATCGCCGGTTGAAAGATCGGACAATCGGAAGAGTCCTCTTTGTCTTTGAATGGAAATTTGCATTCACCAGGATTACCGGAATACCGAATGCATCGGCAGCCCGTAGCGTGTTGGGCCAGAAATCGTGCTTGAATATCAGCACAACTGATGGCTCTATCCGACCCAGAAATGTAATTTGCTTCTGGAGGTAATCTAAAGGCATGTAGCCATGTGCCCATACAGCCTTAATTGATCCGGCTAACTTCTCAGCGGATGGCGATGAGTATGACAGCGCGATCTTTATTTTTCCTGACTCCGACAGTTTCTCTATCAACGGCAGCGCACCTTCCAGCTCACCGCGCGAAGATGCATGAATCAGAACAACCACCCGCTCATCTAATTTCCCCTTAGGTTTCCCCCCTGCGGAGTAGGGGGGGACTAAGGGGGGGGGCTTACGACCCTCAAGAGCTCGTTTCAATCGAGGATTGAACCACGACACTATGATTGCCATCATATGAACCAACGGCAGCACAGCATCGTACAGCGTCAACCAAAACCCACCCCGCAGTGCTTCACGATTAAATCTGATGTTATGACTCATTTTCTACTTCAGCAGTATTAGTTTTCGCATTGACATTTCTCTTTCTACATTCATCTTTACGAAATACACACCAGAAACCAGATCACCTCCGTTGATAAAAACACTATGATAGCCAATGCTTTCTTGCCGACTCGCCAACTCATTCACCAGTCGTCCGTTAATGTCAAACAGTTCCAATCTGACCTGACTTGCTGTAGGCAGATAGTACCTGACTGTAGTCTGTGAATTAAAGGGGTTCGGTGATGTTGAGTAAAGCGTTGGTACAGTCGGAAGTTGTGAGAGATCTTTTGCATCAACGGAATTCGGTATCACGGTGACTTCCCATGTCAGTGAGTCGGATTCGGTGGTGTCGGAGACGTAAGCGGTCAGTTCGTATATACCTGCAGAATCAAAATCAACGAACACTCGCCGACCATCAGCTATTGAATCACCGTTCAGCTCCCAAAGGTATGAAAGAGTATCATTCTCTGGATCTAACGGAATCACCCCAAACTGAAGGCTGGTGTCCATGTAAGCGGATAGCTCCAAATCACGGGGCCAATAATCCACTATCAAATCCTGAATTTGCACGTGCCATCGAACACTGTCAGCATGCTCACCTCGAAAAGCGATAGCTTCAACCGTGTGATCACGCTCATGCTCAAAACGAATAGAAACGCTGTCATCATCAGCAACCTCTTCATCGTCAAACAACCACAGATACTCCACGGGATCACCGTCAACAGCGCGTGAGGTAACTGAGAAATTAACGATAGCATTTCTGTGGACAGCTACGCTTAAGGTGTTAGGTTGAAAGGACTCGATATAAAGCTCCACCACGTTGACAAACCATTGCTGTGAAGTTGTTAATTCTCCGTCTGAAACAACACATGTTATAGTGTCTCGCCCAAACTCCTCAAAAGTAATAGTGACAGACGTATCAGTTGACACCTCCTCATTTCCAACAGTCCAGATGTAGCTGAGCGAGTCATCTTGCCAATCAACAGCCTGAACAGCGAATTCCACACTGTCACCTCTAATAACGGTTATCTCCGTGCTCTCGGGTTGAAAATCAGTGATAACCGGAGGGCTACGATCAGGTATTACTTTTACTATAACTCCTCGATAATCATCGCCAATATCAATTTGCCCAGCTACGACCGGAAAACCATCGGTCGCTATCACAATGCTATGATACTCGTTGTATCTTCCTTGATTTGCTTCACCGAGTGTGTCAACACGTTGCCACATTTCATTACCTGCCTGATCAACACGAAGAAGCCATGATGAATAATTATCACCGCACATGATGAAGCCACCAAATGGTACTTGAGCTAAACCGACACCATCAATCATCCAATGACCTAACCCTTGAATAAAGTAACGATGGTTCCATTGCATTTCCCCTCTACTATCGACTCTCGCTAACCAAGGCGTATACTGCCGAAATCCAACACCCTCAGTATATCCGCTTACCATAAAGCCATTCTCGCAGGATATCATACTGCGGATAATGCCACCTTCAATCCTCTGATCCCATAGAACATCACCCTCATCATTAATTTTGAAAATCCATCCGCCTCCAGCTAAGATGTATCCATCGTCCGTTTCGCGTATTGAATAGATTGAAGAATAATCGTTATACACATTTTCCCAGATAACAGCACCGTCCTCTTGACCGATCATCACAACTGATCCAGAATAGCCAGCCGCAAGAATATTCTGATCCTTTGTCTCAATAACAGCCTTGCATAAGATTTGTCGATTTTCAAAATAATCACACCACCAAACCTGTTCATGATTTGCAGCGATTTTTGTAACAGCAAATTTGATGGATTCACCACCACCTGGCAGTGACTCATTGCCACCAATTACCCATCCGCCATCATCGGTTTGAATAATACTGAAACCGTTGCAGAACCATTGTCTATCACCATCTGGATAGTAGATATCCTGCCATAGGATGTCTCCATTTGAAGCCGTTTCCATCAACCAAAATCCAGCCTTTCTGCGGTCGCCTGTCATAGCGCGTCCACACACTGCAATATTGCCATTGTGTTCAGCAAAAACATCATAAAAGCAGCAACTCTCATCTTCAAAATCGTAGATATGGACGAATTGATTATTTGGTTGCGCGAGGACAGTTGGTGTAATTGCCGATAACAGGATAATAATAATTTGAACTGCTTTTGTAATTTTCATTTGTGATTCCCCAAATTGATAAAATATTAATATCTACTCAATTATTTCTTATTTGATAAGTACAATTTTTCGCATTGACATTTCTCTTTCTACAGTCATCTTTACGAAATACACACCAGAAACCAGATCACTCCCATTGACAAAAACACTATGATAACCCACATTTTCCCGTTGGTTCACCAATTCTTTCACAAGCCGCCCATTAATATCAAACAGATCCAAATCGACCTGAGCAGCAGTCGGCAGAAAGTATTTGACAGTAGTCTGTGAATTGAACGGGTTCGGTGATGCTGCATAAAGTGTCGGGATAGTTGGAAGTTGTGAGAGATCTTTTGCATCAACAGCATTCGGAATTACTGTGATTTCCCATGTCAACGAATCTGCTTGATTACCGTCGGAAACAAGGCAATGGACTGTGTCAGTTCCAAGCTCCTCGAAAATTAAAGCAACAACGGTATCCGCCGCGAGTGTGTCACTGTTAAGTATCCACAGATAGTGGATGGAATCATTCTGAAGGTCTTCCACTCTAACCGTGAAAGTAACAGTGTCCTCTATTTGAACATCAAACTCAAGCGGCTCAGGTGACCATTCAACAATAGTTGGTGGTGATCTATCGGATTCAAAACAAACCAAAACGCCTTCTGACAAAACCTCATCATTCTCAACAGTTCTTTGTGAGTTACCACAGATCATAATAGTGCCATCCGGTTCAACAGTTACCTTTCCATATTCACGCGCAACGCCGTCTTCAAATTGTCCATTCGGCAGCTCATCATTGATTCTCTGCCACCGAAGATTCCCTGCTGCATCAACCCTCACCACAGCAGAGTAATAGCCTTGACTGGTTGTATGTCCTGACATTACCATACCTCCATCCGGCATCACTGCCAGACCAAAAGCAGTACCTCCTCCATCAAGAAGAGGATAATTTCGGATCCATTGCTGAATCCCTTCATCATTTACTTTGATCAGTAGAAATCCCTGACGTCTGGTTGCTTGACCGCTCGCAGCAAATCCACCGTTGGGAAGTGACACCAAATTCCATAAGGCTCCCCCTTCATAGGTTCGCCTCCAAATAACCTCACCATCATAATCCGTTTTCATGATTAATGGAGCTTCTTGAGCATATCCGGCAAAAACCAAACCCTCACCTGCAACTTCCTGCACACCAAAAAGCCACCTTCCTTCATACACATTTTCCCAGATAATATCACCATCATTGTCTATCATGACAGCAAATGCATGATAATCAGTGCATTGTCCCGCTGCTACATAATTACCTTCTCCCAGCTCAATTAAATCGTGGCAGCCCCAACCGTTATCTCCTTCGGAATATATTTCCCACCATTCGACCTCACCGTCCTGATCAACTTTCATTACATCAAAATTCATTTGTATCTGATCACCGATCTGGGTTCTTCCACCCATCAGATATCCATCGTCATCTGTTTTCATCACGCAGTATCCCTGCGTTCTGGCAACTTCATTGTCAGGATAATCGAACATAATATCATGGACAACATCACCATTTTCACCAGTGACAAGCATCCATCCCTGAAAATCGTTATTTGCTGTATGAACTCTTCCGCTGCATGCATAACCACCATCCGGCATGGTGAAGACATCGTTAAAGAAAGATGGGGCTCCTGCAAAATCCTGAGCCTGGTAGTATCGAACCCACCTGATTGGTGGAGGATCTTCCTCCTGAGCGGATAACGATAGCGATATTAAAAGGGAGCAGAAGACAACTAATAACTTCTTCATTGATCTAAGCTTGATTTGTTTATAGCGCACTGTAATATAATCACTTGAAATTGATTGGGTAAGTCTATTTTGTATTACCTCATCTCATAAGCACCAACTTTCTAACAGCAGCATCGTCTTGAGTGAGCATTCTGACGAAATAAACTCCTGACACCAATTCACTACCTGATGCAATGACCTCATACCGACCTGCAATATGGTATTGATTTACCAGTTCATCTACTAATCGTCCATTGATGTCAAACAACTCCAATCTGATCTGGCTTGCTGTAGGCAGATAGTATCTCACCGTAGTCTGTGAATTGAACGGGTTCGGCGATGCAGCATAAAGCGTCGGCACAGTCGGAATCTGTGAGATGTCGTGAATATCCACTGCGTTCGGTCTCACGGTGACTTCCCACATCAACGAATCTGACTCGGTTGTGTCCGAAACATGAGCTGTCAATTGGTAAATACCTGCTGAGTCAAAGTCAACGAACGCCCATGAGTTGTCACTGATTGAATCACCGTTGAGCGTCCATAGGAATTGGAGTGAATCGTCTTCAGGGTCGAATGGAAAGACCTCAAATTCGAACGATGTATCCACAACGACCGACAGCTCAAGCTGCTGTGGAAGCCAATCTACAATAAAATCCTGAAGTTCAACCTGCCAGATGACTCTGTCGGACAGGTCACCTGAGCTTGCTATTGCTTCGACAGTTATTTCCCGCCCCTGTTCAAAATTGATATTAACAGAATCTTCCTGACCGATTTCCTCATCATTCAAGAGCCAGGAATATTCGATCTCAAGCTCATTAAGTACTCGGACTGAAACAGAAAAATCAACGTTTGTCCCCCGTCTGATCGGCAGCTGCAGAGAGTCCGGCTGATAGAAATCTATATACAGTTCAGTGGTTTCAATCTGCCATCGGATGACACTCGTCCAATCATCATCTGAAACCCTACATTCCACTTCATATTCCCCCAATTCCTCAAAGATAACAGTTATTGTTGTATCGTTGCCGTCCTCGACAGCAACACTGTCCATCAACCATTCGTAATCCATCTCGAGACCCCACTGGTTCACAGCACGGACGATGAATTGAACCGTGTCTCCGGGCAATACGGACAGAAGGGTGTCTTCAGGTGAATGATATGCAATCACAGGACCGATAATTTCAGGTTCCAGTTTAACAACTATCCCGTCCTGTCCGGTGCTGTCAACTCTTTGAGAACCTGCTGCATAAATTGAGTTATCGTGACCGACAATCACAGAGTAAAATTCATTCCTGCCTCGAACGAAACCACCTCTATCTTGCCAGGTAAAGGTTCTCCTCCATCTTTCATTGCCGTTAGGTTGTGTCCGTACTAGGGATTGAGTAGGTGCGCCATTTACAACTATTCTACCGACCAAATAGTAACCACCGCGATCCAAAGCGACCAGTCCATAGCTTTCATGTGCAGCTCCGCGGTAATTTCGTATCCACTCCTGATCCCCATCATTTTCAACCTTTATTAAACTCATGCCTCGAGCCCATCCCGAAAATGCAAATCCGCCATCGGGAGAAGAGTCCAATGCAAAGCATGTATTTGAAGCTCCTCCCGGGTTGTAGTGTCTCTCCCATGTAACATCTCCATCCTGCAATTCTATTTTGATGAGCCACGGATGCGTTAGGTTAAAAAAAGCATTATGCCTGCCCCAACCTCCAATGACAGCACCTCCATCTGTCTCTCTAATACATGTCAGCCTTCCTCTCCCATCTTCAATAACATTCTGATCCTGCCAGATGACGTTTCCCTCCCCATTAAGCATCAACAGATAGCATCTTCGGTTCGATTCGCCTGCAAGCAGGAAGTTGCCGTCCTTCAGTTCTATGATTGCTCTACCTTCACCGTCAACATAATCACGCCACCAGTCAATTTCACCGTCTTCATCAGTTCGCATGACCGTCACCCGGCCGTTTCGTTTGCCGCAAGCGACCAGATCATTGTTGTCCGCTTCAATTATGGATCGTAACCGCGCTCCCGCATCTTCATAGACTTCCAGCCATATTACGTCCCCACTGGCATCAATTTTGACAATTAAAGGGCTTCCCTGACCAAGCCAGCTATTTCCGCTGCTCCCACACATTACATAGCTGCCGTCTTCGGTTGCATAGATGTCCCAGAAGCCTTCAGCTCGTCCTGCATCGTAAGTCATTGCCCAGTCCTGACCCGGTTGGGCTTGAATGGTGGTTGTAAGTAGAAAGATTAGTAAAATGGAGAGTGTGATATTTTTCATGGTAGTCTCTCAGGATTGTGATTGCGTCTTTCGATAGTATGTCATTTCTCTACATAATTTACGAAGGTCTGTACGATAATACAAATTATCCGCTGTCAGGTCGCCGCATACGACTGTATCCAATTGATATTAAATAAGTTGCGCTATCAGCCACAGCGGACAGTGTTGTTATCAGACAGACTTTGAGCATGTTTTCTTACGCACAGGCTGAACCCTGAACTCTGAACGCACCTATAATAGCAAAGAACCGATTTTATGGCATTGCTTCAATATGAGCTAACCGCTTCGTCGCTTCAATTACAGGTTCTACCTCTATATCCTCCATACACTTAAAATGTCCCTTTGGACATCTATTGAGTCCATGTGGATGGCACGGACGACAGTCTAAATCATCCACCTGAATCAACTCATGCTCGCAGCGAAACGGGGCAAAACCAAATTCCGGGACAGTCGAACCGAAGATTGCCACAACAGGAGTTCCGACTGCCGCTGCAATGTGCATAGGTCCGCTGTCACCGGTGACGAGAACAGAACCTGATTCGATAATTGCCGTCAATTCACCAAGTCCGGTCTTACCAGCCGTAACTGTAACCGGATGATCAACCGCACCTGCAATCTGATCTGCTAACCCGACCTCATCACTACCACCAAGAATCACCTGATTTACCATTCCTGCTGAGTATGCTGACTTTAGCAGCTCGATCCACTTTGCAGTTGACCACATTTTGGTAGCGTGACGCGCACCGGGAGCTATCATTAATGCATCGGAAACATCCACATCAACAGCATCACGCCATTGGTCACTGACCACTAATTCAGTGCTGATACCCTTATCAAATATACCATACCGATACACAACACTCAGATAACCTAACGCTACAGGTAATGGGACAGCTATACAATTTCTCAATTTTGGGAAATGTATCCGCATCCACCGATTAATTCGTGAACGGTGGTAACGATATATGGATCTGGGTTTGACTGTTGTGGTTAAGGCTCGACTGACGATGTTATTTTGGAGGTCAATGACTGTATCATATCCGGATTGTTTCAGGTTACGTCTGAAAGACCGGCGAGAGTGCTTATCTTCAGGATAGTAAAGCCGTTCATCAAGACCAGGGATGCCATTTAACAACGGACGATAACTCTCTTTCGTCAGCATCGCAATTGTTGCCTTACGCCACTTGTAACGTAACCGCCGGATCATCATCGTTGTTAGTATTACATCACCCAACGAACTGAGTCGGATGATTAGTATTCTCTTCGGTCTTAAGTACGGTAGATTCATTTGGTCTGTATGCTCACCCAAGGAGCAATAATGTTGTTGCTTTCGCCCAGATAGCCTATTTCATCCGGGTACAGAATAAACATCCCGACTGAATCCTGACTCCGCAGGAATGCATACATCTGCTGCCGTCCCATCACGTACATCGTTTCTGCAAATGCAGCAGCTTGTGCGGCTGTTGGACTCCATGCGGTGACAATGCTCTTGTCAACCAACAGGTAGCCGTCATTCACGTCAACCATGCGGAAGAGGCTATCGGGACTGCTCGCCTCGTCACTGACAACGCACAGGGCTCCCGCAGCAGGTTTTATGGTGTAGTATGTTGAATCGTTGTCAGGTAAGTTAATATTAACAGTCCAGACTCCTGTTTCCGGTTTTCCCCAGCAGCGGTGAACAGTTCCTGCGGCAATCATTCCGGATTCAACACCCCCGTTTATCAGCAACTCTGCAGCAGTATCAACCGCCCAGCCGATAACAAGTCTTCTCAAGCTGAGTATACCATCTCCTTCAATCGCTGCGCAGTTGCCATCGCTCAGCACTATGCGAGTCTGTCTTGCTGTGCCCATAGCCCCGCTTAGAGCATCGTCATCAGGATCACCGTTCATCCACATCTGCTCGATCTGTCCGAGGCGATAGTCCCACATACCGCTTGTCTCTTTGTGGTACTGCTGTGCAAGTTGCAGCAATTGGTAGGCTTCTGTTGAAACCTCAGTCGGTCCGCGATCTTTGTTTAACCGTTTGATTTCACCGTATGCAGAATTGTCCGGCAGTTCCAACCTCTCCCGCATCAATTTCATCGCCTGATCACACAGCTCCGAATACTTTGAGCCAGACAGCATACCTTTGGCAGTCTGCAAATTTACCGCAATGCCGTTGTAAACGGCTTCTCTGTGAAGAACATCATCACCGCATCCGGAGATGATCAGCATAATTAATACAGCTACAATCGTTGCTTTCATGTCTGTTTCGCCTCTGTAAGTATAATCGAATCCTAATTCTGTACTTTTCTGTATTTAACCTCGTCGTGACACAACGAAGCGTGCAATACCCGCCAATGTATCTCTTATCGGTGACTCCGGAAGTGTATCCAAAGCCTCCATCGCTTTTCGCTCACAGTCGTTCATCATGTCAACCGCATAATCCTCACCATGATATTCCCTGACAAATTCTCTGATGAGCTTAATCTCTCGCCGCTTTACACCTCTGCGCACACGAGCTTTGATCCTGTTTCCCGTTCGTTTGTCAGCCTGTGACAGAGCAGCCATCAGGGGCAGCGTCAGTTTACCCTCTTTCAGATCTCCACCCACAGGTTTACCGATGCCTCGACCGTCACCGAATAGATCCAGTAGATCATCCCGAATCTGGAATGCGATACCGACAGACTCACCATAAACACCGAGAGGCTTCTCCATCTTGTCAGGGAGCCCTCCGGTCAATCCACCCAAACGGCAGCATGCGCTGAACAGAGCGGCAGTCTTGTCGCTGATGAGTTCAAGATAATCTGCTTCAGTCAGGTTAAATTTTTTTGCACGTGTAGCTCCCAGCAGCTCACCCTTCGCCATCCGCCTTGCAGTCTCTGAAAGAATCTCTAACCACTTAAAGCTGTTGACCGACACAGTCTCGGCGAGCACGCTCGACAGCATATAATCCCCGAACAATACCGACACCTTATTGCGGAACTTTGCCGGCAACGATGGGAAACCACGCCGTTTCTCAGATTTGTCCACCACATCGTCATGCACCAGTGTCGCCTCGTGCAGCATCTCCATGATGACCGCAGCTCTGATCCCGTTATCGGTCAGAGGCTTGCCTCCCAACTTTGCACACAGCAGCGTCAGCGTCGGTCGAATCCCTTTTCCTCGCGTTTTCATCAGGTAAGATACAACCCGATCAATGTTCTTGTGACCACTGTGAAGAATGTCACGGTACAGTCGGTTGAATCGCTCCAGCTCTTCACGGATAGGCTTCTGAAACTGAACGACAACAGCCTTTTCACGCGCTGCGTATCCTGCGGTCAGAGGCGTGATAACTGCTCCTCGTTGTGATATATCAGGAAGAAACGCCTCTTGCCGATCTTCAGCACAAATGGAGTATCACAATCTATATCCAATGCATCAACAGCCATCTTAGTACCGTCAATTGACACACCGCCACCCTTAATTAATCTCTTTGCTTCGCCGTTCGATTTTACTGATCCTGTAGCTACCATAATAAGTGGTAGGAATTTCATATCATTTTCAATTTGTACCGTTAGTCCGTCTTCGATAAGCTCCTTTGGAGTCGGCAATTCGCGATGCTTAAATCGTGCCAGAAAACTCTTCTTCAACAGTTCCGGATCAACACCTTCATGGTAACGGCTGACAATTCTACCCGCAATATGATGTTTCAGTTCATACGGATCAGACTCCGACAGCTTGATCAGTGCGGGGATCTCCTTCTTTCCGGCCCCTGAGCCGTAAGTGATATACTCTTTGTTCATATCATCCGGGATTGACATCACCTTGCCGTACATGTCGTCAGGATCATCGAAAATCCCGATTGCGTTGCCCAGGGACTTTGACATTTTCTGTTTGCCCTCAGTCCCACGCATCAGCGGCATCAACATTACAATCTGAGGCTCCTGATTATAGGCGCGCTGTATCTGACGAGCCAGGATCAGGTTGAATTTCTGGTCGGTTCCTCCCATCTCAAGGTCAGTTTCCAAGGCTACTGAATCATAAGCTTGAATCAGCGGGTACAGGAACTCCATTATTGAAATCGGCAACTCCTCCCAGAACCGTTTCCAGAAATCATCACGCTCCAGCATCCGTCTGACCGTGTAGTAGCTTGTCAGCTCAAGGAAATCGTATATATTTCGCTTGGAATGCCATTCGCTGTTAAAGCGGATTTCGATTTTTTCCGGGTCGAGAATTTTTGAAACCTGTTCACGATATGTCTCTGAGTTCTTCAACACCTCTTCACGCGTCAATCTCGGTCGAGTCTTCGATTTACCTGATGGGTCACCGATCATGGCTGTAAAGTCACCGATCAGAAAAATCACCTGGTGACCCAAATCCTGAAACGTCTTAAGCTTCCACAGCGACACAGCATGACCGATATGCAAGTCGGGTGCGGAAGCATCAAATCCTTGCTTGATGCGGAGAGGTCTGTCCTCTTTGATGGACTTTTCCAGCCTCCTTACAAGCTCTTGTTCATCTATTATCTCAACCGGTTCGACGCTGTCTTTTATTCGTTCAAGCTGCTGTTCGACTGGCAGAAAGTTATGTTTCATATTGTTTGTGACTATGCTGTTGTGTTATGAATACTCCGCTGTCAGGTCGCCGTACCTGACAGTTACACTTAGAGATGACAGATGGCAAGTTGTCAACCACGGCGGGTTGACAGCGGGATTTGCCACCCCGGCTTCGGAGACGGACTACGTCTGAAATCACTTACCCGTCCACTGTTTACGCTGCTTCTGAAAGCGAGCCAGTTCTCGTTTATGCTCTCGCTCCTGAATCACCTTTCGTTTGTCGTACTGCCGTTTACCGGATGCAAGCGCAATCTCCACCTTTGCCCAGCCATCTTTGAAATAGACCATTGTCGGCACAAGTGTCATTCCCTTCTCAAGTACTTTACTCTCTATTTTTCTGATTTCAGCCTTGTTAAGCAGCAGCTTGCGTTCAGCGGTCGGGTGATGCCCGCCACCCCGTGCCTGTCTGTACGGAGCGATGTGGAGTGAACGCAGAAATAGCTCACCATTACGGATAACAGCGTGTGCATCCTCAAAGCTGACCATTCCACCCCGCAGCGATTTCACCTCGCTACCACGCAGTATAATGCCTGCCTCGTAGCGGGACTGTATTTTATAGCGAAAAAAAGCTTTCTTGTTTCGACCTACGATCCGGTCTTCCACGTAGTCTCCTGATACTCAATGTGATAAAGGCTGATTTATGCTGCCTCCCACCTGATATCTGTCCGAATATGAAGAATTATATAACTGCCATTTTGGACTTGATCGGAATCCGGTTTTGTTGATCCCCATGTATAACGCCCTCATCAACAGAAATAGGCATAATATAGAAAATTAACACATTCACACATGATTAGCAAGGCATCCTTTTGCTTGGAGAGCGTCTAAAGAGTATGCATTCCGCTGTTTGTGTATTATATTATGACAGGAGTGAGGATTTCGAGTGGAGAGAGGTTATGGATAAAGCCTGTATTTTAATAGTTGACGATGAGCTGTCGCTGCTTGCGGCATGTACCCGTACATTTACTCAGGAGGGGTATCAAGTTGATACCGCTCTGAATATGACGGAAGCGGCGGAGAAATTGGCTGTTAAAGAATACGACGTATTAATGCTCGACATCCGTCTTGTAGGAGGAGGTGGTAGAGAGCTGTTGGACAGCGTACATCAAAACTATCCAGCAACGCCCGTCGTGTTCCTGTTGGGTTTAGCGCCTTTGTCCGCTGTGGAGACGATGCGGCGCGGGGGTTATGAATACATCCCGAAACCATTCACGCCGACAGATCTCACCGCTGGACTTGCCCGTGCTCTTCAGCAGCGCAGCCTTTTGCTCGATGCACGACGCGAGCGTCAAAACAAAAACATCCTCGAATTCGGCGAGCTTATAGGCAATGGACCTGAGATGCGTGCGCTGTTCAGGTTGATCGGTCGGATTGCGCCGAGTGGATCGTCAATCCTTGTAATCGGCGATGAAGGAACTGGTAAGGAGCTGGTAGCAAAGGCAATCCACCGCATCAGCTCACGTCGGTTGGAACCCTTCCACAAGTTGGAACCAAGAAACGATCCGAATCTGTCCAGGAAGATGTTCGGATATCGCAATTCAGCCGGAGATATCATCCCCGGTGCGATAGACGAAGCAGGTAACGGCACACTGTACATAGATGAGATCACGTCACTCGACCATGACAGCCTGACACGCCTCGACAATGCCATTCGACAGCGGCTGTATGTCCCAATAGACAGCAGTGAACCGTGTCTGCTTTCGTGTCGAATAATATTTTCCACCGGCAGAAACCTCAACGAAGCTCGAAAGCAGAAGGATCTTCCGGACGATCTGTTTGATGACCTGATGCTGTTCCCGATATATCTTCCTTCATTGCACCAGCGGATAGATGACATTCCGGCTTTGACTTACTATTTTCTTAAGCGTTTCTCACGTCGTTTCGGGCGTAGTGTCCACCGCGTAAACGATCAACTGTTGACTCGTATGATTGGACGCAGATGGCATGAAAACGTGCGTGAATTAGCCCTATGCGTCGAGAACATGGTTATCATCTGCGACGGTGACACATTGATGCTTGAGCATTATAACAAAGTGATGGACGAAGAGCAGAGTGATGAGTGGCAGGGGAGACCACCGCTGGACAGTGAGGAGCTGAAAATTGAGAAAAAAAAGGTAAGAGCAAGCGCAGTCACTAAGGTAGAACGCGCCTTCGTGATGGCTGCACTGCACAGATGCCGGGGAAACGTAACACATGCAGCGCAAGACGTAGGGATGCAAAGACGTAATTTCCAGACGCTTATGAGACAGCATGGAATCAAAGCTGGATAGAAATCAATGCAACTGTCATCGTTAAATGATTTAGTTAACATTGAAAACAGAGAATTTTAATCTGCCGAACAGTGCCTCCGAAGCGGTCGAACTGCAGAAACAGCTCGTAAAGAAGCTGGTTCTGCACGGTGATCCGTCCAATCTTGACTTGGTAGCGGGGGCGGATGTATCTTCTTATGGGCAGCGGGGCATGATGTGCGGTGCGATTGTGGTTTGGAACAGAAAGAAACAGGTGGTGATTGCTCAAGCTACTGCAACCGTACAAGCTACATTCCCGTATATTCCGGGACTGCTCGCTTTTCGGGAACTTCCTGCACTGTTGGAAGCGTTTAAGAGATTGGACACAGTTCCTGAGGTGATTATTTGTGACGGGCAGGGGATCGCTCATCCGCGCGGGATTGGAATAGCTGCACATCTTGGGCTGCTGCTCGGCATACCGACGATTGGATGCGGTAAAACCCGGCTTGTTGGTGAGCACGAAGAACCCGGCATAGCGAAAGGATCAGTGACCCTATTGGAATATAGGAATAAAGTAATCGGTCAGGTTGTCAGGACACGTAACAGTGTAAAACCGCTGTTCATCTCACCCGGTCACTTGTGCGGAATCCCGGAAGCGAGCCGGACAATACTCTCACTTTGCACAAAATACCGACTGCCGGAGCCGATCCGGGCTGCACATAACTTAGCTGGAATGACATTGGCAAACTTTCATCATGAACAGTGAAGATAGAGGGAACATCAGTATAACTCAGACATATTATATCCTCGCCGCTTCCCCTGAGCTGAACAGCAGCGGATTGATTGCACGACTTCGGTCTGATCCGATTTATGAATTCATCGAATCTACCGATCTGACAGCAATTAAAGAGCTGCTCAAACATCAGCCGTTTGATCTGATTCTGATCCAGAATGATCTCCCCGGATTGGAGCTTACAAATCTGGTCATCCAAGCTCGCTCTATTGATCCGGATGTTCAGGTTGTTGTCATAAGCAGGAAGCTTGATAACGATGAGGAGAGATCACTGTGGAAATCAGGTATTGATGATGTTGTTCTGTATCCAGCCACAGAAGCTCAGTGCAATTACCGATTAGCACGGTCGCTCAAGATGAGACGACTCAGCAAGCATAATAATGAATTAACCCTGAAAAACAGCGAGCTGTGGAAGGTTGCTTCCACCGATAGTCTGACCAAATTGCTGAACCGAAACTATTTCACCCAAAGGTTTGAAGCCGAGTTTGCGAGAGTGCAGCGGTTTGGTGGGTCACTGGGCTGCATAATTACAGAGATTGATGACTTTGAGCGGATCAATGAGGAGTATGGACGTGAGATCGGAGATCAGGTATTGAAATCGCTCGCCCAACTGTTCCGTGACACGCTAAGAAAAATTGACACTATAGCTCGTTTTAGTGAGACCGAGTTCATCATGCTGCTGCCAGAAACAATTGATGCTCCGCTGAAATTCGTCGCTGAGAAATTGCAGACCCTGATCGAAAAACATGATTTCCGGATAACTAACTATGCAGGGCAGAGCTTCGGTCCTCAGAAGATTACGTTGTGTATGGGCTTGGTCAGCTATCCGGATGAGCGGGTTAAAGCTTCATCATCAATTATTGACATCGCCGAAGCAGCCTTGATTCATGCTCAAGCTAAGAGTAACAACCAAATTGAAGTGGGCTAAACTACTATAATTTACAATCAATAATTTGCAAGTTAGAATATGATTTTAACCTTAATAATCGTTCTTTTATCTGTCACTGTCGGTTTCGCTGAACCTGACTATCGTTCCACCATATCTCTTGATATCTATAACCGCGATCAGGCGCTGGTGCGTGAGATTCGGCATGTTGATCTCGAAAAAGGTGTCAACCTGATTGATTTTCAGCAGATTTCACCCAGTATCTACGGACATACATCTTTCGTTCAGCCGTTAAAGCATGAGAAGCGTCTGTCATTGCGGTCGCTGTCGTATCAATACGAGCTGTTCGATCCGGAAAAATACCTGTTGAATTGTCTTGGCAAGTGGGTGTCGCTCAACATTGACGATGAAATTGTCGAAGGAGTTCTGGTCTATTTCAACGAGTTTGATCTGTTTTTACAGGAGGATTCAACCGGAAACAGGATTACCGTCAATGACCGCGGCGACATTATGGAATACGATTCGCTGCTGCCGGGAGTGGTTATGACTCCGACCCTCAGATGGGAGGTAAATAGCTCAAAAAAGCTGACCGATCTTCCCGTTGAACTTAGCTATATCACCGACGACATCGCATGGACATGTGACTATCGTGCTGAATTGATTAAAGATAACGTTGCAAAATTGACAGGATTCTTTACGCTCGACAATGGGTTGATGCTGGACTTTCCACAGGCGAACATTGCACTCGTTGCGGGTAAAACACACCGGTCAAACGACAAGATCAAGGGTGAGAGTGGTGCTGAACCCGGTTCAGGCGAAAAATCCGGTAAGCGGGAACGACTGTTTGAATACTATCGTTATCCGATTGAAAGAGACATTGATCTGATGGGTGACATGACCATGCAGATTCCGTTTTTTACCCTCGAAAAAGTGAATGTTGAGCAACTATTTATCGTTCCGCATATTCTTGAAGGAGATGAAGTGCTCACCAAGCTCCGTTTTCGCAATGATAAGGATTCGGGAATAGGGCAGCCGCTGCCTGCAGGTGACATCGGCGTTTACCGTCGCGCGAAGGATAAAGCACTCTCTTTCATCGGTGAAGACCGCATTCCCGCCACACCTGTCGGCAGTATAGTTGAGATTGATGTCGGTTCGGCGTTTGACCTGACTGCACGCAGAATACGGTTGGCACAAGCTCGTCCCGAACGGAATCGGCATGAGGAGACGTGGCAGGTTGAACTCAGTAGTGGTCGCAACAAAGATGCGGTTGTTCACGTTGAGCAACGGGTGTTCGGCTACTATGAACTGACACGTGCTGAGGTTAACGGCAAGCCTATTGAGCATGAAGTTAAAGCTGCCAACCTGTTGGTTTTTCCGGTTGAACTGGCTGCAGGCGGGAATGCTAAGTTGATATTTACTTTGACCTATGGATATTAGTTGTAAATTGCTTTGGATGGAAAGATGATTAGGCTATGCTGTTTGATGTTACTCTTTGCCTTCGGGCAGATTTCCGCTGCATCTGAGTGGGAGCAGTCGGAAGTTGAGGCTATGGCGAGACGTGCTGAAACGACTGTTCTCAGGGCATTTGAGGTTTTATGGGAGTATCGCCTTGACAATGACATGGTTGACACGATCCATGACCCGAATAAAACAGGGACTATCGGGGTGGAATATTCTTACCTGACTACTACAATGGGATATGTTGAGTCGAAGCAGTTATCCACTCTTCCCGGCTGGGCTTCATGGTTAGTACATGGACTGACAAAGCGGGGCTTCTTTAAGGGAGCAAAAGTTGCGGTGTCAATGTCAGGCTCTTTTCCTGCACTGAACATTGCTCTGCTGGCTGCTCTGCAGGAGTTGGATGCAAAAGTTCAGGCGGTGTCGTCAATCGGAGCATCGAGCTGGGGGGCTAATGAGATTGGGCTTTCGTGGCCCGAGATGGAGAGGCTGCTGATCGAAGAAGGTGTGCTGAAGATCGGCTCAAGTGCAGTGACACTTGGTGGAACCGGGGATCGTGGGGCTGAATGGGGGGAGTATTCACTGAACCTGGCTCTAAAGGCGGTAAAACGAAGTCGGCTGCCGCTGCTGAAGCCTATGAACTTAAAGGATGCCATCAGGAAGCGGATGCAATTCTACGACTATCCTGAGAAATACGTCTGTTTTATCAATGTCGGAGGCGGTCAGACTTCAATCGGTGGAGGTGCCAAACCACGATTCACATCGGGTGGATGGTATTACGATCCGATTGCGTTGAAGGGTAATCCTCCGGGGGTGATGGACAGTTTCCTGAAGGCAGGTGCTCCATGCCTGCATCTTTTAAATCTCGAAGAGCTAAACAGAAGGTACAACATTGTTCGTCCAAATATCAGATGACAGATGGCTCATTGACCGCTTGATCGTCGGTGAGTTCATGGTAAATTGTTACATAGTGGGGTGGAGGGAGACCGGAGAAGCGATTGTCGTTGATCCTGGTGGTGAAGTTGAGCGAATTCTCGATCGAATAAAAGAGCTGAACTTGAAAGTCATCGGCGTGGTCAATTCTCACGGTCACGGTGATCATATCGGCGGCAATAACGAGCTGCTTGAGGCTACGAGAGTAAAGCTCTCGGTAGGTGAGAAAGATGCTGCGATGCTTGAAGATCCGCGAAAGAATCTGTCAGCGCCGTTCGGATATATGATTCGGTCACGGACGCCGGATCGGCTGCTGAAAGAGGGTGATACTATCGAGATTGGCGGAGGTACTCTAAAAGTTTTCGAGACACCGGGACACAGTCCGGGCAGTGTAACACTCGTCGGTGATGGATTTGCACTTGTCGGAGATGTGCTGTTTGCGGGATCAATAGGCAGAACCGACTTTCCGTATGGTGACTTCAATTTGCTAATTCAGATGATAAGAGAGAAGCTGTTCCCGTTGGGCGACAAGTGTGTTGTATTACCGGGGCATGAATCTGTCACAACTATCGGTGAAGAGAGACGAAGCAATCCGTTTCTGAAGATGGGAAGTCGTTTGGGGTGGTGATTTAATTAGTCATTGCGAATCCCGACTTGTCAGGATGTGGCAATCTCATTGACAACCCGAGAGATTGCTTCGCTACGCTCGCAATGACTGTGATGTCATTCCCGTGCAGACGGGAATCCAGTTCTTAGGCAAGCCTTGCGCTTGCCTTTTTTGTGGTTATATTATCAGTTACAGGTAATACATTGATTAAATTTCAGCCATAGTTATGGTACTACGAAACACGCGAAAACTTGATAAATTCCTAAAGAAACACCAAACTGCAAGAATACCTATTGAAGTATGGATCGCTTTCGTTAGCGAAGCTGAGTGGAAAGGAATAGAGGATGTTAAAACTGAGTACCCACACATTAGAAGAATAGACAAGTATCGCTTGGTATTCAAAATTGGTGGCAATAACTGGCGTATCTACGTTGAAATTGATTACAGCCATCGAATTGTGTTCATCAAGCGGGTCGGAACACATGAAGAGTATAATAAATGGACATTTGCTGATTAAGGAGGCATAAAATGCAGTTCAAAGTCATTAAAACAGAAGAAGATTATGATAAAGCGATTAGTGAGCTTGAGCGATTAATCGGTTTGCATCCTGTGCCGGGGACTGTTGATTCCGACAAGTTGGAATTGTTATCTGCGCTCATTGGGATGTATGAAAATGAGAACTATCTGTTTAACATACCGGATCCAATTAGTGCGATAGAGTTTGTAATGGATCAACGAGATCTCACTCCGGATGATTTGACTCCATACATCGGTTCGATAACCGAAGTGCGTAGGATACTTTCCGGCGAACGACCACTTACCGCTGATATGATGCGTTCACTGCACAGTGAGTTGGGAATCCCCGCTAACGTGCTGATGCAAGAAACATCCGTAGCATGTTGAAATGTGAATGTAATGGCAAGCTTTGCGCTTGCCTTTTTTTGTGGTTATAATGAAATTAGGAGTCTGGTGAATTTACTTGTGTAAACAACATAATGAAAGATTAAGGTAAAATACATCATTTCCAAAAAATATTACTATTTAAAATAATAGTATTGACCTATAATTGATCTAAATAGGATTTAACAAATGAAAACTGTGACAGACATAAACTACAATATTACAATATACCTGACAATATCAATAATTATAGCATCAGCTTATCCAGTTTCACTATTTTCTGATGAACTTCATCACAATAAGACGATCTCACAACCAATGGTTATTGAAATCTTCAGAGAGAGATTTAAAGGAGGTAATCAATATGCATTACTAGATTCTTCAGGAACACTTACTTATCTCTACAGATACGAATATGTTGGAATGTTTCGCGATGGTCTTGCATTAGCATTGATGGATCGATATGTTGATCCAAATTGGCACTATATCAATACAAATGGAGAAATTGTATTAACGATACATATGAATACCATCAATAATGCATGGAGCTTTTCTCAGGGATATGCAAGAATCGAGGTTAATGATCGGTATGGATACATCAACACAAATGGGAATTTTAGAATAGTACCACAATATGATGATGCACTCGATTTTAGTGAGGGAGTGGCAGCGGTAAAAATAGGTGAAACATGGGGATTCATTGATACTACTTTTAGTTTCATCATCGAACCTAAATATGATGGAGCGAAAAACTTCTCAGGGGGGATTGCAGCTGTGGCACATGCCTACAAAGATTGGGGTTATATAGATAAAAATGGCAATGATGTTTTTAATCAAAGGTTTTATCGAGCAGACGATTTCACTGAAGGATATGCAGTTGTAGAAGAAGATTCTTATGACAGTTATGGGTTCATTGATAAGACCGGAAAGTATTTAGCGACGCCTCAGTTTAGAGTAGCACGACCTTTTTCAGATGGGATGGCAGCAGTCCAAATTATTGGGAAAGAACCTTTTGGACAGACATCATGGGGATTTATTGATACTACGGGAAAGGTTGCAATAAATCCACGATTTGAAAACGCCTTACAGATTGATAGTACATTGATAGAAACAGATATTTTTCCTGATCCTGAATTCAAAAATATAGACACACAGGTTGGATATATGAATAACGAAGGGGCTATCGTAATTTCCTGTCAATTTGAAAAGGTTGGTAGTTTTAGCGAAGGTATAGCACCTGTATGTGTCTTTGATAAATGGGGATATATTGATAAAAGAGGGAAGTTTGTTATATCACCGATATATTATGTAGTTAAAGCACACAGTTTTAAGAATGGTATTGCATTATTAGAAGCCTCTAGTTATCATTATTACATAAATAAAAGTGGAGATAAAATAGATTTTGCAAATCTTAAGCCAACACCCTAATCATTCTTCAAGTCAATATTATTGCCGTAATTGTATTCACATTGAGGATGATAATAATATCAACAGGATCAACTTAACTAGTGTCATGTCAACCATCAATAGTCGGATAAAGTCTTGATAGTTTTATTC
>CAZVKN010000023.1:0-44348 GCA_964627035.1 uncultured bacterium | reverse complement strand
AGTCTGAACCGTCCGGGAGACCGGCTGCGCTGATACCGAGACTGTCGCCGTCAACATCGCTGCCGCTGAACACAAACGCCACTACGTCACCTTCATTCACCTCGATCGGTGAGTCGGGAACGTCGTCCCAAACAGGCGCGTCGTTCACCGGTGTGATCGTAACGCTGAATACGTCATCAGTTGAGGCGTCCCGTCTCGGCTGCTGATCAAGATTGACCCCCACCGCATCCAACCGGATCACAACCTGACCGACACCGTCGGATGCAGTCACAGTAACATCAGAAACGCCGTGGTAGTTGAGTGACGACTCAAGCGAAAGCACATTATCACCGTCAATGTCAAGACCAAGCTCGCCGATACCGTCAACGCTAAACTCAAGCGCGTCACCGTCCGGATCGTCGAAAACATCGTCGAGGTCGGCGATCACGTGAACGCCGCTGTCCTCTGCGAATGAAGCGTCTTCGATAGCTGCAACTATTATAGGAGAGCGGTTCACGTCACCAACCGCAATAGTCACCGTAAGGGAGTCGTTTCCACCGGATTGATCTGTAACAATGAAAAGCAAGCTATAATCACCGGCATCGTCATAATCCGTTTGCCAGCTAAAATCACCGGTACCGTTTTCATTGTCAATAAACTGTGCACCACGTGCTATTGTACCATCATCATCAGCCAAATTCAAAGACAACGTATCTCCCTCATAATTGAGATCAATGTCTTCAGCAGATATGGTGAACTCAATGCTGTCAGATTCAGCCACGTTCACATTATCTGCTCCATTCCATACAGGATCATCATTAACTGGATGGATGGTCAATAGGAAGTCTTCATCTATTGCGTCATCACGGCGGGGTGTTTGTCTTTCAGCATTTACGGAACGTGCTAATCTGGCAGAACTAAAGACAGCACGAACCAGCTCTCCCTGTGTGTCATCTGCTGTTATGACAACAACTTCTCCATCAGGAATATTGTAGTTTTCATCCGCATCAAACGAGAGCACATTCTCATCATCCAGTTCCATGTTTAAGGCGTCCGGGACATCACTCAGACTATACAGCAGCGTATCCCCATCCACATCTGTGAACACGTCGTCAAGATCAATGATCTCGGTGAATCCATCATCCTCATCAATCTCCACATCATTAATTGCGCTAACTACTTCAGGAGGATCGTTGACAGCCTCAATTGTGAATGCCAGTGTCAGTGTTGTGCTGTCACCGGCAAGGTCTGTTGCTGTGATTACATAGTCAAGTTCACCATTAAAATTTTCTTCGATGATTGTGGCGACGAGACTATCACCGATAACAGATAGCTCTATAGCGCCTTCCGGATCACCCCAAGTAATTTCAAGCTGATCACCCGCATCTGGATCCTCAAACATCTCTGACAACACAGGTTCTATCACGAGTGGATCCTGATCCTCTAACATGTCTATCGGATAAGGATCATCTACCATAGTCTGCGGCGGATCATTGACTGCCTCAACTTCTACGGTAATCTCAATGTCTGTCACATCATCGCGTCCGGGAGCAGGATCATCTACAACTGACTGTGAAATGGTAATATTTCTGCGATCATTATTGATCCTTCCCGGTGGCAACACACCACCTACTCCGTCATCCACCGAGAGTGTGAATGATTCTATACCTGACCAGTCATCATCCGGTGTAATGCTAAGAACCAGATTCTCATCAATGTCAACTCCGAGATGTACTCCACCGTCAACACTAAACGTCAATTCATCATCTTCAACGTCAGTGAAAACCGAGTCCAGTGAAGCGATTATCTCCCGACCCTCATCTTCTTCAACCACAACTTCATTCGGTAATAATCCTTCTTGCCGTGGTGCATCATTAACCGCATTGACTGTGACAATAAATTCGTCAGCTAAGGGATCATCAGAGACGTTATCCGCAGTGATCGTTACATTGATTTCACCGTTGAAGTCAGGATCGAGAGACAGCGTCGCTACATTCGTCTCCAAATTAATATCTATGCCAATTCCTGCACTGTCATATTCAATTAGATAAGTCAAAGTTTCTCCATCCGGATCACTGAAAATGTCGTCCAGATCAACAAGAACCGCTGGATCGGCATCCTCGTCAACTTCAACGTCCGATATTGCAGCCAACAGTTCAATAGGGTCATTTGCTGCAAGGATTTGCAGGTTGAACTCTGCGGTATCACCTGCAGTCGCTGCATCGTAAACATAAAACTCTATGACATGCGACCCAACCATCTCCTCGGTAGGTGTGAATGCGATACTGCCATCTTGACCAACATCGAACAGATCGCTGTTGTCGCTAAATGTCATCTCGTCATTTTCGTCAATATCATCTGCTTCCAGTTGAGCAACAAACTGCTCCCCTTCAATAGCAGACGTGTCATTAGGAACAGAGGCAAAACCGGGAGCATCATTGGTTGGTAGCACCTCAATTGCAACCGTATCTACACCACTGTCATCTGAGGGATCTGTGGCACTTACAACTATTTCCAGATCACCGTTCCAGTCTGCTACTGGTAGAATCTGGAGAAAATCATTTTCATCAATGTAAATTGAATCTACATTTACCTCACCAACCGAAACTTCATATTCTGTTGTAAGTTCCTGATAGGCGTGATCTTCGTCGCTGATATAGTCATGTAGATCGAGCGTTAGCTGGGCATCTTCGTCAAAGCTTGTGTCAGGAATAGCTACTACCGGAACGGCATTAACAGTTGTGACGAATTGCCAGGAATGTTCCTGCTCGTTTGGCGGTTCAGCGAGATCCTGCCCGATAACTGTCACACTAACGGTACTGTCTTCAATAAACTCAAATTCACTAACATCTGCAGACACCCAATGTCCACTGTCTGTTTCCGTTGCTTCTATGACCAGAAATGAATCATTGACTACTATTGCAAAGCTGTCCGGATTTACGCCTGCAAGTTGATCTACTCCAAGCGCAAGCACTTCATCCAGATCAACGATCTCAACGCTTGAACCACCCTCCGGATCCTCATCACTGAATTGAGGAGGATCAGCATCAACAATCAGAGTCTGAGGAT
The DNA here is from genome assembly GCA_964627035.1 of uncultured bacterium. Lineage (GTDB taxonomy): Bacteria > Electryoneota > AABM5-125-24 > Hatepunaeales > Hatepunaeaceae > CAZVKN01. The sequence goes on along the minus strand of CAZVKN010000023.1, from coordinate 41,300 downwards.
CTGATGTATCACTTACTGTTCCAGCTCGATTCACCGCATAGATCTGGACTTCGGTTGTATCTTCAAGATCAGGAATAGTGGAGCTGAACTCAAAATTAACAGAATCGGATAGACTAACTTCACCAATCTCCTCATCATCCAACAACACTTTGACTGTGGTGTTAACAGTCCCCGAACCGGTCATGCCAACTTCGTTAATGCTGGTAAACTGAGTCAGGTCAAACTCCGGAACCTCAACCGGAGCTGTGTCAATTTCAAATACATAGTTTGCAGTATCCGAGTTTCCTGCTAAGTCTTGAACAATCAGAACGGCAGTGTATTCACCGTCATTAAGATCATTCTGCACCTCAGCAGACATCGAATCGGTTTCTGCGTCAAACGCTGTCGGAACATTTACTTCACCAATAGTCAGAAACAGTGAATCCGGATTTATCTCACCGTCAACATCAATTAAGGTCGCACTGAATGAGGGTGTCGCATCAGCGAGATATTGTCCGTCAACCGCTTCAAAATCTTCAATCTCCGGATCTGACAAATCAAGATGAAGAGCCAGTGTATCCGAAGACTCCGATTCATTACCACCGCCGTCAACAATTGTCGCCCAAACGGAGTTCTCGCCTTCTACCAGCAGTATCCCGTTAATTGAAAATTCCGCACCGTACTCAACATCATCCACTGAAACCAAACTGTCATTGCAGTAAACCAATAGCGTCGGTTCATTGTTGTAGTCATCCGGATATACCGGAGTATCGTCACCTGCCGTTCCGGTCACAGTCACTTCCGCAACGTTTGTGTAGGGATTCTCCCATGCATCCAATACAGGAGGATCGGGATCATTTTCGTCGTTAAAAAATTCCCAATCCATCATACCTCCATTACCTTCTCCATCTTCTCCAAATGCATTAACTTCGTTCAATCCTTCTTCTACACCATCCATTGCGTCTCTTCCAAGTTCTCCCTCAAAAATGTTGTTTACAGGAACGACAACTCTGCCACCATGCCCAATAACATTATCTCCACCAAGATCAATAACCAATGTGTCGTTATCATCATCGTCATCCGGATCGCGATGACGTATAATCGTCAACCGCATGCTGTTGTAATCCACTCCGGCGTCATCATCGCCGATTACAAATGAAATAGTGTCAGATGACGCAAATAGAGTTGAATCGAGGTCACCTCTGCGCCCATGTCCGGCAATTGATCTATTTGGTGGGTATGCATTGTTGAAATGTGGACCTCTATCGTCGCGCCTGTTCCTGTCCCTTCGGAATCCACCTTCAGCAACCAAACGATTACCTGCCTGATCTTCAGCGGTCAAAGTGAATCGTACACGACGGTTATTGTTCAAATTCTCAAAACGATAATAGAGAGAATTGTCTTGATCATCCCATTCAAATTCAACTTCATTACCGTCAATTTCTAAGGAAACATCTTCTTCGAGTATCTGACTCGATGGTCTTGCATCTGTAATGGGAATAATCATCTCGGGATTAGCGTTCCCGATTCTGAAATTGTTCTCATCAATGAATGGATGTGATGCTTCCGGTGCGTGACTATCTATAAAGAAACGATACTGTTCCGGTTCATCGGGTGCATTTCCGAGTCTGTCGGTTGCCATTACCGTGACGATGTGACCACCTTCATCCAAAGCATCCCGCTCTGGAATCTGGAAGGTCAATCTATTGTCATCATACTGGAATCTTCGAACCAGTTCACCATCAATAGTCACTTCGATAGTTCTGCCACGCCGACGGTTAACATTGTTAAAGTCATCTTCAGCAACACCCACACCGGAATCAGCAATTTGTATTACAAAAGCAGGTGTATTATCATTTGAAAACACTGTCGGAGATATGAATTCAACCACAGGAGGTGCCAGATCAAGATAGACATTTGCAGTGTCACGAGTAGCTACATTGCCGTCTTCATCCCCACCGGACACGATCATCTGATTTTGCCCCTCAGTTAATTCTACATCTTCAAACCTGAAGCGACCGTCATCATCAGCGTCAACGTATATTGCACGTCCACCGTTGTTGGAGAGAGACACACTAAGCTCGGGTTCAGCGGTTCCTGATACCGTTATTTCCTCACGAATAGTGTATTCGGGTAGCCGATTTATCCGGATTTCACCAGCGTCGCTGTTAATCGAAAACCTGACAGCCAGCACCGATATATTCCGATAAATGTCTCCGGTCCGAATCATAAAGCTATGCATACCGTCTCCTTCATCCTCATCATCGTCATCATCATCATCATCGTCTTCATCAGGTATCCAAGAAAAAGCACCGCTACTGTCATTATATTCAAAATTATTGTATCTCCGGTTATCATACCGAAATTCAATAAATCTTATTTCGCTGTCATCATCAAGAATAGTGGCTTGTATTTCCGGTCTGTCTGTGACGACCACATCGTTATTTTCAGGTGACCAATCTGAAATAACCGGTGCATCTTGATCATCAACTCTAACTAAAAGAGTAAATCTTGCAACATCCCGGGCATCGGAAGGATCTGTGACTACAATATTTATGTTTGGAAAGATTCCCTGATCATCGTTATCCGGAATCCACTCAATTGTGCCGATATTGTTTTCTGCGTCAAATACCAATTCAAAATCATCAGGCATACGTCCCCATCTATTACCCCAACCTTGCTGACCCCCAGCAGAAATTTCCATCTCCAACCGACCTGCATCAGCTTCATCAGGATCACTCACATGTATTTCGAGATTAAGTGTATCGCCAACCAAGACAACTTGCTCACGGTCAATCGCTTCAATCCGCGGCGGACGGTTGACATCCCCTACGGTGATGGACACATCCATTGAATCTGTTGAGTGACCATCTGTTGCAAAGAATCGCGGAGTGTATTCCCCATCATCCTCGATATCTGTTCTCCATTCAAACCGACCTCGTCCCCTGCCTCGATCCTCAAATTCAGCTTCCTCAGGTAGATTCGTTGCACTTAGTTCTATATTTCCCTCTCTGCGGCGGAAGACATTCCCCTCGGCATCCCGTGCTCTTACATCGAATCTTACACGTTCCCCTTCTCTAACTGTAATCGGCTCAATTGGATCCAACTCCGGAGGATGGTTCACGTCACTCACCGTGAATTCAACTGTTTGTTCATCGTGTGCCGGTGGTTGGGCGAGATCGGTTACTCGGAATGTGATATCGTATTCACCTGATTGTTGATTATTTGGAGTCCAGGTAAACAGATTCTCATGCAGACGAGCACCAAACGGCATTCCTTCAGCCGAAAAAACAAATTCATCTCCATCCGGATCTTCAGCCTGCAGCAGAAGTGAGTAACGCTGCCCCTCATTAAGCTCTACGTCCTCAATGTCTTCACCTTCTTCATCCATAATCATCAGCACAGGAGGACGGTTCTCCTCATCTATTGATATTGTAACAACCAATACGGAGTATCTTTGTCCATCAAATGCACCGAACTGAATGCGATACTCACCATCATCTTCATGCCCCGGTGTCCAACTAAATTGTCCGACACCGTCTCCCTGGTTTTCAAATTCCACATCATCCGGCAGCAAGTGTCGTTGTAATAAACCAATTGTAACCGGATCTCTGTCGGGATCAATGGCAACTACTTCAAAATTTATCTCTTCCCCTTCATTTCCTTCAATGTCATCAATGGGTCTCCAGTATGGTTCTGAATTCCTCTCGATTAACATTAGATGAAGTGCTGAACGTTCCCCAGCCTGCCAAATGTCTTCACCTTCCCATTCTCCAGCCCGCGCCAAATACTCTTCACCCTCACGGTTCTTCCATATTCTGAAATAAAATATATCCTCATCCAAAAATCCTTCGATGGCATTCTCGGTCTCAGGATCATCACCGTAGGCGTTAAAGGTGAACTGCTCTTGATCAGCTACAGTGACTGCACCTGCTACCACATTACGTGGCGTGATTGCTGCAATCTCATCCCCTTCTTCCAATCTGATTTCTCGCTGACCAAATTGATTTCGATTCTGATATTGACGTATGGAAAGAACGGTCAACTGATGCATCTCTTCCGTTTCAACCCATCTGAAGTGACGATGTTCACCACCATCAAGCGCAACAACCGTCCGAGAACCTTCATCCCATTCTCGAGGACCGAATAACCAGGTCACATCGGCAGCAACTCCTTCATCGTTGTTTCCATCACTGTCCCACAGTCTGAACCGCAACTCCTCATCCTCGCGAAATCCATCTCTTTCCTCAGTGTCAGGATCATCACCCCAAGCCAACATTCGGTATGGTGGGTTCTCATTTGAAACTACGTATGCACCGGCACAGACATCACCGGCGAACACGCCAATCTCATCACCGGCATTGAGCGGTTCGCCATCAAGACTTGCTCTCACAATATCAATAGTATGACTTTCCTCAGTTATCGCATACTCATAATGCCCCTGTCTAATTCCTCGTCCATCAAGTCTGACCTGAATTCTGTTTACTTCATCGCGAGTCATAATGCTTAGCCATCCGACAAAGTCACCGACATCATCAGGAGAAAATGTTACGGTTATCACTCTTTCAGCATCTGGATCCAGATCAAACGGTTCGTAGTCTTCCCCAAAGCCGAATAATTCCCCCTCAATCCCAACCGTGATACCTTCCGCTGTCACTGATCCTGTTGATCTGATGGTTACTTCCCATCTTTCTTCATCGTCCACCTGAACAGAACCAAAGTTATGGCTCTCCGCACTCACTTCTATTGCGGCACCGACAGACAGTTCAATAATCGAGAAACCGTTCCATCTCCACCTTTCATTACCGGAGATGAGTCGTGCATTTATCTCATATTCATCGCCCTCATCATGATCCCAATAAACGAAGCTAAACAGTTCGTTATTACTGAAGCCCTCACCTTGATTACCCTGCCTTCCGTATGCAAACAGTGTATTATTCTGCTGTCCCCCTCGCCAGAAACGATCATCGTCATCATCGTCACCATCGTCATTGTTTCGATTTTCACGATCTTGGTAATAATCTGCTAATCTGAAAGCTCCGGCAACGACGCCTTCCGGTGTCAGTACTCCAACTTCATCATATTCAGCATCTTCCGGTTCATCCAGATCAAGCATATTGTCACCGAACAGGTCAATTGCATCAAGTCTTATGGTGTGTCTTCGATTGGTTTCAGTGTAGCGGTAGTGATCCGGAATCCCCTTAACTGTGATATCAAGTAGCGTTTCATTTGTATTGTCTGAAGCAGAAAAACGCAGTATAAAATCACCGATATGGAATCGGTTCAATGTTACTGCACAGCGACCCTCTCCCCCGTTACTTTCAAACTGTACCTCCGGTCGGTTTTGTACCTCACCAACAAATCCGATCCAACGTAGTGTCAGATCATGTTCATCAGGATCGGTCGCAAGCAGATCAAAGTTCACCTCAGTTTCATCAATTGAACTAACATAAGCATCAACACGCCTATCCTCAGGATATCGCTCCCATACCGGTGCTCTATTTTCTTCTCTAACCGTTATTCTGACTACAGTTTCTACCGAGCCACCATCTTCGTCTGTAAGTATAAATCGGGCGGAGTAATCCCCTGCATCGTTGTGTCCTGTTCGCCATCTGAAATCTCCTTCACCGTCATCTTCATCGAAATCAACGCGATTATGTGGTATATCATCGGATTCATACTCAAGAGAAACATCATCACCATCAGGATCCTCTCCCTCAATTGTAAAACTAACCGTTCTTCCCTCATTAACGATTATTATAGAATCAGGATGCGGTCGCTCGATCCAAACCGGGAGCTGATTCACATTATCAATCCTTATGCTTAGTCTTCTCTCTACTCTATCGAATCCGTCATCAAGATAAAAGTATGCAGTATATTCACCCGCATCTTCATTGTTTGTGCGCCACTCAAATGTTCCTGAACCGTTACCACTGTCTACAAATGCTATCCTTTGATCCGGTGAATTCGGGATGAACATCAGGATTTCTAGATCGTCATCATCTGCATCGCGACCCTGTAAATCGAAAGCAATCCTTTCACCCTCTTCAACTCTGACATCTTCTCTGGGGAACACTACCCACTCAGGCACATTGTTTTCACGCGTAAACACACCTCCTGCCCGAATGAATAGATCTCCTGCAGGTAGATTTTCACCATCACGACCCACCCACTCTTCATGTTCTTCGAAAATTCTTTCAGCCACAAAACTCCTTTCATGGTCTGCACGTTCATCAAACAGGTTCCACCAGCTATCTTCGTTTCTGATTTGCCCCATTCCACCACCAGGTTCGCCACCAGGAGCAGGTCCGTAAATAATGCTGAAATTAGCTCCTTCTTCAAATTCGATGTAACGATTGTGGTGGAGATTTATGACATGAACGTTTTCATTTAACTCTTCGTCATCATCGTCATCGTCATCATCATCGTCATCATCACCTGGATCCCTTCCGACACCTTCATCCCACTCGTCTAATCGTCGGATGAATGTTTCGGCTAATCTTTCACGAAGATTATGGTTCTCATCTTCGCTGAACACCCACACAAAACAGGGAGACCGATTGCCATCCGGATTGTATGGAACAAAGCGGATAGAACGAAGCTCAAAAGTTCCGCCACCTTCAGGAACAGTAAAACTTACTCGAGAGAAATAATCTTCCATTGTGGTAGTTGATCTGCGGAGATCTCCCACAAGACTATCATCATCGTAGCTAATCCACTCGACCCTTTCAAATTGATCCTCGATGTTAGGATCACGACGGGGATCAACCGCTCCATTGTTACTCTCAGAATCTACATTCAACAGATCCTGCGAAACCGCCACAGAGCTGATTAAAGAGATAATGCACGTTAGCAGTACAACTGAAAGTAAAAATTTTGATACTTTCTTCATAATTATAACCCAACATTGATTTTATTTTTATGAGGCGTCACTCTGTTCTTGGTGCAGTTAGCCGGAAGATCGTTATTGATGATTTTAGCAGAAATATAAGTGTGATCTTGACGCCGTTGCTATTTACACTTAAGAATAATACAAAACGTCCTGATATACCATTGACGGCGGTCACAAAATGATCTTTTTTCGTCTTTTAATTTGCGATTGTGCCCTGAATGTTGCGACTCAATGATTATTTTCACATTCTATATGATAATAATGCTTACTTTTCAACATCTCAACCGGAGGGAAAATACGAATGAGGCAGTTAATTACATTTCTTTGCCTTCTGTCATTTGTCATCGTCACGAATGCAGAAGAGGTTGAACTGTCCTATGACAGTGGAAATACAAGTGCTTATTGGAATGGAGGAGATCGGGGAAACGCAGAGGCAGTTTGCTTCTCACCGATGCACCCTTGTACTTTAAAATCGTTCAGATTCTATCCCCGCGGCACCGGTGAGATGGAGTGGCATGTGTGGGAGGTTGACGGTGCACGCGGAGCGGACATGGAGCGCGACTTGATTGATCCTATTATGATTGATGTCGAAGATGACGGTGACTGGATTACCGTTGACATCTCAGATGAAGGGCTCGTCCTGAACCCACCTCGCAATTTCCAGATCGGCTACGTTAAACAGGATCCAAACCCTCAGCTTTGGATTGACGGTGAGCGGACAGTGGAAGAGAGAACACACGTCTATGCCCGCTCCAATTTTGGGTGGACATGGATGTTGTTTGGCGGAAACGGTGGTAACTATCTTGTGAGAGCTACTGTTGAGTACTTTGACGAAATTGAGGAAGAGGATTTTACATTTCATCTGTTGGATTCCGAAGAAATCGGACTCGGTGGATTAGGGAACCATGCGTGGGGTGACTACGACAACGACGGTTGGGAAGACCTTTTGGTTGGTGGCAAAAGGTTGTACAAAAATCTGGGTGACGGCACATTTGAGTATGTGTCTGAAGATGCAGGCATACTCGAAGACAATCCAGCCGGTACAGGAACTTGGGGAGACTTCAACAACGACGGCTGGCTCGACTTCTTTGCGGGAAACAGTCAGGATAATGTTCAGGATCGCCTCTATCGAAATAACAGCGACGGGACTTTCAGCTTTGCCAATGACGACTATTTCTTTGAGCATGGGGACAATCCAACCGCCGGATGCGGCTGGGGTGATGCCAACAACGACGGTTTTCTTGAGCTGTACATCGTGAACTCAGAACATTGGAATGACGGCAATCCGGAGTACTTCCGCGATTTTTTCTTTTTCTATGATACAGATTTTGATATGTTCCTCGACATTACACCCCGTGACCTATATAGGAATCAATACTACGGACGATCCGTTGCCTGGTGCGACTTTGACTTTGACAATGACATGGATGTTTACATCTCAAACTACAGACTTCAACCCAATTTCCTGTTGGTAAACATCGGATTTGGTGATGACGGCTACCCGGAATTTGAAGATGAAGCGGCGGAGCGAGGAGTAAAAGGATACCTCAATCGCGGAGCTTATGGGCATACAATCGGCTCAACCTGGGGTGATTATGACAACGACGGTGACTTTGACCTGCTGGTCGGTAATTTTGCTCACCTATGGGGCATTGATTATCAGGACAAGATTATGTTGTGCGAAAACAGTGGGGCTCCGGATTACGAATTTGAGGACATCTTTGCACAATCCGGTATCCAATACACAGAAACAGTTTACTGCCCACAGTGGGGGGACTACGACAACGATGGGTATATAGACTTGTTTGTTTCTACCGTTTATGGCGGGCGCCAACCTTTCATGTATCACAATAACGATGGTGACGGTACATTCGATATCTCAACCTATGAATGTGGTCTCTTTGGTCGAGCTTACAATTCCAACAGCGTGACCTGGTGTGACTACGATCATGACGGTGATCTCGATCTGTTTGTAGCTTCCGGTGACGGAGGACTGTATCAAAACCGCACTAACGACAATGATGAGACCAACTGGTTTGAGCTGGTGCTGCAGGGAAGTGATGACAACAACCACTTTGCATTTGGAAGCAGGGCATCCGTCCATGCCGGTGATATGAATCTTTTACGTCAGGTTGAAGGTGGTGCAAGCGCACAGGGCGCTCAAAATATGACCGCTTTACATTACGGGTTGGCTGATAACGAGATGATTGATTCTCTAATTGTTGTATGGCTTGGAGGAGAAACTGAACGATTCTATGAAATCGAGCCAAATCAGCGATTAACAGCAGTTGAAGGGCAAGGATTATTGACAGCACCTCCTCAATCAGGTTCTATAGCAGCTCCGCTTGACTTTCACCTATCATCTCTGTATCCAAATCCCTTTAACAGTAGCGTTACTATCAAGTTTCACATGAGTCACCGTGATAGAGTTAAAATAGTTGCATTTGACCTGACAGGCAGAATGGTCGGGATGATCTCCGAACGTGAGTTCTCATCGGGTTCACATGAACTGACATGGAATGCGGATCATTTACCTTCCGGAGATTACCTGATTCAGGCAACTCATGAGTTCGGAATTGCGAGTAAAATTGTTACATTGTTAAAGTAGAATTTATGAGAGTGTCAACCTTGTAGTGATCTTGTAGTCGTGGTTGTCTCAACCACGATGTCGGGCTTGGGACAAGCCCGACTACAAACTAACAAATCACTTCAAAGTTAATACCCTCAAATTTATTTCCATCACATAAAGGTTTACCATGAAAACAACAATAGTCATGATCCTGACAATACTGGTTACTTCTCTCGGAATAGCTCAGGATCCCAGCGGTCAGGGGGCAGAAAGCGGTGACAAACCGTTTCAAATGAACGGTGCGGTCGGCGCATCGGTCATCAACGGTGTGACATATCAGTACTTCACACTCCGTCCTGACATATCAATCTGGAAGTTCGGAATTGGTCTTGATCTCTCCTTTTACTTCGATGCCGAAGGGAACTTGCGGGAAGAAGATTGGGATGAGACCGCTGATTACATTGACAAGCTGTATTACATTCGATTCGGTCATTCGGGGGATCCGCTTTATGTCCGAGCAGGCTCTTTGGCTCCGATAACTCTCGGATACGGGCTGATAATGCGCCGATACACCAACGCTATCGAGTGGCCCCAAGTCCGCCGGATCGGTATGCAGATGGAAATTAACACAGGTCCGTTCAAGGTTGAAGGGCTGTTCAACAACTTCCGGGAACTGGAAAGTCCGGGACTGCTCGCCGGTCGCGTCAGCTATGCACTTCCGGTAATTCTTCCGATAGCGGTCGGTGCTACTTTTGTTTTTGACGGAAATCAGTATCTTGGTGCCGCGGATGAGGACGATGACGGTATCATGGATCGTCAGGATCAATTCCCCGGTAAGGATGACTCGGAGCATATCCATTGGTTGCGAACTGTTGTTGGATTAAACGACTTTCAGATCAATCAGATGATTGAATCAGGCGATTTACCGGACATCCTCAATCCACCTACAAACATTGCAAACCTCAATGAATCAATCAGTGTGTTCGGGGTGGATGTCGGCATGCCTCTGATTCATACAGATGTAATGAGTTTATGGACATACGCACAAGCAGCACAGATCATTGATTATGGTCGAGGCTACACAATACCGGGTGTCATGTTCAACTTCGGACCGTTCCATGCGTCCGCTGAATACCGAATTTTCGAAGAAGAATTTGTCAGTGACTTCTTCAATATGGCTTACGAAACGGAGCGGGTCGTCTGGGATGAAGAGACATCAACATATCGTACTAAGGAACACCAACTTATTGGTTTACCTTCAGCACAAGGTTACTATGCTGATGCAGGTGTCAACCTCTTCAACTTGATTGATATTTTCGCCTCATACTCGCAGATGGCTTATGGTGACGACATCCCCGGAAAGTCGTTCTACTCAAAAGCAGACCTGACCACGGATATGGTTCCGAAACTGAGCTTAGCGCAGGCTTATTTCCAGCAGCCGAATGCTGATAAGCTGTTTAGCAAGGAAGCAGACGGTACCGTAATGGGTTACAAGGTAGGATTTGCAATGGGACAGGGCTTGACTCTGATCTACGACAACAAAACTATCTACCACAACGGGAAACCGAATCGCATAGTCACAATCGAAACAGCGATGACTTTCTAAGCCACAAAATTTGACTGTCATGTGAAACCGGTTGCGGTAACTCATGTTTTTTGACTATATTATAGTGACAGGTAAATAATAATGTCGGGATTTCTGTCATTATGATAAGCCGGTCACCCGATGATACCGTTCAATTCGGGAAAGAGCTTGGTGCTTCTCTGAGTTTCGGGAACACTGTTGCGCTGTGTGGTGAACTCGGAAGCGGTAAAACGCTCCTGACTCACGGCATCTGCCGAGGAATCGGTTATAAGGGTTCAGTGTCAAGCCCCAGTTTCCTAAGACTGCATCAATATCCCCATGATCCAATCATCTATCATGCGGATTTCTACCTGATGAAGTCTGCGGAAGAGATATTTGATCTCGGCTTGGAAGAGGTTAGTGACCAAGGAATCACAATAATCGAATGGGCTGACCTGTTCCCCCATTATATACCTGACCATTCAAGATGGGTTAAAATTGATTGGTCAGAACTTGCGGAATCAACTCGTAAAATAGAGATATTCAACTCCTACAAGGAGTTAATCAATAATTCATAATTTGGTGGTGTCAATTTTGTGTGATTTTAGCATACTGTAGTCGGGTTTGTCTCAAGCCCGACGGCGTCGCGGTTGAGAACAACCACGACTACAACATATCAACGTTGACGACACTACCGATAATTTAAGCTGTTTGAGTTTTATGATACTGTTCAGCTTCTTAGTAAAACATTCATTGGATAGGAGAAATCATGAGAATTATTAACGTGCTTCTAACTGTTCTTTTTGTGCTGTCATCAATTACATTTGCGCGTATCATCAGGGTTCCCGGTCAGGAAGACAACATTCAGCTAGGAATCAATGCAGCGCGTGATGGTGACACTGTTCTTGTGTCAAACGGTCAATGGGTCGGGGCAATTTCTTTTCGTGGTAAAGACATCACAGTTGCGAGCAGATACATAATCGCCCAAAACCCAGGTACGATTGAGAATACACTCATCTCAGCCACATGGGGTGACAGTACCGTTTCATTCAACAATGACGAGACATCAGATGCACACCTTATCGGCTTCACCATCAATAACGGTCGTGCCCCTGGCGGTGGTGGTGGTGGTGTATATATTAATGATGCATCTCCGGTAATTTCACATTGCATTATTGCAGGAAATATGTCTCTGTCACATGGAGCGGGAATCTATATCACGGGAGGTGCTGAACCGACTATAGAATATACACTTATAAGGGGAAACCAAGCAACAAGAGATGGTGGCGGTGTTTATGTCAACGCTTCCCATCCTACCTTTCATAATGTAACCTTAACGCAAAATAATGCAGAGCGGAACGGTGGTGGCATTTTTATAGACGGCAACTCTCGCGTTACAGCCAGTCGGCTTTTAATCTACGGCAACGGCGCTGATGAAGGCGGTGGGATGTTTCTGAGTAGCAGCCAAGCAGGTACTTACGACAGAATGACGGTCATCAATAATGCCACTGACGAGGACGATAGCGGTGCGTTGCATGTTGATGATGGAGATGTAACGTTTGTCAACTCAATTATATGGGATAACGGTGTCAGGACAATCTATGCAGGCAATCGCTATAGTGATGATCTGACCATAGATTATTGTGACGTTGCTGACGGAGAAGACGGTATTGAAGCACCGGGCAACCGGCTTCATTATGGCGACAACAATATAGACCAGAATCCTCGATTTGTTGATCCACACAATGATGACTTTCGCATCAGTGAAAATTCCCCGTGTGTTGATGCCGGAGATCCTGAAGCTGATCCGGATCCCGACGGAACCCGTGCTGATATCGGTTTTTACGCTCTGTTTCAAACAGCAACGCTTTACGGCTTTATCTATGATGCGGCTACGCGTGAACCTGTAGCCGGTGAAGTTACAACCTATTATGAGACTTCCTCGCAATCGGCGATGACTGACGAACGCGGATTTTGGGAGATTGAGGATGCAACAATCGGTGACTTCTATCTGACTGCCACAGCGCGTGGATACAACGACTCTACTCTGTTTGATCTACAAGTGGAACCGGATGAAGAACTTCAGATTGACACGGTCTTCCTCCTCCACCCTACCTTTAGCATCTCAGACGAGCAGTTCGGTGCCAATTTGGAGCCAGGTGATTCCGCCAGTTTTGAGTTCAGCGTAACCAATGACGGTAACGGAACACTTTTCTATGAGACTCAGAAACGTATCACCGGCGACGTCGGGATGGCACCGTGGACACACAGGGAGAGAATCGCTGCGGGCGATACTCTCACTGATGACCACCTGAGTGGTGTTGTATTGGTTGGTGACCGCTATTACGTTGCCGGTGGCAGCCCGGACACGTCAATTGTTGACAGTACGGATTACAACTATGTTTATGTTTTGGACAGGGAGGGATCACCCGTAGATCACTTCAGACAGTGGGGTACGACAACATACGGTATTGGTGACATGGCGTATGACGGCGAGCTGCTGTGGGGTGTGGAACGAGCTGTAGCATACGGATTTACCACTGATGGAGATTCTGTAACTTCCTTTGAAGGACCCAGATCACTGCAGGGCATCGCCTGGGACAGCGACAGAGAGTTGATGTGGATCTGTGCCCAAACCAGCGACATATGGGCGACCGACCTGGAAGGCAACGTTCAGCTTACAGTTGATCGCCGGGATTTACGAATCAGAGGGCTTGCATACTGGCCCGATGATCCTGACGGATACCCGCTCTATGTCTATCATAAAGACAGAGACAACAATGAATTCGTTTACAAGATTGATCCGACAGCAAACGATGGTGACGGCGACACAATGTTTGTCCATCGTCCGCAACCGGACAACGGACGAGGAGGAGAAAGCTCGTTCATCACCAACAGTTATGACGACATTGGCAGTTGGGTGTTTATCGGGATGACGAATGTCAGGAGGCAAGAAGGCAACGATGAGATAAATGTCTATCAACTGCAATCATACTCCGGCTGGATCCAGCTTGAACCGCAAGGAGCAGACACACTAATACCCGGCAGCGAACGCAACTACCTGCTATGGTTGAACAGCAACGGACCTGAGCATAGATTCGTCCTACCGGAGGACGTTTATCAAGCTGAGATCCTGTTCACCCACAACGCTATGGGTGAGCAGTTTGTGCTGCCGGTTACGATGAACGTCACCACGAATGCGGTTGAGCATGACAGGACAACACTGCCGGATGACTTCTCAATCTCAACGATCTATCCCAATCCGTTCAATTCAACAGCCACGATCCGCTATTCTATCCCGCATCAGTCGTTCGTGACGCTTGAGCTGTACGACATTCAGGGAAGGATGGTGAGTCTGCTTGTGGATGACACAGTCCCGGCAGGTCTGCACACGATTTCACTCTCAGCAGATGCAATGCCTTCAGGAGTCTATTTCCTGAAACTGTCCGGATCCGATGCGACAGTCACCCAAAAGGTACTGCTGATGAAATAACAGAAATGTGATTTTGTAATTGAGTGATTAAGTGATTTTGTGATTGGTGATTAGGCTTGCAGGGCGGGCTGAAAGTCCGCCCTACAGGGATTATATTGAGTGATTTCACTAACTATTATACTGCTATCGGAGGTTACTATGCTACACGTCTTAATAATTCTGTTATTAACCACTTCAGTCGGTTACACCAACATCATCTTCGTACCTGACGACCACGAGACCATTCAGGCAGGCATTGGCGCTGCAGAGAATGGTGACACGATATTGGTCTCACTCGGTGTTTACAACGAATTCATCAGCTTTGAAGGAAAGGCAATCACCGTCGCCGGTCAATATCTTATCTCCGGCGATGAGGATCATATTGCCGAAACGATCATTGACGGCGAAGGCACCAATCGGAGCGTTGTAGTCTTCCGTAGTGGTGAGGATAGTAGTTCTGTCCTGATCGGTTTTATGATCCGCAACGGAGACACTGATTATGGTGGAGGGATCTATTGTCGGGGAAGTAGTCCTACTTTGCGGCATTTGATAGTTGAGAACAATTTCGCAGATAGAAGTGGCGGTGGAATCTATTGTACCGAGTCGGCATCTCCAGCCATAAGATACGTTACCATACGAAACAACAGCACCGACCTCTCCGGAGGTGGCATTAGCCTATACAACGAATCAGATGTCAATCTCGAGAATTGCCTACTCGCAGGTAACAGTGCTTCAACCTATGGTGGTGGCATGCAATGTACTCGTGCACGAATGAATATGAATAGGGTAGTGTTTACGGAGAATGAATCAGCGCATGGAGGAGGATTATACCTCATTTCCTCAGATGTATATGTTTCGTCATCAACATTCATCGGAAATTCAGCAACCGACCATAGCGGCGGAATCTATGGAACGGCAGGATCATATCTGTTTCTGAATCATGTGCTGATCCAAGGAAACCAAGCTCCCGGTGGTGGTGCAATCTACGCAACGTGTCATACTGTGATGGATAATGTCACGATTGTTGAGAATAGTGCTGAGCTATTCGGTGGAATTCGCTACTCAGCATCGTCATTCACACTTATGAACAGCATCGTAAGAGACAATGAAGGCATGGAACTGCAAGTGGTAACAGGAGATGTTACGGTTTCATATACGAATATTCAGACAGGCGAAGATGAAGTTTACGGTGAAGAGGATGATCTGGTGTGGGGTGAAGGAAACATTGACGAAGATCCTCTGTTCCTCGACCCCGAGAACGGTGATTATCACTTGGAAGAAGATTCTCCCTGCATTGATGCAGGTCATCCTGATTCCCTGGACATAGATTGGACTCGAGCGGATATGGGAGCTTTTCCGATTCTGAATGGAGCAGTACTACAAGGGTATGTATTCGATTCATTGGATGAAGATATGCCGATTTCCGGAGCAAATATATTCACAAGTTTTGAACAGCAAGCGATAACAGATTTAGAAGGATTCTTTAGAATAGAATTTGCGCATCCAGGTCAATTCAATCTTACAGCTTCTTACCCATATTTCTTGGATTCCATCTTCATAGATCTGGACATAGAACCTCTTGACACATTGGATGTTTCTATCAGACTACGACATCCTGTGCTGGAACTGTCCGAAGCAGAATTGCATGCGAATGCTCAACAAGGTTCTGAGATTGATCTGCCTTTAACTGTGGTTAATCAAGGAAATGCAAACATTCATTTTTCTGCACGGTCATTCGTAAGTGAAGGGGTCGGTGCCGATCCGGGAATGTTGCGAGGTTACTTTCCAGTTGGGAGAGTACTTGATCGTGGTGATGGTCCAGTTGGAAATATTTATGGAGGCATATTAGCAAATGACCTGATCTACGTATCAAGATCGAATAATGACGGATGGTTTGTCGAAACCATAGATAGAGAATTAAACTGGGTAGGAAGGTTTCCTCTGCAGGGATCACGAGATACAAGAATCAATGATCACGCTTGGGATGGTAACTTATTGTGGCTTGTTGAGGGTGATTCAATTTACAGCTACAATGTAGAGGGTGAAATACTCACTCGTTTCCCTAAACCTTCTCGTGTTCGCTATATATGTTGGGATAATGACAGAGAACTTTTATGGTTAGCTGAGAATGGGAGAACATTGTGGACATATAATCCTGATAACAACGATATATCAGAGATTAATGATGTGCCTTACTTCCGATATCGTGGGCTTGCCTACTGGTCTGATGATCCAGACAACCATCCATTATACATTCTTGATAGCAATGAAAGGATTTACAAGTTGAATCCTCAAGCAAATGATTCAGTGTTTGTTGGAGAAATCTCCCCTGATTTTGGTGGTCCCTGCTACGGAGGCTTTGTTACCACAGAGTTCGACGGTTACGGAAGTGCTGTGTTTCTCACTCTCAACCAGATTTCGGTGCATGATGGTGGCAATAGACTGGATGCCTATCAGCTACAACCGGGAATCACCTGGCTGAATTTCGATCCTGTTGAAAATGACACTATCCCGCCCTTTAGCGAACAGGATATGATTATTTCACTGGACGCCACCGAACTCGACACCGGATCCCAGCATGGTGAATTGCGAATTGGACACAATACCGGACCGGATGAGGTAGTTGTACCGATCACATTGATTGTTGGTTTAAATTCCATTACTGATCCGAATGCACACACTCCTGTCGCCTTTGAAATAGTGGCTGTTTACCCCAATCCGTTCAATTCCAGCACCACAATTAAGTACAATGTCCCGCAGACCGGTCAGGTGTCAATTTCGATCTACGATGTCAACGGCAGACTCGTATCACAGTTCACAGATAGAGTCGGTAAAATCGGTACACATTACCGTAATATCAGGGGTGAATCACTTGCATCCGGCTTATATTTTGTTAAATTGGAAATGATGGGAGATTTTGGATCGGGAACTCCCGCGCTAAATCCTCTCCATACCGAGAAAATTCTTTTACTCAGATAAGTTGTGAAGTTGCCATGACGTCATTTTGCCATGATGTCATTCCTGCGCAGGCAGGAATCCAGATTCCCCGGTTTCGGAAAAACCGGGATACGTACTTGACAACCAGCAACTTTCAACTTCCTCACAGGAGCACAGCATGCATAGAACAATCACTTTCTTATTAATTTTAATCCTGGGAGTCACGCTCGTTCAGTCAGCCGTCGCTGAACGATGGACAGTGCCGAAACCTCAGTACGCTGCCATTTATGACAGCGACAATCACCGTCTGCTGAACGTCAAATTCGTTCAGGGAAGCCGTGTCAGAATGCGCAGCGGTGAACTCACTTCTCTGACGGGATACGATTTGAAGCCGTTCAATGACGTGATAGACGACATAAAGATTGGCAAAATCGCTCGTCTGTTCTCCAGATCTGAGGATGAGCTGGACGCCAGCCGCCGGTCAGGTGAGCTAAATTCAGGTAAGGAACTCGCCGACCTGAACAACTGGTATCGCGTTGTTCTGAATGGTGATGTAAATCGGGATGAGGCTGAAAATGCATTGAACAGGATTCTCCAACTTGACCTCGTTGAGACCGTGTATGCAGTGCCTCAGATCAAAGTTGCTGAGGACATTGACCCCGAAACACCTGACTTCACCGATGAGCAGGGCTATCTGTACGAAGATCCTGAAGGGATAAACGCAGATGCTGTCTGGGACATGGAAGGTGGCACGGGAGACGGTATCAAGATTATTGACATCGAATTTGCATGGAATCTGAATCACGAAGATTTCCCTGAAGATCACTTCTATTTCGGTGGTGACACCGTTGACAATTTCAGCAATCACGGTGATGCGGTACTCGGCATCATGATCGGTCAGCATAATGACTACGGTATCAACGGAATCTGTCCGGATGCTCAGATCGGTGTCCAGTGCGCTTTCGGTATGGGGGATATTGAAGAATTCGCTGACCATGTTGATGCGGTCGCAGATACCCTCGATCCGGGAGACATCTATCTTATCGAGCTGCAAGGAAACTTTGGTGGTGTCTGGGCTCCTATGGAAACCTGGCAGGCGAATTTCGATGCGATTGAAACTGCCTCCGCCAATGACATCTTCTGTCTTGAGGCTGCAGGCAACGGGAACCAGAACTTGGACTCAGACAATTTTGGTGACAGATTCGACCCTGAAAACCGACACTCAGGGGCGATAATGGTTGGAGCCGGTGCACCTCCAAGCGGAAATTTCGGTCCTGATAGATCACGACTTGACTTCTCCAACTATGGGCAACGTGTTGATCTGCAAGGCTGGGGGCGTGAAGTGACCACCACAGGAAACAACGGTGACCTGTTCTTCCCCGGCAACGACATTCGCCAACGCTATACATCGTCTTTTGCCGGGACTTCCAGCGCAACACCGATTGTTGCAGGTGCGGTTGCCTGCTTCCAAGGTATCTACATGGCGATGATGGATGATGAATCTGTTCTGGCACCCCAGCAGATCAGAGATTTCATGGTCGCTACAGGATCGCCTCAAAGCGAGGAAGGTCGTCAGGGGCATATTGGTCCTCGTCCTAACATCGTCGCTGCGCTTGAACTATTGCGTGATCCCGGCACCATATTCGGTACGGTTGTTGACGCAGCAACCGATGAACCGATAGCGGATGTAAATGTGTTCGTTGATTTCGAGATGGGTAACTTCGCAGATGAAGAGCTGACCACCGATGTTGATGGGAACTGGCGAATTGAGAATGCCCCTTCTGAATTGATATTCAGTGTGGCTGCCTCTAAGATTGGCTACAATGACTCGACAATCGTTGATCTGAGCGTTGAAGAAAACGATTCAGTTGAGGTAATTATCGCCATGTTGCACCCTGAATTCAATGTGAGTGACGAAGAGATAACGATGGAGCTTGAGCCGAATGAAACTCAAAATATTGCATTTGGTGTAACAAATGACGGAAATGGACCGTTGACATGGTCTGCTGAGATCATACGGGAAGAGAACGAGGGTGCTACACCGTGGAATCTGCATAACATGGTTCACCTCGACGGTGCCATCGGAGCCGGTGTGCTTGGAGGTATTGCTATCATTGGGGAGCAGATGTTTGTCCCGGGTGGTTACTGGAATCGAGGAAACTGGATCTATGTCCATGATCTTGAAGGAACTCTGCAGGACAGCTTTCCGCAGTTTGGATTAGGGCGTTACGGGATGGTTGATCTCGCCTGGGACGGGGCACTGTTGTGGGGTGGTGACGAAAGAGATGTTTTTGGATTCATGCCCGAAGAACGTGATGACCAGGTTCAGGTTCAATTCCGCACTCCTCTTCGTCCGATTAAGGCTATGGCATGGGATACTGACGAAGAGCTGCTATGGATGTCCGGTGAGCAGACCAACATACTCGGCTATACCCGTGAAGGAGAGCTTGTCACTGAGTTGACCAATCCAGGTTTCGTCATCTTAGGAATGGTTTACATTGAAGCTGCTCAGGATTATCCTCTTCACATCTTCCATGCGGTGAATGAGTATGACTACACCGTTCACAAAATGGACCCCGAGACCGGTGACACAGTTTATGTCGCTACACTTGACCCGGAAGAGGGTGGAACCCCAGGTGGAGCGTTCGTCTCACCCGACTTCGATCCCCGCGGAAACCTGACGTTCTTCACGCTGTACAACAATGTTGACAACGATGGTGGTGATCGAATTGACATGCATAAACGGTTACTGTCCGGTGATGCATGGCTGGGTTGGGAAGCTGCTGAAGAGGGTGTTCTTGAAGCCGGTGACGAAGAAGAATTCCTGATTCTTTTCAACAGCACTGAACTTAGCAGCGGCGAATATGAAGGATCCCTGAATTTCATACATAATGCGGAAGGTGGTGAAGTTTCTATACCTATCATACTGACCGTCACAGATCCGTTTAGCGTCAATGAACCTGACATATCGTTGCCGACAGATTTTGCGATTTCATCAGTATATCCAAATCCGTTTAACTCAACGACCACCGTTCGGTTTGCGCTACCGACTGATGACAATGTTGCCTTTGAACTGGTTGACCTGAGCGGAAGGGTGGTTTCAGAGGTAGGTGCACAACATTTTGCAGCCGGCACACATAATATGTCTATCAGCGGGATAGATCTGCCGTCCGGAATTTACTTCATTCAAATGACAGGCACAAATTCAACTCGTGTCACCAAAATCGCACTGATGAAGTAAAGACAGTTGACTCTTTCTCAAATTCACAACTTCAAAGACACGAGGGATTTGATTCCTCGTGTCTTTGTAGCATTAGGCAGTTAACTCAGGATGACACAGTTTTGATGCTGGCAATTGAAACCGCAACTCCGGTCTGCAGCGTTGCGATACTTGACGGTAATGAAGTGCTCGCAGAACTTACCCGGCATAGCTATCAAAGGCACAATGAGCTGTTAGCACTCTCAGTGAATCAGATTCTTTCAACTGCCAATCTGCAGATGAGCGATATATCATCAATTGCACTGTCAATCGGTCCGGGTTCATTCACTGGTTTGCGTGTTGGGTTATCTTTCGCTAAGGGACTCTCTCTGGCATTGAATGCTCCCATTGTACCAATAAAGTCACTGAACGCCTTAGCGCATTCGATTGCCGAAGAGGCAATTGATACTGCTCCAACAATCTGCCCGCTGATAACGGCACGCAAGGGTGAAGCATTTGGGAAATTGATAAAATTTGAAGATGATAAGTTGGTGACAATTCTCACAACATTTTGTGGTGATGTAGATTTTATCTTAAATCTTCTTAAAAAACAGAATGTGATCGTTGGTGGTCCCGGTGCAGACTTGTTATTTGAGGAGCGAAAGGATAAATTGGCTAATAGTACAATTTACATTGAGAACTATAACAGCTCGGCCGCATCTGTGGGACGATTGGCTCAGAATTCAACAACCACGGTAAGCACAGCACAATCTTCACGAGACATTGAACCTATGTACCTGAAAGAGTTTACAGTTACTCCAAGGAAAAGCTCATGATCCTGTTCACCTTAGGGTTCATACCGTTTGGAGTTATTGATCTGTTGGATATTCTTGCTGTAACCGTAGTTTTCTATCAAGTCTATAAAATCCTGCGGGGTACAAGAGCAACTCAACTGTTTGCCGGTCTGTTGGTGCTGCTTATCGCAGGTTCATTCGCACAACTCGTCGGGATGAGCGGAATGATCTGGTTGATTCAATCTATCGGTGCGGTTTGGGTCATAGCTTTCGTGATACTGTTCCAGCCCGAACTTAGACGGATGTTGATTCGAGTGGGACAGCTCGGTATCCTCCGACCTCTGTTCAGAGCAAGCGAAGAACGGGTGGTCGGTATTATTGCGAAGGCAGCGTTTGAACTGTCAAAACAGCGCTTTGGAGGGCTCATGGTAATTCAGCGTTCGACCGGACTAAGAGGTGTCGGTGAAACCGGTATCTCTATGCAAGCCGAAGTAAGCCTGGAGCTGTTGGTGTCAATCTTTTATCCCCGTTCACCTTTGCACGACGGCGCAGTTCTGATTTCAGGAGAAACAATAATTGCATCTAAATGTATCCTTCCGCTGTCAATGCACCCTCAGTTTGAATCATCACTTGGAACCCGGCATCTTGCCGCCCTCGGTATCACTGAAGAGATTGACGCTGTTGCGGTTATCGTTTCAGAGGAAAGCGGAACAATATCAGTTGCTGAGAATGGAGACTTTACGGCACGAGACCTGAATGAAATGGGTTTGAAAAGCGAACTGAACCGCTTATTGTACCCTCGTGCGTCCAGAACTGATAAAACCGAACAGACTGCGTCTGAAGCAAAAGCGGACAAGATTGCTAAAGCCGGAGCTGTTCCAGTGCTTTCGGACAGCAGCTCGATATAGCGTTCTTGAACCTTAAGAAACACTTTGGCACCTTCTCATGGGCTGTAGCTTCACGTTTTCTACAGCTATTCTACGGGTTAAGCTTTCTCGTAGTTGTAATTCCGGCACTTCCTGTTGAAGAGCATGGACGTTACGCCCTCATCTTCACAATTTTTCTGCAGCTATCGCTGCTTAACAAATATCTTATCCTCAACCCGATGATCCGTTTCGGTGCTGAAGCAGGTCAATTTGACAGGATGCTCAGAACCGGAATGTACCTGAACGGGATGCTGTACTTGATCTTTGCATCTGCCATCTTCATCGCATCGCCATTAATAGCTTCAATGCTTAGAATATCAGTAACTGAAGTGAATTTAGTGATAGTCTTACTCACTGTATTCTGGATAAGAGATTTCATGTACTGCCTAAATCAGATTCTTTATCGTACCGGCAGAATATTCTTTATTGAGGCGATATACTGGTTAGGTTCTTCGGTTGGATTTATCTACTTTGCTTCATTGAACAGGCTTGTTGAGAGCACTACGGTACTTGAAATCAATATCATCGCTGCACTTGCTTCAACTATCATTTCACTGATGCTCGGACTGGGTGGACTCAAACTGTTCGGAAAGATCAAATTAGAGGACACAAAAAAAATTCTGGCATACGGCTTTGATACATTGGGAATCGGACTGTCCAACAGCTTCATATATGGAATTGATATATGGATCATTGGAGTGATTTACACACCGAAGGAGGTTGGGATCTATAACGGTGCAAAAGCTGTCTGGCGAGTGTTGTCGTCCATAAATCAGGCTGTGGGAATGCTGGTACTCCCGTATGCAGCAAGGCTGAAAAGCGAGAACAATTCCCTCAAACTGAGGGAGTTATTTGAAAAAGTGACTGCATATAGCTGGGTAGGGCTAACGGCAGCAGCTTGCATCGGCATACTATTTTGCGACAGCTTCTATCATTTCTTCCTCGGTGGCAGATATATGGGTTCAATTTTAATCCTGCAGATAATGCTCATTGGTGCTCCCTTTGAAGGAATATTTAATGTCTCCGGTAATATTCTGTATGGGTTGGGTGAAGCTCGCACCGTTGCGAAGATTTCACTCAAAGGAGCAATGATATTGTTAGTCCTTTTATTTCCTGCAATTTACTTCTTTCAAGGGATCGGTGCTGCCGTGATTTTATCCTTCACCCTTTTATACCTTGGCATGAGTATGTTCACAACTGCATCATTACATCTTAATACAAATCTGAGAAACGTCACTGATCGCTTTCTGAGGAATATGAGTAATCTACTCACCGGTGGCACGAAATGAATTCTGAATCCAAAGCAACTATATCGGCGGTGGTTGTCACATGGAATTCTGAGAAGACAGTTAAAGCGACCTTAGATTCCCTCAGATCTCAGACCATTCCTGTAAACATTATTGTAGTTGACAACGCATCAAGTGATTCAACTCCCGATCTGATAAAAGAAAACTATCCGGAAATTCGTCTTGTCCTCAATAAAACTAACGATGGGTTCGCTCGCGCTAATAACACAGGCATCTCACTTACTGATTCCGAATGGGTATTGCTACTTAATCCTGATGCATGGATTGAAAATGATTTTATTGAAAAGCTGCTATCATTTGCTGATAGTTCTGAATCACGGATCGGAATGCTGGGGGGACTGCTACTTACCGCTCAAAGTGCAGTTTCAACACCGCTTTCCACACCGATCATTGACTCAGCAGGTATTGAAATCTTCCGCAGCCGCAGAGTCAGGGATAAATTGATGGGATGTCCTTGCACAGAAGAACACAACCAATCGGTACAGGTATTCGGTGTGTGTGCTGCAGCGGTGCTGTACAGACGAGAGATGCTTGAAGACATCGCTGTTGAGGGAGAGATATTCCCTGAGTCATTTTTCAGCTATTATGAAGATGCTGATCTTGCCTGGCGGGCATGGAGACGTGGATGGACAGCTTGGTTTGTACCGGATGCAATCGGTTATCATCATCGGGGAGGGTCAACCACAGGCGATAAATTTTCCCGTTATTTGACGCATCGTAATAGGTTTTGGATGATAGCACGGAATGAACTGTTATCAAATCTAATCACGTTTCTTCCCGAACTGCTGATACATGAGTTTCTTATGCTGCTCCGTGTAATCAGATTCCCTTATCTCCTCAAGGCAGTCTTTGAAACAACAATCGGTTTAAAGAGAGCCCAAGATCAATATAAAAAAGTTCCAAGCACAAAGGACACTCCTCCACCCTTCCAGCGCGGTATTGGATTTGGCAGGAGTAAATCAGACTGATTTGTCTTTGAGTTTTTCTCTTCTTCGCTTATATTTCAATATACCTCTTTTCTACAACATTTGAAGATGCCTGAAAATTTTTACAATAAATCTGCTCCACCTGTTGCTGTCGAGTTCTATCGCGGTGGCATTGTTGAGTCTGAACACCGTGCTTATGTTGCGATTTATGATTCATTGGAACATGAGATCTACTCTCTTGGTGACCCGAATTATGTGACTTTTCTCCGCTCATCAACCAAGCCGCTGCAATCCTTTGCGGTTGTTATGTCCGGAGCTGCTGACAAATTCGGCTTCACACCTGCTGAACTGGCTCTTACCGCCGGATCACATGGTGCGGAACCTTT
This sequence comes from uncultured bacterium, assembly GCA_964627035.1. Lineage (GTDB taxonomy): Bacteria > Electryoneota > AABM5-125-24 > Hatepunaeales > Hatepunaeaceae > CAZVKN01. The sequence continues at coordinate 16,349 of CAZVKN010000023.1, read as the reverse complement.
CCATATTGAAACAGTTACCGGCATTCTGAAAAAGCTCGGACTCGACGAATCTGCTCTGAAATGCGGTGCTCATCCCCCACTCGATGCTCACGCTCGGAAAATGCTCAGAAAGTCCGGACAGGAACCGAGACGTATTCACCACAACTGCTCCGGTAAACATGCTGGAATGCTTGCGACTGCGTTAGCACTTGGATCAGACCTTGATTTGTACTTAGAAACTGATCATCCTGTTCAGACATTCATAAACGAGATCATCGCTACAATAGCGGGTATCTCCGTTAATCAAATTCAAATCGGTATTGACGGATGCAGCGCTCCGGTGCATGCTTTTCCTATGAGAGATGCTGCAAATGCATTTGCCCGATTTATTGATCCAAGCGGTCTTTCAACAGAGTACAAAAGAACTGCACAACGGATGACTGATGCGATATTGTCACATCCTGAGATGATAGCTGCCAATCAGGACCGAATCTGTACCGAGCTTATGAGAGCAGGAAGGGACGTTGATTTAATTGCCAAAGGTGGTGCAGAGGGATATTATGCTGTCTGCTGGCGCGATCCAGATAGAGGTAAAGGAGTTGGCATGTGTATAAAAGTTGAGGATGGCGCTCAGCGCGCACGCGATCCACTAATAATAGCACTTCTACAGAAACTGGGTGTGTTTGGTATTGATTTACCTGAAAACATCAAACAATTCGCTTCCGGGGAAATCACAAACTTTGACAATATTGATGTAGGAAATGTATTTGTAAGGATTTAGTATGAATCAAAATGACAGAAAACCGGTAATTCGTGAATCCTATAATGCTGGACGGTTTTATCCTTCTGATCCGGGTACACTTCGGGGATTGGTAAAAGGTTACATTGAATCCGCTCCCATAGCCTATCATGACCGTCCGGATGGTATCATTTCTCCTCATGCAGGATACATCTATTCAGGACATGTAGCAGGACATGCCTACCGACAACTATTCGGGCATAAATATGACACAGTAATTGTTCTTGCTCCAAGCCATTTTGTGCCGCTTAACTATGTGTCAATAATGCCGGAAGGATTCTATCGTACACCACTCGGTGATGTCAGAGTAGATTCTGATACAGCGAAAGCGATAGCAGACAAACATGACAGATTTAAGCTTGATTATGAAGGGCACATTAATGGCAACAATCCGGAACATTCTCTTGAAGTTCAGATACCATTCCTTCAGGAGACACTTGACGATTTTAAGATAGTCCCAATAGTTATTGGTCATGGATGCTTAGATTTGATAGATGAACTTGGAAATATGTTGTCTGACATTGTGATGAATCAAAAAGTACTACTCGTGGCTTCAACAGACCTTTCACACTTCCACGACTATGATGAAGCCAATCGAATTGACCATCAGATTATAGATTTAGTTAAGAATGGCAATGTTTCCGCAGTTGTTAGTGGATGTCAAAGCGGAGAAATCGAAGCCTGTGGTTACATACCTGTTGCGGTGTTACTGACCGCTTTAGGATCAGATAATGCGCATATAGAAATACTTAAACATGCGAATTCAGGTGATGTTCCTGGAGGAAGCAGTGATAGAGTGGTCGGCTATCTCACTGCCTCCATGTATAAGGAAAAACCAGCTGATAAACAATTTTTTGAGCTATCAGACGAGGAAAAACGGGTTTTGTTATTAACCGCTCGTAAGGCGGTAGAGATAAAAGGAAAAGTCTCGATCAAACCAGAGTCTGTTACTGATAATCTGCGAAAAAACCGTGGACTCTTCGTGACTCTCACAATTCAGGGTGAATTACGGGGCTGTATCGGATCTATGAGTCCACAACAACCTCTTTATGAGCTTATCGGTCATGTCGCCTATCAAGCTGCTTTTCACGATCCGCGATTTGCTCCTGTTAATCCTGATGAGCTGGACGACATTGAATTTGAGATTACATTGCTTGGACCGTTTTCCAAAGTATCCAATCCAAAAGAGATTATTATCGGAAAACACGGCTTAATGATCAGGAAAGATGACAGGCAAGGTGTTTTGTTGCCTCAGGTCGCATCGGATCGTAGTTGGAGTCGGGAAGAGTTTCTTAATGCGATTTGCCAAAAAGCCTTCCTGCCTAAAGATGCCTGGCAAAAAGGAGCGGAATTGTGGAAGTTCTCGGCGTATATTTTCTCAGAAGAATGATATTTGTTCCACTGATGGGGAGCATGGACATTCCTGTCCATGCTGTGCTGACAAGAATATCGGTACAACACAAAAAACCGGTTCTTCGCTGAATCGCGTGGATACCGGTTTCTTTTTAGGTACAGAGTAGAACTGACTACTTATTGTCCGTATGTCCGTTTCGGCAGATCTTGAACGAAGTGGAGACCTGCCGATTGGTTGGGTGAATGGATCAGGTCATCGCTTCGCTAAAGACCTGACCAAACGGTTGCCAGGAAAACTGCATGCATGGATACCACACCAATCCATTTCCATACAAAACAGCGAAGAACCACTAAATCAAAAGGGCTCATCAAACGATAAGCCCTTTTTACTTTATATCAAAATCAGAGATTGATTTATGCGTTCTCTTTCAGAGCTGCAATCATCTCCAACAATGCTTTCTTACCGTCACCGAATAACATCAGCGCATTGTCAGCTGCAAACAGAGGATTCGGAATACCGGCAAAACCTGGGCTGAGACTACGTTTGATGACTACGCAAGTTTGAGCCTGATCCACGTTCATGATCGGCATACCTGAGATTGGGTTACCTTCATCACGAGCTACAGGATTGACAACATCGTTAGCTCCAATTACAATCGCCATATCAGCTGATGAGAAGGTTGGATTGATCTCATCCATTTCTATCAGCTTGTCGTAATCAATGTTTGCCTCTGCAAGCAGGACGTTCATATGACCAGGCATACGACCAGCTACCGGATGAACCGCAAACTCAACCGTCGCACCCGCATCCTCGAGTAAATTGGTCAAATCACGAACCTGATGTTGCGATTGTGACACAGCCAATCCATACCCCGGAACGATAATTACACGACGTACACCGTCAAGTAACATCGCTACTTCATCACCCGAAGTAGCTTTCACTTTACCGGCGTAAATGTCATCAGCGTCATCTCCGCCTCCTTCAACCGCGAATACACTGAACATAACATTTGTCAATGAACGATTCATCGCGATACACATGATGTTGGTCAGGATCAATCCTGATGCTCCAACCAATGATCCCGCAATAATTAAACCATTATTGTTCAATACAAATCCAGTAGCCGCCGCCGCTAAACCTGAATATGAGTTCAATAGTGAAATCACAACAGGCATGTCGGCACCACCAATCGGGATCACAAGAGTAATACCAAGCACTGAAGCGACTCCGACGAGATACCAGTACAAGTTATGATTGGACGGTTCTTGAACGATCATCACCGCAATAACTATGACGACCAAGAATAGAATGACATTGAGAGCATTACGTGCAGGTAAAAGAATTGCTTTCTCGGTCATTTTACCGGACAGCTTTCCATAAGCGACCAAACTTCCCCAGAATGTTACCGCACCGATGAGACCTGATACTGCGGTTGCTATGGTCAATTGATTGGTAGGAGCACCATTACCCGTTGTTGCTTCAATCAGCGCCGCTCCGGCTACCAGCACCGATGCGCCACCACCGAAACCGTTGAATAAGCCTACCATTTCCGGCATTGAAGTCATCTCAACTTTCAACGCAATAAACGCACCAATGGCACCACCGATAACCACACCGATCAGGATCATCTCAAAACTGATAATGTCCTTATGTAGCAGTGTTACCACAACGGCGATCATCATGCCGATAGATCCGGTTTTGTTACCACGCACAGCCTTGCGAGGGTGCGAAAGTCCCTTCAAGCCAAATATAAACAAAATTGCCGCAATCAAATACGCAAAGTTGACAATCACGTCCAAACCGGTAGGTCCTAAGAGGTTGACGATCACGTTATACAGCGGATTTGTAGAATCAGTAGCTCCGAAGAGATTGTTGATAATTAGTTCTAAACTCATTATTGACGACCCTTCTGAAACATTTTCAACATCCTGTGAGTAACGAGAAATCCACCCACTGCGTTAACTGACGCAAACACCAATGCCACTATACCAAGAATCATGCTCAACTGTGTCTGCTGTGAACCTGCCGAAATCAGAGCACCAATAATTGTAATACCCGATATAGCGTTTGAACCGGACATTAACGGTGTATGAAGCGTCGGCGGTACTTTTGTGATGACCTCAAAACCGACGAATATCGCCAGCGCAAAGATCGTTACCAATGAAACAATATCTGTTCCCATCTATTTATCCTCCGTTTTTGCGGTTAATCCCATCAATTCGCGAACACGTGCTTGAACCACTTCACCGTCTTTGGTAACTACGGTATCAACTGTGATTTCATCTTCCATTTCAAATTGAATCTCACCGTCTTTAATCAAATGACGCAAGTATGTGAGTACGTTTTTGGAATACATTTGACTTGCGTGATATGGAATGGTTGATGGTAAGTTGGTCGGTCCGAGAATGGTTACGTCGTGGACTTTAATTTCTTCATCAGCTTTGGTAACGGCACAATTACCACCTCGTTCTGCAGCGAGGTCAACAATAACTGATCCGGGAGCCATCGCTTTGACAGCATCTTCAGTTACTAACAACGGTGATTTACGTCCCGGTATTGCGGCGGTAGCGATTACTACATCGCTATCAGCGACAACTTTGGTCATCAGTTCACGTTGTTTTTTATAGAACTCTTCATCCATCGCTTTAGCATAACCGCCTGAATCCTCAGCTTCAGCAGTATCAAGCTCCATCTCAACGAACTTAGCACCGAGACTTTCAACTTGTTCTTTGACAGCTGGGCGGATGTCGTATCCGTTGACAATTGCGCCGAGACGTTTAGCGGTTGATATTGCTTGCAATCCGGCAACACCTGCACCGATCACGAATACTTTAGCGGGTGAGACTGTTCCTGCAGCGGTCATAAACATCGGGAAGAAACGTGGCAAACGAGTCGCCGCCATTAATACCGCCTGATATCCGGCAACTGTTGCCATTGACGATAGAACGTCCATTGATTGCGCTCGAGTGATGCGCGGCATCAACTCCATTGATAGTAGAGTGATACCTTTGTCAGCCTGCGCTTTGATCTCATCGAATGCAGACAGCGGTTCGGCAAAACCGAGCACGACTTGACCTTTCTTCGTCAGATCAAGGTCAGATTTTCCGTTGTCAGGATTTGATCCTAACGTCCGAACTTGAGCGATAATATCCGCTTGAGCGAACAACTCTTTGCGGTCGGAAACAGCTTTAGCCTGTTTCGCAACGTAAGCCTCATCGAGAAAACCAGCGGCGGTTCCGGCACCCGGCTCAAAGATAACTTCGCAACCGAGTTTGATAAGTGCGGGAACTACATCAGGTATCAAGGCAACCCGTTGTTCATCTGGAAATGTCTCCTTAGGAATTCCTACTACCATATAGTTGTATCCTGATTTTGTGATTAATTGATTTTGTGATTTTTGATTAAGAGATTGGACGATTGAGTGATTGAGTGATTGAGTGATTTGGTAATCACAAAATCAACAATTACAAAATTACTTAATCATTTCGCAAATATATACAGATGCAAAACCGTTGTCAAATGATTGTTTGTGTGATTTAGTGATTTAGTGATTTAGTGATTGAAAATGCGGACAATTGACTCCTAAATATAGCATACTTGCACGGTTATACTGTTTAGAGTTCAACCTCCAGGTTGCTCTTCACGCTGAAGCGTGTACTCTGAACAAAGAAAACGGGAATCCAATAGAATTCCCGTTTCCAATCACATAACTAATGTAGTCAGGCTTGTCTCAAACCGACGTCGCGGTTGAGACATCCACTACTACAAAATCACGCAATCAAAACTCAGAACTGTGCCACTTCAGCAGTTCCTTGATCCGTTCATAGGTGTATGTTGTATGATCAGCAGGAATCTCATTGCCCTGTGAATCGTAAATCGGCTGGTAAGTTGTATGAACAGACGGTGGCATGCTTGCTTGTGCCAGTGCACCTGCAAACACATCGTGAGCACCATACAGACCGAGGTCATCGGCAGAACCGGCATCGAGGTAGATCTTCACACCTGCCAGATTGGCTGCCTGACCACCTGCAAACCGTGCTACCGGATCGTATCCCATCCAACGGTTCCATGTCGGCATGTAGATTTGTCCGTCAATTCCGATTGGAAGGTCAACACCGAGAGCTGCTATTGAGGTCTGTTCAGGTGCTACCGGATTCGTTGGACTAAACGCTGCTGCCATCCCAAACATCATTGAAGTGATGCGCCGAGCAGGATCAGGATACATGTGCTGTTGATATGCAGCCAGATCACCCGCTGGGTTAGCTGTAAGTATTGTATCATAGCCTGTTTCTGCGAGAACTGTCGGCAACACCTCTTCAATTCCTTTGTACAGATCCGAAGCGGGCATCGTACCCCAAAATGACAACGGTCCGGCAATAGCAGATAAGGTGCTGAACATATCCGGATGATTCATAGCAATACTGACCGCACCGAATCCGCCCATTGAGTGACCACCGATCCCTCGTTTGGTCGGATCAATGTTGTAATCGGCTTCCACTTCAGTGATGATGTTCATGATGTGAGTCTCACTATTCCCTACTGTCGGATGGAGGCTGTTGGTGTAGAAAGATCCACCCATAACAGTGTGACCTGAAGGAAAGACCAGCACCATCTCCTGAATGTCACCTCGTGCAAGCAGCCAATCAGCGGCATCAACCGCACTGAACAGGGCAACAAAGTAGTTCTCATCACCACCGAAGCCGTTCAACATATAGATCACCGGATACCCTTGCAGGCGTGCTGCATCGTATCCGTAAGGTGTATAAACGTAGTACAACGTTGATGCAGCATCACCGATTGTCTGCATGAAGTTGTCCGCTACCGGAGTGAGTGTTCCCTTGTCAATCATAGGCGTTGTCGGAGCTGAAGTTTCAGATGCGCATCCGTGCAGCATCAAGGCTCCAATTATAACTACGAGTATTAAAGTTGGTAGTTGTTTCATTATTTGGTACCTCCAAATCCATAGCCGATTGTCAGACCGAACGTGTCAACCTGCATTTTCCAATCACCGGCAATGTTGTCAATCTCACCGTCCAGGTTCATATCCTCAGACGCTATAGTCCGTTCATCGCTGAAGACGCGTTCATAGTATCCCTCAAGAAACATATTCTTTCCTATGTTACGCTTGAAACCGATACTGAGGTTATGTTTGTCGGCTACGTCAGTAATGCTCGGACGTAATGAACCGTCTGGAATCGGTGACGGATCCATATAATAACCTAACCGAAGATGGCAGTCATGCTCCTCATTTAGGAGGTAATCAGCACCGATGCTGATCTTGTATGTATCTTCGTAACGAAGAATTAGATCTGAGTCTTCGGCAGGCTGACCGATGGGATCCGTTCCATCAATCTCAATCTTGATGTCCTCGACCGAACTCCACTGTGTGAATAACACATCAAATGCTAAGGTCAACTTCGGCATCGGTGTGTATCCGATACCGAATCCAAACTCCATCGGAATCGAAAAATCAGCTTTTCCTTCCGGATCAGCTTCACTGATACCACCGTTGAACAGTGCAGCCTTGGTTGGATCGAGCGCTTGAATTCCGAGATTGTATGGATGGATAAGCTGTTGCTTAACGTTTCCTTCAATGGCAATATCAACCGGTCCGCGATAGCAGATACCAAGATCCAGATTGTCCATCAGGTGAAACATCATGCCGATGTTGTACCCGAATCCCAAACCGGAACCTTCAAGTGCAGCATCCACAAAGAAGTGTTGGTAAGGAAAAGGTGCATGACCTTCCCCCGCATCCGATGGGGACAATTTTGGAGTTTTAAGATTAATGATTCCGTATTGTATCGCAATACCGAGTCCGATGTCAAACTTGTCATTGACTTTGTAGGCAAGCGTCGGATGAATATCAATCACTTTCAGATCACTGAACCATGCATCCTCGGGATACGGCACTGTGTTGTTGTAGCCGTATGGAGGTCCTTTGTACAGATTAATCCACTCCGCACCGAGTGCTGACGGTGCATAGACGGCTAATCCTGCGGTAAACTGATCGTTGATACCGTAAACTAATCCGAAACTTCCGGCAGGATAGTGATTCGCTTTGGTGGTCTGTTCAACACCGTTTCGGTACAATTCATAAGCTTCAATGGCAGCCGGCACATTCGGAGTCAGCCACACCATTGGAAATAGCACTTTCACATCCAGATAGACAGAGTTTGACTGTCCTGCAAGTCCAGCCGGATTCCAGTACATCGCACTCCAATCGTCAGCAACACCACGGAAAGCACCCGCCATAGCGAGTCCTTTGGCACCAATACCGGCGAGGTTGTAACCACCGGCTTGAGCATCAGTGAGCGGTGAAGCGAGAATCAGCGCGATTAGCAAAAAACAGAGAACTAATTTAGACAAAGCAATTCTCCTTTGTGTAAAAGAATTATAGGGGTATTTCAGGGTAAGCAAGATGTTTACGGAGTATAAACAATAATAACCTTGTTATCAAGGCTTACAGCTATAGAAGCAGGTTCTGAAACTTTTATTAGTATTTTGTAAGGAACATTGATTGAAATTGGATGGCGCCCCGATGTGTCGGGACGCTCTGAAACTTTACTGACTCTTTGAGAGCGGACAGAAAGTCCCCCCTCCAAATCAGCTACTGACTCCACAAGGACATCAAAGCAGGTCGGAGAGTCTGTTTATGGGCTCTGTGTCCTCGTGACGAACTCTTTCAGCCTGTTACTTTATCGGCAGGTACAATTCAGTGAGAAGATCCTCCGGAGAAGTATCATGTGGAGAGTTCAAATACAGCTCAAAGCACGGCTCTTCCCTGTATTCAACTCCATTCTCCGTCAGCCACTTACCGTAAAATTCGTCCCATGCACCTTTGAGTCCCTCATAAGATCCGTGATGGGTGGCTACAGCAAATTTGCCGCCACCGACCGATTTGCCTACGATGTCATCCTCTGTCTTGACAAACCCTGTGACGGAGAGACATGCATCACTTCTAAGCTGATCCACTTCGGTATTGTCAGGATCATCGTAATAAACGCCGATTACCTTCGTATTGGATGTAATCAGATTGCGCTTGCCTGCCCATTCATAGAGCTTTTCAAATGCCGGACCGATTTGATCATACGCTCCGATGTGACGAATCGCAATGACGTTAATCGGCGCTACTTCTTTAATTTTGACTTCCATTGTGTTTTCCTATAGTTAGTAGTTTAAGATTGATGCAGCTTGGTAACACAAGCAATATACCTAATATGCATTAGGAAGTCAAGTAATATATCATTTTTCGGAGTAATACTGATATTGCTAACTGTAGTCGGGCTTGTCCCAAGCCCGACGGCGTCGCGGTTGAGGACAACCACGACTACATATATCAACGGCTGCCTGACACTACCGAGAATTCTGAAACCAAACCTTCAATTGGGAAGTAAAACTACGGATCCGATACGAGGAATACTGAGTACAGTGGTGGTGATTAGACACTCAATGGAAGAAAATCTATGAGGCACATCTTAACATGGATACACAGAATAACGCAGGATAAGAAATCCCCTCTATCCTGATTATCCTTGTCTGAAATCAAAATTGGCACACAGGTATATTTTTGATAGCTATCATAACTCCCAACACTGTTCGGATGAAGCCGTATCACTTTCTGGAACCTATAAGGTTCCAGACTCCTCCTCTTCACCAGGGGCGACAAATTAGTCGCCCCTATTTTATCTGTCTAACCTGCTTCCAGATTAAACTCACCTATGTCAAACCAGAAACCACTGTTTTCCAGAGCGTCAATCTCAGCCTGCACAACGGCTGTGTGACCGTCCTCAATCTCAAGGAATCGGGCAAACAACTGCCGTGCTTCGCCCTCCATGCGGTTCACCAGATCGCGATAGTGGTCGCTTACAGCAATCTCAAGCTTTAGCGCATCTTTCAGCATTTTCAACTCACTTGAATAGTCACGCTGCAGACTGGTCTTGCGCATCTTTGCCTTTCCTCGTGCGATCCATTCACGTGTAGGTAAAGCTGATTTGACTTCCTCTATTTTCAATATCCCCTGTTCATGCCAAATCTCAAGACGTGACTCGAGAAAATCAACATGTCCCTGTTCTTCATCCGCAAGTGCTTGAAACACAGCCTCCCCTTGCTCATCGTCGGTAAGTTTGGCTGCGTGAAAATAGTGATCACGCACCTTCTTTTCATATTTAAGAGTGCTTACTAAAGCTTCTTCGATTGTCATTTTTTCCTCTAATGGAAATTGTTAAAAATTGATATTTCGGTAGTGTCAGGCAATAGTTGATATACTGTGGTCGGGTTTAAAACAAACCCAACTACAATTTAACAACTTATAATCGGACTTGTCCCAATCCTGACGTCGTGGTTGCGGCAACCACAATAACTTTTAAGAAGTTAATACCCTTTCTACAAGAACTACTGTAACGCTGTTCAAGACAGCGGATCAGATCTAAGTCCCTTAATATAATCCACTGGAACCGCAAAGATCAATCCCGTGCCGGGCTGATCAAGATCGCCGCATATCTGCTCAAATGCCTCAGCAATGCTGTCTATCTTGTCTTCGGGTACAACTGTTATAATCGTCTTGTTATACGGTCTGCTACCCGAGATCAGACTCCTTAACCCACCAAAAATCGGGATATCATGTGAGATGACCTGTCCCATTCCCACGGAGTCAAGCACAGTAGCCCCTCGCACATCCAACTCAACAAAGGCTTCAAGAAGCTCATCGAGATACTCATCCTTATTAAGAATTATAAATACAAGTTTCAGATTTTTCATGGATTCAACTCTGGATAATCTGCTTCAGCTTCTGCAATATATCTCGACGCCTGCAAGGGATCATCTGCTTCCAGTAAACGGTTTCTTAATGACTCCGATTTCATTAACCTGCATATCCGCGCCAACAATCTTACATGAAGAGCAGGAGTTTTATCAGGCGTGAGTAACATGATAATTATTCTGGCTTTCCCGCCATCAGGAGCGTTAAAATCAATGCCCTTTGTCAACCGGCAGAAGATAGCCAAAGGTTCAGAAAACTCACCCGGATCAGCATGTGGTATAGCCACCCCATAACCGATACCTGTGCCGACTTTCTTTTCGCGATCCAATACCATTCTTCTTACAGATTGATGATCTTGTATTGCACCCGCTTTTTTTAGAGTCATCACCATCTGCTCAACAGCTTCCTCACGTTTTTTTGCATCTATGTCTAATATGATTCTGTCCGGAGACAGTAATTGATATAGTTTCATGTTGATTTCTTCTTTATATAAATTATCTTGAAATAGTAATAAAACTGATAATCGGTACCAATGGTCTCCATCTCACCTGATTCGACAGATGACCCGATTCAAGGAATTGTCCTGTGGTCTTTGGGTCATCGCGCCCAAATCCGGATAGGCGACGAAAATCATCGTCTTGCCATTCCCGGAAAGTGGAGACTCCGAAACAGTGGTGTCAAGCCTCTATCCCCGGGAGATCGTGTTAGTTTGGTTCGTGAAGGGAATTTCATCCGCTTATCAGGCATCCTGCCACGCGACAGTGAATTTACGAGAAAAGCTCCCGGATCAAAACCAATTTCACAGACTATAGCTGCAAACCTTGATACTGCTTTGATTGTAGCATCAATCGCAGAGCCTGAGACACCCTTCGGCTTGGTTGATCGGCTGTTGTTAACCGCAAGAGCAGGCTCTATCCCTGAAATTCACCTGATCGTAAACAAAATTGACCTTGCAACCGGCGAAGATCAAGTAAAGTGGAAAAAGAATTACTCCCGTGCGGTTGATTCTATCCTTTTCACAAGCTGCATTACCTTAACAGGAATTAACACTGTTAGAAATCTTCTTAAGGACAAAATAGTTCTACTCGCAGGTTCATCCGGAATAGGTAAATCAACCATTATAAATCGTGTTGATCCCGACCTAAACATCAAGACAGGTAGAATCAGCGCAGCAACCGGCAAAGGTCGTCATATAACCAGTCAGGCTCAACTCCATCCTCTGAAGACGGGAGGATGGATAACAGATACACCGGGACTTCGCGAGTGCGCTCCCTGGGATATTGAGCCGTTAGATCTCGCGAAGTATTTTCCCGAGATGAGCGAACTTCTCGGCGCATGTCGCTTTCGGGATTGTCTTCATGACAGCGAATCAGGATGTAATGTCAAAGATGCTGTTGGTACCGTCAATTTTCCCGAAGGAAGATATAATAGTTATCTGAAACTTCTCGACGAGATTAAAATTGCATCTCAACAGACTTCTTGGTAATTTAACCACTTGTTCGGCGAACAGTCAAGATATACTCCTGACGTGTGCTAATCATATAGAATAAGTTCATTGCGACCATACAGTGAGATTAATCACTCTTCTTGAGATTTTGACAGGATTTTCCGAGCAATAATTCAACCTGGCTCTTTGATTCTCTCTAAATAGTTGGTAAATACCTAACTTTTATTTTACATTATTGAGTTACGAATTAAGTGATCTGCTGTAGGTGTGCTGTTTGCCTGAAATCGGAATATGTTGGAACGGTTTCTGCGCTTTACCAGTTGATTTACGATGTATCTTTCAGATTATCACTAAGTTCAATTTTCTCTGTGCGAATGGAACTACCTGTTGGTGTGAATTTCATTCGCAATTATGGTTAATCGTGTTAGTTAAGCTCCAAAAGCGGAACGATAAATTTGTCCGTAAAGATTAAACGAATACTTTTCTTTTTTGTGCTGCTTCTGTTCATCGGATTTGCCGGGAGTGTTCAGATGGAGCAGTCACTGGACTGTCTCTGCGTTGTTGAGCCGGTTGCTATTTGGCATATCGTTCGTGATGGCGGGCAGATCTCTACGGGATGGGATAAAAAACTGCTCGGCAGCAATCATAGCCGAACGCTCCGACAGTTTGAATCACCGGATATGGTTGAGGTCAAGCTTACTGTGGGTGAAGGTATTCATGTACAGAAAGGTGATACTGTTGCACAGATAGAGTCTTACGAAGAGCTGGGGCAGCTAAGGGAGCTGGAGGCGCAGCTTGCGGAAGCACTTGCACGTCGTCAAGCTTTACTGGCTGCCGTTCGACCGGAAGATCAGACAGTCGCTTTGAAGCGTTGGAAACGAGTTCAGGCTACTCTCGAAGCGTATCAATCTGAGTATGACCGTGTGAAAGAACTGTATGAAAAAGAGATTATAACACTGGCTGAATGGCAGCGGGTTCAACGAAGATACCGTCTGTATGAATCAGATGTAGATGTTTTCAAAGCTCGCTATGATGCAACACTGGTCGGTGCCAGAACTGAAGACGTCACAGTGGTTGACGCAGAAATATCTAAGTTGCGGCAGTTGATTTCAACTGCGAGAAACTCACTGACAAGTATGGAAACTATCATTTCTCCGTTGGACGGGATAGCACGTCTCGGTGATCAGGGAGAAACAATATTGAGAATTGAACGCACTGACACTATGAGCGTTATGATGTTGATGCCAGAGATTGTAGCAGGGAAACATGCTATTGGGAGCAATGTTGAGCTGCAATTCTTTGCTGATCACGGGATGACTAGGTCTGGAGAGATAACGAAATTAGACTATAACACAATGGACAGGGTGAACGCATACGGAATCCTGTTCCTCGATAACAGAGACCAAGCTCTGCAAACCGGAGTGAACGGTGTTGCTAAGCTGCCGTTAGGTAATATAACCCTTTGGGAAGGATTGAGAATTAAATTTCGCGGATTGAGAGAGCAATAAGTGCACCTATATGGAAACTTTTGAAAGAAGAGAGCTAAAATACTTTATTCCTAAGACTTACTTGGACAAACTCCGCAAGAAATTTCTGGAAAACATGGAGTACGACCCATTCTGTCGCAAAGGTGTGCTCTATTCGCCCTATACAGTGCGAAGCATATATCTCGATACACGAAACTACTTGTTCTATTACGAGAAGGTGGATGGACTTAAAATCAGAAAGAAATTGCGCATCCGGACTTATAATACTCCTGAAAGCAGCGAAGATGCATTTTTGGAGATCAAGCGAAAATTCAACAACATCGTGTACAAGGAGCGTGTGAAGACTCTGTTTCCTGAGACTCCTCAACTATTCAACGGCTTGCTGCCAAGACTAAAAGAGGAGAAACCAAGCTTTCTCGATAGGTCTGCACTCGGGAAATTCGCCTATCTGACGAAGCGATTGCAGTTAAAGCCACAGGTGTTAATTACTTATGAGCGGGAAGCTTTGTACGCCCTTGATGATCCCAAAATCAGAGTTACGTTCGATATCAACGTGAGAAGCTTTGCGTTTCCCGATCTTGAGGATATGTACCGAGAAAAGGATTTAATGACTATCAACGACGACGCCTTCATACTTGAGATCAAATTTAACGGTCGGATGCCCGTTTGGATTAGGCAGATTGTTCGTGAATTCAATCTCCGCGTTCAGGCAATCTCAAAGTACTGCCGAGGGTTGGACAGATGGCCCTCGTTTGCAGGGAGGGTAGTTGATTGAATTTTCTCAGTGGATTGACCAACAGCACGGTTCAGCAGATCACTTCAATCGAAATTGTTCTAAATTTGGTACTTGCATTTATTCTCGGCATTGCAGTGTCAATTGTTTACCGGTTGACCAACCGCAATAAGGCAATTAATCAGTCGTTTATGTTGACAATGGTGATACTTGGGATGGTGGTTGCGCTGGTGATGATGGTGATCGGGAACAGCATAGCTCGTGCTTTCAGCCTTGTAGGAGCGTTGTCTATCATACGATTTCGTACAGTTGTTAAGGATAATCGTGATATTGCTTATGTTTTCTTCTCTCTGGCAGCCGGAATGTCAGCCGGGATTGGCAACTATCCTATTGCTGTGTATGGGGTTGGAACGATTTGTATTTTGCTGCTGATTTTGGACTTCATTCAGTTTGGAACTGCGCCGAAAGGTGTTTATCTTTTGCGTTTTCAGTTGATACCGACTGATACTGATGATACTTCGTACCTCTCTGTTATGGATAGGTTACTCGTTTCCCACACAAGACTTGCGGTAAAAACCGTGCGGATGGGGCAGTATGTGGAGCATGTATATCTGGTCAAGCTCAAGCGTGGAAAGAGTGACCAGGTCTTGATTTCGGAGCTGTCAGCCATCGAAGGGATGGACAGGGTTACGCTGATAATTGAAGAGGGGGAAGTGGGAGCATAGATTTAGCGCCTGTAGCTCAACTGGACAGAGCATCGGCCTTCTAAGCCGAGGGTTCCGCGTTCGAGTCGCGGCAGGCGTACTACGCTGTTTAACAATGAATTAACTCGGTGTTTAGCACCGAGTTTTTTTCGTTTTATCGTGAGAGATTGCTTCGCTACGCCGCAATGACGATCTCATCATCTGCATTTCAACATTTAGCGGAAAAGAGTCGGAACAGAGTAAGTTACAAAATTCACTATGCCGAGAAAGGCGGACAAAAGACGGAACGACTTAGGAAAGATGTGCAATGTATGCACGAATCGGCCAGTTTTGACAAGTTATTCCGTGTATTGTCCGTCTTTGTTTTTGTGATTGTCGAATCTATTCCTGTTTGAAGCGGAAAATTTGTGGAATATGGGACTGGGGGGGTTAACTTACCGCAGATTTTAGAAATATTGAAACATGGGTGATAAGTAGCTTTTCTACTCACGGTTGACTGCTGATTTGTCTTGCACACCTTATATTTTCTGATTCTTTAGTATTGATCCGTTATGCACGCCAGATCTGTTGCAAAATCCAACAATATTTAGTACGATTTAATTTGCGTACATTACGTACTATCGTAGGAGTGAGTTTGAGTTAGAAGTCAGTCATCACTTAACCAAATCAATCGATCTGATTTCATTGCGGATCATAATCAAAGAATGAAAAATGATTGAAATAAAATTTATAAAACATCATGTTGATACACGTGCTACTGATTTTACTAAATGCCGTACTATTAGAGCATTAAATAAAGTAAAATCACTCCTCGATGCTCTGGGAGATTGGGATTCAGATGTAGCATTTGCTTCTCTTCCTGATTTTTCGTTTAGTCTTAATCAAGAAAGATTTAAGTTCGGTCTAGGTATCGGTGGAATACTAAAATGGGGGGCTGGTAATGTACCCATGATACCTCTTCAGATCATGCCAAATTGTTGTGGAACGATGTGTGTTCGCTTAAAATCAAAGATCCAAAATAGTGAGATTATAACTAGTGTCATGTCAACCATCAATAGTCGGATAAAGTCTTGATAGTTTTATTC
>CAZVKN010000022.1:0-47905 GCA_964627035.1 uncultured bacterium | reverse complement strand
AAGCAGTCCTTAACTTATTGTACAATTTTGTCCAATACGTTCTGACGTCAAACACTGTATAGAGTTAAGGGGTTGTCCCATAAGTAAGAAGTAATGATTCGTCATTGCGAACGCAGTGAAGCAATCTCTTGTGTTATCAATATATTATCAGATTGCTTCGTCACTTTGATCCTCGAAATGACATACTTTTAAGACAGCCCCTTTTAGCGGAGGTGGGAAATACCTTACTGTTTGATACCCAACAGCATCATTACGATTATCGGAGCGATCCAAACTAAAATCTGACCAATAATAGGAACTTTCAATTTTCTCATCCCTAATGCCATGATAACCGCAATTGCCGGGAATGCAGGTGCGAATAGTCGGAACTCAACCTGAAACAAGTGAATGTTGTGCCAGATGAATCCTACCGCAACAGACAGAAATCCGATAATAAACAGTGTTCCCTCAGAATTTTCTTTAATGATCCGGTAGAATCCGACAAGAAAAATAGATGTGAAGATAGCAGCCCACAACAGCGAGAACCACTTCTCCCAGCCTCCCCATAGATCACTGAAAGGAATTATCGACAACCTGAGCCAGTGATGAGCCGCCATCACCGGATGAGATATGCCTCCACCAGTGACACCGAGTGCTTCCTGGGGCCAATATTCCGATGCAAGTTGCTGTGTTTGTCCCGGTATGGGTTCACCGTAGTGTGTTAGATTCCATGATAGAAGAGGTGCAATACAGATCAAGGTGACAATCAGGATAGCAACCAGATTTTTCCATTGACGGGATTTATTGTACTCACCTTGCACCGCAAACCAAATCAGTGGAATTAAAGTCAATCCTGACATTTTTGACCAGACAGCAATTGAAAGCGATAATCCTATTGTTACCATTTTAAGGACTGTTGGTGATTCGCGGTTGTGTTGAATCAGAAGATAGAAGAAAAGTGCTGAGGTCAGGATAATTAGTGCATCATTGGTTACAATTGATGTGAAAATGATGCTATTCGGTGCGAGCATCATCGCCGCGAATGCTGACACAGCAATTGATTCCCTATCAGACCACATCAAAGCCATGCGATAGACGAGGAGTGCTGCAAGAACGCCGCACAGTACAGAGAAAAGCCTTGTCAACAGCAGCTTGGATCCAAGAAGACGACCGAGATTATACAACGGAGTAGTCAGACTGTAATAGAGCGGTGGTTGTACGAAGGAGTCGGTTAAGTAGCTCAGACTATCGGATGGCTGCTCCCAGATGGGCCAGCCGTTTCCCGATGCGATATGCTGAACATAGAACAGATGCAGCGGCTCATCGTTATAGCCCGGGAACGGTTTGTCAGCAGGATGCAGAGGTATGTATAGAGCAAAAAAAAGCCGCACAGCCAAACCGAGAATAAGGATCAACCAAAAAGCCTGTCTGTGCGATAATTGCAATGTAAATATGTCTCTATCGTTTTGGTAATCCGACCAGATTCCGTACCTCTCTTAATGTCTCACGTGCAATTTCGCGTGCTGCTTCAGATCCAATGCGAATTTGCTTCCATACCAATGGCAGATCCTGCATCAATTGCTCACGTTCAGTTCGCAACCGACCTGTCAATTCGACCAAAGCATCCGCAACCGCACCTTTCAAATTGACATAACGAAGCTGTCCGGCATCATAATCATTCCGCAGCGATGTGACATCATCATCCTTACCGCAAGCTTTAAGCAGTTCAAACAGATTGGTTAGACCGGGGCTCATTTCTTCAGATGGTTCACCTGTATCTGTAACAGCCGATTTGATCTTCTTGCGGATACTGTTTTCTTCCTCGAACAGAGTGATAAAGTGTTTACTGCCGAGACTCTTGCTCATTTTCTTAGTCGGATCAGCCGTTGATTTGATTTTCAGGCTTGGTGTAAACAGCGGCTTCGGTTCAGGGAAATAATCACCAAATTGACGATTAAAATTGCGAGCAATTTCGCGTGACAGTTCCAGGTGCTGCTTCTGATCCTGACCGATAGGAACTTTGTCGGCGCGGTATATCAATATGTCTGCTGCCTGCAGCACCGGATAAGTGAATAAACCGCCTGACACAAAATTGGTGGAAGAACCTGATTCAATTTGACCGGATTTGTCCTTAAACTGCGTCATTCGCTTGAGATCACCGATAGAGGTAACGCAATTAAATATCCAGCACAGTTCAGCATGTTCCGGTACGAGTGATTGCAGAAATATTATTGACTTATCCGGATGTAAACCGCAAGCCATTAAGTCTACAATCAATTGCTTACTGTTGGATCGCAACTCTTTCGGGTCATACGGCATGGTCATAGCATGGTAATCAACTATCCCATAGATACAATCATACTCATCTTGCAGTTTTACCCAATTGGATACCGCTCCGAAGTAGTTGCCGAGATGCATTTCGCCTGTTGGTTGAATGCAGGAGAGGACGTGATTTGTTTTATCTGACATACTTATTTCTCACGCAAAGATGCTAAGGCGCAAAGTTTTTTGAACCACCAAGCCTCCAAGTCACCAAAAAGAGATATAACTGTTTTCTTGGTGTCTTTGTGCCTTGGTGGTTAGTTAGAGTAACTACAAACATCCCAACCTTCCGCCATCAACAGGAAGGTTTACCCCATTAATATATGCTGCTGATGGGGAAGATAGAAATGCTATTGCTTGTGCTGTTTCACTCGGATCAGCAAATCTGCCTGTCGGTACAGTTGATATCATTGTCTCTTCAACCTGCTCTTCGGTCAGATTGTCGCACTTCGCGACAGTGCGAATCAACGATCTGAGCCTGTTGGTATCCGTAAATCCGGGTAAAACATTGTTGACAGTGATACTATGTTGTCCTAATTCATTAGACATTGTTTTAGCCCAGCTCGCAACTGCTCCACGTATTGTATTTGATACACCTAATCCGGGAATTGGCTGTTTGACACTGATCGAGATGATATTAATAATACGACCGTAACCTGCTGAAATCATACCGGGAACGACAGCTTTTGTCAGAATCTGATTACAGATCAGGTGCTGTTTAAAGGCAGCTTCAAATAAATCTGTATCTGCATCAATTGTCGTGCCTGGTGCAGGACCACCTGTGTTATTAATCAGAATATGAACCGGAGGATGACTTGCAACATATTCGGATATCAGATTGCACAATCGTTCCGGATCTGAAAAGTCTGCCACGATATAATCATGCGTTTGATTCAGACTCGTATCCAGATCACTCTTAACCTGTTGTAATTGTTTCGCATCTCGTGCTATCAGGGTGATGTTAGCTCCAAGCGATGCCAGTTCTATTGCTACAGCTTTACCAATGCCTCCACTACTGCCACAGACGATGGCGTGTTTTGATTGTAAGTCTAGGTTCATGGTTGTTGATAATCAAGGTCAATCTGTTTAATCCCGCCCATCTTATTCTTGCTAAGTACAATCGTCGGCATCAGGAAGAACCGTTGTTCATTATGCGGATTCGATGGAATGTTACTTAATAGAAAACGCTTGGCACTATTACTGTTCACTAACACAGTTGTTGCGCGGGAACAAAACCGATCAATGGAATACAGCAATTGATAATTTGAACTATCAGTTTCCTTAATTGCCACCAATCCTGTGAACAGAGTATCTTGGCGGTCCGAACTGTAACTTACGTCCAAATAGAAATCCACTTGCGAAGTGGTATCCTTTAACCACAGTTTTTTGTGTTGCTCCAAGTCACTCATCCCAGAACGTAGCTGATTTATCAGTTCAGTGAGATGCTCTCTGGAACTGTTTGGGGCATAGATGAACGCTTGTTCCAAGTGATCCGCTACCTGATTAACTGCCAAACTTTCACCCTGTTTGCACGCTTGAATCAGATGGTAAGCGTATAATTTCATCTGATGTGATAGGTCAGCAAATCGGTCGCAGTGGAGTTGATATACAGGGATGCCGTTCTCAAATCGAATTGGTTGGTTGTACTGGTTATCAAGAGCCGCTTCCCGTTTGGAACAACCCACAATGACCACTAATCCTACCAACAATGCAATGACTATGTAACCCTGTAGTCGGGCTTGTCTCAAGCCCGACGTCGTGGTTGAGACAACCACGATTACAAGATTCTTCACTTTATTAAGAATAATTGCCGGTTGTTTTTGATTGTGTTGAATTTTAGCATTACCTCATCGCCTGCAAACGTCCGGCACGCTTCCAATTACCAACATGACCATCCGAGCTTGAGCCATTATCCGATGAGCTTGACACAGGTGAGATTGCTCTCTGCTCACGATCATACAACGCAACTGCCATCGCAACCGCTTTGACGGTCTGCTCGTCAAGTTTAGCATCTTCACCGCTGTACTCCTGCCCGATGAACCGAGTGTCAAAATCACCCGAACGGAAACGAGGATGTTCCATTACCCATTTGCTAAAGGGAATTGTCGTTTTGAGTCCGGTAACTCGATATTCAGCCAATGCACGGTGCATACGGTCAATAGCCGTTATACGATCCACGCCCCACGTGACCAGCTTTGCGATCATCGGATCATAATAAACTCCAACCTCATCACCCGATTTAACACCGGAATCTATCCGAACCCATGCGCCTGCCGGAAGTTCCATACTCGTGATCGTACCAGCATCCGGCAAGAATCCATCCGGTGCATCCTCAGCGTATATTCGACACTCAATAGAATGACCACGGTGAACGATGTCCTCCTGCTGAATCTGTAATACTTCTCCAGATGCAATCAACAATTGTTCCCGCACCAAGTCAATGCCGGTAACCATCTCAGTAACCGGATGTTCAACTTGCAACCGAGTGTTCATCTCAAGGAAATAAAAGTCATTGCGTCCCGGGTCGAACAGGAATTCAACCGTCCCGGCATTAGCATATCCACACGCTTGCGCCGCCGCAACCGCTGCTTTTCCCATTCGTTCACGCAGTTCCGGCTGGTCAAAAAGCACTGCTGAAGGAGCTTCCTCAATGACCTTTTGATGTCGGCGTTGGATGGAGCATTCACGCTCGTATAGATGAATGCAGTTGCCGTGTGCATCCGCGAGCACCTGTATCTCGATATGGCGAGAAATTTCAACATACCGCTCAAGGAAAATTGTATCGTCATTGAATGCCGACAACGCTTCACGCTTGGCAGCATCAAACGCAGCAGGTAGTTCAGCCGGAGTGTTAACAACCCGCATACCCTTGCCACCACCACCCATTGCCGCCTTGATCAGGATCGGATAGCCGACTCTTTCGGCGGCGATCAATGCATCCTCATGATCCTCAAAATTAGACTGTTCACCGGGAACAATCGGGACTCCGGCATCTTCCATCATTTGACGGGCTTCGGTCTTAGAACCCATACTGCGAATTGCTGACGGTGGAGGTCCGATGAATGTCAATCCAGCATCAGCGACTGCTTGTGCAAAATCACCGTTTTCAGCAAGGAATCCGTATCCGGGATGAATCGCCTCAGCACCAGCCTGCTTGGCGATGTCAATTATTTTATCACCGAGCAGATAGCTGTCACGTGCCGGAGGAGGTCCGATACGGTACGCTTCATCCGCCATCAACACATGCGGAGCGGTGCGGTCAGCGTCAGAATAGATCGCTACGGTCTTGACTCCCATCTCTTGGCAAGTGCGCATTATTCGCGTTGCAATTTCGCCACGGTTGGCTATTAGTATTTTTTTGAACATTAATCTGTTTGTTGAATTAGAGTGGCCTTATTCCACTGAACATCGAACCAATCAATTAATTTATCTATGAATACCCGACAATCTTCTCTGTTGTTAATTGCTACAATAGGTTCAAAAGGCTCAAATTCAAATGGCTCGATATTGATCTGAGGAAATAAGCTAATCATTGCTGCTTGTCTGTCAAACACAACAAGAAAGAATGAACTGGAGTAATTGTACGTTTTCCCTTCAAACTTATCAATAACTTTTGAATGCTCACGCCACATCCGTTAATTTCGTTTATGTCAGCGGATTCCCGTCTTCACGGGGATGACGGATCGAAGGTTAAACAATTTCAGTGTACAAGTCTTTCCATTCAGGGTTAAATTCTTCAATCAATCTTAGTTTCCATTTGCGATTCCATTTCTTCAATTGCTTCTCACGTGTTATAGCATCATAGCCATCTCCTGCCTCCGCAAAATATACCAGTCTCTTAATACCATGTTTTTTAGTGAATCCATCTCGCAAACCATTTCTATGTGCAAATACACGCTGAACGAGATCACTCGTAACACCGATATAAAGTGTGCCGTTACGCTTGCTCGTCATAATATAGACGTAAAACGTCTTTTCTTTCTTCATTCACATATTCCTTTGTCATCCTCAATTTCATTATCGTCATTCCCGCGCAGGCGGGAATCCAGTCTTAAATGTGACAACAAACTAAAACTCTGGACTCCCGCCTTCGCGGGAGTGACGAAACAGATACCAGAATGACGAAATTTTTCCAAACTTCATCTAATTCCTTCACACTTCCACCTGATACGTCAACCTAAAATAGTGCCTCGCCTCAAAGTTCTCCTTAAACTTCAGTAGTCCCTAGGTCGGATCGCCATTTATAAACGATATTCCGAAATCCATCCATTTGAATCCGACGCGCTGCGCCATTAGCGTACAATACGTCAGAAACGGCAAATGACAGTGTACGCTCTTTATCGTACTCAGTAATAATAGCACACTATAGTGTAGCTTACGAACGGTTTCGTGTAGTGTCAAGCTTCATTAGCGGAAAATCGTTTTGAATTGTTGAATCAATCAGCGGCTATGACGTTAATGTGAATGCTGCCGTTAACAGTGTTTAACTCATAATCTCCCTCACCGTCACCGAGGACGGTTTTCAGATGACGGGGATTCTTTTTTGGTAGATATACATCAATGCCGCTCACGCGAACCTTGCCGTTCATTGTGTTTGCCTCTAAGGAGCTGTTTAACTTGCCTCGCAAACCGAGATCAATGCTGCCGTTGACACTGCTCAGCTCGATGTCGGATGGAGTTGCATCAATCGCACTGCAAACAATCCCGCCGTTGACACTACTCGCTTCTACATCGCCGGATACGGACTCAAGATTGATTCCACCGTTGACAGTGGAAGCCTCGATGTTGCCATTAACATGACTGCAGTTAACCCCGCCGTTTACGGTTGACAGCTCCATGTCACCCTCAAGTGCGGTAATGTTAACTCCGCCGTTCACCGTTGAGGCTTCAATGTTCATCTCATGAGGCACTCTCAGATTGAAGGTGACGCTGATGCTGTATCTGCGCTTATTCTTCTTCTCAACAAATATATTGAGTGATTTTCGGCTCTCCTTCAATCGAATTGCGATTTTGTCGAGTAGTTCCTGACAAACCTCTGCATCAGGTCCTTTCACTTTCAGGTCAGCGTCAATAAAGATTTTATCCGTGTCATCACCAATTATCGTGATGCTACCGTTTGTGGTTTCCACACCAAGTAATTTAATGGATTTAGAATCGAGTTCTTTGTGAAAGCTGCTTGTGGCTTTTTCACTGCTGTCGTTGTGGTATTCAGCGCCGAAAGCTGCCGAGGATAGCATCAGAAAAACAGCCAGCAGTACAGGTAGTGTGAATTTCGTTGATCTGTTCATTTTGGTCTCCTTTTCATTGGTTGGTTTGCTTTTCTTTTATAGACTTGCTCACAAGAGAAAAGGTTACACGATTTCAGCACTGTTTACTGTAGTCGTGCTTGTCTCAAGCTCGACGTCGCGGTTGAGACAACCAGACCACAAAATTCAGAAATCTTTTTATATCACTCCGACAGCATCGCTCCTCACCCAGCCCTGTCTCTGCTTTCCGGCATCAATCTCAAACCAATCATCAACCTGTCGGATAATCCGAACTTTAGTTCCTTCATGCAGAGAGAATAACATCTTGCCCGTACCGAATGCAGGTGCAGACAGCACTTCCGCTTCATGTGATACAAAAACACAGTAACGGTTCAGGTTTTCATCACGCGCTTCGAGATACAATAGTGAAGTGTTAACTGCGAAAAAAACGGCAAACAGCGAGATGCTGTATTTCAGTAAAACAGAAGACCGCCACATCCACCGCTGCAAACTGATAACTGCAAACAGCAGGAAACAGAATAGAATCGCTCCCCATGCGAGTATGCCTGTTGAGAAGCGTGATCTGAAATTGTCAAACCAATCCCATACAGGCAGGTGGACTTCGTCATCGAGTTTGTCAACCAATCGTTTCCGTGCGATTTCAAGGTTGTGTAGGACGTCCGTCTTGTCAACCAACAAAGTTGACGCCTTTTCCCAGTAGAGGATTGCTTCACCCAATTGATTCGTCTGGAAGTAGGCATTTCCCATGTTGAAGTACAATTCTCCACCGAGATAGCCGGATGATTCAATCTGTTTCCAGCTTTTTAGTGCTTCATTCCAGTTGCCATCAAGATAGGCTTTGTTCCCGGTTTCAAACAGTTGTTCAGGAAGTCCGGCAAATAAAATTTGGACAGATAGAAATGATGTTAATATCGTAAAGAAGAGTAGAATTCTCATTGAATTGCCTCCAAATCTTTTGAAAGCTTTCTAAATCGGGTCAGGTAATCCAGCCCTTCAGAATCGTCAAATGAAGTATATCCGAATCTCATTTTCTCAATGTTGTCGAAAACGGCTACAACCTCCTCAACAAGATCAGTCTCAGTATTTGTTTCAGTTAGCTTGGTGTATATCAATTCTCGTGTAAGTCCGGCTGTCGGGACATTGACCTTCACACCAATCAGCTCCTTGAGTGCACTTCCGAGAATGTCAACCGCTTTTGCAATGTCACCGGATTTTTCCAGCTTACCAGCTTCAATCCATGTCTTGCGGACAAGTTCGGATACTCTTCTCCTGCGAACAGCGATAGGATCGGAAAGACGTTGCTGCAATGTCTTTTCTGTAGCAAGTCCCAACAGGAACAGAAGCGGTGACATTAGTAAGACAGCATAAAACCATGTTGACTGATAAACAGGAACCTCGATCTTGGTCAACGGTTTAGAAAGGTCTTTTATGAATCTGATGTCACTATCGAGAATGTCAACTGCTGATGAACTCTGCATCTGCTCGGAGAATGCAGATCCGTCACCGGGTGTGACCGTCAGGGAGATGCCTCCGGCTTTCTTTTTGGAATACTTTGCGGTGGAAGGATTAAAGAAACTGAATTCAATCGGATCGAGTTTGAACTTTCCGACTCTTCGCGGGATCACAAGGTAGCTGAACTGTTTTCTGCCGCGAACCGTTGATCCTGATGTGGTAATTTTCTCGTCAACAGTAGGATCGAACTGCTCAAATCCAGACGGCAGAGTCAATTTGGGCGGATCAATTGACTTCAGATAGCCACTCCCGCTGATCGTCACTTTAATTGTCAGTGCATCGTGCTGAGCCAGTTTCCGTTTGTCATAAGTCACCTTCAGATTATATTCCCCCACATCACCCTTGAAACTGTTCGATCTACCCTTGAGAGGGAGAGCAAGCACTGTCAGATGCAGCGGTTCGGTTGACACTGTTTTGGTTTCACGTCTTACCCTGTCGTCAAAAAACCAGTTGAACGGATCGCGACGAGATCTTCTTTTCTTTTTGGCAGGACGTTCGACTGTGACATCTGTCCGAAGCGGTTCTATTGTCAGCTCTCCGGTGCGGGTCGGAAACAGTCCGATCTTGCGAATTGTGGCGACCTTGTAATCCTGTCCTTTGAGGGTAACATTCCGAAGCTTCGGCTGACGCGGCAGATCAAACTCCTCCTGCCAGAATCCGGTGGCAGACGGGATTTTTGCGAAGGTGAAGTTAGTGACAGTAATCCTGAGATAGAGGTCGTAGGTGATTGTGACCATTTCGCGGAGATATAGCTTGTCTTTCGCCGCTCGAGCCACCACAAATACATCAGGGAGCGGTTTATTACCGGCGCCGACATCCGATTGTGAATTGCTACGAGATGATTTTTTTGTAGCAGCGGATGGAGACTTGCCAGCCGATACAACATTTACAGTGATCGGTTGAGAAGTATAGACCTTTCGCTTGTACTTCACTTTTGCAGGTTTTATCGTGATCCTGCCTGTGTTGAGTGTTCGCAGGACATAGGTCAGGCTTTTTGAGCTGGAAACTTGAGTGTTAATTATCTGAGTGCTGCTGCTACTGGACGGACCGGCTAAAATCTTCAGACCTGCAAAATCAGGAGGTTCGATATCCGGCAATCTCAGTGCACCGGAAACTGTAACAGTATATGTGAACCTTCCACCGATCTGCACTTTATCCTGATCCACTTCAGCAGTCAGTTCAATTTTGGCATTTAAAGTCAACGGTGCGATAAGAAGGATTGCAGTAAGCAGTAAAATGATATGTCTCAGATTATATCTCATTTTCCGCTTACCAATCCTTACCTGTCCGTTTTGGCTTACCAAACTGTCGTTCCAGCTTATCCTTCTGAGCTTCCTGTTCATCTGCTTCGAGTGCCTGCAGCAGATCTTTTGCTTCTTCAGGTGACATGTCTGTCGGTTCAGGTTGAGGCTGCTGTTCCTGATTTCCTGTTGTATCCGATTCTGACGGCTGTGGTTGCTGTTGTTGATCGGTGGAATCAGGTTGCTCTTGTTGTTCCTGATCTTGCTGATCCTGCTG
Source organism: uncultured bacterium (assembly GCA_964627035.1). Lineage (GTDB taxonomy): Bacteria > Electryoneota > AABM5-125-24 > Hatepunaeales > Hatepunaeaceae > CAZVKN01. The sequence goes on along the minus strand of CAZVKN010000022.1, from coordinate 37,307 downwards.
TTGTTGTTGCTGAGGCTGCATCTGCATCATCCGCAGAACTGATTCAAGATTCTCTTTGGTCTCCCGATCTTTTGGGTCAACCTTTAGAGCATACTTATATGCATTGGCTGCCTCTTCAAGCTTTTGCAACTGCACATAGCTGTTACCGAGATTGTACAAAGCATCTGACGCTAATCCTTTGTCATTCTCTAATGCTGATTTAGCAGCTCGTGAAAACCAACCTGCCGCTTCCTCGAAATTTCCGGCTTTGTACAGTGCAGCACCGAGGTCATAGCTGAGCTGATCCTGTTCTCTCTCATTAGGATCAGAGCGAAGTCCGGTGATGAATTCTGCTGAAGCTTTGTCGAACTCTTCTTTTTTATAGTGGTCCACTCCCTTAGAAGCAGCCTTGCGAGGAGTCTCTTCAGCAAAAAGCGGATTGAACATTAGAATTGCGATTAGTACAAATATAGCTTGAGATATTTTCATGATGTGCGTCTCCTTGCCGGAGGTATAAGCTGTCCTATCACAATCAGCAGTAGTGCCAATGCTGCCGGATATTGGAATCTGTCTTCATAATCCGTGAACTGTTTAGTCTCAAACTTTTCCTTGTCCATACCTGCTATTGTCTTATACAACTGTTTGAACTCACTGCCTGTCTGTGTTGCCCGATAAAATTCTCCTCCGGTAACGCTGCTGATTTCAGAGAGCAGATCCTCATTTAGTCTTGATACAATTGTGCTTCCGGATCTATCCTTCTTGTAACCTGTAACTTTACCATATTGACTTTTTACCGGAATCGGTCCACCACTTACGGTCGCCATGCCGATAGTATAAATAATGATCCCCTCGTCCGCAGCTTTTTTTGCCTCTTTGATCGCATCCGCTTCGTGATCTTCGCCGTCGGTAATGATCACAATGATCTTCTGAGCCTGACTTTTGTTTGAGAAAACCCTCCTCGCTTGCTTGATAGTTGCTGCAAGAGAAGTACCGGGATGAGGAATCATCTCGGGCTTGATTGCATTCAGTTTGGAGTTGACCGCAGCATGATCGAGTGTCATCGGTACTTCAACGAATGCGACCCTTGCGAATGGAATGAGTGCAACCCGATCACCTGTCAACTTATCCATAAAACGGCTTATCTCATGACGTGCTCTTTGGAATCGGTTTGGGGTCAAATCTTCAACCAACATGGACTGTGAAAGATCAACAGCGAGTGCAATGTCTGTTCCCTGCCGTGTGACTTCCACCAGACGCGTGCCAACCTGTGGACCGGACATGGCAAAGATTAGGAGACCAACTGCTAATACGAATAGTATTCTTTTCCACAACACATTGACAGGAGCACGGTTCGGAATCACATCATCCCACAGCTTCTGACTTGCCCATTTTTTCATCGCACTTAGTTTCCAACGATATTCCAGCCAGACCAATGTAAACAGGACGGGAACCAGCCACAGGAGATTCAGCAATAGAGGATGAGTAAACTGTATCATATCATCCTCCTGACCACCAGCGTTGAAAGCAGCAAGCTCAGCAACAGTGCTCCGGCAGCAATATAAGCCCAGTTGTAGAACAGCTCACTATATCGGGTGTATGAAGTCACTCTGATGCGCGTCTTCTCCATCTGATCAATTTCATCGAATATCTGCTCAAGTTTGCGATTATTGGTCGCACGGAAATAGAGTCCATCAGTCATCTTGGCGATCTTGGTTAGCAACTCCTCATCAATTGATACCGGAACCTGTTGAACTGTAGGTCTGCCGAAAATATCGTTCGCCGGATAGGGTGCAGTGCCATGTTTGCCGACTCCGATTGTATATACCCGCACTCCCAATGCTTCTGCTGCTTCTGCTGCTGTAAGAGGTGGAAGACCGGAATTGTTTTCACCGTCTGTAAGAAGAATGATAGTCTTAGATTTCGATTCACTCGATTTAAGTCGGTTAAGCGCACTGCCCAATGCTTGCCCGATTGCGGTCGCATCGGGATTGGTTAAGCCTATCTTAACGCTGTCAATTAGTTCCATCAGGATCGCATGATCTACAGTCAGTGGACATTGGGCGAAGGCATACTTCCCGAACAGTACCATCCCGATCCGGTCATGTGGACGACCGCTAATGAAGTCGGATGCTACTCTTTTCGCTGCGCCCACTCGATCCGGTGTGAAATCACGTGCCATCATGCTGGCGGATATGTCGAGTGCTATGACAATGTCAATCCCTTCACTATGAATATCCTGACCCTTCTCCATTGATTGCGGTCGTGAAAGAACCATCGCGAGGGAAAGTATCGTTATAGTGATAAGTACAATATTGGCATGACGTAAATACCGTTTCCAATCGCGACGTTGTAGTGATGCTGATTTTGCCAGCTTCACAGCACTGAATGTTAACGAGGGAACCTTTGCTTTGCGTGCGCGGATATACAGATAAATGATCGGTACGACAAATAAGGCTGTCAACAACCACAGAGGATTAGCGAGATACATCGTTTGCCCCTTCCTTGCTGTTGTCGTCCAATGTTATCGCCTTACCTGTATCACGGACAAAATTGCGTGACGATTCAAGAAGCTGCTCGTTGTCACTCTTTTCAATGCCTGCAAATCTGATTTTGTCAGTAGTGTCAAGAATTTGATTCAGCTTCTCAGCATTCTCGGAGTCCACAGCTTCCCACAGTTCACGATGCATGAATAGCTCATTGGTCGTCAGTGCAGCAGCCTGAAACGCATACTTACCACCGAGATATACCTTCAGAATGTCGGACAGTTCACTGTGATACTCTTCATTGGATAGATTACCACTCTCCCATTCCTGATGTAGAACCCGCAGTCGTTTGAGAGCCAGATCATCCGGGTCCGGTGGTTCCTCCTGCCAACTGTAATCAGGTTCAGCTCCCTTCTTCCATTTCGTCTGCCACCTATACAACAGAAACAGTGCAACACCAATGCCAATTGCAATTAGAATGTAAGGAAGAAAGTCACTGAACAGCCACGCCAGCTTTATCGGTGGTCGAATGTCATGGATATCTATAGTGCTGTCACCGAGAAGCGAGACAACCTCAACCGTTCCGAGATCAATCCACACCGTGTCAGCAACAGTGTCCTGATCGGACTCAAATAGAATGAGAGGGATTTCAGGCAGTTCTACCTCACCAAGCTCATATACTGAAATCGAGTATCTGTATGATTGTTCACTCTCACCGGCTAGGAATGGTTCGGAATCGAGGATCGAGGCTGGGGTTAGATGCTCTTCTGTGGGCCAATTGATTTTGGTTGATGAGGGAACTCCAACCGTCAGAATCATCTCGATAGGATCACCGATGTTTATCTGGCGAGGTTCAATCTTTGCGTCAATATGAGTTGGCTGGATGCTTGCAGACACGATTGAAGAAAGCAGGAAGAGAATGATTATTGTTCGGTTCATCGTCTTCTCTCCCTCGTTCGGAAGAACTTGATCAACGGACGATCATATGGTTTATCCACAGACAATGCAATCCTGTCAATCTGTACAGATTTGAAGAAGTCTTCACGTTTTCTTGCCTGAAGATCTGCTGTTCTGCCAAATGCTTCGCGGAATTTCTTTGAAGAGCTGTCCATCCAGTGTACTTCTCCGGATTCAGGATCGTGAAACGGTACTAATCCTATTGCAGGGATTTCACGCTCGCGAGGATCGTAGAGTTCAAGTGCAATCAAATCATGTTTGCGAGCTGCGATCCTAATTACTTTTTCGTAACCATTATCATTGAAATCGCTAAGTAAGAATAAAACGGACTTACGCTTTAGAAGTTTCAATGAGTATTCAAGAGCACTGTTGATTGATGTTTTTGGAGATTTCGGTGTGAATGTTAACACATCTCTGATCAAACGTAGCACATGCCTTCTTCCTTTCTTCGGGGCGACAAAATGTTCGATCTGATCGGAGAACAACAGCAGACCAACCTTATCATTGTTTGTGAGGGCACAGAGTGCAAGAAGTGCTGTTAACTCTGCTGCAATCTCACGCTTCAGAGTATTAACACTTCCAAAATCACCGGATGCTGACACGTCAACCAGGATAAGGACGGTTAGCTCTCTCTCCTCACGATAAACCTTTATGTATGGATGGTTCATCCGTGCGGAGACATTCCAGTCAATGTTACGGAAGTCGTCACCGGGAGTGTACTCACGCACCTCGTCGAAATCCATCCCCTGACCTTTGAAGATGGAGTGGTACTGACCACCGAAGACATCCCTCACCTGAAGCCGGGTTTTTATCTCAAGCAGCTTAACCTTGCGGAGCAGCTCACTCGAGACAACTGAACCGTCACTGTTTTGGTTGTCTGTCCGATTCACTTATCTGTCTTCACCACCTGTCGGAACAGAGTTCAACAGTATTGTAATGATGTCATCGGAGGTGATTTCATCAGCTTCAGCTTCAAATGTGACCATGATGCGGTGACGCAGCACTTCATGCGCAACTGTCTTGACCTCATCAATCAGCACTTCAGCCTTGCCGTTCATGTACGCAGCGACCATCGCAGCTCGTGCAAGGAAAATGACTGCGCGAGTTGATGCACCGTATCGGATAAGGTTTTTGACCTGCTGTCCACCGATCTTATCAATAGCCTCTCTCACCTCAGGCAATTGATGCGCTTTCTCTGCTTTCAGTTTGTTGATCTTGTCCGCAATTGTTTCAGGATTTCGGGTTGCATCCACCAGTCGGAGTATATAAGTTTTGATTCCCGATTCAAGCGTGACACCCAGCTTGATTTCTTTTCGAGCCTGTTCCAGCCAGCTTGGAGATAGCACCTGCTGCATTGAATCCATGCCTGAGCTGTCGCCATGAGTCAGGATATGATCCAGTATATGACCTTCATCGAGACGATCCGGATAGTCGAGCAAAACCTTGAACATGAAACGATCAACCTGAGCTTCAGGCAATGGGTATGTTCCCTCTTGCTCAATCGGGTTTTGTGTTGCCAGTACGAGGAACGGCTTAGGCAGGTCAAAAGTATCATGACCGATGGTCACATTTCGCTCCTGCATCGCTTCGAGCAGTGCAGACTGCACCTTTGCCGGTGCACGATTGATCTCATCGGCAAGGACAAAGTTTGCGAAGATCGGACCCTTTTCTGTATGAAACTTTCCTGTCTGATGATTATAGATGAGTGTACCCGTTAAGTCTGCGGGGAGCAGATCAGGTGTAAACTGTATTCGTTTGAATGAGACATCCTTGATAGCATTGGCAATCGCTCGGACGGCTGTGGTCTTGGCGAGCCCGGGGACGCCTTCAAGCAGGATATGTCCATCTGCAAGCAGCCCCATCAGAAGAAATCGGATCATTCGTTTTTGTCCGAGGACTACCTTACCGATCTCTTCCTGAGCTTCAAGAAACTGTTCGTAATTCGATCTGTTCGTTTCCATATTGTGCTGTGTTAGAATTTGTTTTTAGGAGAGTGTCAACTTTATTGTCATATTATAGTCGGGCTTGTCTCAAGCCCGTCATCGCGGTTGAGACAACCACTACTACAAAGAGTTCTTTGATTTATTCTGTAAGGGTTATGTCATTCTGGACTTGATCCAGAATCCAGTCCTGCATTGGTTCTTCTGGATTCCCGCCTGCGCGGGAATGACGAAATCAGCAATACTTCAAAGGTCTCTACAAAGCTAATACTCTCAATTTGTACAGTAGAAAAAATGATTTAACGCATAAAAAGTTCCCTAAATAGGAACCTCAGCTAAAATACGCTATATATTACTGTCTTGACATTGAAAACGCAAGCTGTAGGCTTCAATAGTGTGATAAGTGATATGACGAACAATATAGATTCCACCGGAGAACATGAAGGCAGGATAATCCGCCGGATTGAGATCAGAGTTCCTGCGGGAAAGGTCCCGGTCAGAGTGGATCAATTCCTGACCGTGCAGGTGGCTGAACTGACACGCTCTAAAGCACAGTCAATGATCTCATCCGGTGAAATCCTAATCAACGATGAACAGGTCAAGCCTTCATACAAAGTCCGTCCGAACGACCTGATAGTGTTGTCTGTTCTGTCGCGTCCACCTTTAGAACTTGAACCCGAAGATATACCGCTTTCGATTGTATGGGAGGATGAGTGGCTGATTGTGATTGACAAGCCAGCCGGAATGGTTGTGCATCCTGCAGTAGGTAATCGCTCCGGGACGCTTGTCAACGCACTATTGTGGCACTATAAGGAGTTGGCTCAGTCGGACGATCCGGATCGTCCCGGGATAGTTCACAGGCTTGATAAGGCTACGTCCGGACTGCTTATCGTATGCAAACGGGAGCCTGCCCTGTCGAGAATGGCAAAGCTGTTCCGCGAGCGAAAGATCGAGAGGGAGTACCGAGCTATAGCCTGGTGGAAAATGCCAAAACGACACGGTGTGATTGATCAACCGATAGGTCGCAGCAGCCGTGACAGAAAATTGAACTGCGTTCGTACCGACGGTAAACATGCGCGTACTCATTGGGAACAGTTGGAGAAGTTTCCTTTCCTGAGCTACATGCGCTTGAAATTGGAGACTGGAAGAACGCATCAGATTCGGGTTCATATGTCTCATGAAGGGCATCCGATTTTTGGAGATCCAGACTATGCCGGACGAAACAGGCAGATGGGCAGATTGACATCAGCGCAACGCAATGAGGCTACGCAATATTTTGAATTCGTAAAACGTCAGATGCTCCATGCACACACACTCGGGTTTGTGCATCCGGTGACAGAAGAAAAGTTAGAATTTGAATCACCTCTGCCGGAAGACTTCGGCAGGTTGCTGTATCACTTGCGAGCTACTCTGCCAATAATGGGCTGATATAGTGAAATGTTGGCTATGACTTTGTTTCATATTAGGATTACGGAAACTTTTAGCTTGCTTTCAAATAAAAGAGATAATACCTTACCTCTATTGTAGAGGATAGTATGTCACAGTTTTAGGAGTCGAGCCATCAAGTTAATGATTACCGATTATAAGATTACTGATCATAAGATTGTTGCAGCGGTTGTATTTCTGATTGCACTGGTGAACTTTATCGCTACTGTTGCACCTACCACGAGTTTTTGGGATTGCGGTGAGTTCATCGCTGCCTCATATACAGTAGGAGTTCCACACCCTCCTGGGGCACCTCTTTACCTACTAATTGGTCGTCTTTTCTCTCTGCTGCCGTTTGTCGAGAACATAGGATACCGGGTTAATCTGGTTTCGGTTGTGGTTTCAGCGATCACGGTTTTGTTGTTGTATCTGTCTTTAGTCAGACTAATTCAATCTTTACGTGGGGTAGCTGAGACTGTTAGTGACAAAATCACAGTTTACGGGTCAGCGGTGATCGGCTCGTTGGCATTTGCCTTCTCTCACAGCTTTTGGTTCAACGCGGTAGAAGCTGAAGTGTATTCAATGAGCATGTTCTTTACCGCTCTCGTGTTCTATCTATCGCTCCGATGGCTGGACTATGCTGATGAGCCGTTCGGCAACCGCATTATACTGCTGGTTTTCTATATAATAGGTTTATCCGCCGGTGTCCACCTGTTAAATATTCTCGTTCTGATGTCATTTGCCTACATTATTGCAGCACGCAAGTTGGAGATGAATCTGAAGCGATTTATTGTAACAGGCTTGATCGGTTCTGCCGTTATTTTTTCGATTTACCCCGGAATTATCCAGGGTGTCCCCAGCATAATAAAGAACTTCTCTATCTGGACTTTCATTGCGATACTTGGTGGACTTGTCTATGCGAGCTACTGGAGCCTGAAGAACGATAGACGAATAATCGCTATGATTTCGCTTTCATCACTGCTCGTCATCGTGGGCTATTCGACTTATTTGCTGATTAAGATCCGCTCCGGTTTGGATCCGTTCCTTGATGAAAACAATCCTGAGACCTGGGCAGGATTACTTTCCTATCTTAATCGTGAGCAGTACGGTTCAGAAAGTTTGTTTATGACCATGTTCGACCGCAATGCACCGTTTTGGACCTATCAGATCAAGAAAATGTACATCCGCTATCTTGGCTGGCAATATTTCGATTTTCATAAATTCTATGCTCTACCATTCCTGTTGGGATTGTATGGAGCTATTTATCAGTTCTACAAAGATAGGAAGTCTGCATTTCCGGTGTTTGTGCTGTTTATGATGACCGGATTTGCGATTGTACTCTACCTGAATCAGGATGACCCACAGCCGCGAGAACGTGATTATGCCTATGTCGGCTCATACTATGCATTTGCGATTTGGATCGGAATCGGTGTGACCGCACTGATGGACACATTTGCCAAATCAATTAAATTGCTTAAGCGTGAGCATGCAATCGGAGCTATCGGTGTGCTTTGTTTCTTTTTGGTTCCGTTCAACATGTGGGTGAGGAATTACCACGAGCACGACAGAAGTGGTAATTATGTTGCTTGGGATTATGCTTACAATCTGCTTTCAACATGCGAGCCGGATGCGATTCTTTACACTAATGGCGACAACGACACATTCCCGCTCTGGTATATGCAGGCAGTCGAAGGTGTGCGGACTGATGTGCGTGTGGCAAATCTCAGTCTGCTGAACACCGGCTGGTTTATCAAGCAGATCCGGGACAAGTACCCTAAAGTACCGATGCCGTCACGGATCACCGATAGCTATGTGGATCACAATATTGATTCAAGAGACATTGCCGGGCTGAGTGATCGTCGGTGGGATCAGGTTAAAAAAGTGTCAGTTGGAGGAAAAACACCATTTTCCCCAAAGATGACGTGGGATGTTCCTGCGACGCTCTCGTATCCTGTCGGTGCCGGGGGACAAAACGTACACTTTCTCCGCGTGCAGGACTTCATGATACTTAACACCATAGTTGCGAATAAGTGGGAACGTCCGATTCAGTTTGCAGTAACATGTCCAGATGGAAATCTGCTCGGATTGAGGAATGTGCGGGATCCGTCCAAGAACCATCTTACTATGGACGGTTTGACGTTTCTGCTCAGTCCTGAAGCGTCACCGCTGCTGAATCCAGATCGGATGGCTGATAATTTGCTCCGTCGCTACAGATTCCGGAATGCTGACAATCCCAGGGTGTTCTTCAACGACAGCCAGCTTAAGTTGCTCGGAAACTACCGTCAGGCTTTCATCCAACTGGCATATCACTACTATACAGAGTCCACCACGACAGGTCAGGTTGACACGGCCGGAGCATCTGCACCGCTTGAGGAGAGAGTGAAAAGTTTTGAATCTCTTTCTCCACGGGTAAAAGCACTGACCGTGATGGATTTTATGGAGGATCGGATTCCGGAGGATGTTGTTGAAGTTAAGTATGATGTCATAACGATGCAGATCGGTCGGTTATACACTCTGCTCGGTAAACCTGAAGAGCTGAAGATACGGCTGGATCGGTTGACTAAAAATCCCAAGAGACTGTCAGATCCGGCAACGTATGCCATTTATTACCTCAATGAAGCCAACGCAAATGAAGCCAACGCACCTGAACGAGCCAGAGAGCTGTTTGATGCGGCTTTGCGACAGAATAGCACATTCGATAACCACTATCAGATTGCCGCCACCTGGCTGCAACTGTCGAAAGATACAAGCTATCCGACCGAGCTATTCCTGCGGTACATGGAGATAGACAAGAGCCGTCAGGCTAAGCTTCGAGTTGCCGAACAGGGTAAGAAGCTCGGTCTAAATCAGGTTGCGGAGACGGCATATCTGTCACTTATGAAGGATTCACCGGAAGATATTAACGTGGTGCGTGGTTTGGTTGACCATTATCGCAAAGTCGGGGAAAACAGAAAGGCACTGGGACTGCTGAACGATTGGCTCGGAGGACATCCGGGTGACAAGCAGATGGCAAAAATTCGCGATCAGATGAATAAAGATGAAGGGCTTGACTTCTAACAGCCGACCTGTCGGTTTCAAAGGTATGATTATTGCATGAAGGTATCTGTAATCATCCCCCATGCCGGTGGTCGGAAAATACTTACGGAGTGCTTGACCTCACTGACTGCAAGTGATGGCGTTGAGTATGAGGTTATAGTAGTTGACAACGGCTCTGACGATGCCGAGGAGGTGGCAAAGCCGTTCTCGCAACTGCAGATCTTGCGTTTTGAGCGCAAACTGGGATTTTCGGTCGCCTGCAATCGAGGGGTGGAAGCGGTAATTGGTGATTATGTATTTCTTTTGAACAATGATGCTGTAGTAAAGCCGGATTCGATGAGGATTTTGGTTGATGAGTTGGACAGTAATGATGATGTAGCGGCGTGTCAGCCTAAGATTATGTCACTGCTGCGCCCCGGATATTTTGATTATTCATCGGCAGCGGGTGGTGAGATTGATCGGTACGGCTATCCGTTTGCACGCGGACGGATTTTTGATACAGTTGAAGAAGATCACGGTCAATACGACAGCAAACGGGACATATTCTGGGGTGCCGGTGCAGCATTGATGATCCGACGTGAGCTATATCTAAAGGCAGGTGGACTGGAAGAGCCCTTCTTTGCTCACATGGAAGAGATTGATCTTCTTTGGCGGCTGCAACTGATGGGTTATAAAGTACGTGCAGTTCCGCAGTCGGTTGTTGAGCACATGGGTGCGGTGACGATAAAAAGCGATTCATCAGCCAAGATGTACTGGAATCACCGGAACAGTCTGGCGACGCTTTTTCGGAATTACAGCACTGCTTCACTCATTAAAAACCTGCCGGTACGGTTGATCCTTGAGAACGTGACCATGGTATTATCGCTTTTTCGACTGGATTTTAAGAGATTCATGGCAGTTTTGCGTGCTGAGTGTTGGTTTTTGGTTTCTTTTCCTTATCTTATACGGTCAAGAAGAAAAGTACAAAGATTAAGGCAAATTCCGGATAGTGAGCTTTCTATATACCGCGGGTCAATTATCTGGGACTACTTTGTTCGTAAGCGCCACACTTGGCGCGAATTAAATAGATAGCGCATTAGCGCACGCTTTCAGGCGTAATCCAAACGATTTTACGGAGGCATTGAAATGCTGAAAACGGTTAGGGCATCTGCAATCATACTCGCTATACTAATCGCCCTTCCGATTGCCGGTATCGCGGGTGATGACGATCATCCGAAGAAGTACGGCGTCGAGTTTATGTTAGGCGGAGGCTATTACAGCCTTACTGATTTGAACGATTATGTTCCTGTTCCTGAATTGGTAGGTGTTACCCCGACAGAGATCCACATCGGAACTCAACTTGGAATCGGACTCATCTATCGTCAACAGGACAATTTCGGCTGGCAATTCGGTTACAACCGTCTGTTTGCAGGTATTCCGATTGCGATGGTACAAAAGTTTGAAATCGAAACCATACTCCCAAATTCAAGCGGTGTAACCCTTGTTGAGCAGGAGGTTAGCGGTAGCGAATTGTACGTAATGGCTACATGGTACAAGGGATGGGGTCAGAGTAAAGAGTTGCAATTCGGCATCGGACCTGCTCTGTATAAAGCTTCTCTGGACCGTTCAAACATTTTGTATAATCCGACTGTCAACGCAAGTGGATTTACAAATGCAAAGGGCAAGGCGTTCGGTCTGATCGCTGTGATCGGGCTGGAACTGCCTGTAGGTGAGACAACAGGATTGTCAATCCAGATTGGAGCGCGTAGTGCTGAAGTCGGTCGCGTGAGCTATGACGACCCGACAGATACAGACCCTGAAAATGTTACGATTGTACCGTTGAATTCATATAGCAATTCAGATTTGCCGATTGATTTCTCCGGTGCATTCGGTAAAATCACGTTGAGGACCTATTTCGAGCCGACGTCGAACTGGCGCACACCGCAGCGTTAAAAGCGGTCTGAAGTACGAAAGCTGTCCAAACTGCCTGACTGAAAGCGATTGCAGTCCGTTCCTCCGCTGTGGTGACCGATTTGGAGATCCGAGCGACAGGAAATATCAGCTTATTCGCTGTGACCGATGTCAGTTGGTTCAGTTGCAGTCCTCACTTGAAGAGGCTGAAGCGGATCATTATCAGAGTGATGATTATGACCCCTTCATAACATTGAAGTCGTCTGACGGCTTGTTTGATAAGTGTTACTCATTTGCGCGCCGTCTGATGCTCGCGTGGAAATCTAATCTCGTCAGATCTGCTCTGAGGTCAAATTCAGACGACCGACAGAAAAGACGGGTGTTGGATGTCGGTTGCAGTACCGGAGAGTTTTTAACTTCAATCAGTTCTCACTGTGAAGTTGAGGGAATTGAGCCCGAGTCGAGAGCTGCCCAATGGGCAGAACGGCTTGGGCTCAACGTGCATAATGGAACATTGCAGTCGTTTGTCTCAGAGAGAGAATCCGCAGGGCAAGATGTCGGTGAGTACGATCTGATCACCATGTGGCACGTATTGGAGCATGTTCCGGATCCCGTTGTGGAGCTAAAGCAGTTGCACAATCTTCTGTCTCCAACAGGCATATTGCTCATAGCACTGCCGAATATTGAGTCATTCGATTCACGTCTCTACCGATCATGCTGGGTTGCATTGGATGCACCTCGACATTTGTGGCATTTCTCACCGAAACCGTTAAAGCAGCTTGCGGAAAAATGCGGATTTTGCCTCACAAGATCAGGAATGTTGCCGTTAGATACATTTTACAATTCAATGTTAAGCGAGCAGATTTGCTTAAAAACTAACGGCTTGACTCAACTTTTCATAGTGCCGTTCAGAATATTCATATCCATCATCGGTTCTTTGGTTTATGGCGCACTAAACAGCTCGCACTCCAGCATGTATTACATCTTTGAGAAGGTCGAATGAAAGTACGATTTAGCATCTTGCTGCTAACGATAAGTGTACTTATCATCGGATGCTCAATGAAAAGACCTTCAGTCGGTTCAGGAGGTACACTAATTGTGGTAGCGGATCCTATTGATCGTCCGGTTATCAGGAGATCAATTGAGAATCTGTTTGGGATAATAGTTAAAACACCTCAACCGGAACCGATGTTCAGGATTGTGTGGACGGACGGTGGCGCTCTTGAGAGCCATACCCGGTCGCCTTTGATACTGTTGACATCAACACTGAACGGGACGGGTGCTACAGCAAAGCTGTTGAGACGAATGCTGACGCCGGAAGTCAGAAGCGGAGTTGAGTCCGGAGAGTTTTCAATTTTTAAGCGGGAAGATGCCTGGGCAGGTAATCAGCTGCTTTTGATAGTGGCTGGAAACAGAAACCGAGAACTTGCTCAACAGACCGAACTGTGGGGTGACTCGCTCTTTCACTGGGCGGTGAAATTTGAAAGAGAGCGAGTTCAGCATGATCTGTTCAGACGGAAGGAGCAGAAGAAGGTTTCCGAAGAGCTTCTTCAGCAATACGGTTTCAAGCTCCGGATCCAGCATGACTATGTGATGTCCCAATCAAACGACAGCCTCGATTTTGTGCGGTTTATTCGTTATCACCCCGAAAGATGGTTCTCGGTGGCGTTGGGAGAGATGAGCGACGGCAGTGAACTGACACCTCAATTTATCTACGACCGTCGTAAGCAGATCGGTTCAGCGTTTCTGGATCCGGTTATCCACTATGACGATCATTGGACATCGGAGCCTGCTGTGCTGAACGGATACGAAGCCACACTTGTCAGAGGATTGTGGGCGACTGTGGGTCCAACGGGCGGCGGACCGTTTTTTAGCTACGGACTATGGGATAGTGAGGAGCAGAAGTATTATATTGTCAGCGGCTCGGTTTTTGTGCCGGATGAAACCAAGATGAAATATCTGTGGCAGTTGGATGCAATAGCACACACATTTCATCCAAACAGGAGGATATAGGTGAACAGAGATAAAGTGCTGATCCTGATGGGTTCACCATCGGATCAGGGAACAATGTCGGCGGCTCTGCCGTATTACGAGTACTTTGGAATCACCACTGAGGTAATCGTATCATCGGCACATCGCAACCCGGATAGAACCGCCAAGTTGGCAGCGGATGCACGTGCCAATGGGTACTGTGCGATTGTGTGTGGTGCCGGAATGGCTGCTCATCTCGCCGGTGTCTGTGCGGCACACAGTGATTTGCCGATTTTGGGCGTACCACTTCCGGGAGGTATTCAGGACGGAATGGACGCACTGCTGTCAACCGTTCAGATGCCGAAGGGTGTGCCGGTTGCCACGTTTGCTGTTGGGAAAGCGGGAGCGATCAACTGTGCGGTTTTTATAGCACGGTTTCTGAGCATGACCAATTCCGACATTCACGACCGGCTGAAAAAGTTTCAGGCTGCAGGCTGTAAAATTCCTGATTGATGAAAAAGGTCTTAATCACCGGTTGTAACGGACTGCTCGGTCAGAAGTTGCTGCACACTCTTACGACTGATGTAGTGACACTGTTCGGATGCGATCTGATGGATGAATCAGTGACCGAGGATATTGAGCACCTTTATTATCCATTGGATATTTCTGATCGAAAGAGTACAATTGACCGGATTACAGAAATTGAACCTGATGTGATTGTTCATGCCGGAGCGATGACCAACGTTGATCTGTGTGAAACAGAGCGTGAAAGATGCTGGGATGTGAATGTTAACGGTACAGAGCATGTGATTCTCGGCGCTGAGAAGGTCGGCGCAAAAACGCTGTTTCTGTCAACAGATTACATTTTTGACGGGGAAGAAGGACCGTACGTTGAGGAAGATCGTCCGAATCCGGTTACCTATTACGGTAGATCAAAGTTGGCTGCAGAGAACATCGTCCGTGGAAGCAAGAATGAGTGGATAATCATCCGGACAATCGTACTATACGGTTACTCTGTTCAGGGCGGTCACAGTTTCCTGACGTGGCTGATTGGATCTTTGAGCGAAGGGAAGCAAGTAAAAATTGTCAACGATCAATGGAGCAATGCGACTTTTGTTGATGACCTGTCCCTTGGGATCAAGAGCCTCGTTGATTCCGATATTACCGGAATATTTAATATCGGCGGTGAAGAGATAATTACGCGATATGATTTTTCGCGGAGAATCGCAGACTACTTTGGACTGAATAAATCATTAATAATTCCGGTAGCGACATCTGAACTGAATCTTCCCGCAGATCGCCCGCTCCGTTCCGGTTTGGTGACTGATAAGGCGAGGAATGTGCTGAACTATGAACCGACCGAATTGACAGAAACGTTTGCGAGATATGAATTACAGACAAAATTGAGAAATTGAATAGTTATGAACGATGAACAGAAAAGACCACATGCAGATATGCTTGTCATTATACCCACTTACAATGAGCGGGAGAATGTTCCCGAGGTAATCCGTCGGGTAATTGAACAGCCCGTTAATCTGGAAGTTCTTGTTGTTGATGACAGCTCTCCAGATGGAACAGGGACTATTGTCAAGGAGCTTTACAAAAGCGAGCCACGTGTCCATCTGATCAGCCGTCCCGGCAAGCTTGGGCTTGGTACCGCTTATGTTGAGGGTTTCAAGTTTGCGCTGAAGAATGGATTCTCCTATATAGTGGAAATGGATGCCGATCTGTCACATGATCCTGATGAGCTGCCCAAATTGAAAGAAGCTGTCAAAGAAGCAGATCTCGTGATCGGTTCACGATATATCAAGGGTGTAAATGTTGTCAACTGGCCCCTCAGGAGGTTGATGCTTAGCTATTTCGCATCTATTTACACACGCCTGTTTACCGGTCTTCCGATTCGCGATACGACCAGTGGGTTTAAATGTTTCAGACGGGAAGTTTTAGAGGAGATAGACCTCGATAATATCCGCACCGGCGGCTATGCCTTTCAGGTTGAAGTGAATTGGTTGGTGTGGAAGAGAGGCTTTCGGATCCGAGAAATTCCGATCATTTTTGTTGATCGAACTGTCGGTCAGTCAAAAATGTCAAAGAAAATTGTGCATGAAGCGGTGATTATGGTTTGGCGACTGTTTTTCAAGGGTCTGTTTCTCCGTAGAATCAAACGAAACCACCGGTAGCCAAAGTGCCCGCTGACAGATCTTACGACGTTTCCGTCATCATCATCAACTACAACGTCAAATACTTCGCTGAGCAGTGCATCCGCTCGGTTTATGCCGCTACGGAGGGGTTGAGGGCTGAGCTTTTTGTGGTTGACAATAACTCCTCTGATGGGTCAATTGAGCATCTCACACCTCTGTTTCCTGAAGTACAGTTCATCGAAAATGACAACAATCTCGGATTTGGGCGTGCCAACAACATAGCGTTGGAACGTTCCACCGGTCGGTATCTCTTAATTCTTAATCCTGACACATTGATTCGTGAGGATTCGCTGCGGATGATGATCCGGTACATGGACGAGCATCCGGAGGTTGGGGCGATGGGTCCGAAGATATTGACGCGGGATGGGAGCTTTGATAAAACATCCAAACGCGGTTTACCGACACCTTGGGTTGCATTTTGTCGAATTTCCGGGCTATCAGTTCTATTCCCACACAGCAAGTTGTTCGGTCGGTATGACCTGCTCTATCTCGATTCTGATAAACCGGCACAGGTTGACTCACTCGCCGGTTCCTGCATGATGGTGCGCAGCGAGACATACGATCAAGTTGGGGGATTTGATGAAGATTTTTTCATGTATGGTGAAGATATTGACTGGTCGTATAGGATTAAACTTGCCGGATGGGAGGTGCACTACGCCCCGGTTACCGAGATTGTACATTTCAGAGGTGAATCAACCCGTCGCAGCACCAACTTTGACAGGGACAAGGCGTTTTACGGGGCGATGCATCTGTTCGTTGACAAGCATTTTCGGAGTCGTTATCCTTTTCTCGGTCATAAGCTTATTGATCTTGGGATAGTTCTCGCCAGCATGTTTGCCAGACTCAGGCAGTTATACCGCAGGATCGGTTGGTCGTTCATTGATTGGATTTTGTTGTGGTCGGCTTTGGCAGCAGCAAGAATGATCAAATGGGGGATAGATTCTGAGTGGTCTCTCAGGGTGTTTTTCGTACTCTCCCTTTATGCAACTGTGTGGATGGTCTGTGTTGCTGCATTCGGTGGATACGGAAAGAGAAGAGGTCAGATTGTACCGCTCATCTGGGGGATGGGACTCGGATTTCTGATTAACAGCAGTTTCACTTTCTTTTTCAATCAATTCGCTTACTCCCGATTGGTCATGCTGCTCGGTGGTGGAATCGGGGGACTGTTTATTTGGGGATGGCGGGTTATTCTGATGCAGCTGAAGCGGAGCGCACCTTGGAGATGGTTCTATCAGCGACGAACCTTAATAGTCGGTGTCGGTGAAGTCGGGCTAAAAGTGCTTAAACGGTTGCGGAAAGATCAAAATGCTCCGTACTTTCCGGTAGGGTTCGTTGATCCGGATGAGTTAACAGTAGGTAGCTTTGTGGCGAATCTGCCTGTGCTCGGTGGAGAGAATGAGCTGGGACGGTTGACATCACAGGAGGAGATAGAGGAGATCTTTTTCGCTTATGACAAAGTGGACTATGACCGCGTTCTCAAGGTTGTGGGGTTGATCGGAAAGCAGCGAAGGATCAACTTTAAGGTTATCACCCCCGATACCGCAGAACTTGAAAGCGGTTTGATGCCGCTCCTGTCAGTAGAGTATTTATCACCGCGGAGGTTTGGACAATCTCTGCGAAAAATTGCTGCATTGGTGGTTAAACAATGAGTCGTTTTATTTTAGAATTTGAGAAACCAATCTTCGAGCTGGAGTCAAAGATCAATGAGTTGGAGAAGCTCTCTGAATCCGGTGAAATCGGACTGAGTGAAGAGATTGAGAGGATGCGCAGAAAGGCTTACAGACTGCGGGATGATGTGTTCTCAAACTTGACAAGATGGCAATGCGTGCAGCTCGCTCGGCATCCGAAACGACCATATACTTTGGATTATATTGAGCGGATAACGACTGATTTCACAGAGCTGCACGGCGACCGCAATTATCGAAATGACGAAGCGATTGTATCCGGCTTGGCGAAATGGGGATCGCACAAGGTTGCGGTGATCGGTCAGCAAAAGGGACGCGGCACCAAGCAGAATCTCAGGCGAAATTTCGCAATGCCTCATCCCGAAGGATACCGAAAAGCGCTGCGTGTGATGAAGCTGGCAGAAAAGTTTAACTTGCCTGTAGTTACCTTGATTGACACACCCGGAGCATATCCAGGACTTGGTGCGGAGGAGAGAGGTCAGGCTTCTGCGATTGCAGAAAACCTTTTCGCTATGGCTCAACTGAATGTGCCGATTGTTGCTGTGGTTATAGGTGAGGGTGGATCCGGAGGGGCATTGGCACTCGGTGTTGCAGATCATGTCTATATAATGCAGTATGCGGTCTATTCCGTCATTACTCCTGAGGGGTGCGCCTCTATTCTGTACCGCGATGCTTCACTTGCTCAAACGGCAGCCGAAGCAATGAAGATGACCGCTAAGGACATTTCAGAGCATGGTTTGGTTGACGATGTTATCCTCGAACCTACGGGAGGAGCGCAGAATGACTATGATGCAGCGGCTGTTGAAGTAGAGAGGGTTGTAGCTGATGCTTTGGATGAATTGATGAATATGGACCCTCAACAACGAATTGACGACAGGATTGACAAATATCGTCGGATGGGTCGGTGGAACGAGATCTGATTAAACCGAAACCGATACGAATTCAGGTCAGGTACAGTCAGGTTGACAGGATGGGTTTTTTGTATCATGTTCACTACTACGAGTATTTTGAGTGGGCGAGATCGGACTGGATTCGTGACTTCTGGAAGCCGTATAAGGAGATTGAGGAGGACGGATACGTACTTGTTGTGATTGAAGCCGGACTCAAGTATCTGCGACCGGCATACTATGATGATATACTCGAAGTTGAGCTGGATGTTGCCGATTACGGGAACAGCAGGGCGATATTTAACTACACAGTTAAACGAGTCGGGGAAACCGAACCACTATGTACCGGTATGACAGCGCATTGTTTCATCAATGGACGTGGCAAACCGACCCGAATGCCCAAGGAGCTGTTAGCGAGGTTAAAGCTGCTTTATCCAAAACAGTCGTAAAATTACCATTTCTTTACCCGAGTCTCTTTACAATTAGGCGACTCGGGCAATGAGTAGCCCCGTGCACGCGAAAACAAAAAGAAAGGTTCTTTGCTGCTTCGTGTGGGTAGTATTTCATATTCATATGAGCATTTAGGATTATGTCAAAATTAAGATCCGTCATTTTTACAATATGAGTTCAGAGTTCAGGCTTTAGCCTGTGTGCGGGGAAGACACGCTGAAGCGTGTACTCTGAACTGTTCGCTTGAAAGACTACTTCATGGAAATGTTAAATGTAACCCGAGTGCTTACCCACACGAAACAGCGAAGAACCAAAAGAAATGAATCTACACACAATCTAATCGCACTCACAACCACAGACACACAACAACCATCCATGCCAAAACAGTATTCCATCAAACAGCAGTTGATTATGACACTCGGCGAGTATCTTGGACCGATGCTCATTCGCCTGATTGGTCTGTTGTGTCGCTATAGGGTGGACGGTGAGGAGCATCTGGTGAACGCTCATAAGGAGGGTGGAGTAATCATGGCGATGTGGCACGGTCGGATGAATCTGCCGCTCTATCACCTCCGCAACCGAAAGATCACTGCACTCGTCAGTCGTAGCTGGGATGGAGAGGTTATCACACGGATAATTAAGCGGTTAGGCTATCTGACGCGGCGCGGCTCACCGCGTGAGGGGGGCAGAGAAGGGTTTATAGAAATGCTGCGCGATTTGCGTAACGGCAAGCTTGTTGCGATCTTCCCGGACGGTCCGACAGGACCTCGTCACAGTCTGCATGATGGTGTAGTGCACCTCGCCCGGCTGTCCGGTTGTCCAATCGTACCCTTCAGCTTTGCAGCCAAACCCGCATGGCGGCTCAAAAGCTGGGACAAACACATGATACCGAAACCGTTTAGCCGCGGTCTGATTATGTTTCACGAGCCGTTTACTCTTCCTCGTAAAATAGAGTCAGATCAGATGGATAAATATCGAAAGCTGGTAATCCAGCGCATAATTGCAGTTGAACAGGAGGTGGATCTTAGAATGAAAGTCGAGGTGAACAGTGAAGCCTAAGGGATGGTTGCTGCCGTTGAGCATTCCGTATCAGATAGCCGTGCAGGTGCGGAACCGACTCTATGACCTTAATGTCCTGACTGTTCATGATGTTGAATTGCCTGTCATAAGTGTCGGTAATCTCTCGGTAGGAGGAACTGGAAAAACACCGTTTGTCATCTATCTAATTAATCATCTCAGGCAGTTGATGGTCACACCGGATTCTGATAATTCCGGTAAAATTTACGGTAATAAGAAGTTGGGTGTGATCAGTCGAGGGTATAAAGGGAGTGCGACCGGCACTGCTGTGGTCAATGACGGCAGACGGATGATATTTGGAGCTGATGTTGCGGGAGATGAGCCGGTAATGATCGCTGAATCATCACCTGGAACTGTGATCATCTCGGACAAAAACCGCGTTCGGGGTGCTCAGGTTGCGAGAGATGAATACCGTACGAAAATGCTGATTCTCGATGACGGATTTCAACATCGGCGGATCAGGCGGGATCTGGATATTGTCTTGTTAGACGGTCAAAATCCGCTTGGCAACAGACGTCTGCTGCCGGCAGGTTTTCTGCGCGAGCCTGTCAGTTCCCTCGCAAGAGCGGATATTGTTGTGCTTTCCAAAGCAGTTGGCAACAATGAAGAGCTGAAGGAACGTGCCGCAAAGCTTGAAAAGATTATGAACAAACCGGTAGTTGTCACACGGTTGGTGCCCAAACATTGGCGGCGGGTCGGCAAGGCTGAGCTTATGTCTGCGGATCAGGTTGCAGGTAAAGACGTCACCGCATTTGCCGGCATAGCGTCACCCGGTTCATTCTTCGACACGGTTGCTGACTTGGGAGCTGACCTGAAAGCGATAATACCGCTGCCGGATCACTGCAGCTATAGCAAGCTGTATGTTGATAAGATTGCTAACGGTTATGTCCGTTCAAAGTCTGAATTGTTAGTTACCACCGCTAAGGATGCAGTGAAGATACCCGCAATAATGCAGCTTTTACCAATTTACTACCTTAAAACCGATCTTGAGGTTGTTGTCGGTCAGGAGCATCTGAATGATGCACTTCGGAAACTTTTGTAACCCCGCGAATCGTTGACCAATCCTCTATATCAACGCTTTCCTCTGAAAAACCTTTGGAATAAGCCGATAGAAAACGTATCTTAGTTATTTATTGCACTTTTGCCGTTTATTCATAAAAGAATGTATAAAGAACCGAGTGAATTACCATTCCGGTCTCAACGGCAGGTGAATTTTCTGTTAATATTTAGAGTGCTAATTCTGTAGTGATATAGTGAATCTGACGTCGTGGTTGAGACAACCGCGACTACACAGTCACTATTTGATGAACACTTTTACAATACGATCTAAGGGGAGTTCTTCTCTGAAATGCTGAAACCGAAAAGAGGGCTGCTGAAAGCTAAAGTCGAAGAAGACAAGATTTTAACTTACACTGCAAAAGCCCGGACGATGTATGCCGATCATGGTCGGAACCTGCTGTATGGAGTTGCAGCTATCGTTGCGATTTTTGTTGTCATGATGTTCCTGCGATGGTCAGGCAGCGGTGCGGAAAATGAAGCTGCGTTTGATGAACTGCTCATCAGAGATGCCTATTCGCGCGGTCAGATGGAAGAAGCGATGATAAAAGCCGAAGAGGTGATCGCAGACTATTCGGGCACAACATCAGCCGCTGTTGCTCTCTCCGTTAAGGGAAAGATTCACGAGCACAGAGGAGAATTTGAGCTTGCAATCCAAGCTTATGAGCAACTGATTAGCGAACACGCCGATAAGCCGTATTTAGGATTCGGTGGATACTTCTCGCTCGGAATCGTGCATCACGGTCAGGGTGATCTCGAGCAGGCTGCCCATTACTATCAGATGGCTGCACAAAAGTACCCCGATCATTTCAACGCACCGGTCAGTCTGGTTGAAGCGGGGCGAGCATACAAAAAAGTCAATCGCTACGATGAAGCGAAAAAGATGTTCAATCTTGCGATGACAAAGTATCCAAAATCTCGCGTCGCCAATTCAGCTCGAGACGGTTTGGCAGAAATTGTGTTTATGCCTTAGTCAGCTTGCGGTTGACGGTCGTTAATTGTATATTACTTAGTTAGAGTGGGTTTATCCCACTCTTTACGTATCATGAAGAGACTCACAGAAAGTCAGTTTGAAGATCTGATTCAACCTATCCTTACCCGGGAGAAGGTTGAACTTTGCGGCGTTAAGGTTTCAAACAACCGCACAAATCCGCTGATTCAGGTTTTTGTTGACTATGCGGAGGGATATATCCCAATCGGTCACTGTTCGCAGTTGATCAGACAGATTCAGTCTCTGCTCGACATGAGCGTTGATGTAATGCCCGCTTACCGTCTGGAGGTCTCTTCGCCGGGTGTGGATTTCCCGCTGACACAAATGTGGCAGTTTCGCAAGAACATTAGTCGGTTGATCCGATTTAACTCGATCGATGTCGGGGGAGGTCAAGGCGATCCGGAGGAAGCGGCAGTGAGTATTTCTGAGGGGCGCATACTCTCTGTTTCTGACGATGCTATTATATGCGTAGAATTACCCGACGGAAAAACTGATTTTACTCTGAACGAGTTGTCGGGTGCCAAAGTGGTCATAGAGCTATTTTCGAAGAAGAACAAACAACGGAAGCGGAATGAAAAACGACGTCGTTGATGCGGTATCTCAACTGCTGCGCGACAAAGGGATTGATAAGGATACTTTCGAGGAGATCATCCAGTCGGTATTCCTGTCCATGATCAAGAAGAAATTTAACACCTCCGATAATTTCGATGTAACCTTTAACGTTGACAAAGGCGATATTGAAATACAGTGCTATAAGGAGGTTGTGGCGGATGATGAGGTGAGTGATCCTGTCACGGAGATAGCGTTGAGTGAAGCACAGAAAGAGGATCCTGAGGTTGAAGTCGGTGAGGAGATGGTGGCTCTGATAGACTATGAGAAAGAGTTCGGCCGCAGGATCATCATAGCCGCAAAGCAGCATTTGATGCAGCGCATCCGGGAAATCGAAAAGGACAATCTTTACAATGATTTCAGTCAGCGGATCGGCGAGATCGTGATTGCTGACATACACCACATAACGCACAATGAGATTCGGCTGAACATTGACAAGATCGAAGTGATCATGCCTCGTCAGGAACAGGTTCCGCGAGAGCGGTACTTCAGTGGTGACAGCATTAAAGCTATCATCCTCGAAGTGACTCGCTCAAATCGCGATCCTGAGATCATCGTTTCACGGCGGGACATCAGCTTTGTGCGAAGGCTGTTTGAAAACGAAGTGCCGGAAATATTTGACGGTATAGTTGAAATCAAGGCTATTGCCCGTGAAGCAGGTGAGCGCACAAAGATAGCTGTCGAGTCCAACGATCAACGCATTGACCCGGTTGGAGCCTGTGTCGGCATGAAAGGTGTCAGGATTCAGGCTATTGTAAAGGAGCTCAACCGCGAAAAAGTTGACATTATTCACTGGACGGATGACCGCGAGCTGATGATTAGGCGTGCAATGGCACCGGTCATTCCGCTGGATCTGGTCTATCTTGAGGGTGGAAATAAGGTGCTGGCGGTCATTGCTGACGAACAGGTTGCGCAGGCTATCGGTCGAAAAGGTCAGAATGTAAGATTGGCTTCAAGGTTGTGCGACTACTACATCGAACCTGTTAAAGCGAGTGAGTATTATCAGGAAGAGTTATCGCTCAAAGAGGTTGAAGGGTTGGAGCCTGAGTGGTTTGATAAATTGGCGGAAGTCGGATATAATTCAGCCGAAGAAGTGCTCAATGATGGACTCGAGGAGATGATGAAACTGACTGAATTGGAAGCCGATACTGCAGACAAGATTTTTGAAATTCTTAACAGCTATTTTGAGGAGAGTGAGTAGTTAATTGTAGTAATTTTTACGATTAACTTCCCGGCAAGAGGCAATTGATGGCGGAAACCACAAAAAGAAAAAAGAATATATTTCGGGTTGCAAAAGAGCTTAAGACCACAACTCCGAATGTTCTTGAATTTTTGGAATCAAAAGACTTTGACGTAAAGCGCAAGGGAAACCAACCAGTTACAGATGAGATGTACATGCTGTTGGTCAAGAAGTATGATTTTGTCAGATATCAACAACTACTCATTGAGCAAACCTCCGAGAAAGAACGCGCTCTGAAGTTTGAGGAAGATCAGCAGCGAAAGCAGGCTCAAGCTGAGCTACTCGCTGCTCGTGACACTTCCACTGCTACTCCCGCTAAACGGAAGTCCAAGATAGAACTGCCGAAAATTCAGGAACTGAAGGTCGTTGAAAAGGCTAAGCCGCCACCGCCAAAGAAAGCCAAAGCTGCCAAGAAGAAACCGGATAAAGAGGCTGCCCAAACGGTAGCTGAACAGGAAAAAGTTGAAGCTGTCTCTGCTGATGTTGATGCACCTGGTGCTGCTGAACAGACGCCGGTTGCTACAGCGGAAGAGCTGAAGGCTGCGAAGAAGCGAAAGATCGAGCTGCCGCAAAGCCGGTCGCTGAAGATCATCAAAAAAGCGGAACCTGAGCCGAAACCTAAACTGACCAAGAGGGGGAAAGCTGCTGCTAAAGAAAGTGATAGTGATGATAGAGACGGCAAACCAAAGAAGAAATCCCGTCGCAGGAAAGCAAAACCTGCTACGGCTGAAGATCAATCTAAAACCACTCAGACTGCTCCTCAAAAGAAGTTAAAACGGAAAACAACGACTCCTCAACCTGAAGTTTCAGCAGCGAAGCCGGATGCTGTAAAGGATAAAGATGAAGCTCAACCGACTGGTAAACGGAAACGAAGACGTCGGAAGAAGAAAGGTACTGATCCTGAAAAAGTAGTAGCACAACCGCCACAGGGAAAAGGGAAAAAGAGATCTGGACGCTCCCGGAAGAGACGACCTCAGATTGACCAGAAGGAAGTTGCTGCATCTGTCAAACAGACTATAGCACAGCTTGAAAAGCACGGTTTAGGTCGGAAAAAATATGCGAAGGGTGGTGGCGACAGGGTTGTGTCTAAAGTGCCTGAAACGCTGCAAGTCACCGAGTTTATGACCACGCAGGAGTTTGCCAATCTGATGGATGTGCCGGTGCAGGATGTCATAAAGCTTGGTTTGGAGATGGGAACTTTGATTTCCATCAATCAGAGATTGGATCGTGATCTTACGGAGCTGTTTGCTTCAGAGTTTGAAGTTGATATTGAGTTCATCAAGGAAGAAGAGCTGGAGTTTGAAGAAGCCCTGGAAGAAGGGAAAAATCAAACTTCCCGCCAGCCTGTGGTGACAATTATGGGACATGTAGATCACGGTAAGACCACGCTGCTCGATCATCTAAGGCATTCTCGTGTAGCCGAGGGCGAAGCCGGTGGCATCACGCAGCATATCGGCGCATACGAGGTTACGCACAATGAAAACAGACTGACCTTCCTTGATACACCTGGTCACGAAGCATTCACGGCAATGCGTGCGCGAGGTGCTCAGGTAACAGACCTTGTGGTGTTGGTGGTTGCGGCTGATGATAAAGTAATGCCTCAGACGCTTGAAGCAATTGATCACGCACGAGCTGCATCGGTACCGATTGTGATTGCCGTCAATAAGATTGACAAACCGGATGCCGATATACAGGCTGTTTACAAGCAGTTGGCTGATAAGAATATTTTGGTTGAAAGCTGGGGTGGGAAGTATCAGTCGGCAGAAATATCAGCGAAATTCGAACAGGGAATAGAAAACCTGCTTGAAGAGATAGTGTTAGCAGCGGACCTTCTGGAACTTCAAGCTGATGCTACCGTTCGTGCTCGTGCCATTGTGATCGAATCACAGTTGGACAAAGGATTAGGTGCTGTTGCAACACTGTTAATACAGAGCGGTACTCTGAAGGTGGGTGATATCTTTGTTGTCGGTCAGCATTCGGGTAAGGTTCGCGCTCTTTACAATGAGTTGGGTCAGAAGGTAGATAAAGCAATCCCTGCCACACCTGTCAGGGTGGTCGGTTTTAACGGTGTTCCCCAAGCCGGTGATAGGTTCCTGGTCTATCCGACGGAACGTGAAGCGCGCGAAGTCAGCCAGCGACGTCAAAGGCAGCAGCGCGAGCTGTCAATGCGCAAGATCAAAGCATTGTCACTTGATCAGGTCAGCAAACGGATGAAAGAGCAGGATCTTGCGGAGCTTCCGTTGATTATCAAGGGTGATGTGCACGGCTCGGTTGAAGTGTTGTCGGATGCTTTGATGAGGCTTTCCACGGATGAAGTGAAGGTTAATATCATACACCGCGGTGTAGGTGGGATTACCGAATCAGACATTCTGCTCGCAGCAGCGTCCGGTGCGATTGTGATCGGGTTCCACATTCATCCGAATCCGCAGGCTCGTGAAGTGGCAAGGCGGGAAGGTGTAGAGATCCGCATCTATCGGGTAATCCACGAAGTAGTTGATGATGTCCGCAGCTCGCTTGAAGGTCTGCTGAAACCTACACGGGAAGAACAGACCGTCGGTGGTCTGGAAGTGCGTCAGGTTTTCAAGATCAGCCGCATCGGTACGGTCGCCGGATGTTATGTGACCGATGGGAAAATAAACCGAAACAGCAAAGTTCGGTTGATTCGGGATAGCATGGAGAAGTGGTCTGGAGAACTGTCGAGTCTGAAGCGGTTCAAAGAAGATACAAAGGAAGTCGTCACCGGTTTTGAATGCGGATTGTCACTAACCGGATTCTCGGACATCCGTGAGGGTGACCGGATTGAGGTCTATACCATTATCGAGACCGCTCGTAAACTGGAACAGACTGCTTGAGATGAAGCCTGACAGAACACGGCGTGTGGGGCAGTTGTTGAAGCGGGAATTAGCGCAGTTGTTAAGCACTCCTAAGGTGAAGCCGAGGAGCTTCTTTCTGACTGTGACCGAAGTGAAGCTGTCACGGGATCTGAAATATGCTGACGTTTGGGTGTCGGTTCTCGGTGATGAGAAAAACAGGCAGCATGCAATTTCGTTTCTGACCGACAACAGTCAGCGAATGAGGTATATGCTCGCCAACAATGTCCGACTGCGGCATATACCGGAATTGACGTTCAGGTTGGATGAGACTCTTGATAAAGCTGAGAGAATTGACAATCTGCTTAGAGAGAGTGGTATTGAAGTAGATGAGCCGGATGAAACGGGTAGTGCCGATGAATGAGCAGATATTGAGAGAGATTCGACGATTTCTAAGCGAAGATGGTGAACTGTTGGTGGTGACCCATTTCTCTCCGGATGGGGATGCAATCGGGTCCATATTGGCATTTGGTGGGATGCTGGATCAGCTGAACGTGCGGCATATCCTCGCTGTTGATGATAAATGTCCATTGAAATACAGTGTTATGCCGGGATATGAATCAATCCGGGATCTGAAGAGCGATCCACTGACAGAAACTTTTTCGCATATTGTAGTGCTGGATGCCGGTGCGCTTCCGAGGATTGGTTCAGCCAATGACTGCGTTAGTGATGAAACAAAGATACTAAACATTGATCACCACTTTACGGGCAGCTATTACGGTGATATCAATCTGATTGAAGTGGATGCTGCATCTACTACTGAGATCGTTTATGATCTTTGCAATGCTTTGGAAGTTAAGATGACCGATCAGATTTGTTACGGTATTTTTGTCGGATTGGTCACCGATACAGGCAGATTTCGATTTTCCAACACCAACTCACGCTCGCTTTCAATTTGTGGTGAGATGGTTGAGCATGGCGTTGATTCTGGCAGAGTGATGGAGAATATCTATTACAACCGCCCGTATGAGATGATGGTTGCATTGGGGGAAGCGATTCGTTCACTCAGGCAGTTTCACAATGGAAAATTCTGCATACTCGGTCTTGATAACGGCAATTACAACGGTGACACGGAAGGCTTTGTCGAGTATGCTGCCTCAGTTAAAGGTGTGGTAGTGTCTGTGTTCTATTGCCAGATCAATAATGACTACTTTAAGGTTTCGCTACGATCCCGCTGTGACATTGACGTCAGTGAGATAGCCAAAAGGTTTGGCGGTGGTGGTCATCGAAAAGCAGCGGGTTTTCGGTTTGACGGGAAAAGTGACGGACTTCGGTCGTTGCTGATTGATGAAGTGGGTAAAGAGTTGACCGCACATGGTCACTGCTGATGGCTGTTTGACACAGTTTGACGGCTCAATCCTGGCGGTTAACAAACCTGTCGGAATAACCTCATTCGGGGTTGTCCACAGGATTCGCAAGGCAGTCGGTATAAAAAAGGTCGGTCATGCCGGAACTCTTGACCCGTTTGCGGAAGGCGTTCTGATCGTCGGAATCGGGAGGTCTGCGACGAAGCGGTTGAACGAGTTTATGCTTCTTGAGAAGGAGTATCTCGCTCGTGTGGTGTTAGGCACAGTCACCGATAGCGATGACCTGACCGGCAAGGTGCTTGAAGAAAAAGAGTTTGATATGCCGGACGATGTTACTGTTAAGGATACTCTAAAAGAATTTGTGGGCGATATTGAGCAAGTTCCTCCGCGGTATTCCGCAATTAAAAAGGATGGTGTAAGACTTTATAAATATGCACGCAAAGGCATCGAGGTTGAACGAAAGCCTCGAAAGGTATTGATTAAAGAGATTGATTTGGTTAATTTGACAACCGATGGGTTTAACATACGGGTAGTCTGTTCAAGAGGTACTTACATCCGTTCTCTGGCGTATGACATTGGTCGTCGATTAGAGTGCGGTGCTCATCTTGGTGCCTTAACACGTGTGCGTATTGGAAATTACACAATTGAAAATTGTGTGAATCTTGAACATTTTGTCAATCGGGTAACAACAGGGAAGATATATAGTGGATGTCATTCACGGTATTGAATCGGTAAAACGGGAGCCGAACGCTCAAGTGACGGTCGGTTCTTTCGATGGATTACATCTCGGACATCAGCGAATATTTCGGTTAATGCGACAGGCTCAATCCGGTCCGGTCACGGTTGTGACGTTTCGACCACATCCGCAAAGTGTTTTACGACCTGACAAGCAGGCTCCTCCTCTGTTAACCACATTTGATGAGAGGGTCGAACTGTATGCCAAGTTGGGAATTAACAGGTTGGTTGTGATCCCGTTCGACGCAGAGTTTGGAAAAATGTCGGCTGAACAGTTTGTTGAAGACATACTTTTCAACAAAATTGGAATGGAACGCATATTTACCGGACCTAAACATCGCTTCGGCATCGGTGGCAAGGGTGATAATCAGCTTCTGAGTGAACTGGGCGAAAAGTGTGGATTCGAGTCGGTTGTTGTACCGCAGGTTACCAGATGGGGATCGAAAATATCGAGTCATCGCACACGTCAGGTGCTGCTTGAAGGTGACCCGCTGTCTGCATGGCGATTCCTCGGCAGACCGTACTACATAATCGGCATGGTCGGCAAAGGGGACGGCAGAGGCAAAAAGATCGGATTTCCAACCGCAAATCTGAATGGAATTGACCTGGCGAAACTCAGACCACCATCGGGAATATATGCAACCTTGACGGAAGTAAACGGCATCAGGTTTCCTTCGGTGAGTCATTTCGGAGACCGACCGACGTTTCCGGGTGCAAAGGCATCTGTTGAATCGCACATCATACACTTCACAAAGGATGTGTACGGTGCAGATATCAGGATCGGGCTGGTTGACAAGCTGAGAGATGTGAAGGCATTTACGTCAGTTCCTGAATTGGTACATCAGATGCATGACGACAGAAGTAACGCTATGCAGAGATTGGCAGAACTTGGATTTGCCAAGGATGCCAGGCTTCGGCAGCAGCGGTATGGAGTTATTAAGAATTAACTAAAAGTAGCAATAGCAATACGCTATCGTTACCGATAAATATTGACGGGAGAATTAATGAACGAGCAACCGATTCCGAACGAGGAATTGATCAAGAAATACGGAAAGAGCAGCAGCGACTCGGGTAGTACAGAAGTGCAGGTGGCGATTCTGAGCAATCGAATCAGTTATCTGACCGAGCATTTCAAGAAAAACCCAAAGGATTTCCACGGTCGTCAAGGTCTGTTACGAATGGTAGGTCGCAGGCGCAGACTGCTGAAATACCTTGCATCACGTGATGTGTTGAAGTATAGAGAATTGATAGCCGAATTAGGCTTGCGTCGTTAATTTTCGATGCAATTTACATATTTAGAATAAGAGAAAAAAGTGATAAAATCACAGATTACGGAAGAAATTACCCAAGTTGGTGGTCGTCCGTTTAAGGTTATTATTGGCAAAACCGCCAGACAAGCGGATGGAGCTGTATGGCTGCAGTACGGTGATACCGTTTTGCATGTAGCAGTAGTTTCATCTCACGAGCGTCGCGAAGGGATGGATTTTCTTCCGTTGACGTGTGATTACCGCGAGAAATTTTGGGGAGCCGGGAAAATACCGGGGGGATTCTTCAAACGAGAGGGACGTCCTCACGAAAATGAAATCCTGAATGCGCGGATGATTGATCGTCCTATCCGCCCTCTGTTTCCGGATGGATACGCCTATGAAACTCAAGTTATGGCGGTTGTTTGGGCAACTGATGGAGAGAATGATGCGTCCATACTCGGACCGACTGCAACTTCATTAGCGCTGTGTATTTCAGATATTCCGATGACAGAAGCGATTGCTTCAATACGAGTTGGGTTAGTTGATGGTGAGTATGTTGTCAATCCGACCTTTGCACAACAGGAGGAGAGTCGTCTCGACCTGATAGTAGTCGGTAGTGCTACTGAGATCACTATGGTCGAAGGACACTCCGATGAGTTGGACAATCAAGAGCTCATTGATGCACTGTTCTTTGGTCATGAAGAGATCAAGAAGATTGTTGCGTTCCAGCAAGCGATCATTGACAAAATTGGCAAGCCTACACGCGAATACACAGTTCCGGAGAAAGATGTTGAACTGACTGACGCTGTTACCAAATCCGTAGGCGATAAAATTGTAAATATCGCCGGCATTACTGACAAATCTGAACGGAACAGTGCCAGAAAAGAGCTTGTTGACGAGTTGATCGAAGAGTTTGAAGCGGCAGAGGAAGACGAGCGGATCAGCACCATCAAAGGTCAGGTCAAAGAGATGCTGAAAGCTCAAGTCCGTGAAGCAATTCTGGACAAGAACCTTCGCATGGACGGGAGATGTAACGTTGACATCCGCGCTATTGAGTGCGAAGTTGGACTGTTACCGAGATCGCACGGTTCGGCACTGTTCACGAGAGGTCAGACTCAATCCTTGGGTACTGCAACACTCGGAACGAAAGATGACGAGCAACGGATTGATACCTTGGACAACAACGATTTCCAACGGTATATGTTGCATTACAACTTCCCACCGTACTGTACTGGTGAGGTTAAACGGTCATTTGGCGTTAGTCGTCGTGAAGTCGGTCATGGTAAACTAGGAGAACGTGCCATTGAAGCCGTGCTGCCGGAATGGGATGATTTTCCATATACGGTTCGTGTAACGTCAGACATTCTGGAATCTAACGGATCATCCTCAATGGCTTCGGTATGTGCCGGGTCATTGGCGCTTATGGATGCCGGTGTTCCGTTGAAGAAGCCGGTTGCAGGTATTGCAATGGGACTTATCAAAGAAGACGAGCGTTATCAGATATTGACCGACATTCTCGGAGATGAGGATCATCTTGGTGATATGGATTTCAAGGTCGCTGGAAC
Organism: uncultured bacterium; assembly: GCA_964627035.1. GTDB lineage: Bacteria > Electryoneota > AABM5-125-24 > Hatepunaeales > Hatepunaeaceae > CAZVKN01. Next base: position 5,706 of record CAZVKN010000022.1, on the reverse strand, counting down.
GCGTGACGGTATTACTGCTTTCCAGATGGACATCAAAATAGCCGGAATATCCGCTGAACTGATGGCGGAAGCTCTCGGTCAGGCACGCGATGCCCGACTGCACATTCTCGACATTATGGACAAAACGATCAGTGAAGGGAGATCTGACGTATCAAAATTCGCTCCGAAGTTTATCACTGTAAAGATTCCAATTGACAAGATCGGTGCTCTGATCGGTCCGGGTGGAAAGAACATTCGTCAAATCATCGCCGACACTGGTGCAACGATTGACGTTGATGACACCGGCACAGTGCGAATCGGTGCTATGGACGGAGAAGCTGGTGATGCCGCTCGCAAGAGAGTAGAGGAATCTACCGCAACCCCTGAAGAAGGCAAAGTCTATGAAGGCAAAATCAAAAAGATCATGGACTTCGGCGCATTCATAGAGATCATGCCGGGAATTGAGGGACTCATGCACATTTCAGAGGTGGAGATCGGACGGATTAACTCGGTCTCAGATCACTTCAAAGTCGGTGATTCTATTAAGGTCAAGTTAATTCGAGCCGACAACAACGGTAAGCTCAGTCTGTCACGCAGAGTGCTGCTACTTGAGGAGAAGGGTATGAAGGACACACGTCCATCCAAACCACCTCCTCGTCGAGCACCCGATAGACGTCCTCCTCCCAGACGACGGGGGTAGAGTTGCACGACAACGGCAGCTACCGCCGTACAGTTCTCGATAACAGCGTCAGGATAGTCAGTGAATCAATTCCACATGTTCGCTCTCTCGCTATTGGAATATGGTTCGACAGTGGCAGCCGCGATGAACCGGGTAATCTGTCCGGTATTTCTCATTTCCTTGAACATATGAATTTCAAGGGTACCGAACGGAGAAGTGCTGTCAGGATTGCCCGTGAGATTGAGGGTCGCGGCGGCAGCCTGAACGCTTTCACTTCCAAAGAAGTAACCTGCTTTTTCGCACGGGTGGTTGACGAACAGCTATCCCGTGCGGTTGATGTCCTCAGTGACATCACACTATACTCTACTTATAATCAGGAAGAAATAGACCGCGAGCGCGGAGTGATCCTCGAAGAGATGAAACAGATTGAGGATACGCCGGATGATTTGGTGTTTGAGCATTTTTGGAAAGAGATATACCCTGACCATCCCCTTGGCGCGCCAGTCATTGGATTGCGTGATACACTTGAGACCTTTGACAGAGACAAACTCGTTGACTATCGAGCCCAGCGATACAACGGTTCACGAGTTGTTATATCTGCTGCAGGCAATCTCGATCATAAACGGCTGGTGAAGATGATTGAGCGGAGATTCGTGCTTGATCCGGTAGATGTTCCAGAACGCAAAGCTCCCGATATACCTGCGGTTAAGAATTACCGCGAAGACCATCATACTACTACTCAGCAAGCGCATATAATCTGGGGATGTCGTAGTTTTAACTATGCCGATGAGCGGAAGTATCCGTTGTTTGTGTTGAATACGTTGCTTGGTGGTGGGATGAGCTCGCGTCTGTTTCAGAATATCCGTGAGAAACATGGGTTAGCGTATTCGGTCTATTCGTTCCTCAATACATATTTGGATAGCGGTCTTTTCGGCGTTTATGCGGGTACTGATCCTGCGAAAGCTGAAGATACATTGAAGCTGATCAAAAAGGAGCTGAATAAAGTTGCCCGTAAACCAATTTCCGACCGTGAACTGAACCGCATCAAGGATCAGCTTAAAGGTAGTTTATTGTTAGGGTTAGAGTCTTCCGGCAGTCGCATGCATCGACTTGCTAAAATGGAGATATACACCGGAAAACACCGGACGTTGGATGATGTTATTGAACGGATAAACAGTGTCACCGCTGAAGATGTACAGAACGTAGCCCGGAAACTATTTAAGGAACAGGCGAGCTTTACTACGGTGATGTTGCCGGAATAGTAGCTAACATTGCCGCAGTCAACCCGCCGTGGTTGACTGCATAATCAATATCTATAGTTGGGTCGTCAACCACAGCGGGTTGACGACGGACGATCTAAACCTTACAGAGTCAATATGAATGGTAAAATAATTTTACTTGCACTATTTGTTTTTATAATATTTTGTGATCGCAAAGAGAAGACATGGAACGGCGAAGTCAAATATGCAGGTGCATTGAGAAATATAATGATGAACGGTGATATATCACCTAAAATGCAACTGTCTCAGTTAGACGGAATGAATAACCTGTTTGCACTCGGTGCAGTTGGAAAATTAAAGGGTGAGATTCAGATATTTGACAGTGAGCCGTTAATCACATTTGTTGAAGGTGAAAAGTTAGAGATTGATAAAACGTTAAGTAGATCAGCATCACTAATAGTCTATACTCAAGTTAAGTCTTGGAAAGAGATAGAAGTCCCCAGTGAAATTGTTACGAGAGATCAATTTGAGAAGTATCTCGAAGCAACAGCTCAACAGGTAGGATTGGATATTGAGAAGCCATTTCCATTCATGTTGAGCGGTAGTTTCAAAGAGAATGATTGGCATGTAATTGATTGGGATGAAAATGATAAAGAGCATTCTCACAAAAAACATATAGAATCCGGTCTATTCGGTACAATGAACGACCTTGACCTTGACATGTTAGGCTTCTTTTCCAAGCACCACACAGCAATCTTCACACATCATACAACGAACATGCACATACATTTCAAAGCGAAAGATGACATTGTTGCAGGGCATTCCGATGGGTTTGTGCTTGGTGAAGGTGTGATTTTGAGATTACCGATAGAGTGACGTAGCCCGGTTTCTCCGAAACCGAGGTTTAGGATGAACAAGCAAGTTTAACCACAGTTATGTTACTGGATAGATAGGTCGGATAACGTTTCTGTGGTTTAAATATAAATCCTCCCCATGCTACAACAACAAACGGAGAATCACAATGAATAAACTAGCCATTCTGATAATTTCACTTCTGGTAATATCCTATGCAATTGCAGTTGAGAAAATACCTATTAAGAATATTGATACTAATGATCTCACTAGTGAATTGCAGGTGACACCGAAAGAGATGGGAGATGATCATTTTGCAATTATTTGGTGGATTCCAAACGAGTTTTGGGAAGCTTCTCTCATACAAAATGCTGCGATAAGTGATACCGACCGAAAGGCAATGATGAATGCGTTAACAGATATCACACTCCTCGTAGTTGCTCAAGCTGATATTACAGATTTGGGAGCTTTCCAATTTTATTCGAAAGAGGAAATCCAGAGTAATATGTTTGTTTCCTACATCTCTAATGAAGGCAGGGAGCAGAGACTGTCAGGAATAAAAACGTTGAGTTCTGATCTTGAAGTAATTATTGGAGTGTTTAAACCCATACTCGGTGCAGCAATGGGCAATTTTGGTAACAATATGCACTTCTACGTGTTTAATGACAAATCAAAAACCTCCCTTCGGTTACTTGATCCCTACCAAAAAGGAAAAATCATTTTTAAATTAACCAAGAGGAACAACGATCTTTTGACAGCTCAGATTGAAATGCCATTGAACTCATTACACATTCCTCGCAACTGCCCTAACGGTAAAGACGCGCATATCTCTTGGTTGTATTGCCCTTGGTCAGGAAAAAAACTCAAAGATTAAGCTACGTAGCCCGGCTTCTCCGAAGCCGGGACCATATTAACAACAAACACAAAACAACCCCGGTTTCGGAGAAACCGGGCTACATGGGAATATGGTAAGATACAGGCGTGCATATGTTGACAATCCGAATGCTCTCTATTTCATAACCTACGCAACACGGGATAGGCTACCAATCTTTGTTACGAGGGATGATTTCGTGAAACAGTGGATTGCGTGGGATAGAACGGTTAAGGAGTCCGATGCAGAGTTGTACGCTTGGGTATTCCTTCAAGATCACAGCCATATTATATTGAGACAAGGCACTCGTAATTTTTCAAAATTGATGCACTCGTTCAAAAGACGTGTGAATTGGATGTATAAGGATCACTACAAAACGGTATGGCAGAAAAGATTTTGGGAACATATGATAAGGAACGATGAGGATTTGATAACCCATTGCGATTATATACATTTCAACCCTGTGAAACATAATTATGTTAGTAATCCGATAGATTACCCATATTCGAGTTTCAAGTCATTTGTTGAGAACGGAAGATATTCAGAAGGTTGGGCTTCCGACATTGACATTGAAATGACCGGAGAGCCACGTAGCCCGGTTTCTCTGAAACCGGGGTCTCAATATCGTTAATTTGGCAAGGAATCCTGGCTTCGGAGAAGCCGGGCTATATTACCACACACGGACACTAACGAGCCACGTAGCCCGGTTTCTCTGAAACCGGGGTCTCAATATCGTTAATTTGGCAAGGAAACCCGGCTTCGGAGAAGCCGGGCTACGTTATCACACAAGAGCAACAATATGACCACAACCATTACCCCCGCCAAACGAACCGACAACATCACGTATGCGGTTCGCGACATAGTAGTATTAGCCAAGAAGGTCGCCGATCAAGGCAAACGCATGATGTGGCTCAACATCGGTGATCCGAACGCATACGATTTTGTAACACCGCCTCACTTGATTGATGCCATTCACAAAGCGTTGTTGGACAATCAGAACGGTTATGCGCCGTCGTCGGGCATTCCTGAAGCCGTTGACGCTGTGGAGCGGGAAGCTCGCCGGAAAGGTATTGACAACATCCAAGACATCTTCATAACTACCGGAGCGAGTGAAGCTATCGAGATATGCCTGACCGCCCTCGCCAATGAAGGTGATAACATCCTCACACCAAGCCCCGGATATCCATTGTACACGGCAGTACTGAGCAAATTGGGTGTTGAGGAAAATCCGTACTACTTGGACGAATCTGACGAATGGCAACCGGATCTGGACGACATCGCTTCCAAAATCAATGATAGAACCAAGGCAATAGTTCTAATCAATCCGAACAACCCAACCGGATCTAACTGTTCACGTGAACTGCTAAAAGGTGTGCTGAAACTTGCTCGTGAGCATGGCATTGTCATATTTGCCGATGAAATATACGATAAACTGCTGTTTGACGGTGGTGATCATGTTTCTATTGCGTCGTTGGATAAGAATGCACCGATTATCACCTTTAACGGAATATCCAAGAATTACCTTGGACCTGGATTGCGTATAGGGTGGGGGATAGTTAGCGGTGATGGTGCAGTGTTAACCGATTATCTTGAGGCTATCAACAAGATATTACGAGCGCGACTGTGCGCCAACCATCCGATTCAATACTGCGTGAAACCAGCACTGGAAGGAGACCAATCTCACATTGATGATATGATCAATCGTCTTCAAAAAAGGCGCGACATTTCGGTCAATATGCTGAATGATATTGATGGTATCACGTGTGTCAAACCGGGTGGAGCATTTTACGCATTTCCGAAGTTAGAGATTGACGGTTCGGATGATACATTTGTCAAGAAATTGATTGAAGCTACCGGAGTGGTAGTTGTACCGGGGAGCGGATTCGGACAAGTTCAGGGAACTAAACATTTCCGTTTGGTGTTTTTACCTCCTGAGGATGTGCTGACCAACGCTTATGAGCAGATCGGTCAATTTATGCGGGATTATAGGTAAAAGTAACTATCTTGTCATTCCGTACTTGATACGGAATCCAGAAAATTGTATTGAAAACACTGGATTCTGGATCAAGCAGTCTGTCCGAGAATGTTTTTCAGTATAGATTTTC
>CAZVKN010000021.1:0-49023 GCA_964627035.1 uncultured bacterium | reverse complement strand
TGATCCGGTTTATGAAAATCTATACTGAAAAACATTCTCGGACAGACTGTCAAGTACGGGATGACAGACACAATCGGTAACCTACATCCTGAATATGCCCATCTTGTATTCAGGAATCGGTTGATTCAATGATGTCGCAATCGCCAATCCGAGCACTGTGCGAGTATCCAACGGATCAATAATCCCTTCATCCCACAGACGAGCTGTTGCGTAGTATGGACTACCTTCAGTCTCGTATTTTTCCAGTGTCGGACGTTTGAACTCCGCTTGTTGATCAGGTGTCATCGGTTCAAGACCTTTCTTAGCCATCTGCTCCATTTTAACTTGTAGTAGGACGTTAGCAGCTTGTTCCCCACCCATGACTGAGATTCGCGAGTTGGGCCACATCCACATCATCCGTGGAAGATACCCGCGACCACACATTGCATAATTACCAGCGCCGTGTGATCCACCTACGACCAGCGTAAAGCGTGGAACCTGCGCATTCGCCACCGCATGAACCATCTTAGCACCATCGCGAGCGATTCCTCCGTGTTCGTACTCTTTACCCACGATGAATCCAGTGATGTTTTGCAGAAATAGTAACGGAATTTTGCGCATTGAGCACAATTCGACGAAGTGAGCACCTTTACGTCCAGACTCTCCGAACAGTACGCCGTTGTTAGCCACGATACCAATCGGATAACCCATGATCTTGGCAAATCCAGTGACTAAGGTTGTAGCATGGAGTTCCTTGAATTCGCTGAAACGACTGCCATCTACGAGACGAGCAATGACTTCACGAATGTCGTACATCCTTTTGTGATCATTAGGAATGACACCGTATAACTCCTTTGGATCATAGAATGGATCTTCAGGAATCGAACGAGCTAACTCAAACTTGTTAGGGCGGTTCAGGTTCTCAATGATATTGCGGAGTATCTGGAGGGCATGTGAATCATTTTGAGCGTAATAGTCACTAACCCCCGATATCCGGCAGTGAACGTCAGCGCCTCCTAACTCTTCGGGTGTGACTTCAGCACCTGTCGCAGCTTTGACAAGAGGAGGACCTCCGATGAAGATCGTACCCTGCTCTTTAACAATAACGGTCTCATCAGACATAGCCGGAACGTATGCACCACCAGCCGTACACGACCCCATAACTGCTGACAGTTGCGGGATTCCGGCAGCGGACAGCTTTGCTTGATTGTAGAAGATGCGTCCGAAGTGCTCTTTGTCGGGGAATACGCCATCCTGCAAAGGCAGGAAAACACCACCTGAGTCTACGAGATACACACATGGAAGATTATTCTCCAGTGCGATCTCTTGCGCGCGGATATGTTTGGCGATAGTCATCGGGAAGTAGGTGCCACCTTTTACGGTAGCATCGTTCGCCACGACCATCACTTCGCGACCGTGGACAACGCCGACTCCGGTAACGACTCCAGCTGATGGTGCCTCATTCTTGTACAAATCCCATGCCGCGAGCGGGCTCAATTCTAAGAACGGTGTATCAGGATCAAATAGCCCTTCAATACGTTCACGAGCGGTCAGTTTGCCACGTTTTTTATGACGCTCCACATGTTGCGGAGGACCACCTTTTTTGATTAGATTCAATCGCTCACTTAACTGACCAACCAAGCCTTCCATAGATTGCTGGTTAGCTTTGAAGTCTTCCGAGCGAGTGTCTATTTTTGATTCTATTCGGTTCAATGTGATATATATTTATTAAACTTAAATGAATTCTGATTGCTGGACGATAAATTATGCAAAGCTCACTACACCAACTTCACGTTTGGCAGCTCTCATTTGCCCTTGCTTCTTCAACTGTTCCAACTCACGAACGGTTTCGATAGTCATATATGACTCACCGCAACTCTTGCACTGCATCACCGGAACATCCTCTATAATAAGAAGGTCATCACCTTTACCGTAGGTGCGAGTCATGTTTCTCCGTTGTGCACTGTCCTTTCCGCAGTTACTACAAATCACGTCTATTCTCCTAATATGTGAATACTATCATATCAGCAAACTTCCCTGATGCAATCCACACTAATTAGGACGAATTGATGTAATGATTGATTGAAATGCTTCTAAGTAAGACAAAAACACACTGTCAACCGAATAGCAGTTTACTCGAATTACACCCCAATCAGTCAACTTTATACATATAATCGAAGAAATTTTACCAAATCCCGGAATATTATATTCTGATTGCATCCACATCATTTTCAGATTCTCATCGTAGTACCTACTTCCTATTTCCACATCGGAAATAATTGATTCAAGACCATCTCTTGATGTGGTTTCAAGTTTCTTCTTATTTAATTTCGCGAACTCCTTTAATCCATCTTCATTTAATTGATTAGTTCTATTTGCGTGTACAAGAACATAGGGATACTCAAACCAATTGTCCTTACCAATAAGCTGAAATCCATAGTCATATTGTGGAATTTCAGAAATACCAGCTTGTTTCGATGACGAGCTCATTTTCACTTCAACTACCTCACTTGGAATCTCAACCCAACCATCTGGAATAGTAATTTTAAATCCATGTTTCTGATATTCTTTCGAACAATGTGCCTCGTGACTGAATAGAAGAAGAACAATCAGTCCAATAAAAGGAAATAGTGACATTCGTTGCATCGGATCCTCCTATATAGTTCAGTTTAACGACTACGATATGATTTTAACGAATACAAGATTCATTTTCCTAAATACACAGCACGGGCGTTTCCACCCGTGCCACCCAACAATTCACTTACCACACAGGCACAACCTTATACCCATAGCAAAGCAGTCCTTCATCTCCTTCTTCACGGAGCTTACGGAATTCAACTTTGACATCCATACCGGTCTTGACTTCTGTCGGATCAACATCAGCAATCTGAGCTGTAATACGAGCTCCATCAGCAAGCTCAATAATACCGAGAGCATACGGAGCTTCATCGGCATATTCGCCAGGACCGACATTGATAACTGTGTAGGTCAACACTTTGCCCGTATCAGCGAGTGTATGCGGTTCAGCAGATTCGCCACCTGGATAAGTTTCACGCGGAGGGAAATATATCTTACCGGATTCGGTCTTTGCCGCTTCTAAACGGTAGCGTTGCGGGGTTTCCCGCCAGTAACGAGGTGAACGGATTTTCATGATCGTACCTCCAAGATATGAACTAATGAACTTCCACCACTACCACCCATATTCTGAGCTAAGCCTCGTTTCGGATTTTCCAGCTGACGACCACCAGCCTCTCCCCATAATTGACGAGATACTTCGATGATCTGAGCAACACCGGTTGCTCCGACAGGATGACCTTTTGCCTTCAATCCACCAGAAGTGTTGATCGGTTTAGAACCGTCGCGAGCGGTATCACCACGCTCGGCAGCAGCACCACCATCTCCAGCTTCAAAGAAGCCTAACGCCTCTGTGACCATTACTTCAGCGATTGAGAAACAGTCGTGAACTTCAGCGAAATCGATGTCTTTAGGTCCAACACCAGCCATGGCATACGCCTGTTTAGCAGCGATCTCAGCGGATTTGATGCAGGTGAAGTCATTGCGTGAGTGCAATGCTATTGTGTCTGTAGCATGTCCCATTCCAGTGACAACTACTGGAGGACGATTGCTAATGCTTTTCGCCATATCCAATGGACACAGAATTACCGCAGCAGCACCATCAGTAAGAGGTGAACAGTGGAACAACCTCAATGGATCCGCTACAGGCGTCGAATTCAACACCGCATCCAGAGTTACTTCAAATGGATATTGAGCATCCGGATTATGCACTGCGTTCGCATGATTCTTAACCGAAACATGAGACAACTGCTCAATGGTCGTTCCATATTTCTCCATATGAGCACGCGCCATCATCGCATACAGACCAGGGAATGTAACGCCTTGATACCCTTCATACTCGGTATCAGCGGCGGTTGACAGTGCAAAAGTCGCTTCATCACCGTCAACGTCGGTCATTTTCTCAACTCCACTGACCAACACAATATCAGACAGACCGGATGCAACTTCCATCCAACCCATCTTCATAGCGAGTCCACCCGATGCACACGCTGATTCAACTCTCGCTGCCGCAACAGGTAACACTCCCAAATAATCCGCCATCATAGAAGCGAGATGCTCCTGAGCGGCAAACAATCCGCCTGACATGCTACCGATGTACATAGAGTCAATTTTATCAACTCCTGCATCTTTGATAGCATTCATAGCGGCTTCAACATAAATTTGACGTAACGATTTTTCCCACAACTCCCCCCACTTCTGCAAACCGACGCCAATTACAGCTACTTCTCTCATTTATTATCTCCTTAGCTCTATGGCTTCCGTTTAATTTTACCGCGGAACTTGGCATACTGACCGTATTCCAAGTATATCTTATTCTCATCTAATTGAGGACGGGTGAACGGTGCTTTATCACGGACGTTCTCAATCTCATCCGTTACTGTGAACACAAATGCATCCGAACCGGCTCCCGAACCAAATGATACCAACAGTATCTTATTGCCTGGCTTAGCAATATCCAAAATAGCAGTCAACCCAATCGGAGATGCTCCCGAATAAGTATTACCCAACCAAGGTGTCAACCATCCGGTCTCAACCTTCTCATTTGGGAAACCAAGTCGCTTCGCTGCCAACAACGGGAACTTGCCATTTGGTTGATGAAATACTGCATAATCAAAATCTTCCGCTGTCATTCCGGTTTTTTTCATAATACCGTTAGCGGCACCGAGTGTATGTTTGAAATATGCCGGTTCACCGGTATAACGTCCACCATGTTGCGGATAGAACTGATACTCACGTCGCCAGAAGTCCGGTGTATCGGTCATGTACGCATACGTCTCATCAATAGTTGCAATGACCTTGTCTTTGCCCATCACAAACGCAGCAGCTCCAGCGGATGCCGAATACTCCAACGCATCACCGGGCGCACCTTGAGACGTATCCGCGCCGATTCCAAGACCATATTCGATTAATCCTGCTTTGACTTGAGCATACGCAATGTACATTGATTCTGTACCTGCTTTACAGGCAAATTCCAAGTCAGCGGTATGACATTCGGGGGTAGCTCCAATTGCTTCTGAAAGAATCGTCCCGGTCGGTTTGACGGCATACGGATGTGATTCCGATCCGACATAAGTCGCTTGGATCTGAGAACCTTTAATGCCGGCACGTTTCAAAGCGTATCTCGCCGCTTCAACCGACAGCGTAATGGTATCTTGATCTAATCCGGGGATTGATTTTTCATAAAGCATTAGTCCCTTTTTGTAGCTTTCAGCATCAGCGCCCCAAACCTTAGCTATGGATTCCAATTTGATCCGATAACGAGGTAAGTAACACCCATAGCCTACAATTCCTACATCAGGCATAAGTTCTCCTTCGTTAAATAATTTTACCACCAGGCACCAAGTTCTACAGATAACGGCGGCTTTACAGCAAAGAGTTATCATTTTTCTTCTTTGTGTCTTGGTGCCTTGGTGGTTATCCTGTTATAATTAGTGTAAATCTTTTATTTTCAATTGAATATTTGTACGATTATTCCAGTGATTCTCATCAATATAGTAAACCAGATCAATGAGGTTATTTGACTTCAGCAGCGGTAGATCTGACCCCATTCCAAATGCAATAGCATCTATAACAGACCCGTTCTGCCCCGCACGGAATTTCAGGTGATCGCGACCTACAATCCTCGGCTCACCTATTATATTCACACCCTGTGACACAAACAGAGGGCGGCTATTCGCAGGTCCGAACGGTCTGAGCTTATTCAGTTTATCTACTAAAGTCTGATCAATCTGATTCAGCTCCAGCTCATCGTCTATTTTTATCTTTGGTACTATATCATCCTTAGTGAGTACGTCTTTCGCAATATGATTGAAACACTCTTTGAATTTCGGGATATTTTTCTCTTCAATGGTCAGTCCTGCAGCATACTTGTGCCCTCCGAATTTTGCCAAGTACTCCGAACAACCTTTCAGTGCTGAATGAATGTCGAAACCCGGAATGCTGCGAGCCGATCCCTTTCCAATTCCATTCTCCACAGAAATCATAACGGTCGGGCGATAATATCTCTCGATGATTCGTGAAGCCACGATCCCGATTACGCCCGGATGCCAGCCTTTTCCGGCAATTACTATTGCTGAATCACGAGAGCTATCATACTCAAGGTTAATCTTGTCCAGAGCCTCCTGTAATGTCCGGGTGTCAATCTCCTTCCGTTCCCGATTTGTCTGTTCAAGCTTTTGTGCTAATTTGGTCGCCAGATATTGATTTCTTGTAATTAGCATCTCGACCGCCGGAGAGGCATGCCCCAATCTTCCAACTGCATTTATGCGTGGAGCGAGCCCGTATATAATGTGCCCCACCTCAATATTGCCAAATTCCAAACCGGCGATCTCTGCCAAAGCGACAATACCCTCAAGGTTAGCTTCATTCAGCTTTTCCAATCCGACCTTGGCAAATATCCGGTTTTCACCGATCAATGGAACAATGTCAGCCGAAGTACCTATGGCGACCAAATCGAGATATTTCTCGCTAAAATTCGGATCAAGACCAAGTTTTTCGGAAACACCCTGGCAAATCTTGTATGCTACACCGACTCCGGCGAGATCTTTGAAGGGGTAGTCACAGTCCTTTCTTTTCGGATCCACTACAGCCACTGCTTCTGGTAGAGCTTCACCAGGTTCGTGGTGATCGGAAACAATAATATCAATCCCGTATTTCTTTGCATACAGGACTTCCTCAACGGATGTAACACCACAGTCAACCGAAATAATCAGGTTGCAGTTTCTGTTGTCCGCTTCTTCTACGCCGCCTTTTGACAGACCATATCCTTCGGATACACGGTCAGGAATGTAGAATGTTACATCACCTCCGAGATCTTTCAGAAATAAGTATAATAGTGATACTGAGGTAATTCCGTCCACATCATAATCACCGTGTATTAAAATCGTTTCGCGTTCTCGTAGTGCAGTAATTATTCGGGACACAGCGAGATCCATGTCCTTCATAAGAAATGGATCACAGAGAGATTCGGTAGTCGGCTTAACAAAGCTGATGATGTCATCCCTCTCAGTTAAACCACGATTGTAGAGTACGCGTGCTACCGGACGAGGAATCTTGAATTGATTTATTATTTTATTTATCGCTTGTGGTTCATAAGGGCGATAAAATTCCCACTTTGACCGCATATTTATTGAAATGTTATTATTGTTCTAAGTAAGGAGTTAGCCGGTAAGCCGAATTCTGTTCTATGCAGTCATCTATCTTGCAGCTTTATTAAGCTGGCTTGCTACCTACCCGCGAGTCAAATGAAACGGACTATTTCACTCCCAAAGGATTCCTCGCTGCGTGGTATCGCTCCGAGTGGGGCTTGCCAATCATTCGTTTCACAACGAACGTGGTGACAAAGTCACCTTTTCACCCATGTCATAGGACGGTATGTTTTCTGTGGCGCTTTCCATCACCTTACGGCGTCTCGTTAGAGCACTCTGTCCTGTGGAGTTCGGACTTTCCTCATCCCGATAGTTCGGGACGCGACTGCTCGGCTAACTCCTAAAATAAAAGCCGAGACTCAATTTTGAAGCTAATAAACTCATTTGGCTGTGCACAAAGGAGTAATCTGTGAAGATCAGGCTAAGGTTTCATCATCAACAAGGATACAGCCACATACTTCGCACAAGATAAAATCTTTCATCTTTTTCACCTCAGCTACTCTCTGTGGCGGTACGATAGAGAAACAATATCCGCAGGCTGATCCATCCACTGCAGCAACACCAACCCCATCTCTAATCTTGCGAATTCTATCATAGTGGTTTAGAATTGGTTTTTTTAGTTCAACCACTATTTCTTCTCTCTGCCTGGTCAGATTGATTTCTTCATCCTGACTGCGGCTTAAGCGCTCATCCATCTCACTGTTTTTGTCTTCAAACTCTGATTCAGTATCGAATATGTTATCTTCCCATTCCTGCTGAGTTCCCTTCAGCTTCTCTTCTTTTTTTGCTAATTCAGTCAGTTGTTGCCTGCACTCGTTTATCTGACTTTTGGCTTGGTCCATCTCGGAAGAAATAGCATCATATTCACGCGTGGTTTTTACGTTGTATAAGACACTCTGTGATTTCTTTAACCTCTCTTCGGCTTCCACTATTTTCCGCTGTTGTTGTGTCTTCTGAACCTCTACACTCTCCGATTCCTGATTGATCTGCAGCAGTTTTTCTCTGGCATTCTCAAGATCACCACCGATACTCTTCAACTGTGCAGGCAGATCGCCTTTATCAATCTCAATATCAGTTAGTTGATCGTCTATTTTCTGAAGTCGGATGAGTAAAGCAAGATCATCAAGCAATTTTCCCTCCGTCTGTCCTTAATATATACAAAAGGGTGTCGGAATAATCCTGACACCCACTCTAATTTAACAACAGCACTCGCCAATAAGGTTCGAATGCCGCTAAATTTGTTTACGATGATTTTTGATTTTTCTGGCATCATAATCTATTTGGATCTCTGAATTAGTGGGCCCACTAGGACTCGAACCTAGGACCGACGGATTATGAGTCCGTTGCTCTAACCAACTGAGCTATGGGCCCCAATAACCGAATTCAAAAGGTACAAAAAAGCTGCCCAATACACAACTCACATCGGCGGTTTTGCACTACCACAACTCATAACTTGCTTCAAAATAACCCAGCCATCTGTCATAGTTTTTCACTCGTCCAACAATATCGTCTGAAGCGCGAGATCGCCTGCTCTTGTGCTGAAACCCAATCGCCAATCCTATCAAGTTGGTAAGCCTGTGATCCAGTCCCACTTCAGTTGTCAGATACACATCCCTCCTACCATGATGAATCGGATCACTCTCAGGAGATTGATCGGTCGAATAATACCTGTCAGCAAGCACAGCAGACGCAGTAAAGTCGGTGGTTCTGTTCACCATTTTGAAGCGATAACGGAGTCCAATCTCATACTCATCCTGCTCATAATCACCATTTCCACTCTCATTATCCTCATCATAAAACGTTAATAACTCAGATTCATCGAAACCTATGTTGTCGTTAACTGTAAGATGATACCCACCGGTAAACTTCATATTCCCCAATCTGTGAACCACCCCCAAACCAAATTGCTGAAAATCGCTGTCATACTCCGTGAAGTACTCATTGTATGCGTACCGCTTGAAACGACCTATTCCCGTAAATTCCCAGGATTTGGTCGGGCGATAACGCAGTTCACCTTTCCACTGAGATTGAGCAAACTCGCAATGCTGTCGTGTTCCACTGTTCACATCATTGTAATCACGAATGAAATATCTTGGTTCGTAGAAATAATTTCCGGACAGTCTGAATTTATTAAAAACATCTTGACGGGCGGTCATACTAATCCAACCGAAGTTCTTAATGGAGTTAGCTAAGTATCCGGCAAAATTGGTGACGACATATAGTCGTGTGTAGTGCTTGGAGGTTAACTTGAATTTACTGTCTAATGAAAGTTTGAAGTCGTTGCGAATGTCATCTAATGTGCTGGTAGGCGATACATGCAGTTCTGTGCCGTTTTCAAATCGTTCTCTGTCCCGATCTGAATATGTGAGAATATTGTTGTCATAACTGCTTTTGAAAGTGAAGGTAACCGACAGCAGATCGTTGGCAGCATTTATAGTATTAAGACCGGAAATGAAGAAACAGAGGATCAGCATTAAAACCGAAAATTTCATTCAACTATGCCTCTGACAAAGTTTGTAAAGTTGTTTGGTGAATTACCGTCAGTCGGCATAAGATTGCCTAAGTCATCTTGCGGAATGTAAAACCTCAGATATATAACCGACCTGTTATCAGGAGTTGTGACAAAATATTTGTACCGTCCTTTTGGGACATCAATGTAGAATACATCACCTTTCCCAATTTTCCTGTCAACTGTCTCAACAAATGATGCGGTAGCAGAGATATTGCTCGTGAACGGTTCTGTGGCTATTATTCTCCCATCATTTATAATCTGGACCCTGTAAGTTTTTTCTCCGTGCATTGTATTGTCGTACTCAAGACGTGAAATTCCCTTAATTTGAGTGGGACCGATTACATCAAGCTCCACCTGTTTGTCTTTGATCACTTTATAGTATATGTATTCACGCTCGTTAACCGTGATCCGGGCTTCTTCGTGGTACTTCTGAGGCAGGTATGCGATATAAGGCACATTCTTCGGTTTAACAGCCGTTATGAAAAACCTTACATAGACATCGCTAATTTGATCATCCGGTAACGTAAACTTGTAAGTATGCTCTCCATCAGGCACATCATATAAGATAGAACGGCTCTCCCCCAGCCTATCGGATTTGTTCTTTGGATTGACAACACCTTTGCTCAACGAAGTCCCACGACCGATGAGGGTTCGATTCTTCCCATCCTCTTTACTAATGAAGCCGTAAACAACCTCTTTCTTTCCATCCGGTATTGTCGCCCTGCTAATGACTTTTAGCTTAGCAGGACCAATGACCACGACCGTAGTCGCTCTGTTCTCTCTTAACTTCCAATAGGCGCGAGTTTTCTTGTTGATCTTAAGACTGTTCTTCTTTCCGTTTACAGTTTTAACGCTTTCCCAATCTTCACTATAAGCAGAGTCAATGGAAACCATGGCTAAAAGTGCTATCGCACAGATCACAAGAGAAACTTTTCTTAGTTGTTTGCGCATAGGAAGCCTTAGTCTATTGCATCCTGTTTGAATTTCTCTTCGCGCCATTTGTACCTTTTTATATCAAAATACTTGACCAATCCAAGAATCACAAACATCAAAATCAAGCTAATCCAGGCAATTGAAGGATCGTACTGCAGATGCTCATATAACTTCCCAATCCCGATTGCAGGCAATTGCAGATGCGCAATCGGCAATTTATATCTTTCAGCTATTTCAATTGCGTCAGCGATGAATACAATCGGAACTCCGCTATCAGAAAACAGGTGTACAACACCTCGATTGGGATAGTTTATTAATGGAAGCCGCTTATGGACGCCACTCGATATCCATTTATCATTCATACCATGACCGATTGCTGCAATTCCGCCACCTACATTCACTACAGCATCATATTGATCAAGAGGTTTGTATCGCTCGTAAATAGTCTTCCGCGCCACAATGTTCTCCGACAAACTGCCTTCAGAGATGACTGTCACACCGTTCCGGTCAATTGCCTCCGCTATAAGCTCTCGTCCCACTTCAGATAACCGTATCCCACCGTTGTCATCACTGCCACCGGCAGATGCACCCGCTGAACTGTAAGAAAACACTCCATCTTCCTTCAACACCCTTTCCATATCGAGCCAGGTGAAACCGGGCGAATTTGCTCCCCACCAGGAAGAACCTACGGAAGTGGTCACGACAAGATCCAACCCCATCGCTTTAGCTGCTGCAAATACTGCAATGTTTGCGCCGGGCATAGCTCCGGTAACTAAAACTGCAGCGGTATCACCCTTCTTAAGTCCTGCCTCGCTGAACATGTCAACGACAGCAGCGGCAAAATTGGGATTCAGAACCGTTATCTTATCGTCTATGCGCCCTTCATCAGTCGTGATCGGACTGTCTTTATCGCCAAGCATCGTGTGATAAATCAGCATGGAATCAGCAATCTGACCGGCTTGATCTATTTCTGGAAAACGGTGACGGATAAGTGTTTCAAGCCCATCTTTCATGTATTCGGCTGCCTTGATGCGAACAGAATAGTCGTTGGGACGCACCCTAATTAGGCTGTTTTCAGACCAGTAGTACAGACCGATGAAAACAAGTGCCATTAATCCCAGCCACAGATTTGATTTTATTGTAGGTCTATACATTGGGAATCAACTGCCCCCCTGTGACAATAACTATCATCAATCGAACCATAGCCCCCGCAATCAGAACAGTCATAATCGTTTTGTAAACCCCCTGGCGCTCCATCCAGTTGGCGATAAGACCGGGAATAATGTACCCAATTGCCTCAAGCCCGACTTCACTGGCAACTCCAACCGTAAACAGTTGCCTCGACATGTATCCAAAAACAAACCCAAGCAGCACAGCCAGCACCATTCGACGACGACCGTACACAAACACAAAATTGCCTATTATCCGAATAACTACCCACACGACGAGTGCTACGATTAACGTACCTGCCAGTTTATATGGGTCATGGAAATTCAGAGCAATATATCCGGGTACAACGATTCCTCCCGCTGCCAGACCAAATACCTCGTGGAAGATCAAACTAAAAGCGACTCCAAGACCTATCGCTATCTCGATGATCAATCGTCTATTCTCCTGTTGCTATAGAAATACCGGAATATATCAATCCCCCCAAATCCCATGTTACCTATTCCAAGTACCGTTCCTTTCTTGTCAACCAATTTAAATAATTCCTCGTATGCTTTCTCAGGTCGTACATGCCCGAGACTAATAATCTTTGACTTCGGAATCTTATGACGTATGGCAAAACCGTAAAACTTTTGTACTTGTTCACCTGTCAACACCAAATAATCAAAATTTAACATTGTTGACGCCATTTCTATCAATTGAACAGATCTATCCTGCCTATCCGCACGTGAATTCAGCATAAGTATTTCAGTGCCTAACGGAGAATAACGCTCGGTAATATCCTTCGCAATAAAGAGTGATGATTCTGGATCATTAGCTGCCAAAGCATTCACAAACACAATTTCCTTACTGTCCTTAAAGCATCTTGCCAACCGCAATGCACCGGTGTCAGGAACAACATCATACATCCCTTGAAGTGCGACTTCCCTGTCAACCTTGAGCTGCTTACAGACTGCCAAAGATAGTCCAACGTTCGCCGGATGCTCGATATAGCTGAACTTCTTCATCTCCTCAGCAGATACATTGCCTTTGCCGCCAACACGTTCAACCTTAGTGTTCCATTTTTTCGCAACTTTTCTGATAGTTGGCAGATGGGTTTTTTCGGACGTGTAAAGAAGACCATTATTAGGACAAGTATTAGACAATGACAGCGCAATCTGCTCCCTGAATTTACCCATTTCATTAGTGTGATCCAGACGAGAATTGGTGATGATTCCGATTGTTGACCGAATCATCTGTCGTTCACAAATCCACTGATATTCAGGAAGCACAGCCATACATTCGATGACAATCGCTTCGGGATTTCGTTTCCCGATAAACCTGAGGAGCTTGGTCTGCTCAATGATGTTTGCAGATTGATGGCGATGAATGGCTATCTCGCTGCCATCCAAATCAACTATTCTAGGGAGTGTGCCGGTCACTTTGGCAATTGTAGGAATGCCTCCGGCTCGTAACCCGGCAGCTATCAATCTGGTGACTGACGACTTGCCCCGGGAACCGTTGACATG
Organism: uncultured bacterium; assembly: GCA_964627035.1. Taxonomy (GTDB): domain Bacteria; phylum Electryoneota; class AABM5-125-24; order Hatepunaeales; family Hatepunaeaceae; genus CAZVKN01. The sequence continues at coordinate 35,701 of CAZVKN010000021.1, read as the reverse complement.
AATTCGAATAGGTATTTGAGACAATTGTTTCTGGTGAACCCAATATTCCCAAGCACCAAAACAGCAGAAAGATATTATAATTAGTACAAGGATGACCATCCTGTTCCAAGTGCCAGCTCTATAGTTGCCGGCTTGCCTCCTCAAATAAGTTAATCTGCCCCAATGGAACTACCATCTCACGCTTGAATATAGAAAATGATCGTACATAAATCAAGTCAGACTGCAAAAACAAGTCAGTAACACGTAGTAATGACTTAGAAATGAATGTTTTTATAGAAAAAGTTACTATATCGTGGTTGTCTCAACCGCGACGAAAAATTGCAATTTGTTATTTGGGCTATCTATTGCCGATTGAGCGGCAAACGAAATAGCTGAAAATTCCCATCCACTTCAGAGGTAAACATTAACCAAGACCCATCAGGTGAAAACTGTGGATATCTTATCTCACTATTTAAAGTCTCGATTTTTTGCATCATATTTGTAGTTAGTGAATCGCTCGCCGAATGAGGGCTAATGTCGAGTAGATAAAGCTTATACAGCAAATCATCATCGTTGCGAGCGTTGAAAGCGAGCCAATTGTTCATACTGCTTACAGTGCCGCCACCACACCTTAGATCAGACTTAGTGATCGCTCTGCCTCTGTCTGCATCCACTTCTCCCTGATACAGCGAGAATGAGACCAACCTTCCCTCTTGATTCCTGAACAACAAATCACCGTCAATAATCCCAACAGGGGAACTTGGATCTATATCCGGTCCGGCAACCTGAACGGGCTGACTACCGTCATAAAATCCCTTATACAGTGAATTCTTTCGCGCATGAACTGGTAAGCCGCTATCGGAATCTCTTTCAGACAGAAAGAGAAAGCTCTCGTCATCATAAGGGACAGGATACCAGTCATCAGTAGGATCATCGGTCAATCTTATGACCGGATTATCAATTGATGATGGATCATACAGATATACATCGCGCTGCCATTCACCATCATCCATGCTTTTGCGGTCACGGTCCGACACAAACAGCAGTTTGCTGCCATCCTTCGTCCAAACAGGATTTTCATCGTTGGAACCGCTTTGAAACAGCACTGTCTCAGTGACAGTCGTGCCGGTGTCCTCTTCTGACATCAGTGACATGGAGTAAATCTGCCAATGCCCGTTACGCAGTGACTGAAAGACGATGGATTTTCCATCCGGATGAAATGCACCAATGCCGTTGTCAAAGCTTCCGGAAGTTAGCTGGACCGGATCAGCAACGGTGGACAGCAGAGTCCCCATAGCAATATCAGGCTCGACAAACTCATCGTCTTCAGCAGCTTCAACAGTTTCAATCACTGTCGGCATTGATTCAGTTGATTGTTCATCGGGTTTAGTGCTTATTCCGGTTTTGCCACCACACCCGATAAGGCTTAAGCTCAGCAGAAAAATGAGTGCACTGATGAATTTATTTTGATAATTCATGATTGTACCTGATCTTTTTTTTCCAACTTTAAATATACTTCAAATAGTCACCGTTGGCAATACTTTTTCTTGCTGTATTGATACATTGATGACCATAACAGCTTTTAGGGCTAATTGACAAACCTACAGCTTGTATCCGGCTGCCCTCATTAGGTTGCTCATCAAAATTGCGACCGTCATAGGTCCAACTCCACCGGGAACGGGAGCAATAGCAGCCGCTTTCGGCTCGACGGAGATAAAATCAACATCACCAGCCAGACGATACCCGCGTTTTTTGGACTTATCCGGAACACGGTTAATACCGACGTCAACCACTACAACCCCTTCTTTTACCCAATCGCCTTTAACCAACTCAGCAACTCCAACTGCAGGAATGACTATGTCAGCCTGCCTGCACACTGACGCCAAATCAGGAGTCCGGGAGTGACATAAGGTCACGGTGGCGTTTCCACCTCGTGACTTCAGTCCCATCATTACGGCAAGGGGTCTGCCAACGATCACAGATCTGCCGATAATTACAACTCTTTTCCCTGAAGGATCAAATCCGTAATGCATCAACATCTCAACTACTGCAGCAGCGGTACACGGTTGAAATCTTGGTCTGCCGATATACAGCAAGCCGATATTCTCAGGATGGAAGCAGTCAACATCTTTTTCCGGCGAAACCATCTGCTGAACGGCAATCTCATCTAAGTGTTCGGGCATGGGGCTTTGAACTAGCAGCCCGTGAACATTTGGGTCGTCATTTACTTCAGACACAGCCTCATGCAGCTCTTCCATGGTGGTCTCGACCGGAAGACGCAGATGCCTGAATCCAAACCCTATCTCTTCACAAGCTTTCTGCTTGGCTCGGATGTAAACCGTTGAGGGAAGATCATCGCCGACCTGCATAGCGGTCAATGAAGGAGTGGCTCCACCTTTTGCAAGTTCTTCTCTTAATCTGTCTTTCAACCCCGCCCGGATCTGAGCGGACAATTTTTTGCCGTCTAATCTAACCGCCATTATGCCTCTGTTGATGCTTTGTAGCCGTTGTAATAAGAGTAAAAAAGTAAATATTTGTATATGAACGCCGGAACAGCAAGATTACTGAAAATATATGCGAAAGCATACAGCAAACCGTAGATCGGTCGTATTAGAAGAGTACGTTTTACAATTCTTGTAAAATAATTCCGGTTTAACCAATTCAGTTTGAACTCTTCCAATAGCTCGGGATGCTTTTTAATCAGAACAGGTAAACTTTTTCTGCCAAATTCCCGCATAAGTTTCAGATTATCTTTCAAGCTCCTGGAATGCAGATGTGTCACCGTTAGAGCCTGATTATAGATAAATGTTGCCCCGGCGTTGACCAATCGCATCCCAAAATCAATATCCTCACCGTAGGGAATGGATTCGTCAAATCCGCCAACATCGTCAAACAGTTTTCTTGTCAGAGATGAATTCCCGCTTAAAAAATATCTGCCACTCACCTGCTTTCCTGAATCTAATTTGAACAGGCCGCGTTTCCTGAGGTAACGACTATATGCCTTGTTACCAAGTGAGCTATGATGTACTACGCTCCCAATAACTACACTATTTTCAGTTTCATGCGAATTCACGTGTCTCTGGATAAATTCTTTGCCAAACTTCATATCACCATCAATAAAGATTAGCAATTCACCTTTTGAAGCATGTGTCCCGATATTACGAGTTGCCGCCCTTCCAAGATTAAGCCTATTACTGACGGTAATCAGATCTAACCTTCCACTATAGCTATTCAGCCATAACGCTGTGCCATCGGTCGAAGCATCATCAACCACAACCACCTCAAGTCCGGTAGTATCAGGAATCTGCTCTTCAAGCGATTTTACCGTTCGCTTGAGTAGCTCAAGAGCATTATAAGCAGGTATAATTACCGAAACATGATGCAGATCACACAACTGTGTCACCAATCAATTCTTTCATTGTATTCTCAAAGCGATCTGCCACTTTGTCCCAGCTAAATTCCCGGCAACTCTGAAGACCTCGCGTGATAAGTATTTTCCTAAGATAACCATCATCAATCACTCTTTTTACGGCATGGCTGAACTCAATCGGATCACGAGGTGGCACCATAAGACAATTTTCACCATCCGTCAGATATTCTCGTACACCACCGCAATCTGTGCTGACAACTGTTAGACCACACGCCTGTGCTTCGAGAGGTGGTAACCCAAACCCTTCGCTCCACGAACCGTAAACAAAAATGTCACCCCATCTGTAGGATTCCACAAGCTCCAAATCAGATTTCGGTGTGTCAATATGGATCGGGAATTCTGCACGGGAAATATCCATGTCATCCTGACTGATAACCTTCAACTCAAATTTGTAACGATCTTTATGCACTAAATTCAAGCCGGTCACTACATCATTAAATCCCTTAGCTTCAGATTTCCGTCCAACAGTGACAATTCGAGTTGGATTATGGAAATCATCTGAACATTCTCTATGATTGAATATCTTATCATCGTAGCCTGCAGGCACAATTCCCATCGGTCTCACACCACCATGACCGATACATTTGACCGCTGTCCAGTGGGAATTGGTTATGATTTCTGTTCTAACAATTGACCGTCTGGCAATTTCCCTGTAAATAGATAAAATAATTCTATTTCGGATATGAGTCCTATCATCAAAAAATCCCACATCATCGCTCATCATAAAATTCACGCTCGGAATACTTCTCTCTGAACCGATATTATGAGCCAACAAAGCATAGGGAGGCATTGAACCGATAACTACATCAACATAAGGTACGGAACTTTTCATTGTCATCAATGCTATCGGAACCGCAAGAAGAGGGCTTGCAACTGTTAGTCCGCATTCTATCACATTTACATCCTGATGCGTCTTCAGTTTGCCGCGACCGGACGGGATTAGTATTGTGAACTCATGACCATGCTCGACCATTCGAGCTGAGATCTCAACTGCCGTTCGGGCTCCCCCGGTAATATGCAGATTCGGCATCAACCATGCTATCCTCAAAGCAGCCCCGCATCATTATAGTAACCATACAGTACATCCACCACCGAATCAATCCCATGACGCTTAACCACCCACTTTCTACCGTTTTCAGCAACGGCTTGCCGCTTAGCTTCATCTTCAAGCAATCCGATTAAGACCACTTCAAGCGAGTTAAAATCAGCATTTATAAACGGATGCTCACCCAAAAAATCAGACACTTCATCATTTATCAGTGTAACCGTTGCAATCCCTAAAGCTAATGATTCCACCGAACTCGCACCGTAACCCCACCCACCAATATCGGTAATCTGGTCAATAAAAATGTCGCATTTGGATTTCAATTCGATAGCTTGATCGTGCGGTACATTCTCAATCATAACCCACTCAACGGGATACTTGTTTGACAATCTCCTGACGACCGATTCTATATGATCACTGCCCTTCATTTTTCGATTGCGCGCTGCATGACCGATACGAATCCTGCCATCAAGAACTCTCGGATTTGGGCAGATGTGATCAGTGTCCAATGGCAGATATAGATAGCGCATACCCGGTATCCTGCTCAACAGATCAATCTCAGAAGTCAAATTCAGATCTGCCACTTCATGAACCGGTCTGATAGCCCCCCGGTTGCGCAGATCGGTTCCATGATAAAAGCAGACAATCCCTTTTCCCTTTCGGCTCAAACTCTTGACCCAACGACCATCCCGAAATGGATCTATCCCCTGCTCAAAGTGGTACAAGTCATAATCATCCAGCCCCCATTCAACAATTCCCTTCCTGATTCTGCTTCCGTTCAGCACATCTCTGAACCGAAACCAAAATGCCTCAGCTGCAGACTCAGGCTTCCAGAACGGTGGACTGCCCTCCAAATTGCTGTCAGATGACACTCGCCCCACACCGGAGGCAGTCTTCCTCAATTTCTTCACCCAGTTCTGTGTAGGCATCGCACGCAGGTTAAAGCACAAATCTTCAGGAAAACCAAACTCATTTTTGAAAAATGTAACCCAACGACTCTCGTTTCCTCGTCGGCGGTGACCTTCACAAAAAAGTGAAAAGCCACCAGTCACATTCTCAGGTGCGACATGTAAGATCTTCACGAAGCTCTGACTAACTTTTCAAATGAGGGACAAATCGGAACGGAGTGGATGGATTTTAACGCTTTTTTGGTGGAGACAAGACCGTTCTCGGTAAATATGTGTGTGATCAGTTTATGAGGAACAACTTCATAGTATTCGTTGACAACGTTAACACCCTTCATCTCTCCACCTGCCAGTTCTCTCGGGTTTTGGGGTAAGAACCGAAGATACGGCAGCATATCTGGCGACAAAAACTTATCCGTACCCATCAGTGACACCATCGGAATTCTCATACTCTGCGCCAAATGTGCTAATGCCAGACTTCCGACCTTATTGACCAATCCCCGAAAACTGAATGCATCACCACCGACCCAGATAGCTTCAGATTCACTGACTTTAGACATAAGCGCTGCATCGGTAAACAGAGTCACATCAATACCGGCACTGTACAATTTGCGAGCCATCTCAAATCCCTCATTGATGGGACGACTTTCACTGCAATACACTCTGCCGATTCGATTCAATTTATGGCATTGAATGATAATTCGGGCGACTGTGGAACTGTTTGAATAGGTTATCAGAGTGCCTTTAATCTCAGGCAACTCCGCCACATTTAAGTCCATCAGACGTGTTCGACCTTTTATACCATCGAGTAGGATTCCTATCTGCTCTTTAAGCTCATTCCAATCTTCATTTGTCGCCCGACGCAGGTTACAGCACTCATTGAGAAGATTTAACACCGGTGCCATTGACGGTTGTCCTCTCCCAAGTCTCTTTACAGCCCGACGCCATAGACTAGACGCATCATCCGGGTCTTCAAGACCAACTTTGGCGACATCAATAAGCAGACTGGCAATATCTTGAACGATTTCAGATGCACCCCTGATGTGATCCAGCGCCAGCTTGTCAATTCTGCGATTTAAGTGTGTGTGCAACGAGCTTACCGGAACAGTGTTGTGAAGTCAAATGTGTGATATTCCGACATGCAGTACTGGCAGCCGTTGTATGAGGGTACGTGTGCTGCATCAACCATTCTCTTAACCGTCTGAATATTGAACAGCTTTTTCCGCTTTTCTTCGGGAATATCCTTGATTTTACATTCAAATCTCACAAAACTCATATCGTGAATAATTTTCTTTTCCTTATCAACGAGATACATTCCAACCTCCTGAATTTACTTATCAATAATAAAAGTTCTTCCTATTCGGGATATATTTCCAACCCGGTCTTCTGCAATTATTTCGAGAGTGTGCCGCCCTTCAGATAGCTCAAACCACGGCTTGTAAATCATCCGTCTAATTACAGGATCATACTCTACAGGGACCTTTCTGTCATCAATCATCATCGTCAAACCGCTGCTGATAATGCCTGAAGTTTCGTCGTTAACATTAACGCGAAATGTTGGCTTACCACTCCTAAACAGATCACCGTCAGCTGGAGAGATTAGTTCAATGATTGGATTATCGCTATCCTGCATTAAACCAAATGTCTCCCAGCTCATTGCTTTTGCCGAATAGTAGCCGTCACCACTGTCCGCTCCCAAAAATGTCCAGCCACTTTTTCGATCAAGATAATAGATTCCCCAACCGGGCTCAACCATCTCTCCGTTTTCACGTGCAATTTTCACTTCCACTGTTCCGGCGAGAGGCTGATCGTGAGGTTGCACTTGATACATTGATTCTAGCGGGTTATCCGATTTGAAATCAGAACTATTTTTACTTGTGATCATAACAGCCATTGTGTCATGGAGTGATGATGGAAAAATGGTTGCAATAAATTTCCCGTCTCCTGAACGAAGCTCACGTGTTTCCTTTGGAGCTACGTAGTTTAGCAGGATTGGATTCCCAGATTCCCCTCCGTCAATTATCTTGCTGAGATCAACTGCACTGTCACTGTATTCTGTTTGGTTCATGGTCAAGCTTATGACGGATTCCCTCTGCGAACTTTGAGCCAAGATCATTCTGCCCTTGAATAGAGAATCAATCACCTTTTCACTTGCCGATACCGGACTCATTAATCTGATATAGTCATCGAAAATTGAGATCGTCTCGTGTCTCCTAAGAAGGGGTATTCCGACAGGTTCAGAATCTTTTAGAGAATCCAGTTCGGAAACTATTGTAAATTTAATAGTCGTGAGGTTGTTAAAAGCATCTGTCAATTCAATTTCAACATTGACGCTATCTGAATGATCAACCGCGATTATTCCGTCTCCCTCAATCCAATTAAGACTGTTTCCCGGTATTCGGTACAGCCTGTGGTAAGCCCCTTTCCCCCGTCTTTGCAATCTATAATCACGCTGCAGCTCAATCTGACGTGTCTTCTCAAAGGAAAAGCTGTCAAAGTTGAATTCAAAAACTGTATCCCTGTCTGCAATCAGTTTTACGCCGTAACATGCCAGAAAATTATCTGCTTCATTAGCTTTATCATATTCTTTGACAGAGACGCCAATGGATCCGGAAACCGGAATCGGATCGTCAATTGCATAAATCCCATTCTGAAGGTTGAATTTGGAGTAGATTCTCGGTTGAAAGTCACCCTCAACGGTAGAGCTGCCGTCCAATGGCGTAAGCGCAATAGCATTAACTGACGGTTTGATGTCATCAGGTATAGGCAATCCTTGAAGCAGGGGGTTCAACAAATGACCGTTTTCATCCCGAAGTTCAAAGTGCAGATGTGGATGCTTTGTCCCACTACGACCGCTGTATGCTATTACGTCACCTTGCTTTACATGAATCTTTTCTTCATCAGACAGCCAAATCCTGACCGAATACTCTTCGGTTTCTTCCTGCCTAAGTCGGATCATCTCCTGCAACTGAGGCATGAACCTCTGAAGATGTGCATAAACAGCGGTACGACCGTCATCGAGCTTCAGAAATAGTGCGCGACCGTAACCGGAAGGAGAGACACGCACATAACTAACCACACCGTCACCAACAGCAAGACAAGGAACACCCACCTTATGATAGGTGCGGATATCAATCCCGGCATGGAAGTGACTCGGTCTGAATTCACAAAATGTGCTGGTTATCCCCGGTTTATTGTCAAGGGGCCAGACCAATTCAGCTTCACCACTGACAAGAGACGGTACAAGGAATAGAATGAATATGTATCTTGTAAAAGTTATTTTATGCGCTCAATTGGTGTAGATTCAGTTGCCGGTTAATCGCTTAAGCTCCTTTTGAACCACTTTGATATGTCTGCTTCTCGGGAAATCTTTCAAGAACCTCTCAAATTCCCATTTTGCATCCTGCTTCCACTTCATGTCACGATAGCAGAATGCGACTTTCAGTCTGGCATCTTCCTCTTTATTTGAATCTGGAATCAGTAGAGCACGCTCAAACAGAAAGAGTGCCTTCAGATACTGTCGCATGCGGTAGTAACATTGAGCCTGCCAGTACAAGGTGTTCGCCAGATATATGCCGACATCTTTCCGATTGGATAAAATTTGAAATTGCCGCGCAATTGCTCTCAGCTGAGATGTGGTTTTAGCCTTCTCATAACTCCGGTATGTTTTGCTATAGTCCTCTTTTATACCGGCTTGCAAGCCTGCGGCTATAAAGAAAAACAGTAAAAATGTCACTACTTTACGCAAAAACGACTCCTCTAATCACACTTTCCGATATAATCCTGCCGAAAGTGTCATTCCGGTTCCGATAAGACAGGTCAGTAGAAATGATCTACCGTAACTTAAGAAAGGCAGTGGCAGACCTGTTACAGGTAAGAAACCGACCGCCATACCGATGTTGATAATGGCATGGTAAAAAACCAGTGTACCCATACCTACAGCAATCAATGCCATGTAATAACTTTTTGCTCGTGATGCGATAGCAAAGCATCGCCAGCAATAGATCGAGATCAATAAGATCACAACAGAAGCACCGATGAAACCGAATTCTTCTCCCATAAGAGCAAATATGAAATCGGTATGCTGTTCAGGTAGAAACTTCAATTGTGATTGAGTTCCCTGTAAATACCCTTTACCGGATAGTCCTCCTGATCCTACCGCAACTTGTGACTGAATGACCTGATACCCGGCACCGAGCGGATCCGATGAAGGATTCAAAAATATTGACAACCGTCTTTGCTGGTATGGCTCAAGCAGATTCCATGCGAAAGGTGCAAGAAACAGCATTGATATTGTCACTACTCCGAGAACAACTGTTCCCAATCGTCTGACACCTGACAGCCAAAGCCAGATGAACGAGCTTACCGTCACAATTGAGACCACCCAAGGACTGACCCAGAAAAACAGTGCAGCAACCGGCACAAACAGTTGGATAAAAATGTTAAGCTGCAAACCGTGCCAGGCAAGCAGCGCAACCGCAATTACCGCAAAAACAGTGGATGTTCCTAAGTCCGGCTGCATTAATATCGGAAGAACAATCAAAGTACCGTACAAAAAAACAACGACAACCAATTTCCAACCGATAAGCGGATTGTACCTTCTCGATAGAATCCGCGCCAGAAGCAAAATAAGAGCAATCTTCGCCAGTTCTGATGGCTGAATTTGGATGCCACCAATAGCCAGCCATCTTTGCGCTCCCAAACCGACAATTCCCAGCAGCAGCACCAGTATCAGACTAAAAAAAGAAAAACCGTAAATCACAAACGAAAGTGCTTGGAATATCCTTCCGGGCACCGCGGAGATACCACCCAATAAGATAAAACCGATAACTGCTAAAATCAATTGTTTCTGAAAACGATTCGTTCCTCCCTGAGCTTGGTCAGAGCTATAGATCAGGAATAATCCTATTGTCACTAACAAAATTGTTGAAATCAACAGGGTATAATCAAATCCTCCCCTTTTCCCGGTAATGTTATCTTGTCGTATCATGGGAAGTAGAATCACCTATCTGTTTCATGTCTATTTCATTAGTTCTCAAGCTGTCAGTTTTGGTAGTGTCTTTCTTGACTCGCCAAACTCTCCTCTGTCGAGGTCCGGGAAACAGATCGTGTATATATCTCTCCATCAAGCTACATGCGACAGGTGCAGCGCTTGTGCTGCCGTGCTCTCCGTGCTCTACAATGACCGCAACCGCAATCAGTGGGTTGTCAAATGGGGCAAACCCGACAAACACACCGTGATCCTCTCCGTGAGGATTCTCTGAAGTACCGGTCTTTCCTGCGATTACAATATCATGTTTCCGCAGCCAATAAGCTGTTCCACCCGGCTCGTTAACCACCAGTCTCATCGCTTCCCTTATCTTGTTTCTGGTGGCATCTGGAAGATTAAGAGGGATTGAACTTTCCTTTGTATGATTAATATCACCTGTAGTAGGATTATGAAGCTTCTCTACCAATCGCGGTTTCTGGATTCTTCCGGTGGCAATAGCACCGGTATAAACCGCCAACTGCATCGGTGTCACTAACACATCACCCTGACCGATAGCGATATTTGCTAACTGACCTCTTGTCCATTTGCGGACGCCGTATTTTCTGTTCATGTATTCAATACTCGGTGTTATACCGGACAGTTCACCATCCAGATCAATGTGTGTGTCAGATCCAAATCCAAATATCCGCGAGTATTTCTCCATCACCTTAACACCCAATTCCAATCCTACTGTATAGAAGAAAACGTCACATGAACGCTGTAAACTCTCTTTCCAATCAAGTGATCCGTGGCCGGCATGATTCCAGCAGTTGAAATTTCGTCTTCCGATTCTGAATGTCCCATAGCAAGTTGTTCTGAAACTATTTTCTATGATACCTTCCTCCCATCCGGCAGCGAGAAGCACCATTTTGTAGGTTGAACCTGGTGGATACTGACCCTGCACAGCTCGATTAAGTAGAGGATGAGTTGTGTCAGATTGTATCTTAGCCCAGATTTCTTTTGGTAAAACACCTGCAAATATTGAGGGATCATAGTCGGGAACGCTGAGCAGTGCCAAGACTTGACCATTTGTCGGATCCATTGCCACAACCGCACCGGTTCTATTACCCATCAGATCATAGGCATATCTCTGAAGCTCTGCATCTATATTCAAAATTGCATCCCACCCCGGTTTGACAGGAATTGGTACCGGATCGGACAGGACTCCGGTAACTCGACCGGTTACATCAACCTGATTGTATTTAATCCCAGGTTCGCCTCCCAGCCAACCCTCGTATGTTTTTTCAATCCCGCGCTTACCGATCAACCCTAACCGACCTGATCTTGACTTTTTTGAGGTTCTCTCTCCGACATAGCCGAGGATATGAACCGACTCAGGATATGGATAACTCCTTTTTGCTTCGAGATGAACCTCAATACCGGGAATATCTAACCGTATGGCTTCCAATTTTGCGAGCAGATCAAATGGAACATCTCGCATGACAACAGCCGGACTGAATGTGTTCCAACCTCGAACAGCTATTCGCTTCCTAAGCTCAGTAATATCAAGTTCCAGGATTTCACTCAGCAGTTCTAAGGTTTCAATGTTCCTCTTAACGCTGTATGGATACGCATACAGCGTATATGATGGTCGGTTTTCGACAATTAACTTACCATGCCGGTCGTATATGCGACCGCGGATTGGTTCAATTATTTCAGTGCGAATTCTATTTGCTGAGGCGGCTTTTGCAAAATCAGGACGATTAATAATTTGCATCCAGAGCAATCTGACTTCAATCAAAGCAAATAGAAGCATTATTACAAGAACAAAGACACGAAGCCTATTTTCTTCCCACCAATAATTCTTCTGCTGATTCACCTTACTTGACTCGGCGCTGCTGTGAAGTCTTTAATACTCCTGCAATAGACTTTCTTCCGGTATTAAAAGGAGACAAGCCCCAAAGGAAACCTACTGTGCCTGTATAGAGTGTAGTAGGTATTACTGTCGAAATGAAATTGCTGCCGAATGAAACTGATGATCCCTGCAGGTAGAATATGGAGGTAAATGATTCGTGAAGGAGAATTAATAAAAAGACCACAGTCCATCCGATAGCACTTAGCTTACCCTCTTTTCGATCCAGCCAAACCCCAAACCAAAATGCTATACTGTTCTTTGTCAACGTCTGGACGCCCATGAACCCGATCATCAGTGCATCCTGCCCGAGTCCTGCGAAAAAACCGGCTGCTAAACCAAAATAACGATTGTATTTAACAGTTACAATGATAGTCCAGATAAGCATAAAATCGGGACGGATCCCCCTTATTTCAAATAAGGAAGACGTCCCAATCTGAAAGAGCAATACTACAATCCCCCACACAGCAATTTTGATTATTTCACTCCGCACTGTCCGCTCGGATAACTACAAACAGTTCTTCAAGCTGATTGAATTTGACAGATGGATCAACGATAACTTCAAGCAACCAACTTTCTTCAAGTGACCTGATCTCCTTCACGTGACCTATCGTCAAGCCGTTAGGAAAAATCCCGTCCAAACCTGCTGTTACAATCTTTTCACCCTTCTCAACATTAGCAGTTACAGGTATTCCATCAATTTTTAGTTCACCATTCTTGCCTGCATGAACCATCCCGAGTTCACGACTGTTTAGGGTTCTTCCCGCAATGCCGATGTTCTGATCGGTCAAAAGCTGCACTGCTGCACTGCTACTTCCTGACCGATACACGCGCCCTACCACACCTTGAGGTGATATTGCACCAAAGTTTTGCTCCACGCCATCTTCAATCCCACAATTAACAATAACGCCACGGACGCCTGGATCTGGACTTAGACCAATTACTACACCAGCTACAAGCTTAAATTCCGATTCTTCACGGTAGTTGAGTAACCTCTGAAGTCGTTCGCATTCAGCACCGCTCGACTGTAACTCACCGACCAACAGACTCACTTCGCTTATCTGCTTTCTAAGCTTCCGGTTTTCACCCCCAAGTCTTCCATATCTGGAAAGACTTGAGATTGGCGACGACAGAGTTACGACAGTGTCACTGATCTTCGCTCGTAATACTTCAACTTGCGGTAAGTTATTGGAAAAGATTAGAATGAAAGATATGCATGTTGTCAGCAACCACGGTATGTAATTTCGGATAACAGCAAGCATAATTTGTGAAGTTGTTTCTAATTACTTCGTAAAAGGAGATCCTGATATGACTCCAACTCGTCAAGAACCTGACCGGTACCTCGCACAACACATGTCAACGGATCATCGGCAAGATTCACGGGTAGATTGGTATCGTCACGAAGACGCTGAGCAAGCCCCTTCAGTAAACTGCCGCCACCTGTAAGAATGATCCCCCGATCACGTATATCAGCCGAGAGTTCTGGTGGTGACTTTTCCAGAGCCTCTCTGACCGCTGCGACCATATGAGCGAGTGGTTCGTTCAGAGCCTCCCGGATCTCCTTTGAGCTGATCTCAACTGACTTTGGCATACCGGAAACCAAATCCCGACCTTTTGCGGTTAATGTCAGCTCCTCAGCCAAAGCGATAGCTGAGCCTATCGAGCATTTTATCTCTTCAGCGGTTCTTTCACCAATTAATAAATTATAGTTGCGTCGGATGAATTGAGATATCGCATCATCCATCTCATCACCGGCAGTGCGGATCGAGTGCTGGGTGACAATCCCTGACAGCGACATAATGGCAATCTCAGTAGTACCGCCGCCGATATCAACAATCATGCTGCCGACAGGTTCTTTCACAGGCAGCTTTACACCAAGTGCAGCTGCCATCGGTTCGGCAATGAGAAACACCTCACGCGCACCGGCATATTCGGCGGAATCCCGAATCACTCTCTTTTCTGATTTTGTAACACCACTCGGAACACACACGATGATTCTCGGTCGCAGCAGTCTATTGACCTGCACCCGTCTGATGAAAGCCCTAATCATTAATTCGGCAATCTCATCATCATCAATCACACCGTAACGCATCGGCCTGATTACCTCAATATCCCCATGCGTCTTCCCCATCATCTGTCGCGCCTCCCGTCCGATAGCCAACACCTTGCGATCCCGCTTTGAGATGGCGACAACTGACGGCTCACGCACAACTATACCTTGTCCCTTGACATACACCAGCGTGTTGGCGGTTCCAAGGTCTATCGCAATGTCATTTGAGAATAGTGAAGCGATATTAAAGTTCATGAATGATTCCAAATGGTCTTAGTTCTTCTGTTTGAGAATTCAAAACTTGTCGTGAATCTGTAGTCGTGGTTGTCTCAAGCCCGACTAAAATGTTAACTCACTTATTAATGCCTAAAATGACGACGACCGGTAAATATCATTGCAATTCCCTTCTCATCGGCAGCTTTGATCACTTCCGCATCCCGAATGGACCCACCAGGCTGGATTATGGCAGTGATGCCGGAGTCAGCCAGTTGATCAACACCGTCTCTGAATGGGAAGAAGGCATCCGAAGCCGCCACCGATCCTTTTAAGCTCAATCCAGCTTGCTCAGCCTTCCAAACCGCAATGTGAGAAGCATCTACACGGGACATTTGACCGGCACCGATTCCAAGAGTTCGTTTGTTATCACACAGTAAGATTGCGTTGGATTTTACGTACCTACAAGCAATCCAACCAAATTTAAGAGCCTCAAATTCTTCAGGAGATGGATCTCTTTTGGTGACAACATTTAATTCCGCTAATTCAGGAAATGAGTTATCATATTTCTGTATCAATATTCCACCGAAGAGTGATCTGATGTCTTCTTCCTTTTTGTCTGGTTCATCGGCAATCTCAACGATCCGCAGGTTCTTTGATCGCTTTAACTCCTTGATGGATTCCTCAGAAAATGATGGCGCCACAACAACTTCAACAAATCCTTTGCGAAGAGCTTTTGCACTGTTAACATCAAGTTCCCGATTGAATCCGATTATCCCGCCAAAAGCTGACTGCGGGTCTGTCGAATGAGCATTCTTGAATGCCTCCAGACAGCTATCACCTACTCCGACACCGCACGGTGTGGTATGTTTGAGAATCGTAGCTGCCGGTTGATCAAACTCGCGTGGAAGACGAACAGCTATGTCAACATCCAGCAGATTTATAAATGACAGCTTTTTACCACCAAGCTGCTTCAGCGCACCTATACCGAACTTGTCAAGACTGTCATAAGTATAAAAAGCTGCCTGTTGGTGTGGATTTTCACCGTATCGCAATTCTCTGGACTTTGTAATTGATACAACTTTGGAATCAGATTGTCCACCACCCAATCGGGCTGCTATGATTGAATCATATCGGCTTGTCCAACTGAAAGCCTGCGCAGATAGTGACCTCCGTTTAGACAAACCAACCTGACCATTCTGCTCTTCAATATAAATGCCAAATTCGTCAAACTGATCAGCACGGCATAAAACAGCCACATGCTTGAAATTCTTCGCTGCACCTCGGATCAGAGCAACACCTCCGATGTCAATCAATTCAACCGCTTCGGTCAATTCAACACTTTGATCCTTCGGGAAAGGATATAGATCCACCACAACAAGATCAATTCCCTCCAACTCAAACTGTTTCAATTCATTCATATCAGCTACAGAATCACGATTGGCTAATATAGGGGCATGAACTGCAGGATGCAGGGTTTTCACCCGACCACCTAACAGATTGTCAAATCCGGTTTTTTCTGAAATACGTTCAACATTAATTCCGGCAGAGTTTATTGCATCTGCGGTCCCCCCGCTTGCGACAATTGTTACCCCTAATCTGTTTAGCTTTTCAGCGAGGCTCACCGCCTTTTCTTTATTCCACGAGCTGATTAACGCTCGGTTGATTTTAACACTACTGTTGTTGTTCGTCATATCGTTTGCTTATGCTTTTTACAAGTTTCTGCAATACTTGTGGATAAAATTTGTGCTCTATTTTTAGAATTTTAGCAGCTAAATTTTCAGCAGTGTCAGTTTCAAACACAGGAACAATCTGCTGATCTACAATTTCTCCGTTATCATAGAGTGCGTCCACATAATGAATTGTAACACCTGATTCCTTTTCTCCGGCAGCAATAACAGCTCTGTGGACATTCATTCCGTACATACCTTTCCCACCAAATTTTGGGAGAAGCGCAGGATGCACATTCACAATTCTCTCCTTGAAATGATTGACGACTTTTGGAGGAATCTTGCGTAAGTATCCACATAAAGCAATCAGATTAACACCATTTTGTAATAAACTGGAGAGCATATCATTAGCAAAATCAGCTCCCGATTCATATTCCTTACGATTGAACACTGCTGTATTGAATCCCATCCGTTGCGCTGCTTCCAAACCGGGTGCAGTACTGCGATTACTTATCACCAAAGTTATCGTGGCATCCAGCTCACCTCTTTCAATTGCTGAGGCAATTGACTTGAAGTTACTGCCTGTACCTGATAAGAATACTGCAATGTTAATCGGCATTATGATTTCGCAATATTGTTAAGAAGCTGTGTCCTGCCACCTACCGGAAGAGTCATGCATCGTCTTCCATGCCCGTAAGGTAACCCATTAAGGATCGGAAAACCGTACTCACCGAACAGATCAATTGCCACTCTCGCAACTTCTTCACTTATATCCTGTCCATTCAATAGAAACTGACCGAGAATAAGCGCTTCCATTGATTCCAGTGTTCCTGTTGTCTTCAATTGCCACAGCATCCGGTCAATTCTGTACAGAGGCTCATTCACATCCTCAATGCATACTATTGAACCTGACAGGTCCGGAAAATATGGTGTTCCAATCAACGAAAGCATCATAGACAAACAGCTTGGAATTACTACCGCATCCGGATTGAAGTCGCCATCTTTAACTGTCTCTAATTCAAAATTCATCGAATTCGACTCTTCTCTTCCTGGAATTAGAGAGCGAAGATAATCAATTGACTCGTTGTCAACATGGTTTCCAATAGAAGCAACCTGAGGACCGGAGAATGACACCCACCCACACATCTTCAGAAGAGCAAGTTGAAACGCACCAATATCACTGAAGCCTATGAGCATTTTCGGCTCTCGTTCAGCCAGTAACTCCCAGGGAATCTGATTGAGCAGCCTGACTGATCCGTAACCTCCTCTGCTACAAATAATCGCCGAAATAGACTCGTCTATCAGAGCCGAAATCAAATCTGTCAGCCTCGCTTCCGATGATCCTGCGAAATATTTGTCAGTGTCTAATACGTGCTTACCAATTTCAACTCTATAACCCCATGACTCGATAACCTCTATACCACGAATCAATGCATCTTTTTCAACCTGTCCCGCCGGAGAAACAACCTTGATTGTATCACCCTGCTTTAGCTTTTTCGGAGTACGATATAATGAGTGATTAATCACCAAACCGGCGTTATGAGCTTATATTCACCAAATCCGTAATCATCCCGAAAAAGGAAGCTCTTGTTCAGATAGTGGTAACGCCAGATTTCATAAGGTGCAGTCTGAACGCTGATATCTGACCGCTCAATCTCTGTCGGTTGTCCGTAAATAATTAGTATCTGCCCCCGATCTGATTCCCATCCTGAGCGGCTGTCGGCAAAGTGCTCGTTGGCATACTCCACACGACGATAATATTCGCTCATTTTACCGTTGATCAACTGCCCAGGGACTTCAAAGTTGTCGTCCCAGAACTCGATAAATAATCTCTCTCTGTCCGATGGAAATGCTGCTTCAAGTTCCCTAATCTCACCCTCAGTGGCGATATACTTCATCTGCTGAATAGCCATGTCAATATCTTTTACACTGCCTGGCAATCCGTGTAAATTTATTCTAAACTCGATCAGCCTTTCAGTCACAGATCCACCCGATTCAGCACGAATCCTAACCGTATAAACACCGGATGCGACTTCCAGCATGGAGAGCTTCATAAAGTATGATGACAGGATTTCACCTCCTACAACGGATAAACTGTCAACATAAAGAGTGCTGTCATTATCATCGTAAAGCGATATTGACAGTTCAGTAATTTCTCCGGGTTGAACCCGAAACAGATCAAAATAGCAGTACATCACCTCTATCTTTTCCGAGATCACTTTTCTGACAAGCGGATACAGAGGCACATTTGATTCAGAATTGATCTCTGTGGAGCGGGTTAACATAATATCCGAAAGATTTACAATACCCTGTTCAGGTTTAACAAGCTTCAGCTCGTCAGTGATCTTTTCATAACGTTTTGATTCTCTATCCCTGAACTGGACATGGATATCGTAGTCTCCCGGTTCCAACTCAACAGAGAACACGCTGCTAACAGACTCTTTGCGTGAATTGGTTTTCTCATAAGAATCCGTTGCTGCAGACAGATGTTTTGTCAGTCGAAGAATTTGGCTGTCATCTCTTGAAATTGACAATCCAAGTTCAACCGATGCAGAGAACATTTTTCCATCACGCACAAATTGAAGCAGATCGTACATGACTTCAATGAACAGATCTATCTTGATTGAGTCGGGGTTTTCACTCAGCCTTTGTACCGATTGAACATTGAACAGAGACCTTTCAGGGTTGGATTTTCGATTCCATTTGCCGTTCTCCGATTGAGCCATGATGATAACCGGAACAAGCAGCATCCACAAAAATGTAAACTTGACAATTCTCATGTTACTGGTCAAATAGTGCATTAACATACATTTCCGAGTTAAACGGTTGGAGGTCATCTATAGATTCACCGAGACCGATATACCTGATAGGAAGCCCAAGCTCCTGTTTTATCGGTATAACAATGCCTCCTCTTGCCGAGCCGTCCAGCTTTGTCACCACTAATCCGGTCACACCGGCTGCATTTGTGAAACTTCTCGCCTGAGAGAGTCCATTCTGACCGGTAGTCGAATCAATTACGAGTAGAACTTCATGCGGTGCTGTTGGATTGATCTTACCTACGACACGCCTGATTTTTCCAAGCTCCTCCATAAGATTTCTATGCGCCTGCAATCGTCCGGCAGTGTCAACAATCACTACATCCTCACCTCGCGCAATTGCAGATTGATAAGCGTCAAAAGTCACAGACGCCGGATCCGCTCCAGGAACAGATTTAATAAACCGTGCTTCACTCCGTTCTGCCCAAGTCTGCAGCTGCTCTATTGCTGCTGCACGAAATGTGTCTGCTGCTGCTATGACCACTTTTCCCCCCTGCTGCCTGTATTGATATGCAAGCTTACCGGCAGTGGTCGTTTTCCCGGATCCGTTTACACCTACAAGCAAAATTACTTTCGGTTTACCGTTTGCACCTGAATCTGTTCTTTCCCCATTTTCAAGCAGAATCCTGTTCAGCTCTGACTTAACAATATCCACCGGAACATGCTCACCGGTACCGTTACGCTTGGACTGCCTCAGCATCTCAATTAGTTGTTCTACCACAGTAACGCCAATGTCCGCCACCAACAGGGCATCTTCCAGATCTTCAAGAGTAGCTTCATCAATCTTATTTTTTCTCAACAGACCCGTTATTGAACCTACTGTGGCATCTCTCGTGCGTGAAAGCCCGTTGCGAAACTTCTCATACAATCCCATCTATGCTTCCCGCTCCAAATTTCCTTTGTACTGTGTCCGCCATCGAAGTTTGTTCCTCAACAAACCATAAAATGAGTACCCGTGAAATACAACCACCCTTGTCAGCTTCTTTGCAGGTGTGATTGTAATTGCCTTACCCGATTCAAGCTGCATTACCCGCTGTCCATCCACCGCAACCATCACTTCGCCAGCTTCACTGACAGCCTTAATCCTGACACACCTGTTGCCACACACTACCAACGGACGATGCGCCAAAGTGTGCGGACTGATGGGGCTGATGATCATTCCATCCACGGACGGTTCAAGAATCGGACCTCCGGATGACAGTGAATAACCGGTTGATCCGGTAGGTGTTGATACGATCAGACCATCTGCCGTAAAGGTATTCAGGTAATCATCATCCAGAGTGGTTTCGAGATGAATCGCTCTCGGGAACCCGCCCTTGTCAATTACAACATCGTTAAGTCCGAAAAACTTAGTGGCTGGATCATGTTCTGCATAAGTCTCCAACATCATCCTTTCCTGAACAACATAGTTGCCTGAAATCAAGTCTTTAATTCTTTCCTTGAGCTGTTCGTAAGTCACTTCAGCGAGATAGCCGAACCCACCGAGGTTGATTCCTACAATCGGCACCCCGCTCGGAACCATGAGACGCGCCGTCTGAAGAAAAGTGCCGTCACCACCAAATGAGAGCACAACATCAGCCCTGTCCCTCATCTGCTCGGGTGAAACGGTATCGTACTTTGAAAGATCAATTAGATCGCCAATATCAGAAGCGACCGTAAAATCAATCTTCTGATTCGACAGCCATTGCAGAACCGATGGTAACGCATCGAGCACTTGCTGCTTGCTGCGATTTGCTATTATCCCTAAGTGCACCTAACCGCTCACTCGTGATAGCTTTAACTTTAATCTCGATTTCAAGTCACTTTTCTCAAAAAATGACACTGCTTTACTCTTAATTGAATCTTTGTCGAGATAAGTTTCTTTCAGCAGTGATTCTCGATCCCCATGAGTTATGAATCTATCAGGAAGCCCTAACCGCTTCATCTCAACGGGTAAATGTTCATCGTTAATAAACTCTAATAATGCAGAACCGGCACCACCCATCAATACATTCTCCTCGACCGAAATCCAACGCTTGAAACGCGATGCAAGCGACGCTAATCCTTCTACGTCCAAGGGCTTGACGCATCTGAGATCAACTACTTCCAAATTAACGCCGGTCTCTACCGATAGCTCATCAGCGACCTTCATGCAAGTGTCAAGCAATGGACCCGAGCTGATAAATAAGCCGTCCGACCCATCCCTCAGGGTTTCTATCTGCCAGACATCTTTCCCCGGTTCATCAACTTCAGGAAATTTCGGAGGCACACCACGCGGAAAGCGGATCACAACAGGTTCATCCTCAACCTGTAATGCAGCGTGAAGCATCCGTCGCAATTGGCGTCCATCACGTGGCACGAGCAGACGTAGATTTGGAATTAAACGCAGATAACTTATGTCAAAAGCACCATGATGAGTCGGACCGTCTTCACCGACTATTCCTGCACGATCAATACCGAATACAACCGGCAGATTTTGCAATGCAACATCGTGGATAATCTGATCAAATGCTCTCTGCAGAAAAGTAGAATAGATTAACGCTACCGGTCGGACATCCTGTGTTGCCAACCCCGCTGCAAATGTGACTGCGTGCTGTTCGGCGATTCCAACATCAAAACATCTGTCGGGGAATCTGTCCTGTAGAGTTCCAAGTGCACTTCCCTCGATCATCGCCGGTGTGATGGAAACTACATCCTTGCACTCTGCGGTGATATTCTCAAGCTCATCGCTAAAATGTTCACTGTAACTCAGGGCATGGTTCTTTCCACTCTTTGGTCCTGTATCAGGATCAAATTTACCGACACCATGCAATCTGGTTGAGTCCTTTTCAGCAATTTCATACCCGTATCCCTTTTGGGTCATGACATGTACCAAAACCGGACCTGTAATCCCCTGCAGCCATTCGAACATTCTGACCAGCTCGTGAACGTCATGCCCGTCAATCGGACCGACATACCTGAATCCCAGCCGTTCAAACCATTGTCCCGGGTCAAGCATTGCCCTCAAACCGGAATCAACGCCGCGCAGAGCCTTTTTCAGCTTACTACCTTTCGGTAGACGACCAGTCAGATCCCACATTGTGTCCTTCAGTTTTTCAAACCTAAGGTCTGACCGAACTGCAGCGGCATGTTGAGACAGCGCTCCTACACTCGGTGAGATGGACATAGAGTTGTCATTGAGGACTACGGTAAGATCCTGCCCGAGAGCCCCTGCCTGATTCAAACCTTCGAATGCCATACCACCCGTCATGCCACCGTCACCGATAACCGCAACGACCTTTGAGTCCTTTCCGGTCATGTTGCAGCCTACAGTCATTCCGACCGCACCAGAAATAGAAGTGGATGAATGACCTACACCAAATGTATCGTAAGGGCTCTCATCACGCTTCGGAAAGCCAGAAATACCTCCATACTGCCTATTGGTGTGGAAAACTTTTCGCCTACCGGTCAGGATCTTATGTGGGTAGGCTTGAGCCCCGACATCCCATACAATCAGATCTTTTGGAGTGTTATAGATATAATGGAGCGCAATTGTCAGCTCTACTGAACCGAGATTCGAGCCGAGATGTCCACCTGTTCTGGATACTGTCTTAATGATAAATCTGCGTATTTCAGCCGCAAGTGGAACAAGATCGGCTTCGTCCAGTTTCTTCAGGTCGTCCGGATTATCTATGAGAGAGAGGAGTTGATATTCCTCGGAATTATTCAACCATCTCCTCCTTTGTTTCGTAACCGTTTTCGGTAATCTTTATCACCTTAATTTTCTTTTCAGCCACGTCCAACATCTTCTGGCAGAGAGCTACGAGCTTAGTCCCTTCTTCGTAAAGCTCAATCGAATGATCAAGTGACAGGTTGTCACCTTCCAATTCACAAGCTATTTCCTCCAAGCGGGAATAAGCTGATTCAAAAGTTTGATCGGGTTTGTTCTTATCATCCATCGGTCAATATCTCCTCAATCTTTGAGCGCGCCTTACCGCTGCCAAACCTTAACTGTACGTCCTCTCCAACAGAAATCATATCTGTACTCGTCACTACTTGGTGTCGGTCGTTTTCTACGATGCAATAACCGCGGTCAAGCACTGCAGTCGGTGAGAGAGCTTCAATTTGATCCCTTATGCCGTTCAGCTTCAAAGAAGCATGCTTCATCATTCCGCTGATGGATTCTTCCATACGGCGAGATGACTCGTCCAGACGTTGCCTGTAGTCCGCTAATCTGTCGAATACCCGACGAAAGGCGTATCCTTGCTTAAGATTATTGACTCTCTCAGATCGGAGAGAAATTGCACGATGCACCGTGTTCAACATGCTTTTCTTTCGATCACCAAGAGTTGCCAGCAAGTCGAGTCGGTCTGGCACTATAAGTGAAGCAGCAGCGGTTGGAGTTGGTGCCCTTAAATCTGCAGCCAAGTCAGACAAGGAAATATCAATTTCATGCCCAACCGCAGATACCACAGGGATTTCGGATCTTGCAATTGCCCGGACAACGATCTCTTCATTGAACGCCCAAAGATCTTCCAAAGATCCTCCTCCCCGCCCTGCTATGATCACGTCCACCATTTTGATGTCATTGAACGAATCTATAGCACCGGCAATCTCCTCACCTGCAGAATCTCCTTGAACTGATACAGGTATTAGATATAACTGGGAGGGTGGAAAGCTTGAACTGAACCCCCAAACCAAATCTCGAATTGCTGCGCCGGTCGGTGAGGTTACGATACCGATGGAATTTGGAAAACGCGGAAGCGGTCGCTTCCTGCTTTGATCAAACAGTCCTTCGACCGCTAATTTTTGCCTTAATGCTTCAAACGCCTCCTGAAGTGATCCCATCCCGGCGAGCATTACAGATTGGACGTCAAATTGATAACGCCCACCCGGTTCCCATACCGTTACCCTTCCAAAAAGTTTTACACGCTGACCACCTTGCATTTCAAACGATGGCTGCCTCCGAGTCCGCCACATAACACAGGGAACCTGAGCATTATCATCCTTTAAGGTAAAGTAGCGATGTTTGGAACGGTGAAGGGTGTAATTTGAGATCTCGCCTTCAATCCACAACGGTGGCAATCCGTCCTCAAGGAGACGGCGAATATGTCTCGTAAGAAGCGAAACAGAATAAATCTCATCAGCAACTTTCACAGACATCAATCCAACATACTATGTAGTACCTTTAACGTACTTTCTTCTTATGACGGTTCTTCCGAAGCCGTTTTTTTCTCTTGTGCGTCGCCATCTTGTGGCGTTTGCGTTTCTTTCCGCAGGGCAAACTTGTCCTCGTAATGTTAGTTTAATAAAACGTAATACTTAATTTCTAAAGCTTTGTGCTTTTAACTGCGTCACGCAGTTTTGGGGAAGCCTTGAACACAGGCACAACCTTCTCTTCGACCGAGACCGGCTCTCCGGTGCGGGGGTTGACAGCTTTCCGCGCAGCCCGCCTGACACACTTAAAGGTGCCGAATCGCCGCAGCTCAACAGTTCCACCTTTAGCCAGCTCCGATTCAATAGACTTCAAAACCCCCTCGAAAACGACAGCAACCTCCGCTCTCGTCAGACCGGTCGCATTGCTAACCCGCTCAATAATCTCCGCTCTGTTCATCTGTGGATCCTGTATTTATTTATGACAGTATATTGAATTCAAGAACTGTTGCTATCGGATTAAAAGATAAGATATATTTCTGCTACCTGCAAGCAATTGTAAAGGTTATTGCTATTACTGCAATTATTCAATTTCTTAATGTAAAATCTAATGACTAAATCGGTGAAAAACAAGCTTAGAATCGGCACACGTGGAAGCAGTTTAGCACTCGCTCAAACTCACCGCATTGCTGCTAAGCTTGATGACATCTTTGAACTTGAAATCAGGATAATTCGTACTGAAGGAGATCAGAATAGAAAGGTAGCTCTAAGAGATGCCGATACAACAGGCTTGTTCACCCGAGCCATCGAAAGTTCGCTTGTTTCCGGAGAGATTGACCTTGCCGTACATTCACTTAAGGATTTACCGCTGGAATCACCGCCGGAACTTTCTCTTGTCGCAATCCCACAGCGGGAAGACACGAGCGACCTTCTGATCATCGCTCATAATGCATACGATCGCGCCGCTGCAGAACTGCCAATCAAATCAAACAGCAAAGTAGGTACAAGCTCTCCGAGACGTGAAGCACAGTTGCGCAACGTGAGAAATGATGTTGTTATCGCTCCGATTCGAGGTAACATCAATACACGTCTTGAAAAACTCAAATCAGGTAAATATGACGCAATTATATTAGCCGCTGCCGGTGTGAACCGATTAGGATTGGATCTGCAAAGTGTTCAGGTGCATCGGCTTCCTCTTCTCAGTTTCATTCCTGCACCGGGTCAGGGGGCTTTGGCTATTCAGATGCGATCTGACAGTAAATTTACGGAAACTGTTCGGGAAGTTATCAACGACCCTGTGACAGAAATCAGTGTAATGGGTGAAAGAAAGTTGCTGAAACTGTTCGGAGGCGGATGCTCGATGCCGCTTGGAGCATTAATCTTGCCAAAAAACGATGGATTCCAACTCTATGGATTTTGGTCTGACGGCGATATTTCTAAAGCTAAGATTGTGTCATCCAAAGATATCAATGCCGATATTGTCATGCTCCATAATGAATTGACTAAACAGAAATAACAAATTCAGGAAAGTATAATGGCATTTCCCACCGATAGACCGAGACGCATGCGACAGTCAGCCACCATGCGAAGATTGGTTCAGGAGACAACAATCTCCACCTCCGATCTGGTTCAACCTCTCTTCATAGTTGAAGGATTGAAAATTAAACAGCCGATTCCATCACTTCACAATCAGTTTCATCTCTCCCCTGACATGGCGGCGGAAGAGTCGCGACGACTGCAGGACATAGGCGTTCCCGCAATAATTCTTTTCGGCATACCTGATAGTAAAGACGACATCGGCAGTAGCGCATGGGATGAAAACGGGGTTGTTCAAAAAGCTATCGGTAAGATTAAGAAAGCAGCACCCGAAATTATTGTAATCACTGATTTGTGTCTGTGCGAATACACCGATCACGGTCACTGCGGCAAGATTATTGATAACAGGGTTGACAATGACTCGACACTGAAACTACTGGTTAGAACAGCAATCAGTCAGGCTGCAGCAGGTGCTGATATTATAGCACCGTCGGACATGATGGATGGGCGGGTTGCTGCTATTCGTGAGGGACTGGATTCAAACGACTTCAGTGATACACTTATTCTCTCTTATGCGATCAAATATGCTTCCAGTTTCTACGGTCCTTTTAGGGAAGCTGTCGGTTCTGCACCATCATTCGGCGACCGGAGGGGATACCAGATGGATCCGCCAAATCGGCGAGAAGCAATTCGTGAAGCAGCACTTGACATTGACGAAGGTGCTGATATGATTATGGTCAAACCTGCTCTCCCCTATCTTGATGTATTACATGAAATAAAAGACGTATTTCAGTGTATAACTGCAGCTTATCAAGTTTCAGGAGAGTATGCTATGATTGAAACTGTCGCTCAAAAAGGGTTGATAGACAGAGAGAGAACAATGGCGGAGTCGTTAATTTCGATCAAGCGTGCAGGTGCAGATTTCATAGTAACCTATTATGCAGGTGAGGTCGCTCAACAGATTAATTCCGGTTCATTCCCATGGTAAGTATTCACAACTCACAACAGTTACATTCACGCTCGATCAAATCAATCCCCGGTGGGGTCAATTCTCCCGTGCGAGCTTTCAAAGCTGTAGGTGGTTCACCACTGTACATATCGAAAGCCTCCGGCTGCTATCTTTGGGATGCTGACGGCAATAAATATATTGATTTCATAGGTTCATGGGGACCGATGATAGTTGGACATGCGGAGCCATCCATTGTCCATGCTATCAAGAAAACTGCAGAGTCAGGCAGCAGCTTTGGCGTTTCAACAGAGCTGGAGATTGACCTTGCTGAGGAAATAAAGCAACGGATGCCCTCGATTGAGTTGGTCCGATTCGTGAACTCAGGGACTGAAGCAGTCATGTCCGCCATCAGACTTGCGCGAGCATATACCGGCTGGGATAAAATCGTCAAATTTGACGGAGGTTACCATGGGCATTGCGACAGCTTTTTGGTTGCTGCAGGTTCCGGAGGAGCTACGTTAGGACTACCGGACAGTCCAGGAGTGACTGCAGGATCATCACAAGACACACTTATTGCCACTTTCAATGACATCAAATCGGTACACGACCTGTTTTTCCGTTCAGGAGATCAGATAGCAGCGGTAGTCATTGAGCCAGTCGCTGGAAATATGGGCGTGATACCGCCGGAAATGGGATTCCTTAACGAGATTCGCAAGCTATGTGATCACCATGGAACACTTCTGATTTTTGACGAAGTTATGACTGGATTTCGGGTGGCAAAAGGTGGAGCGCAGGAGCTGTATGGTGTAAAACCCGACTTAACCATGCTGGGTAAAATCATCGGTGGCGGTCTTCCGGTCGGTGCGTTCGGTGGACGAAAAGAGATCATGGAACAGCTCGCACCACTCGGTGCGGTATATCAAGCAGGCACGTTGTCGGGCAATCCACTCGCTATGGCAGCAGGTCTGGCGACATTAAAATTGCTAACCGACTCAGCATATAGAAAGCTGGAGTCAAATAGCAGTAACCTTGAGCGGGGTATTGCAGAAGAGATAAGCCAGGTCGGGTGCACAGGAGTTGTCAATCGAGTCGGATCCATGCTGACTCTGTTCTTCAGCGAGCATCCGATACGAAATTTCAGCGATGCAAAAAAATCTGACCACGCCTTGTTCAGCCAATTCTTCCGCGAAATGTTGAATCAGGGAACCCTCCTTCCTCCCAGCGGTTATGAATCATGGTTTATATCGCTGGCTCATGAGGATGAGACAATAAACGAAACCCTGAAATCAATCCGCAGTGCGTTGAGAAATGTATCAAGTAATACTCCTCTGTAGTCAGGGTTGTCTTCAACCCCGACTAAATACACAATACTGATCTTTCAGAAATCGTACAGCGGATCACCTAACTCCTTCATATCAGGTGGTTCAATTCCACGTCTCTTGTCAGCAGCCCAAATCATTTCTTTAATCTCCGGAAGCTGATCACTGTCTATCTTTTCGTAAAGAAAGTACTTATTTCCCCAATAAGCTACCGGACGATACTCCTTAAGAGCCCAAATTATATCTTTTTCGGACGGTAATTTTCTGGATACACGACCGATCACCTTAATCATCTGCTGGAATTCGTTTCTTTGGATGACATAATCTGCCCCTGCGATCGTTACATAATCGTTAGGACGGATGAATTTCGGTGTCGGTAAATTACGCGGTAGTTTCATTTAATGCTCCTTACCAATAGTAATCACCCCACTTGAACTGTACTTTCATCCCGGATTCTTTTAGCAGCGTTTTAATCTGGTCGGAAGTAGCGGTTCCAAGGTGAAGCTCATAACGTTTGTTCATAAAATCCCAGGAATATTTGATATCATGCTTCTCAAAAAAATCCATCATCTTCTTCTGATCCGCCATTGATGTGAAAATCATTTTTTTCATAGATTGACTCCTAAAGCCGCTAACTGCTTGCAACCGTCTCTTTGGCTGAACTCTTAACAGGTTTTCTGCTGCTGTTTGGTTTGGATTTATCGTCACGTTTTTTATAATCGGTAATATAGAAACCGGTTCCCTTGAAAATCAACCCGGCACCGTTGGAGACCATCCTTTTCAGTTCGCCTTGACATCTCGGGCATTCGGTTCGTGGATCTTCCTTTATTGACTGAAAATATTCCACCTGATAACCGCAACTTTGGCATTGGTATTCGTACGTCGGCATTTATTCCTCAATATAGTTACTGCTGAATCAAGTAATATAAATAAAAGTCCTCAACAATGCAAAACAGTGATCCCGAGTTAACTGATCTGCGCCTGAATTGACGTTATGGCTATCGTATAGACAATATCCTCAACCAATGCACCACGTGAAAGATCATTGACCGGTTTGGCTAATCCCTGAAGCACCGGACCGACAGCAATTGCCTTTGCCGATCTTTGAACAGCTTTATAAGCGGTGTTCCCTGCATTCAAATCAGGGAAAATAAACACATTTGCCTTACCAGCTACATCACTTCCCGGCAGTTTTGTTTTCGCAGTCTCCGGAGAAATGGCTGCATCGTACTGGATAGGTCCTTCAACCTTCAAATCCGGCATTCGTTTCTTAATCATGTCAGTCGCATTCTTCACCCGTTCAACTTCCGGACCGACGCCGGACGCTCCGGTAGAATATGACAACATGGCTACCAGCGGTTCAAATCCGAATGCCTCAGCATTTTTTGCGGACAGCATCCCGATATCTGCTAGATCTTCCTCGCTCGGATTTGGAATTACCGCACAATCCCCATATATCAATACACGATCCTCAAGACACATGAAAAAGATCGAAGATACCTGCTTGACATCCGGCTTGGTCTTGATAATCTGAAATGCAGGAGTGATTGTGTGTCGTGTGGTGTGCACCGCACCTGAAACAAGACCGTCCGCATCACCGAGATGTACCATCATTGTGCCGAAATATATCGGATCAATTATAACATCGTGTGCGTGATCTTTGCTTATACCTTTATGTTCACGCATCT
Source organism: uncultured bacterium (assembly GCA_964627035.1). Lineage (GTDB taxonomy): Bacteria > Electryoneota > AABM5-125-24 > Hatepunaeales > Hatepunaeaceae > CAZVKN01. Next base: position 6,108 of record CAZVKN010000021.1, on the reverse strand, counting down.
TGTAATATGCTGCCGAATATTGCTTGAGCAGTTCACTCTGTGCGGGATCTATTATGGTCGCCGTTTCGATCTTTGCATCAACTCTGATGGCGTTCTCGCGTATTGTGTCCGGATCACCGAGTAAAACAATGTCCGCAATAGAGTCATCCAGTACACGCGATACCGCCTTCAAGGTGCGCTCTTCCTCTCCTTCAGGCAGAACAATCCTCTTGCGATTTGCACGTGCCTTCTCCAATATACCGTTGAGGAATACTAATGGTGTGGTTTTGGGAGTTCGTGGAATTTCAAGGAATCTGTTAATCTTCCGCTGATTGATGTATCTCTTCATATCCTGATAGACATGATTCAGTTTCTCGGTGTCACCGGCATAAAGACTTACCGGCATCCGGCTGATTCTCTTGGTGATTTCAAACGTATCGTACGGAACCTGTAGGATCGGGATATTGAACTTGCCGAGTCCTCCGATAAGCCTCTTGACCGAATCCGCTGGCTCCAATCCGCCTGTCAGTATAATCCCGCTTATGTTTGGGTAAGTAGTAGCCACCCGTGATGTCATCGCAGCTACGATCATATCTTCCCTGTCACCGGAAGTAATTAACAGCATACCGTCAAAAAACCTCTCCAAGGCATTACCGATGCTCATCGCCGCCACCCGGGGTTCTTTTGTTAAATTGCGCAGGTATTCGTGTCCGAACATCACTCTTGCATTGATCTTTCTCGCAATCTCGCCCATGCGGGGACGAGCGAGGATTTCATTGTAGGGCATAACACCCAACAGATCAATATTGTGACGCTCTAATTTTGACTCAACTGTTCTCTGAACCTGATCATGAACAGCCATCTCGACCTGAGTCACAATCACACCGATGAAGTCACACCCTTTCTCATCAAATGATTCTTTAGCGGCGGTCACCTGTTCCACAATCTCCTCAGCGGATCGTTCTAATCCGCTGGCAACCATGACCACAGGAGCATCCAGATTCTTTGATATATCTGCATTTATATCAAATTCAAGTGCTGAAATCATGCCTTTATAATCCGTTCCTTCAACGATAATCAGGTCGTTTCGCTCCGTTAGTTGACGATGCGCTCTTAGAACTTTCGTCAGCAATTCATCAGTGTTGCCATCCGCTAGCATCTGACCGGCGCGATTTATCGTTAGCGGGTTCATCACTTCCGAAGGAACGTCGAACTCATATATATGCCGAAGCAGATCAACATCTTCATCCAATCTTTCCTTTGTTCCGTATCCGATCGGTTTGATGTAACCTACCCGATCCACTCTCTCGCGAAACAGGTTCATTAAACCTACCGCCACTACACTTTTTCCGCTGCGCGGTTCCGTTGCGGTGAGATATACAGATTTCACTGTTTTCTCCTCATTCGTCCGTATTTGATCTCCAGCTCATCCCTGACAATCCTAGGCACGAAACAGTCATAGTCTCCGCCGTGACGTGCAATTTCACGGACGATGCTGGAGCTGAGATAGGTGTATTTCTCATCCGGCATGAGAAATACTGTGTCAATCGGTGAATAGAGCTTGCGGTTCATCAAAGCAATCTGAAACTCATATTCAAAATCACTAATAGCCCTCAGACCACGGATAATTGCTGCTGCGTTGACCTTTTTGGCAAAATCTACTATCAACCCTTTAATCTGCGCAACCCTACAGTTTTTAATCCTATCAGTTGCTTGTTTTATCATTTCATAGCGTTCATCGTCCGTAAATAGTGGCTGTTTGCCGCTATTCATCGCAAGTGTTACAATGACTTCATCAAATAGCGGTGATGCACGATGAATGATATCCAGATGCCCGTAGGTTATCGGATCAAACGTGCCGGGATAGATTGCAATACGCTGTTTATTTGTCATCGGAATTTCCTCTATATTTAGAAAGGTAATTTACGAAACAGACTCAACTCAAAGCAAGACTTTTATCAAAACAGCCTCATTTTGAAACTTGGATTATCATTTTAGAGTTTTTTTTCACAGCAATTCCACTATTTCGTATTCTATTACGTATATTACTCTAAATAACTAAATGGACGAATATATTTTCAGGAGATACAATGTCAGTCACAGTAACCGAAATGGCGGTCAATCAACTTAACTCGATGATGAAAGAACAGGAAATTGAAGGTCAGCATTTGCGAATCGGCATTAACAGCGGCGGCTGCTCCGGGCTGGAGTACTTCATCGCTTTCGATGCCGACATTAAGGAAACCGACGCTATTGTCGAGCAGAATGGTATAAAAGTCCTAGTTGACAAAGAGAGTCTTGCACTGCTGGACGGCGCGAAGCTTGACTACTCAAATGACATGATGAATTCGGGCTTCACATTCACAAACCCGAATGCATCCAGCAGCTGCGGCTGCGGAAAGTCGTTTTGTGCTTGATTTATATCGAGCCACCGATATTGCAGATTGGTTAAACGGATGGTAACTTGGTTATCATCCGTTTTTAATGATAGTACAGTTATACACCGATTCTGTCACTGTAGTAGGCTTGTCTATAGCCCGAAGTCGTGGTTGAGACAACCACGACTACAATCATTATCGTGTTACCTTCCGTTTTTTTTTCGGTTTTTGGTATATGAGGTATATGAAAGGAAAAACTTGCATAATCACCGGAGCAAACTCAGGGCTTGGTAAAGTTACCGCTATCGAATTGGCTCGACAACAGGCATCTGTGGTGATGGTTTGTCGTGATCGGAATCGGGGAAGAACTGCACTTAAAGATGTCAGAAAGCTTAGTGGTAGTAACACTGTGGATCTGCTGATCGCTGATATGTCATCACAAAAATCAATAAGAACGCTCGCCAAGAAGATCCACTCTGAATATGGCAGACTCGATGTGCTTGTCAACAATGCCGGAACGATCTTCGGCAGCCGACAGCTATCTGATGACGGAATTGAGATGACCATTGCTTTGAACCATCTTGGGTATTATCTTCTGACACTGTTGCTGCTTGATCTGCTTAAGAAAAGCGCACCTGCCCGTATTGTCAACGTAGCTTCCGGAGCCCATTATAATGCTTCAATGAACTTTAACGATTTGCAGTTTGAGAACAGTTATAGTGGGTGGCAAGCTTATTGTCAATCAAAGTTGGCGAATGTGCTGTTTACGTATGAGTTGGCAAGACGACTGGAAGGAACGGGCATTACCGTAAACTGCCTTCACCCGGGTGTGGTCAGAACAGGCTTCGGAAGGAGCGGAACATTCCCTTTTCGTCTGTTCTTCAGCCTGATCAAGCCGTTTCTTATTAGCGACCGAAAAGGAGCCGATACACAGATATATCTCGCTTGTTCACCTGAAGTTGCTTCTGTCACCGGCAAGTATTATGATAATAGAAAAGAAAAACAATCCAGCGAAGAATCATATAACGAAGCTATTGCGAAAAAACTGTGGGATGTAAGCTTGGAGTTGACAGGTATATCGGATCCCACATAACATTAAGGGAAACCAGATGTTCATTACACTTCTAACCGTGACTTTTCTGCTGTCAGCAGCAGTGTCTATGATCGTGGTGTGGATGTTCTCCAAACCGATCAACACCATCCTGAACCGGATAATAGCCGATGAGATCAGCAAGGCTTGGGTGAAATACCTGAAGTTTGCAATCTATGTTGTGGGAATCTCAAGCGGTGTCCGAATCTGGGCATTGGAGAAGTATATCAATCCATCCGAATTCTCAGAAGAATCAAAAGCGATTGCTCTCACAACAGACCGATGGGTTCTCGAGGTCTATCGCACTATTATTGAAACACTTCAGGGAATTGCCTGGCTGCTGCTGGTATTCTTCATCTTTGCATTGATCGCTTATGTCATCGTCAAGATCTTTGACAATAGAAAGCTGTCAAAAACAAGTAGCACAGAAGATCAATAGAAAAACCGTCCTGAGGTTATCCCACAGGACGGCTTTCAATCGCAGATCAGCAGCCTAATTCTCGAGCTTGCCCTGCTCATCAATCTCACGCTGAATCTCTTTCATAAGAGGTTTGATTGTGCGGGCGGTGAAATCAAACTCAATGCCTGCTGCTTCAAATAGCTCAGGTAGTTTCTTCGATCCACCCAGTTTCAGGGCGGATTTGTAGGCACCCACTGCTTTCGGCAGGTCACTCAATGAATTCCTCCACACCTGCAATGCACCGAGAAGTGCAATCGCATAATCAATGTAATAGAACGGATACTCAAAGATGTGGAGCTGAGCATGCCAGCGATACTTGAACGCATCATCATATCCTGACCAATCCGTCCCGCTGCTGAAACGGTTCATTAAGCTGACCCAGTGGTTGGATCTCTCTTCACGAGTGTGATCAGGATGAGTGTAGATCCAGTGTTGGAAGGCATCTACAATCGCTATCCAGGGAAACAGACCGACATCTCCTTCCAGGTTGCTGCGCCAGGCTCTTGCTGCGTTAGGAGCACTGTAAAACTCTCCAAGATGATCGCCTGCAAGATGCTCCATTGACATGGAGGCTACTTCGGCGAACTCCATCCCTGAATGACGGTATGCTCCAATCGGTTCATCCTTCACCGCAAACTGATGGAATGCATGTCCACCTTCGTGAAGAAGCGTAAATAGGTTACCGTTTGTTCCGACCGCATTCATAAAAATAAACGGCAGACGAAGTTCACCGAGTGACGCCTGATAGCCACCGGGAGCTTTGCCCTTGCGGCTGTCGAGATCGAGAAGACCAAGATCAATCATCCGCTGAAACTGATCTCCAAGCTCACTGTCAATCTGTCCGAATATTTTGTGACACCCTTCCGCAAGCTCAACTGTGGTTTCAAACGGCTTTAGCGGCTCTCTCCCCAACCTGTCACAAGCTCCGTCCCACGGTCGGACAGAGTCCAATCCGAGTGATGTGCGACGTTCTTCGTTCAGCTCCTTGGTGATGGGCACAACATATTTCTCAATTGCATCGTGGAAATCGAGGCAATCCTGCGGGGTGTAATCAAACCGCTGAAAGACGCGGAACTGGTAAGCACGAAAATCGTCAAAACCGGCGTTTTTCGCAACCTGATGTCTTAGTTTGAGCATCTCGTCAAAGATGTCTTCCAGCTTTTCGGTGTCTTCCAATCGGCGGTTTGAAGCAACTTCCCAAGCCTCAAAACGAAGATTGCGCTCGTCAGACTCGAGAAACTTCCCAACCTGCTGCAAAGTCATTTCTTCATCCTGGAAGGTGACTGTCATAGCGCCAAGGATCTTCTGATACTGTTGTGACAGCTTACCGAGTTCTGTCTGAAGCGGTACGTTTTCTTCGCGAAACAGCTCAACAGAATTCTTCACTGCACGCAGATAAATGAAGTAACGATCCGGATCCAACTGCTCGGTGAAAGGTGAATCGAGAAGCTTCAGGTTTATCTGATGACCAATTTGTTTCAGATGCGGCTCGATGTTCTCTACAAAATCCAAATATGCTTTCTCAGCCCCTTCATCGTCTGTAGCGCAGGTCATGGCGATGTATCTTCTGTTTCCATCCTCATCCACGATTCCTTCCAGCTCGCTCAGATCGAGTATCCACTGCTCGACCTCTTCAACACTGTCAAGATCGCTTTCCATCAACTGTGCATAGTACGGTTCAATTTCCTTCCACGATGACAGTACGGCATCGTCAGGGATGAAAGTTCTCGGATGCTCGGTGGATGGACGTTTTAGCTCTGCCAAACGGTTTATAAGTTCTTTACTCATTAGTGCTCCAAAATTGTATTTGCGTGTTTGCATTTGTACTATTGACTGGCACACAAGTTTCTCAATAACGTAAAAATAAAGGCACGGTCTTAAATCACCGTGCCTTTTTGTGAGCGAGAGACGGGATTTGAACCCGCGACAGCCACGTTGGCAACGTGGAACTCTACCACTGAGTTACTCTCGCTAAAATCTAATGATCTTCGTTGTTTTCGTCAGGAGGGGTCCGGTAGCGGTTCATAATTTCCCGTCTATGCCGCCGAACACTTTTTCCTTTCTTTTTTGCCCTCAGAAATATCCAGATAAACACAATTACCAGAATTATGATTATGGTGCTTTCCATGGATTTCCCCCTGATTTAGTGGAGCATAGCGGGATCGAACCGCTGACCTCTTGAATGCCATTCAAGCGCTCTC
>CAZVKN010000020.1:0-54521 GCA_964627035.1 uncultured bacterium | reverse complement strand
AGAGTTCAACCTTTAGGTTGGAATAAGACACGCTGAAGCGTGTACTCTGAACTTCGTTTGGATCAAGCCCGGAATGACAATCGGGAGGATTGATGAATTGATAAAGATGTTTCAGTCAAATTTTGACGATAGAGTTGTACCTCGTAAAAACTATGTGTTATCTTTGAAGGATACTATTGGATGACACCAAGTTAAATTGGAGGACGTCCCGACGGATTGGGACGCTCTGAAACCTATCAAACTCATTTAGAGTGAACTGAATGAAAAATATAATCGCAATATGCCTCCTCATTTTAATCAGCACAGATGCATGGGCTGAAGACAGTGAGGAGAAGCTGTATGCTTACGATCAACCGGTTTTGATCTCACCTGCCGGGCAGTCAGCGGAAGGATTTATGATCCGTACCATCTGCCGCAGGCTCGGAATAGAAGTGCGCTACACGCCACAGGCAACGGCTGACAGCCTCAACGGCGCGAAAACGCTGATGTTGGTAGCTGGAGGATCGTCCAAAGGGCTCGGCGCTGCCAAGGTTGACGAAAAGGACGAAATGAACCGGATCAAGTCACTCGTCAAGGCAGCGCAAAAAGCGAAGATGAAGATCGTCACGTTCCATATCGGAGGAAAAGCTCGCCGCGGACCGCTCTCAGACGGATTCAACGGGCTGGCAGCGGAAGGCGCGGAGCTGATTGTGGTCAAGAAACCGGGCGATGACGATTCGTTTTTCAAAAAGATCGCGGACAAGAACAGTGCGGATTACAAGTTAATCGAGCAGCCTGCTGAGATTATGACCATCCTGAAGGAGATGTTTGTTGATCCGCTGCCTGCTGAGATTGAAGAGTAGCTGTCTGAAAATACCCCCCTTTAATCCCCCCTACTTCGCAGGGGGGGAAAAGAATTTATGACAAATAGAAGTGGGGATAGAGTAGAAAGAAAGCATTCACTTTTTTTCTTACTTTATCACCTTCTCACTTTCTTAAATCCGTTCAATCTGTTCAATCCGTTGTGAATGTTTGTAAATATCTAACCAAAACGGAGCAACTAATACTTACTTGCACAAATCAGCGTGATTATTTTCTATCCATTTGTCATCCCGGGCTTGACCAGGGATCCAATATTAACATACACTTACTGGATTCCTGCCTTCGCAGGAATGACAGAGAATAAACATACTTTTCAATGCAAGGAAGTACTGATATAGATTCAAATCGTCACCGATTTATCATAGCAACCCTGATGCTGGTCATCCTGACCGTCATCTGGGGGATGACATTTCCGGCAACACGATCAGCGCTGTCAGTCACCAACCCGATGCAGTTTCTCGCACTGCGGTTCCTGATCGCCATCGGACTGTCCACGCCGTTTATGATCCTGCGGAATCGCAAATTGAACAACGTCACAGGCTTGTCGCTCGGAATCAGCAGAACGACATGGGTCGGTGGTGCCGGGATTGGCTTGTTGCTGCTGATCGGGTTCGCGCTGCAGACTGTCGGCATGAAGTACACTACCGCATCCCGCAGCGGTTTCTTCACGGGATTACTCGTAGTTCTGACTCCACTGCTTGCCTGGCTGTTTGGAACGAGTCGGACATCGAAGGTCACGCTGATAGCCATCCCGGTTTCCGTTGCAGGAGTCTATCTGCTGGCGGATCCGAGTGTCGGCGGGTTGAACCTCGGTGATTGGCTGACGATTGCGTGTGCTCTGGCATTTGCGCTGCAGATGGTAACACTGGAGTCTGTTGCGGGTAAAGGTCATGATGTATTGCAGTTAGCTTATGTTCAGATGTTGACGCTGTTGGTTGGGGCTGTGATTTGGTGTGTAATAGAGTCCGTGCCGTTCGAGATCAGTGCGAGCGGCTGGCTGGCAGCAGGTTACACCGGAATATTCGGAGGGATTGTAGCGGTGTGGATGCAGACTCGCTATCAACCGGACGTCCCTGCCGGACATGCTGCGCTGATATTTATCCTTGAGCCGCTGTTTGCCGGGTTGTTTGCGTGGATGCTGCTTGGTGAGGGTTGGACATTACAGGGAGTGATCGGTGCGGGATTGATCTGCGCTGCGATGGCTGTGTCAAGTATTGGATGGAGGGGAGAAGAAGCTCACGCAAAGACGCTAAGACGCAAAGGTTTTTTGTAGCATTTGCGTGGTACGGGCTACTTGTTGCCAATGTTTCATTAATAACGAAACACGGACAATGAAAAACCCGTGCCACCCGTCCCTTAAGAAAATCAGTTCAGAGTTCACGCTTCAGCGTGGGGGAGAACAGCCTGAAGGCTGGACTCTGAACTGATCTGCATACCTGATTCTCAACAGATGAAACGGATTGTAAAGACACCCCCCCTTAATCCCCCTCTTCAATAGAAGGAGGGGAAAGATTCAATCTGTTAAATCCGTTCAATCCGTTGTGAAACTCTCCCCCTTAGTCCGCATCACGGACGAGGCGAAAGCCAAGACTACTGCTTCGACTTCCTTGCCTGTCAGGGGCACGACTCGCTGAACGACAGTTTTCAGAAGGATACCCCCAGCCCCCACCTCGAAACACTCGGAAGCCGTTTCCGCCTTGAATCCATGCACTACCATCATCCGGAGCACCATTGTAGTTGTCGTGGTAAACATCCTCACACCACTCCCATACATTGCCATTTACATCATGCAAATTCCAAGCATTAGGTTCCTTGTCGCCAACTCCATGTGATTGCCCATTACTATTGCCAGAATACCATGCATAATTTCCAATCTGATTTGCGTTATCTCCCCAAAAATATCGAGCGGTAGTACCTGCTCGGCAGGCATATTCCCATTCTGCTTCACTCGGCAAACGAAACGCATCATTCAACTCGGATTCAAAGCCCTGAATATCGTTCCAACTTACCTGTTCCACTGGTCGATTAGCACCGTCAAAGTGGGAGGGATTATTACCCATCACATCTTCCCACTGTGCTTGCGTTACTTCATACTTACCCATCCAAAACCCATAATCCAGTGTAACACGATGTCGCGGGTATTCATCGTCTTGAGCATCCTGCTCATTATCCTGCGCACCCATCATGAAATTACCGGATGGAATCCAGACCATTGTGATGTCCATGTCATCAGTCAGGGGGAAATCGCGTTCGTCGCCTGCATCGGGTATTTCAGGGACTTCATCGAACGTAATCTGCTCGATGTTTTCGAGTCTGATGGTTTGCGATTCTCCGTCCGTTGTGTGAATGATCATTGCAGGCACGTCCTGTGCAGATGTGAGGGTGGTGCTCAGCAGCAGTGCAATGATTGTGAAAAGTGTTGATCGAAATGTCATTGTATTCTCTTGTGTGTTGTTATTGTCATTGCGAATCCCGACTTGTCGGGATGAAGCAATCTCAATGGATATCGGAAGAGATTGCTTCGTCGCTTCGCTCCTCGCAATGACGGTAATCCAATGTAAATTTTTCGTGTGGCACGGGTTACTTGTTACCCGTGTTTCATTATGTAAAGAGACATGGGCAACAAGTAGCCCATGCCACCCATTTGTTTTTTGTGGAGTGGCGACACTCTGTCGCAGCAGCATGGACACGAATGTCCATGCTCCCCAATCTGTTTAATGTGTTGAATCCGTTATGAATCACGCTGTCATGCCGCCGTGCTTGACAGCAGTCTTGTCAACCGCGGCGGGTTGACACCGGATTATCTGCTTCATCCGTTGAATCCGTTGTGAATTTAACTCTGAACGGGCGTCATAAATGTCGCCCCTACCTGAGTAGCAGCATCTTCTTGGTCTCAGCGGATCCGTCAACCGTCAGTTGGTAGAAGTACATCCCGGCTGCCACTTTGATTCCGTCCGAATTTGTGCCGTCCCAATTCGTCTGATAAGATCCGGCTCCTTGATGATCGGACAGAAGCGTTATGATCTCCTTGCCCATCACGTCATAGATGATGATCGTGACCTCACCCGACTTGGTCAGGTCGTAGCTGATGTCGGTGGACGGGTTGAACGGATTGGGGTGGTTGCTGATCAGCCGGAAACTGTTCAGGATGTTGCTGAGTTTATCCATCTCTTCTACTGAATACGGTTCAAAGTCAAACTCAATCCTGTCAACGGTTTCAATCTCGAATCTCCTCGGTCCATTTACCTGATTGTGATTGATGACCAAAGTAGGTGGATCAAACTCAAAGCGGATGTTTTCGACAGAATCAATAACAGAGTACTGATATTCGTCGCCTCCTTGATAAACCCATAGAAGGGTTCCTGTGCTCGCAGATGTGAACACAAATGCAAGCGCAAATAGGGTCAGTAAAATTTTGAGATTCATAGGTTCTCCTTTTGTGTTAAAATGTAAACTCCCTTTTCGTTTCCCCCTATTAGGGAAAAGAATCCGGATTAACCACCAAGTCTCCAAGACACCAAGGAATACAAATAATGTCTTATCTTAGTGCCTTGGTGGTTTACGATCCGTTGTGAATATGTGGTGTAGTTTGGGCTATTCATTGTCAGTATCTCATTATTGTAAAGAAACACGCTGAAGAGTCTGTCCGATAATGTTATTTGCCGCTGTCAATCCGCCGTGGTTGACAGCATAACTTGCGGAATATCAATCAGAAGGCTGTCAGGTGCGGCGACCTGACAGCAGTTTATTTGTCATTCCGGACTTGATCTGGAATCCAGAAATAACAATAAGTTGCTGGATTCCCGCCTGCGCGGGAATGACGAATATTAATATTATCGGACAAACTCTGAAGCGTGAACTCTGAACTCACTTGCAAACATGCAAACTTGTTAACTTGCCAACTTTCTTCCTTGCCCCCTGCCCAATTCTTAACTATATTCACGATAATTGTCAATAGCAAATTGTGGAAAAAAATGGTGTCCATTATTGTCCATCGGTTTTGGGGTAAAATCGTGGGATAACGCTCGACAAATCGCAGGTTAATCGGCTGATCGAAGCGCGTAAGTCGCTGAGCATGACGCAGCTTGAGCTGAATCAGGCGTCTAAAGTCTCTCTGCGCACCATCCAGGATCTGGAGAAAAGAAGAAGAGTTACGTTCACCGAATCCACCTTGATTCCAATCTGTTGCAGCCTCAACTTGCAGCTTGATGATCTGCTGAAACCAACCGATCCGCCACAAACAGACGACGTTCAGAAATCGAGTTTCACTCTTAAGAGGTGTGCTAATCGTGTCCATCCCTGTCACTTTGGCACTGTCTATCCTCGCAATATTCCTTGCAATACAGTCCGATTTCATCGAATCAGCATCAGATAATAATAACTCTCCAGAGAGACAAGACTGGGTGACGCAGGCTCCACATGAGATACACCCCATTACGCCTGAGTGGAAAGAGTGGGATGATAAATGGAAGGGAAAACGTAGCGGGATGGTGTTCAACTATCTGCATTATCCCCGGGTTGCACATGTCGGGGATGCGTTATCCGGTGAGTTTGCCTGTTCGTACCACTATATCGGTGGCACGCCGGAAGTTTTCATCAGTCTGTACACTGAATGGGATCCGGACAGTGAAATCCGGCTATATCATGGAGTTGTGGGAGGTGACAGTTCGCTTGTGCTGCCTGTGGAGTTTCGCTGTCCGGATCGTCCGGGGCTGTATAAAATTAGAGTTTTTTACGCGACTGCATTCGGACCGGTTCCCAGCTTTTACGGTGCCCCACCACCAAGTCTGGTAACCGCACCCGGTTCCGGACATTTCATGGAGATGAGGCTCGAAGTCCTAAAGAAGGATTAAACAACGTGTGTATAGGCTATTTGTGCTCATGTCACAGGATTCATCCCGGCTGTGTAAGATCGGGTGTAATAAAATTACCTCACCAGTGTTAACTTGTGCGTCTCGACGAAGTTCCCCGCTTTTATCCTGACGAAGTAAATCCCGCTCGGTTTCTCCACAGCATTCCAAACCAACGATTGATGACCTGCTCTCTGACGGTCATTGTACAACTTTTCAACCAACCTACCGGAGATGTCGAAAATACTTATGGTTACTCGCTGTGGAGTTGGAAGTGAGTACTTAATCGTAGTGCTTGAGTTAAATGGGTTGGGATGGATGCTTTCGATGCTGAAGTCGAGTGGAAAGGGAGTCCGACCACCAACTACTAATCCCGTCACAGTCAGATTAACGGGGATTATGGTCTCGCCTCCAAAGCCGTTGTGAATGAATCGTAGTTCACCGGGATACAGCATCGGTGCGAGATCGGTTGCGTCAATCGTGAGCGTCAAATCCTGCTCTGCTTCAGGATCAAGCTCACCGGAAATTATGTCTAACCTCATCCAGTCATCTTTGCCCATAATCTGCCAGATATCGAGGCGATCTCCCTCATTAGCATTGGCGACTGCAATCATAACCAAACTGAGCGGATCATATTGATCGGTTATGAAGGCGCCCTCTGGCTTTCCTCCTTGTTCTGTTGTAAACTCAGTCACAAAGAGTGTATCTTCTTCATTTATATTCATTTTGTGCACAAAAGTTCGATCAGGTATTCCTCGTACATGAAAATTATGATGGATGTATAGGGAATATCCGTCAAGATCATTCCCTCTATAGGCAAGTCCATATATGACAAGATTATTGCGTGGTAGCTGTTCCACTTCCCTGCCATCGCGAGTGTAACCTGCAATGTACTGGGAAGTTTTCTGGGATATCCACAGGATTTCTCTGTCGCTGTCCCATGCCAGAGCCTGATTAGGATTAAAGGGTCCTTCAAACGTTTCGACAACATCACCTTCAGGCGTAAACCCAAAAATAGTCTCATCCTCGCCTCCCCAGATCAGCTCACCATCCCAAGCAAGGTCTCCCATGCCGTACCGCGATTCACCGAACTGGTTATACTGATCCAGCAGTTCTCCATCGCGATTCAATACGTAGATGAAGTTATCATCACGAGCTGATGTTCCTCCACCTGACACATAGTAATTGTCATCAATGAGCACTACACCTTTGATCCGTGTATTTTCTACCGTGTCGCCAACAGACAACGACTGCCGAAGCGTCCACGGATCGGGAACTTCTCTTAGTCCCGGTCTGACCGACCACTCCAGTACTCCGTTACCGCTGTTTGCGATGCTGAACTCGAAACTTGTCGAATCACCCGGATCAAGCTCGGCAGCAAACTCCTCTCTTGACGGGACTAGTTCAGCGTGAAGCAGACCGATAATAACTTCAAGTGTGTCGTTGGCTTCAATTTCATCAATTACAACGGTAGAATCTAAATAACCACCACTACCATGTGCCGTGATGGTGTGTTGCCTGTCCGGTAAGGTGTGAAGACGCCAAAATCCAGATGTGTCTGTTCGTGTCATGAGACCATATTCATTGGTCAGAAATATATCTGCCAAAGGTTCATCATTCTCGACATCAAGAACATGTCCTTCAACTACTGCAAAGTACTGGAGATATGGATAAGCCCCCATATCAGCACGTGAACCGTCAATGTCCTCCGGTGAATCAGGATCACCCGTATCAATGCACGGCGAGTCTTCGGTTAAATGATAATCACCTTCATCGGGATCAGCGTATAGAGGGTCTTCATCTATGTTTCCGTCGCCCCAATTGAGGATGCAATCTTCATTTACAAATATCTCATCCTGACCCCATTCAATGTCCGAATAGGAGATCAGTGCCGTATCGCCCGGAGTAAGACCTGCGCCGAGGCTGATTTGTGTGGGGTCATTGCCTGTGAAAATGGAATTTAGTATTGTCATGAAGTTGTCACGGTTAGACCCGATGCCACCTCCGGCGCGAGCGAGATTATTGACGACTGTCAGGTTCGTGAATGTCGGTCGGGTGCCGCCAAAACAGGATATCCCTCCGCCAAAACCTTCTGCTGTGTTACCGCTGATGAGACTAAAAGAAATCTCAGCCTCGGTGGAATCACGCGAGAAGTAGATGCCTCCACCGCTCACGGCAACTTGATTGTCAGTAACATTAACATGAGATATTGTCGGAGATGAAATTTGCAGGAAGACTCCTCCACCAAATGCAGCCATGTTTCCTGTGATGTTAAGATGGGTTAGAGTAGGTGATGACCGTCGGCAGTGGATCCCGCCGCCTGCCAAATCTCCATCCAGATCCTCTGACCCCCATCCGTTTGTCAGTGTAAATCCGGTAAGAATCGAGTTTTCATCCTCACCACTGTCAAATCGAACCACACTGCTTTCTTCATCACCGTTAATGACGGTTGAATCAATGTAGGCTTCGTTGGGGATAATCAGGTAGAGGCTGGCTACTGTGATCGCTTTACCCTCAAAGTTAATGTTCTCGACATACTCGCCCGGTGCGACCAGAACGGTATCTCCGTCTTCCGAAGCGTCAATCGCGCCCTGGATTGTCTCGTGGTCGTCCGGGACATTGATGACCTCTGCATTAGCTATTATCGCAAAGATCAGGGTTAACAAAAGTACAGTTTTCATGATTTCATTCCCTGAATAATACTATTTTATCACCGCTAATTTAGCAGTTTTTATCTCTTTTTCGGTTTGAAGCTGAACGAAATAGATTCCCGACCCGACAGCACGGCTGTCCCACAACATTGAATGGTATCCGGTTGCTTGTGCTCCATCGTACAGCCTTTCAACCAACCTACCGGAGATGTCGAAGATGTTTACGGTTACTCGCTGTGGGCTTGGCAGAGAGTAACTGATTGTGGTGGTTGAGTTGAAGGGGTTGGGGTGGATACTCTTAATATTGAAAGCTAATGGGATATTTTGAACCTGTTCTCCGGCTCTAAGTCCTGTCACAGTCAGATCAACAGGAATACTCGTCGCACCACCGAAGCCGTTGTGGATGAATCGTAGTTCACCGGGGTAGTGTACCGGAACGAGATCGGTTGCGTCTATTGACAGCGTCAGATCTTGCGCACCTTCGGGATCAAGATTTCCGGAATCGGGAGCTAATAACATCCATGAAGTCTTGCTGCTTATCTGCCAGATGTCCAGGCGGTCGTCAGGTCCATCATCAGCGATTGCCATTGCAACCCAATTATGTGGATCATACCGGTCGGTGATAAATATCCCTTCAGGTTTGCCGTCAGGTTCTCTACCCTCATGATATTGTTCCCCGACAAACAGGGTATCATTTACATCAGGGTTGATCTTGTGCATCGCTTGATAATCACGATCGTCGCGAACTCTTCCACGGTGTGTTACATACAACGGGTAACCATCATTGTCCTGCGGATGGTATGCTAACCCGTAAACCATTAGATCAAACTGACTCACAGAATCAACAGCAACACCTTCACGGTTATAGCCAATGATGAAATTTGTGAGTTTCCCTGCAATCCAAAGTAACTCACGATCACTGTCCCAAGCTACGGATTGATTAAAACGATACGGACCTTCAAATGAAGTAATGCTATCCCCTTCAACATTAAATCCATAGACCCATTCGTCAGCAACTCCCCAAATCAACCCACCATCCCAAGCCAGATCTCGCATTCCGTAATGAGATTCACCAAACTGATGGAAACTGTCAAGTAATTCACCATCACGGGTCAAGATATATATGAAATTATCATCAATACCAGACATACCACCTGACGAAATAAAGTAGCGATCATCCGCCAATACTACACCAAAATTACGTGGATCATTAGTGATATTACTTACCGAAATAGTATCATGTAGAGTCCACGGACCCGGTGCATCCCGCATCTCGGGCGTAGCTGACCAATGTAAAACACCGTTACCACTGTTCAGAATATTGAAATCAAATTCAGTCGAATCACCTATTTCTATTTCTGCACTGAACTCTTCATCGGAGGGAATTAAAATGGAATGAAGCAGACTAATGGATATTTCAAGTGTGTCATCAATTTCAAGCTGAATATCATTGATAG
Organism: uncultured bacterium; assembly: GCA_964627035.1. GTDB lineage: Bacteria > Electryoneota > AABM5-125-24 > Hatepunaeales > Hatepunaeaceae > CAZVKN01. The sequence goes on along the minus strand of CAZVKN010000020.1, from coordinate 44,702 downwards.
TTGAATCTATGAATCCTTCAGCCGAGGCAGTCAGGCTGAACGGAGTTAATCTCGCATGTTGTATGTGCCATTGACCATTCTCATCGGGAATCAGGGTATCGCCGTAAGACGTTGAGACAATAGCTCCTTCAATCGGCTCATCATTAAGAGCGTTTAGCAGATTTCCTTCAATCAGGGCAAATCCCTGAAAGAACGGGTAGCAACCAAGATCAATACAAGTACTGTCGCTATCCTGGGGAGAGTCAGGATCACCGGAGTCAAGACATGGTGAGTCAACTGTCAGATGATAATCGCCGCTGTCCGGTTCAACGAACAGAGGATCTTCATCAAGTATCCCTTCACCCTAGTCAACATTCGGTCCACCCCGACCAACAACGGCATCACGTCCTCCATCAAGATTTGAATAAGAAATCTCGAGATTATCGTCACCGTGATAGTAGATCTCATGTGACTCATTATCCCAGAAAATGGAATTAATTATAGTGGCATTAGAGCCAAGCCCTAAAAGTAAGCCACCGACCCCACGTACACCACGATTTCCCACTACAGTGATATTGGTAAATATGCTTTCACAGTTAAACATGCTATATAATGCACCTGTAGCACCGTAGTTATTGCTTACCTCTACATTTGTAAGCGTAGCTTCTACTTCTGAATATTCAATTGCTCCAGAGCATTCCGATCTATTTTCTGTCAGGATCACATCTGTCACAACCATTGTTCCACGATAACAGCGAATGCCTCCACCACATCCAGCACGATTTTCGCGAATTGTAGAGTTATGAACGAGAAGATCACCTTCGCTACTTCCGATACCACCTCCAGAACTTGCGCGGTTGTTACTAACAATTAGGAACTTCAGAGTAGGACTTGATCCTTCAATACGGATCCCACCACCGAAACCGTTACTGCCGTTCGTGATCGTCAAACCTGCCAATACAGAGTTCTCATCCTCCTCATATTCAAACACAACTACACTCCCGTCTCTGTTCCCGTCAATAACCACTTCACCCGGATCGTCCGGATTGCCTATTACAGCAATCGCTTTGCTCGCGAAGTTAATGTTTTCTACGTACTCTCCCGGATCAACCAACACAGTGTCACCATCCTCAGCAGTATCAATTGCTTCCTGAATGGTTTCGTACTCATCCGGCACATGCAGCACACCGTCATCATCAGGCTCATACTGATGTGAATAGAATGCTCCCATGTCCGCGCGTGTCCCGTCAGGATCATCCGGTGAATCAGGATCACCCGCATCCACACAAGGGGAGAACCAACGGATACGAAGGTCCCTTTCTTCAACATTATAGAAATGAGGGTCTTCGGATATATTGTCTTCCCCATAATCCACATTCTCCCCAAGGATGGAATTGCGTCCGCGCTGCACATCGCAAAAATCAATGAACGCTGACCCATCATCGGATACGATAATTTCATGCTCTCCATTTCTTGAGAAAATACAATTCACTACACTAATCTCTCCCTGAGATACATAAATTGTGCCGTGTCCGTTCCGTGCAAAGGTACAATTCACAATGTTCAGTTCTTCAGCACCGTTATAGATAGCACTGCCGTCCTCTTCAACACTATAATTCAAGGCGAATGTTACATAGGATAAAGTTGGCATGTTTTCGTCACCATCTTCAATACATATCCCAGCACCATACGCTGCACGGTTACTAATTAACTCTACATGTTCAATTGTCGGACTGGAGTGTTCGTCTATGTATATCCCTCCTCCGAATGTCTCTGAGTGATTGCGTTCAATCTTAAGATAACTTAATTGTATGTCGGAGGAGATGCACATAATCCCACTTCCATTTTCCGCCTCACCGTCGGTAATTGTGAAACCCATCAGTTTGGCGTCTGCATTAACATCTTCAATAGTCACAACGCTCCCGTTTTCTTCCCCATCAATAACCACTTCACTAGGATCATCCGGATCACCGATTACAGAGATTGCTTTGCTTTCAAAATTGATATTCTCAACATACTCGCCCGGTGCAACCAGAACGGTATCGCCGTCTTCAGCTTCATCAATGCCTGCCTGAATGGTCTCAAAATCGTCAGGGATGTTAATAATTGTGGCAAACAGGTTAGTGGCAAGTAGGAAAATTGACAGTGTAATAGTAAAACATTTCACAATAGTATCCCTCCGGTTGGTGATAGACGTTATAATCTATAATACATCACTTTGCGGATAAATGCAAGTCATGTATTGTGCGTTGAAAAAGCAGAGGGGATGGGTGGCATTGGCTATTTGCCCGAAAGGTAGGGGAGGCATTCCTGAGTCCTTTGAAATATTCACTGTTTCGATCTTTATTCGTCATTCCCGTGCAGACGGGAATCCAGAAAGTCAATGCAGGACTGGATTCCCACCTTCGTGGGAATGACGCAATGGAAGGGTTTCTAAATAAATCAAAGAACTCATTTATGACGCCCGTTGCTTGTGAGATAGTGTCATAAAAAAACCGTCCGAGCAACGAAGTTCGGACGGTTTTCTACATCTTAGAAGTTAGTCGGTTAGCTGCTCTTCTTCTCTGCAGCCTTCTTCATCTTTTCAGCCTTCACTTCGCACTCAACACACATCTTGCTGAGCTTCTTGCATTCAGCACATGCCATCGCTTTGTCTTCTTTGTTCGCTTTCATTGCCTTAGCCTTGCAGCCGGCGCACGCCTTATCAAGGTCTTTGCACTGTTCGCCGCATGCAACCATCTTGGCATCACCGTCTGCCTTCTGAGCATTATCGGCTTTAATGCCGCAAGCTGCACCTTTCGACAAACCGCAGCCTGAGCCGGCGATCATAACATTGTTGATTCCAACCAACAGCCCGAGAGCAACTACGACGATAACGATTTTCTTGATCATTGAATTTCCTGTTTAGGTTTTAGTTTTTCTGTGCAAGCTGTAATGCCCTGCACCGGTTAATAATTTCAGAAGATGATACGACAGGAGATTGAGAATCATTAGGCGGCTTTTGGAAGCTGTCAGAAAAAAATCGGGAGAGTCTGTCTGTAAGGGGAAAATCCCAAAATCAGTTGTTCTTTCGCTGTTTTGAGTTGGAAGTATTTTTCATTCATATAATCATATAGGATTATGTGTAAATTAATGAGTCCGTAATTTTCTGCAATATGAGTTCAGAGTTTAGGCTTCAGCCTGTGTGCGAGGAAGACACGCTGAAGAGTTTGTCCGGTAATGCAAACAAACTGCTGTCAGGTCGCCGTACCTGACAGCCATCTTGTTAATATTATGTAGATTGGGCTGTCAACCGCGGCGGGTTGACAGCGGCATATGTCATTATCGGACAGACGCTGAAGCGTGAACTCTGAACTACCGAAACATAGTAATCTTTTTCGTATTATATTGCACAGTATGTTTCTTTTCGCTCGTTTTCTTATTATATTGCGATTTATGGTGAGAAATGTGCCCACTGTGCATGTCCGCTGATATCACTTACTCCGGAGAACGATCAATGATTCGCTTTCATTTTCTGCTTTTTTTTAGTCTGCTTCTGTCGCTAACATTAGCCTCAAGCGCAATCAGTGAAGATTATGTCGCTGTTGACAGTGAATTTCGATGGGTTGAAATTGAAGACATCGGCAGATCAGTCGAACAGCTTCGCGACAACAGTTTCCACGGTCCGTTTCCGATAGGATTTAGATTCCCGTACTACGGTCAGATCTATGAGGAGTATTGGATCTGCGCCAACGGCTTGATCGGCTTCGGTCCAACGAACGGATACAACAATCAACACCACTCTGAGCTTCCATTTCATTTTCAGCCGAACAATTTAATCGCTCTCTATTGGAAAGATCTCGATCCTGAAGCCTTCTGGGCTGACAACCCCACCATATATCGGGGGATGCGAAACGGCAACCTTGTTATTCAGTATCAAAACTATCCTGAGAAAAACGATGACGGCTTGGCAGATGAGAACAGTATTAACATGCAGGTTATCCTCAGACCGAATGGCGACATTCTGCTGCAATATCGTGACGTAGGTGATGAATTTGATGTGACAGTCGGAGCTGTGGGAATCGAAAACATTGACGGTTCCGAGGGTTTAACCGCACGGTTGGACGGTGAAGGTATTGAGATCAGCGATGAGACCGCATACCGGATTACAGCGTCTCCTCCGGGAAACTACCTCGTCTGGAATGGTGGTGAATCTCCATCGGGTGAAGCGCAGACCTCTGCTCTGGAATCGCTGGGGCATACTGTAACATTCCTGAACCTAATTGACAATGAACAGTTGCCGAATGACCTCGCTGACTATGATGGTCTGTTTGTCAATCTTGGAAATATCGGTGAAGGCGGCGATCACTACCATGCTCTGACCGCTGCAGAGGGGCAGAGATTAGCAAACTATCTTGAGAACGGTGGGGCGGTTTACATGGAGGGATCAAACAGTTGGACGGTTGACCAGGCAACCGATGCTCACCCGTTTTTTATGATCGAGGGGGTCGGCGCAGGCGCTGAGTTGGAACCACCGATTACGGGTGTGGAAGGAAGTTTTACGGAAGGCATGATTTTTGATGGATATGAAGCGGAACACAACAACTCAGTGGATCACCTCGCAGCTATGGAGAATGCTCAGGAGCTGTTTACTTATATGGATATGAACGGTGAATTCATAGGGATGATCGGATTCCTCGGTCAGGAGTACCGCACTATCGGCTCATCATTTGAGTTTGGAGGATTGGTTGACGGAGAAGCCGGATCAAAAGCGGAGCTTATGAGGAGGATTCTTCGTTTCTTCCGAACACCACCACCAGAATTTCCAGTTCCGGTTAACCTGAGGGCAATGCCCGGAAATCAGGAGGTCACGCTTACATGGGACTATCCACCGCATGAAGGTCGTGATCTGCAGGAGATCGTTGAGTTGCAGCATGAAATTTCTCAACTGACTGAAGCCAACCGCAACGAAAAACCGAACCGACGCGAACGTGAAACAGTTGTGCAACTGAAACAGGAACTGGCTGAATTACATGAGCAGTTGTACGCCAACCCCCGTCGTGACGAACTTACCGGATTCAATATATACATTGACGGTGAGCTGTACGACTTCACGAATGCCCACCGATACAGTGCAATAGAGCTTGCCAACGGTGACGAGTATGAGTTTGCGATCAGCTCGGTTCATGTTGATCCTGATGGCGAATCTGAATTGACAGCACCTGTGACAGCAATCCCAACCGGAATCATCACTCCACCTTATACTTTGGACTTTGAACAGACTCGCGGTCCGTTTGTGCCTGTGCCGGCAGATGATGGCTGGGAGTGGGGTGAACCCGCCGTGGGAGCAGCATCCGGAGAGCGTGCCTGGGGAACACGGTTGGATGAGCCGTATGAAGATCTTATGACCTATGTGCTCTATTCTCCGGTTATCGACCTGCGTGAACTGAGGATAGCATGGCTGAATTTTAATCACTATATGGAGTGTGAAGGTGGCTGGGACGGCGGTCGCATCGAAATCTCATTGAATGGTGATAGGTGGTCTCCGTTGACTCCACGCGGGGGGTATAATGAGGAAACGGTGTTTGCATTTAACGATCATCCGGCGTTCAGCGGTTCGACGAACGGATGGGAATCGGTCAGCTTTGACCTGCAGGACTATCTGAATCGTCTTGTTCAGCTCAGATTTGTGTTCAAGTCGGACGACAGCAATTTCCGACCGTATGCAGGCTGGTTTATTGACGATTTATGGCTGTCAGGACCTGATCTCGGTGAACTGCTTGTAACGGTAGTTGAGGAGGATAATGAGACTCCGGTACAGAATGCCACTGTCTCTCTCGGTGATGAGTATGAGCGGGTTACCGATGAGTTTGGGCTGGTCAGGCTGCACGATATTCCGGAAGGAGTATGGAACTTTACTATTAGTAAAATGGGATACATCAGCATTGAGGATGAGGTCAACATCGTCGGTGATGAGCTTACAGAAGAGAGGGTCTTGCTGGAGCAGTGGGACAGCAACCTCAATCTTGAGCCGGAAGATTTTGACATTCAACTCAACGCAGGGCAGCAGTCTCAGGATGTGCTCATCCTGACCAACGGCGGCGATCAGGCGACAAGCTTCCATGCTTATATAGCCTATGATTTTCAGAATGATAATCAGCGCATCGGAAGAGGCGACCGAAATGAAGGACCTCGACGTGACGAGCCCTGGGACTTGGTTCAGACTTATGACCTAAGCGAAGAGACAGGTGAACAGTTCTTCATCGGAGTTCAATTTGTTCAGCATCAAAACCCGATGAACTACAGGCTGATCGCAGGTGCCGGTGATTTCAACAGTGATACCTGTTTCTTCTATCAGTTCAATCGTGAAGGGGAATATCTCGGCCGGGTTGAGCAGGACGACTGGGATATTGTCGGATGGGGACTTCGGGATCTCGCCTACGACGGTCAATTTGCATATGGTGCTGTAGATGACCGTCTTTTTGAGATTAATCCGATAACGGGCGATGTCAATAACGAGATAATTAACATAGAGCATCTTGACATCCATCGCGCCGTCGCATTTGATCCTCAGGACAATGCGTTTTGGGTTGGTGACAGTGATGAGCGATGGTTCAAGATTCACCGGGGAACACTCCGGGTGCTGGATATTGTTGTTGACCACGGGCTGACGGGCGTGACCGGCATGGCTTGGAATCCGTCCGATCCGGATGGGGCTCACCTATATATCCACAATCAGGAAACGGAAAACGGTGGTGCTGCGATCTATCGTTTTAATCCTGAAACGAGAGAACTTTTCCGACAGCTTGAAACCGCTGCTGAGGACGAGGGAAGTGCCGGAGGTCTGTTCGTTACCTACCTGTATGACACACATAACTACCATGTCGGCGCTTTGATTCAGAGACACGACGGGGACGATGTTGTCAAACTGTATGAACTGTATCCACACGACAGTTGGCTAACGGTTGCCCCGACATCCGGTGATATCGAAGAAAACGGTGAAGTGGAATTGACAGTTTCATTTAACGCATCAAACCTCACACAATCACTGCATCAGGCAACTATAGAGATCCACGACCTGAACACGGGCGATGTCGTTACGACTCTCTGTCGGCTTGAAGTCATCGGAGGCTTGGGAACAATCACGGCGAGTGTTGTCTTCGACGATGATGCTGACATATTTGATCTGGTGTTTCTCGATGTTTACGATGAATTCGGGACGCTGGTTGATTTCGCCAACCCGGATGATGAAGGTGACGCAGCCTTCTTCAATCTGAATCCGGGGAATTATTGGATGCAATCGGTGAATCTGGAAGGATATGAAGACTGGTTCAGTGACAGAATTGAGCTGGATCCTGACGAACAAGTACACCTCGATATTACATTAGAACATATCCGCCTGGGGGGCGCTGAAGACTTCCCCGCTCTGACAGGTACAGTGACATCGTTTGAGGATGAGGAACTCGTTTTGGAAGGGGTGGAAGTTGCCGCTGTCCTTGAAGAAGAACCGGTCGAAGGAGTGCAGCGGTACTACACGGCTGTCACCGATTCCGCAGGTGTTTATACTTTCATCGAACGGATCCCCGAGGGTGATTACACTGTGACAGCATTTCTGCGCGGTTGGCGAACCGATCCTCAGGCGGGAGTTGAGATTCGCGAAGGTGAAGAGGTTGAGGTCAACTTTGTAATGAATGACAGATTGGCGGTTCAATCCGTTCGCTCCAGCGGTTACTCTGATGACACGATAGAGCTGACCTGGCTTCCCCCCGGCACCATTGCTGAGGAGATTACATTACAGTATGACAGCAATATTTTGGCGAACGGTGTTTACATGCCGAACAGAAATGATGTACTGGCAGTGCGGTTTGAGCCGGAGGGAGAGTACGACATTCTCGCATTTTCGATCTACATCTTTGGTGACGGTGATTTGGGGCGGAATGATTGGCCCGATTGGCGTGAAGATGCATTCTACGTAAACCTGTTTGACGAGGATCCTGAAACCGGACTGCCGGGTGAGATGCTGCTTGAGGAGTTCGTTGATGATGACCATAATCAACGCTGGGAAACGATTGAACCGGATGATGAAGATGCAAGATTCCTCGAAGGTCCGGTCTATTTCGGCTGGCATCAGGATCCCCTTGCACGTTTCAACCGCTATGAAGCATTAGGTCTTGACGACAGCTTCGACCATGAAGGGACACTCTTTGTCCGATTCGACAATATATGGGAAGAGTATAACGCTCTTCCGGGTGATCCCATGATGCGGCTGCTGATCTGGAGCTATTTTGAAGACAGACCGATAGAACTGGATAATTTCGGTGAAACAGATGGAACCCGACGAACCGCTCACGAAACCGACAACCGCATTTCACTACTGAATCCCGGCGTACCCGGTGTGAGTCTCTATGTTGATCCATTTGCTGATATATTTGGCAAGCGAGCTGCCCCTCGGCGTGATCCAGTCTTAGGATATCGCGTCTTTGTTGACGGTGAGCTTGTAGTTGATGATCTTGACGAACCTGAATGGGCGCACGAGATCGGGTCTGAAAATGAAGACCGCCAATATGAGTATATGATTTCATCAATCTACGAGGCTGACGATGAACCGCTGTTCATTGACGGTGCGGAGACAACGGGACGTGCGAATATACCGCCGCGCAGGGTGAGATCTGGAGAGGTTGAACCTGACGGGCTTGAATATACGGTGAGTTGGATCAGCCCGGTCTGGAACGAGGATCTATCAGCCTGCATAGATTATGCCGGATGTGAGATATTCCTCGATGATGAATTGGTTCACTTCACACCGGTAAATGAAGATCCGAATATGGATGAGTATTCCTGGAGTAGTGAACTTGAAGCGGGACAGGACGGCTGGCATACGATTCGGTTAGTCGCGCGGGATGAAGTGCCGAACCGATCTACGCCGGTTGAGATAACAACGGCAATCGGTCAGGCGGTCATACACAATTTTGAACAGAACGATCAACCGATCTATGAAGCAGATCCCGTGATAAACGGGTGGGTGCTGAGCGAGGAGCTTGACGGTGGTCCGAGATTTGCTCATTCAGGTAGATTTGCGTGGGGCATCACACCGGATGATGAGCTTTATCCCGCCAACATGGACGTCAGCCTGTTCAGTCACCGATACTCAGTGACGGGTGAAGCGGTGAGCCTCGACTTTTATCACTTCTTGTCCTGCGAGCAGGGCAACGATGGCGGACAGCTTCTAATCTCTGTTGATAACGGTGACTGGGAGATTATTGAACCTGTCGGAGGCTATGATGAGGATAGAATTGATGCGTTGATTAACACTGCGGGCTTTTCCGGTGAAACCGGCGGTTGGGAGCTGGTCAGCTTTGATCTCGATGATTATCGCGATCACACGGTCAGGTTCAAATTCCGTTTTGCGTCCGACCATCTCATAAACAGCTATGCCGGTTGGTATGTTGACGACGTCGTTCTGTGGGGCTGCGAATTGACGGAACCGGGTGAAGTGACAGGAACGGTTCACGACAACAGTGGTGATGCGTTGATGGGAGCAACGGTAACGGACGGCAGAGTCTCAACTATGTCAGGTGATAACGGTGCTTTCCGGTTGACCGACCTGATCCCCGGACAAGTTACCCTAACCGCATCAAAAACGGCTTGTCGTCCACAGAGTTTTAACATTGACATCGCCAACGGCGATAGTCTGGGACAGGATTTTGAGCTGTACCGCCCGGAATTGGTGGTGGAACCGCAATCAATCGAGTGGGAGCTTCGTGCCGGTGAACAGGTGGATATGGAGATTGAGATAACCAATGAAGGTGAAGAGACAGTTCCGTGGTCAATTCGGATAGTTGAATTTGACGAACCTGAGCGTGATAATCCCTGGGAAATCCTGTTTGATTATCCTCTGTCTGAGATAACCGGACATAGTAGATTTCAAGGTGTTGAATTTGTTCTCGATGAGTTCTTTCTGACTGCAGCGGATCCACTCCGAGGTCCTGTCATAGACAAATTGGACAGGAATGGTGATCATCTCGGCACATTCGGATTGCTGCTTGAGTCGGTTGGATGGGGCTTGCGTGATCTGACACATGACGGTGTAAACAACCTCTACAGCTCTCAAAACGACAGTATATACGGATTTACGGTTAATGTGAGACCAACTGATGTTCAGGCGGGTGCGCCGTTAGACCTGAACCGTGCTCTCGCCTATGATCCTGAAAATGACGGGTTCTGGGCGGCGGAATGGGACAGTCCCTGGTATTTGGTGGATCGTGACGGTGGAGTTCAGCTTAGTTGGGACGATCACGGATTGAGCGGAGTATATGGGTTTGCATACCACCCTGATGAACCGGACGACATGCCGCTATATGTTCTGAACCGTGAAGATGACGGATCAACCGGAATATATCGAGCGGATCCCGGTGAGGGGAATATCGAACTTGTTCATGAAGCGGACGGCTCTCCCACCGGATGTTTCATCAGTGGAGATTGGGACCCGAGTCTGTGGGTTTTAGGGTGCATAATTGACGATCACCTTGTAGGGTTTGAGTTAGGACCGGGACCCGGATGGGTCACTGTTGTTCCGACATCCGGTCAGTTGGAGGCTGAAGAGAGTGTTGAGGTTGCCCTGATGGTCAATATACCTGAAGATGCCGAAGGTATGTTTGAAGCTGTCATAAATATCAATTCATACGGTGGTGAACAGGTCGCAATTGATCTGATCGTGGATGTGCTGGATGGCTTCCGTCATTTCAACGCACCTGTTGAGGGGGATCAGTTTATGAAGGTGCGGCTTGAAGAGGTGAGCATCTTCGGTGATCCTCCGGCATGGGGCAGCGAAGTTGCTGTGTTCACACCTGAAGGTGAAATCGGTGGAGTCGGGCGGTGGTTCGGGCGCGGGTGCTCTTTCAACCTCTATATGAGTGATGAACAGTTTGAGCCCGGTGACCCTGCATCATTTGTAATCTGGGATGCTGATGACGGGCAGGAATATATACCTCTGGTGGAATTTGATGACGAGTGCCGTGGATTCAGGGAAGGTGCTACATGGATAACGCGGTTGAGCGTAGTGGAAACCGTCACTCAAAATATCCACCTGGATCCGGGCTGGAATTTGATCTCCTCATCGGTTCAACCGCTATCACCGTTCATGGATCATATCTGGACATCCGAGCTGGAACCGGGCAATTTGGTGCTTCTGAAAAACGGTTCAGGAAAATTCTGGGCTCCGACATACGGCTACAGAGGATTATCAGGATGGGATCCGCTTAAGGGTTATCTTGTAAATGTCATCAACTCAACCGACATATCCCTCAGCGGCAGACAACAGCAGAGTGCCGAAACAGTTATCCCGCTGAATGCCGGTTACAATATGGTCGCTTACATTCCCGACCGACCGCTTGTGCCTGAGGTGGCGATATCCGGTGTTATGGACGATCTGTATCTGCTCAAGGACGGTCAAGGTCACTTTGTGATGCCTGAGTGGGACTACTTCGGCATATCTCAGATGGAACCGGGGCAGGGATACAAGTTTGTGATGCACCGACCTGCAAACCTGATCTATCAGACAGTTCCGGAAGGTGTCGCTTCACGCAGAAATCCACTGTATGGCGGGGACACCTCCCCAACCGGATCCGATATGAGTCTGCTGATACTCGGTATTGAAAACCTCAGTCCGGTCACCGGCAGCAATCTAATCGTGCTCGCCGGAGATGACGACCGTCCTGTTGTTGACATAACTTTCCAGGCATCTAACAGAGCGCATTTCCCCTGCGGTGTGATAGTCCGCGGTGACGATTCAATGACACAGGTCATTGAAGGTGCGCACGACAAGGACCTGCTGACGTTTGCTGTCCGCAGCTCGGATGGCGAATTAATCGAGTTGGAATGTGAAGTCAAGGAAGGCGAAATCACGTTTGAAGATGATGGATTTGCCGTCATTGAGCTGACACATCCCAAGCTGCTACCCCAGGAGTATTCAGTTGAAGAGATTTACCCCAATCCGTTCAACGGACGAACGGCGATCCGTTTCGGTCTGCCGGAAGCAGCCGAAGTCGGAATTGCGGTCTGGTCAATTCAGGGAAGGCAGGTGGCGAAGATCCCCACTCAACGGTATGAAATTGGTTGGCACAGCGTCGAGATTGACGCATCAGATTGGTCAAGCGGTGTCTATTTCGTCGAAGTGAACATGCTGAACAGCAGTACTGTCCGCAAGATGGTGCTGGCGAGGTAGGGCAACATATTATTGTAGTCGGGCTGTCTCAAGTTCGACGTCGCGGTTGAGACAACCACGACTACATTATAGTGAACAATATGTTTGCTGTCAGGTGCGGCGACCTGATAGCCAAAATGGGAGCAGTGACTTTCCTGTCACTGCAGGACGGACGGGAATGAGTTCTTTGAAGTATTCATTATTCCCGTCACTCCCGCGAAGGCGGGAGTCCAGAAAATCAATACAAGATTGGATTCCTGTCTGCGAGCCTGTCCGATAATACCAATTATCCGCTGTCAGGTCGCCGCACCTGACAGCCACCTTGCTGATATTGCGTAAGTTGGGCTGTCAACCACGGCGGGTTGACAGCAGACATTAAGTCAAATTAGAACTTCTCACTCGCACTGCTGACAAGAAATCTTTCCACTAAATCTTGAACTTCGTAACTCGGGAGGTACAATGCGAGGTAAGAATATCATATTAATACTTTTAATGGCGGTTCTATGCTGGTCAGCTTGGGCTATGTCAGCGGAACAGTTGCCGAAAGCATTGACAGGCATGGAAACTCCTGACTTTGCAGTGCAGGTTGCCGAGGGATCCTACGACCCAAACCGCGATGAAGCGGACATTGTCGGTGAACGCATTCAGGTCGGAACTACTTATTACGATTATCAGGCAAACGGTACAGTATCAAAACAGATAGTGCTTGATGACGATGGGAACGTCCACATTGTCTGGATGAGATCGGATGACCAAAACAATCCGGTCGTTGGCGATAGAGAGGTTTTCTACAACTATGTGATTGACGATGAACCTCAGTTTGAAGATGGTGTTGCCGTCAACGGGGATCTTCCACGTGCAGGATACGTCAACATGGGGTATTCGGAGGAAACCGGTCCTATCGCAATTTATCACGCCAATCAAAACAACGCTATCCGACTGTTCCTCTCATCTGATGCTGACCTGGGTGAAGGTGAATTCTCTCAATTTATGATGCCTAATGACGACAACAATAATTTTGTCGTATGGCCCCACGGAACTATTGACCGCAGCGGCAGAAGCCATACTTTGGCTCGCTGGTATGCCGCTGATGGAAATCAAGGCAATAATCCTGTTGACCTCCAGTATAATCAGGGAACAATGGACGAAGAAGAGGAAGAGTGGGAGTTTGAGGATCCTGTCATTGTCGGTATCACCAAAGTCTTAGGTTACACGGCTGCTGCTTCCAACGTCAGCGATCATGTAGCACTGATCTACTTCAGTCCTGCATACGGTCAGAATGAATGGGGAGATTGGCCCGGGTTAGCCGGTGTCGCTGCTGCTAACAATGATATCATTGTAATTGAGTCTGAGGATGGCGAGGAGTTCGACTTTGATGACCAGTGGAATATCACGCAGGTTTTGCGCCCGGACGATGACATGGATGATGATGATCCGTTTTATGTTGGTGACACGTTAAGACCTTACCTGTACATTGATGCCTGTTACGATGACGACGAAAACCTGCATGTCGTATTTTCGACCCCGATGCTCGCCGAAGCTATCGGTAATCAGCAACGACGATACGATGAACAGCATAATCTACTGTGGCACTGGGATCGTGATTCGGAGCAGTTCAGTCTGATCGCATCAGGACGGTACAATGTTCAGGGCAATATCGGTGCCTGGCGGGCAAACCTGAGTTATCCCTCCATCGGTGTTGCTGAAGACGGCACACTCTATTGTATCTTCACCCGTTATCCTGAGAATGATCGGGGACCACAGAATGAGAACGGTCAGCGTTATGTAAACGGCGAGATTTATTGTTCAGCTTCAGCAGATGGCGGCTCGACATGGTCACAGGCGATAAATCTAACGGAAACACCCTCACCCGATGAGGATGCAGGAGATTGCCTGTGTGAAGCCTGGTGCTCCTTGGCTGAGGTGGTTGATGACTTTCTTCACATAAGCTACATACTTGACCTTGATCCGGGCGGTATTCCCCAAGTTGAGGGGTCTGCTACAGAAAACCCCGTGATGTACCACCGTGTGTCGAGAGACGATATTCCGTTGGAACCTCACGTTTTCGGCATGGACTTTCATGTCGGTTATCCACCCGAAATAGCGGTTGACGTTGACCTCCCGCAGGTGGTCGCGGTGCCTGAGGGTGATCCGGGTGAGGTTGAATTCACCATTGAAAATTCTAACGACGATGAAGGTGCCACCGGTCTGCACGTTCGCCTGACTGCTTCGGAAGAGCTTGAAGACAATCTCAGCTTCGACTTCAGCTCGCGTCGGGTAGCACCTGGGCAGCGCGAATCGTTCACCATCTTCTTTGCTCCTGATGAGCAGGGGGTTTATGAAGGAGTAATATTCCTTGAACACAACGATCCGGAGGTTGAATCACCGATTGAGCTGAATTTCACCGGACTTGGGGCTGAAGGCTACGGCTCAATCAGCGGAGTTGTAACAGACCTTGAGAGTGGTGATGCCATTGAAGGAGCGGTTGTAACTCTTCCACCGGGAGACTATGAAGCCATCAGCAATGAGAACGGCGAATATCAGTTTGATGAGGTGCCTGCATGGGATTATATGTTGAGTTGTGACGCTGAAAACTTTCTTCCCTTTGCCGAAGCAATTCACCTTGAACCGGATGACGAAATGGAATTCGACATTGAGATGCGCTACGGTACATTTGAACTGTCGGTTCAGGATGCAGAGTTTGTTATAAACGGTGATGAAAGGTTTATCGCTCGCTTCAATGCGGAAAATGAAGGAGACGGACCTGTCCCGTTTTCCACCGACATTACAGTTTTCCCGGATGATGAAGATAGAGAGGCTTTGGAGCTTATGGAAATTATGCCTGTTCACGAAATCATAGAAGACCGCAATCTGCAGGGTGTAGTTTTTGCTGACGATCATTTCTTTATATCCGGTGGTAACAACGGCAGGGAACCAAATCAGATTTACGTTGTAGACAGCGAAGGTGAGGTAGTTCGCAGTTTCGAGCAGTTCGGCGATTCCCGGTTGGGAATGCGTGATCTGGCTTACGACGGTGAGCTTATCTGGGGGAGTGACGAGCGAACTGTTTACGGTTTCACTACCGACGGTGATCTTGTCACTGAGCTTGAAGGTCCGTACAACCCCAACCATGGATTTGCATGGGACGAGGACAACAACCTTCTTTGGGTCGCCGGGCGGAATCAAGACCTTGTAGCAATGGATCTGGAGGGAAACTTTGTGCAGGAGATTGAACGCCCCGAAGACAGACCGGGCGTCTATGCTTTGGCATATTATCCTGACGACCCTGACGGCTATCCACTTTATCTGTTCTCACGTCTGGATGATTGGTCACTTCGTCTGACCAAGTGTGATCCGGAGACCGGTGATTACATAGAGGTCATCAACTTTGAAGAGCCGGAAGGCGGTCGAGCCAGCGGACTGCAGATAACCCGTGATTACGACTCGCATAACTGGACGATGATCGGGATGTCTGACGGCGGTGCAGACGACGAGGTCGCAATTTGGCACCTCGATCAGCGCGATGACTGGCTGGAGCTTGATCCGTCACAGGGGATCGTTTCTGAAGACGAACCGCTGTGGTTTAATCTCTCTCTCGACACACATCATTTCCCCGAGGATGACGAACTGACAGCGAACATCCGGTTTGATCACTTCGGTCGCGGTGATGCTGTTGAGCTTCCTGTTGCGGTAACGGTTTCATTTGAAGGGGGAATCACTCAGCGTGTTTTGAGCTTCGACTTCGGCTGGAATATGGTATCGCTGAACCTGATCCCCGATGACGACGACATTCGCACAATGACTCGCCGACTGGTGGAAAACGGAACTCTGATGCTGGTTAAGGACGATCAGGGTAGATTCTATGCTCCTGATTTCGATGACTTTATCAATATCCCTGGATGGGACTTCTCGGAAGGCTACATGTTCAGGATGTCCGCTGATGATCAAATTGAGGTACTTGGCGAAGGCTTGGCTGCGGACAGGATGATTGAGCTGGACGCAGGTTGGCAGATGATTTCATACTATCCTCGCATTCCGATAGATGCACGGGTTGCGCTTGCGGGCATTGAAGACAACCTTGTCATAGTAAAAAACGGGCGAGGCAGATTCTACATTCCTGAGTTCAACTTTAGCAATATCGGCGACATGCGCGAGGGTGAAGGTTATCAGCTCAACGCTCGGGAAGATGGTGAACTAATATATCAGCTTGAAGAGGTTGAACCGGATTTTGTCTCACTACCTCCTGAGTTGCAGCATTTCCAGACGGTTGTCCCGACAGAAAAATCGCTTAGTCTCCTGCTCCTCGGTGTACCGGAGACGGTGTTGGAAATCTCTGCAGATTACAACGGTGAGCCGGTCGGAAGCGGTGCTCGGAGCATGGACGGCAAACTCGGATTGGCTGTGTGGGACAGCGACAGGATGACAGAGGGGGTCAGTTTTAACTTGACAGGCTGGAACGGAACTGAAGAGATCGAGCTTGACATTGATTGGATCAAAGGAGAACCCAGATATTCTGATGATGGTATTGTCATCGGTAGGCTGCGGGACGGATCAGCGGTTCCTGATCGGTTTGCACTTCATCAGGCATATCCAAATCCGTTCAACTCCAGTGCGGTCATTAGGTATGATCTGCCGGAGCCGGGAGATGTTAAACTGACGCTGTATGATTCAGCGGGTAGAAGTGTTGCCACGTTGGTGAACAAGCCTCATCCGGCGGGCAGCTTTACAACAGTGATTGACGGTGGAAGTTTCGCCAGCGGGATATACTGCTACAAATTTGAAACCGGATCGTTCATTCAGATCCGAAAGGCTGTTTTGTTGAAATAAGATGTAATTCCGCTGTCAACCCACCGCGGTTGACAGCATAATCTATGCAATATCAATTAGATGGCTGTCAGGCACGGCGACTTGACAGCGGTTATTTAGTTTTATCGGATAGATTCTTCAGCGTGTCTTCCTCGCACACAGGCTGAAGCCTGAACTCTGAACTCAACTACACAAAACAGCGAAGAACCGAATTTTGTGGGGACTTATTTACTTTGAGGTGAGCTGTGTCAACTCATGAAGAATAATTCATCACTATTTTGTAATTGAAATCAATTTAGCCGTAATGTCAAGGTTTTTGTTTGCATTCTATGAACAAGTTCGGATATTGTTACTTGTTAACAGGGATTATTACTTGACATGGCAGGCTAATCACATTACTTTTAACAAAATTTATAAATAGTTTTATGTTTCCGTTACTTTGTGCTGGTCGCGAGGGTGACAAACTGCAGGGGGCGAGCAGAATGTTACGATTTACGATGGGTCTTAGTACGGCTTATTGCCCTAACCTTCAGGGAGGGAAAATGAATCGCTATAAATTAACGATTTTCACTCTTTTAATTGTACTGTTTACTTCTTCTGCACCTGTGGCGTTCGCCCAGCATTGGGATTATCGTGACCGTGCCGAATCCAACATGAGTATTCTGGTTATTGAAGCACTCATTGGAGAGGAACCACTCGTCGAAGGTGATGAGATTGCTGTATTTACAGAGGCTGGTGTTCTCGGTGGCGGCGGTGTTCTCGGTGAGGATGATTTCCCGTTCGGAATCGCCGCTCTTAGTGACGATGCCGGAGATGGAGAGGACCCAAATGGGTTTGACAACAGGGACAACAATGTAGTCATCACAATGTTTTGGGATGCTGATGCCGAAAGAGAATATGAAACCGAATATACGCAGATATTCTTCGGATTCGGCGATGATGAACGCGAGCAGGTTCTCTGGGAAGCGGATGACTTTTATCGTGTCTGGCTTTCCGCGGTAGTCGGTCCGGAAAACCCGGACATCGAGCTGAACGCTGATGCCCATGATTTCGGAGACGTAATCATGGAAGAGGTGGCGGAATGGACATTGATCATCAGCAATGTCGGTCGCGCTGATCTGGAAGTCGCTTCCGTAACGCTGGCGGATGGCAACGATGTGTTCACCATTGATTTTGGTGAGGATGCCGTTGTTATCTCTCCCGATGAGTCACACGATGTCGCAGTGACCTTTACTCCGGCAGAGATTCAGGACTATGAAGCGACGATCACCGTTAACTCAGACTCACCGGATGAGGAAGAGTTAAACGTGAACTTAACCGGTTCAGGTGTTGACATCCCGCCCCCCAACCTCGATCCGTCAGCGGTTCAACACAACTTCGGTCAGGTGCTGGCACCTAATGAAGGTGAACCCGGTGAGGAGCGAGACTGGACACTGTCCATCGAAAACAGCGGCGGCTCGACACTGACCATACAAGATGTCGTCTCCGGCGCCGAGGTGTTCACGACTGACTTTGAAGGTGAAACTGACCTTGAGCCGGGTGATGTGCTTGAAGTGGTCGTGACATTCGCTCCGGATGCTGAGGAAAATTACGCCACCGATCTGACAATCAGCTCCAATGATCCCGACGGTGACGTTGAGATCCGGCTGACAGGTCAGGGCGTGATTCACGGCGACCCCAATCTGCTGCTTGGTGGATTTGATGAGGATGAAGACTATCAATACTTCTTCGGAAATGTCGTCCTCGGTGATGTCGGCGTGTGGGAGATGGTCATCTGGAACGATGAGGACGCAGCGGGTGATCTTCACGTCACAGGCATTGTGGCTGATGAGTTTTTCGATACGGACTTTGATATGGAAGATGTTCGTCTTCGTCCGGGTGACTTTTACAGAGTGGAGGTTACCTTTACGCCTGATGAAGAGTCATTCTACGAAGGCAGCCTGTCCATCGAAAGCAACGATCCTGACGGTGATGTAGAAGTTCTGCTTGGCGGTGTCGGTACCGAAGAAGAGCAGGAACAACATTTCGACTATTTCACCACAGATGCCAGTCACAGCATTTTGGTTGAGTCTGTCACTCTCGATGACGAGAGTCTGGTAGTTGGCGATGAAATCGGCGTATTTACCGAAGCAGGCTTGTGTGCCGGTGGCGGTGCTGTTCAGGATGACGGTGAAGTAGGAATGCGTGCCGGTGTGACCGCCTGGGGTGATGACGGAAACAGCGACATTATTGACGGTTTTGAAGATGATGAGCCGTTCACATTCATCGTCTGGGATGCTGACGCAGATCTCGAGGTGGAAGTTATCGGTGAAGGCGTTGAATTTATCAGCGGTCCGGAAGTATTTGAGAACGACGGTTTTTCCCGTGTCAATTTGGAAGCGGTTACTCCCGCTGATCCTCCGGTCATCGAACTATCCGCAATGGAACATTTCTTCGGACAGGTATTGATTGATGACAACGAGGAGTGGATTTTTACTATCTCAAACGTCGGTGCTTCCGATCTGGAAGTGCAGCCGATAGAGTCCGACCTGAACGAATACATCACAGACTTCGGCGATGACCCCCAAGTTATCGCACCGGATGAATCCATCGAAGTAACAGCAGCATTCCTGCCGGGTGATGAAGTTCAGTATGAGGGCAGGCTTACTATCACATCCAACGATCCTGAAAACGAGGTTCTATTCCTTGACCTGTTTGGCGAGGGAGTGCTTGAAGTCAACGAGCAGAACCTGGTCATTGAAGAGGAAAACTACTTCTTCGGCGCAGTCGGCATAGGGCGTGAAGGTGAATATGCCTTGACCCTGCACAATGAAGGTGGCGGTGAGATGGTCATCTTTGACATTACCGCTGACGGTGACGATCAGATCTCAACGGACTTCGGTGGACGTCGCCGTGTCGCAGGTGGCGGCAGTACAGATTTGATGCTCACGCTTGCTCCTGACGAAGAGGTCACCTACCACACCACATTGACAATCGTGTGGAATGATCCTGAAAACGAAAACCTCGGTGAAGTTGAGTTTGAAATCTGGGGTGACGGTCAGGATTCTGACGATCACTTCCTCCATAGAATCACCGATTCTAACCACAGCTTCATTATTCAGGAAGCATTGTGGGTGGTTGAAGACCGTGAGACGGCATTGATCGCTGGTGACGAAGTTGCAATATTTACACAGGCTGGGCTTTGCGCAGGTCATTCTGTCGTTGAAGAGCCGGGTGAAGATCTCGGTCTGGCGGCGTTCGGGAATGACGGTAACGTCCCGTATGTTGACGGATTCGAGAACGGTGAAGAGTTTACCTTTGTGTTCTATGATTTCGGCACTGAAGCAGAAGTTGAGGTTGATGACGTCCGCTTTATTGAGGGTGACGAGACCTTTAACGCTGACGCCTTGACCGCGATAGAGTTGAGAGCGGGTGGTGCTCCTGAAGCTCAGATCGTGGTTGACCCGCTTGAATATTTCTTCGGACCTATCGGATTTGATCTCGATGATCCTCCGACGACCATCTTCACAGTCACCAACAGCGGCGAGGAAGCACTTACCGTCGAACGTGTTGTGTCTGACCTCGATGTATTTACCACCAATTTTGGTGATCCGGTTGATCTGGAACAGGGCGAATCTACTGAAATTGAAGTGACATTCGACCCGACAGATACACAAATCTACTACGCTGACCTTACCATCTTCAGCAGCGATCCGGATGAGGGTGAATACATTGTTCATCCAATCGGTCTCGGTTCCGACTTTGACGGTCACTACCGAGCATTTGTGACAGACCGGAACCATTCGATCCTGATGCAAGACCTAAAATTTGGTGATGAACCTGCCGATATCGGTGACGAAGTCGGTGTGTTTACCGAAGCCGGATACCTTGCCGGACGCGGTATTGTTGAAGATCGTGGTGAAGTCGGAATAGCTGCATTCGGTGATGACCCCGGGACAGAAGAGGTTGTCGAGGGATTCGTAGGCGATGAAGCTATCACCCTCCGCTTCTGGGATGCGGATCAACAGCATGAATACATTCAGGGTGAGGATGACATTGACGGTCTGCCGGATGATCCGATCCTGTGGGAACAGGACGGATTTACAGTATTTGAGAATGAGATTAACATCGAAGGCATAATCGTAATCATCGTTGAGGATCTCGACGACGAAGGTTATCGTGAGGACGATGAAGAGAACGATTTCGACGGAAGAGTCACTTTCAGCCTGCGCTTATCTGATAATATAGATAACCCGCAATGGGTGTTTGACGGTCTTGTAGATGGCGGTGACATGCGTCCTGATAACGGAGATCTTGATGACGAACAGAACTTTGTTTGGGACATTGACAATACCACCGTTGACAACCGTGACGGTTCTGAATCAGCCACCTTTGACCTCCAGTTCCATGTGACCGGCGATAATGGTGAAAACATTCCGAAGGTTGTACAGGTTCTCGTTCATGATGTTGACTTGCCAATCTCACCAACTGATGAAGCTCCGGATATAGACGATGAAGACGATGTGATTGTATTGGAGGAAGACGGTGCCCCGTGGGTTGGTGACATCAACGGTTGGTTTGCCGATCCTGATGACTGGGACGGAGACATGGTGTTTACCATTATTCCATTGGGTGAAGATCCTGACGACATCGTCAACATCCAGATAGATGATGACAATATCATGACCATTACGCCTGAAGATAATATGTCAGGTGCATGTGTTGCGACTATTCGAGCCGATAACAGAGTCGAAGGTCGTGATTTCTTCAACCTGCCACAGGAAAACGTTCGTTCCGCACGATCTGTCAGAAATGACGGTCCCCGTCGTGACGAACCGATTTTCTTCGATTTCAATATCCTTGTCATTGACGACCCGGATGCACCGATCATCGAGACATACATCTATGACGGTGATGAAATTGATGTAACTGAGCTGGACGAGGTTGATGCCGAAGTTGATGAAGGTCAAGAGTTGGTGTTCAGCCTCACCGTTGTGGATGTTGACACCGAGCCTGAAGACCTTGAGTGGGTAGTTGATCCGGGCGAGCTTCCTGACGGATGGGAGACTGAAGTTGACGATGAAGCCACTATAACCTTCACTTGGACACCACAAGAGGGTGAAGATGGTGCATACGATGTCCTGTTCACCGTCACTGATCCGGAAGATCAAAGTGACGCCATCACAGTCCACATCAATGCCATCGCAGTCAACCAGGATCCGATCATCACTGAGATTAATGACGAAGATGTCAGGGATCAGGATGAATACGGCACCGAAGTTAATGAGAATGAGGAACTCGTTCTTCAGTTTGAAGGATTTGATGGTGATGAAGGTCATGGCGATGACATCCTATGGTGGGCTGATCCGGAAGATCCTTGGGAGATTGACGAAAACGGTCGCTTTACCTGGACACCGGGATTTGAAATTTCCGGCACGGTTGACGAAGAATTCGCTGTGAATGTTTTTGCCGGTGACGGTGAAGCATTCGACCGGATGCTCGTCAACATCACGGTCATCAATGTCAACCGCGAACCTGCGGTTGAAGCAGCGATTGATGATATGGCGATCAACGAGGATTCAGGTGTCAACGTGTTAGACGACAACCTGAACGACAACTTCAGCGATGCGGATGTTAATGTTGATGACGACGCACTGACATTCACGGCAGTCTCAGCGGATCCTGATATGCTGATGATTGATGAGGACGCAGTCGCAGGTGGCGAACTGCTGGTTACTCCTGCAGCCAACTACCACGGCGATCCGATTGCAATCACAGTAACAGCAACCGACAGACACGATGCAGCAATCTCGTTCGATTTCAACGTGACGGTTAATCCGATCAATGACGCTCCGACAGCGTTCAACCTGTTGACGCCGGAAAACGATGCTGTAGTGCAGAATGAGGATGAGACGGTTGACTTTACTTGGGAAGCATCTGAAAATGTTGACTTTGAAGATGACAACATTACTTATGATGTAACCTTCACCATCGGTGAACAGACCTACACGGTCGAGGATCTCGACAACAACGAGTACAGTGACATGAACGTTGATGCGATGCTCGATGAATTAGGATTGGATCGTTCGGAACGACATGATGTCAGCTGGACAGTTGTCGCAGATGACAATGCCGGACTCACCACTGAAGCCGCAAATGCCAGCTTCACCTTCGTAATTCTTTTGGATGCGGTCAACGACCTCGATCCGGGTGTGGTGACTGAATTCTACATGTCGAACAGCTACCCGAACCCGTTCAACGAGTCAACCACAGTCGAGTTTGGCTTGCCGATTGCTTCGGATGTAGTGGTTTCTGTCTGGGATATGCACGGCAGGAAGATTGCTGAACTGGCGAGCGGTCATCACGCGGTCGGTCGCTATGAAGCGGTATGGCACGCTGGAGACGTTACATCCGGTGTGTATATCATCCGCTTTGAGTCTGAGCAGTTCCAGGCTATGCGCAAGGCAATTCTGCTTCGTTGATGTTTCACTGAATTGCTTAACAGCAATAATCCCCCGATCAGGTTGGTCGGGGGATTTTTTGTTGCTGTCAACCCGCCGCGGTTGACAGTCTAACTTGCATAATATCAACAAGATGATTGTCAGCCACGGCGGGCTGACAACGGTATAAGATATTATCGGACACACAATTTAGTGTGGTTTCTTTACGCACAGGCTAAAGCCTGAACTCTGAACGCATTGCATCAGGAAATGATGGACGTAGAAATCATTTGGAATGCCGACATTCCTGTCGGCACAGCATGGACAGGAATGTCCATGCTCCCTTTCTTTCCCTTCATACTTTCTATGAACTGTTGATGAGATTGATTCGGGGACTTCGTTCGCAATGACAGTACAAAAAAAGCGACCGATGGTTGGTCGGTCGCTTTGGTTTATCACGGTGGGAGGTTTTGCCGTGATTACAGTTTCGATTCTGTGTCAATTGTGTCCGGCAGACTGACTGCAGAATCCAACTCCTTCTCCTCACTCTTCTTTTTGTACTTCTGGTTCAGCAGATGAGCCGCCAACATTCCGACACCCATGAAAAAAGCGATGTATCCTCCGAATGTGCTCCAACCGGTATCAAATATCCACACAGCAAGAAAACCTAATCCGATGCCGATTAGAATGAATGGTGACATAAACGAATTGTACTCTTTTTGCTTCTTTTTCTTTGGCATTTCCGGCATTGCCACACCCTTTTCAATTGCCAGCATCCGTTCTTCATGCTCCATCTTTTTAGTCTTGTTGTTATACTTGACCGTGAAGTAAACGATCAGCACTACTGTCGCAAAGAAAGCAATCGGGATAATAATTTCTTCCATTGTCCACTCCTTTTGTTACAATTTATGTTCTGTTTGATTGTATAGACTTGGTGATGCAACGAAATGTTACATGGAGCAACAGAGACTGATCCCGGTTTCAGAGAAATCGGGCTACATTGAAGAAGGCTTGACAATCGCTCTGCGAGTCTTTAATTTATACGCGAGTTATGAATTATTTCACATCCCGAAAGCGTGTATAGAAATTCTACATTAATGACCATTCTCCTGCTGACTCTATGTGGATTCAATTCGCATCTGCTATCACAAGAGTTGACACTCCCTACTTACCATCTGCAATTGGATGAAGATGATCTGAATGCGTTGAACCGCAATCCGTGGTCGAGCAGAAGGTATCCAGCCACTTTAGATTTTGACGGTAATTCATACGATTGTGAAGTTCGTTACCGCGGCGCCAGCGGTCGAAACCTGCCAAAGAAATCGTGGAAGGTCTATTTTGACAATTTCGGTCCGCACGATGAAATAGAGACAAACCTGAATTCAGAATATAGAGATCAATCTTTCAGCCGCAATCATCTCGCCATGACACTTGCACATCTAACCGGATTACCGGCACCTGAAACGAGATTCCTGTCCCTTAAGGTCAATAATGTCTTTCACGGTGTCTATATTGAAGTTGAGCAGATAGATGAGCAGTTTTTCAACAGGCGTGACCTCAATGTGGATGCCTTGTTCAAGTGCGGCACAAAGGGAGGATATGCACATGCGGTCAGATTCGCTCCCCCGCTGTACTATGATGACTTCACACAAATCTATGAGCCAAAATTTGGGAATGCTTCTGCGATTGATGAATTGGGCAAATTTATTGACTTCGTAAACTACTCCACTGAGGAAACTTTTGCGGAAGAGATTGAAGAGAGGATTGATGTATCCGACATCCTCAAATTCTTTGCCGTTCAGTACACTGTCGCCAATACCGACGGAGTTACAAAGAATATCTATATTGCTCAGGACAGCGATGGCAGATATATTCTGCTGCCGTGGGATTGTGATGCCTCGTTCGGAAACGCTATTGACGGGAACTATGTCGGGAATGCACATGTGATTCGACTCGGATGGTTAGAGATTCAGGGGCTGTTTCAGAGGTTAATCGAAAATCCCGAGCGGCAGGATGAGATGATCGCTATGGTTGATGAGATTATCAGTGATGGATTCGATTCGCTTGCAGATAGCGTTGAAGCAGTATGGGATTTGATACGGCACGACGTCCTGCTGGACACATTTCGGTTTGTCAACGGAGACAGGTTTGATTATGAAGAGGGCTTGATCTTGAGATTTATGGCTGACCGAGCTGAAGCACTCGCTGACCTCGACTATTTCCGCCATATCGGTATCTCACGCATATATCCCGACGTTGAATATTTGGCTGATCCAGCCGACAGCGTCACCTTGTATGCTGATCTTGAGGTGGAGGCGGATGAGGTGCGTTTGGCAATTGCTGAAGGTGAGGGGCGAATAGTTCAGGCTCAGATGTGGGACAACGGTTTGAACGGTGACGAGCAGGAAGATGATCTGACCTACAGTGTGCGGTTAAGTCTGGAGCAGTACACATCACCATTTTACTACTGCTGTTATGTGGTGGGTCAGATCGGAGAGCTTTATCCTCTTCCTTATGCAGCGTGGCACATGTTTAGACTTTATCATCTGAGTCTCCCTTCCTTCCGGGTTGACAGTTTACCACCTGAACCTGACGACGTTGAAATAACCTCTGTACATTACAATGAGGAATCTGATTCCTACTATTTCGGTCTGATAAACAGTGCAGATCATCCGATCAATCTGTCCGGCTGTGTTGTTCGGATCGGTGACGAATACCGGAGGCTCACATTGACAGAACTGCCGACGCTTGAGGAGGATGACACTCTCTATGTCACCAATCATGCAGAATGGATCAAGGCGATTCTGCCGAACAGGAACGTCACCGGAGAGCTGCACTTTGTGCCGGTAGCCGATGATACTTTGACACTAAAGACATCTTCCGGAAGACTGCTCGCAACCGCCGTGGTTGATGAGATTCACGATTTCGAGGAGTTTGTCGGTGAAATTGTAATCAATGAGATAAACTACCACAGCAGCAATAATTTCAATCCTGATGACTGGATCGAGCTTTACTGCCGCTTCGGCGACCACGACCTCAGTGGCTGGTCTATCTGTGACAGCAACAGGGATAACAGATATGTTTTCCCGGAAGGGATTGATATCCAAGAGGGTGGATTTCTAATTATTGCACAGGATCCGGCGAGGTTTTCCCGATTGTTTCCGAACATAGAGCCTCTAATCGGTGGATTTGACTTTGGATTCAGTGCTGACGGCGATGCGATATGCCTGTTGGACAGCAACAGCAGTGCGGTTGACTGGGTTCGCTACGATGATTCTCCACCGTGGGCACCTGAAGCTGACGGCGAGGGTGCGACTCTGGAACTAACCAGCCCTGACCTGCCTAATTACGGGGCGGAGTTTTGGCGGGCGTCGCAAGAGCCGTTCCCACACGGCACTCCCGGAAGAGCAAATGTGGCGCGCATTGATAACAGCAATGATCGTCCTGTTCTGGCTGACAGATGGCAAATTGAAGCACTGTATCCAATCCCGTTTAACAATCAGGTACACATCAAGTACAGCGCTCCTACTGCCGGAAGGATCAATTTCTCCATTGTAGATATTACCGGACGGAAGATAATATCCTTATTTCATCAATCTGATCGAAGCGGATGTGGAACGATTTCATGGGATGGCAGAAACAGAGATGGTGTTGCTGTCGCCTCCGGGATGTATTTCATAGGAATTAGCGACCATTCTGCAAGTTGGAAGAGATTGGTATTGATTCGTTAGAGTCGTCTGTCTGAGATAAAATTTCTCGCTGTCAACCCGCTGTGATTGACAGCGTAACTTGTGTAATATCAATATAATGACTGTCAGGTGCAGCGACCAACAGCGTAAGCTGCTATTCTCGGACAGACTGGCTTGGCAAACTATTTTTTCATACATTCTTTTACACTTTGACATTTCAACGGTTGCAATTGTGAAAAAAAACATTTATTATTACTTAAATGGATAATTATTTATGAACAGGAGCTGCTATGTTGATTCATTCTATTAAACGTTCCCATCTATTAAACCTGGTTTTACTTCTTGCTATCACACTGACGCTCGTCGGTACAGACTCTATCGCAGAGGATCGTCGGGTACTCGTCGAAATTTTTACCAACAGCGGTTGTCCTCTCTGCGGACGTTATATCCCTCCCGTTCAGGACATGATTCACGACAATTTCGAGGAAGATGAATACGTTTTCCTGACCTACCACACCTGGTGGCCCAGCAATAATGACCCGTGGTACTGGGAAAACTATGAACGCAACTTCCCTGAAGATGACGACATCCATGCTAGAATTGCATGGATGGGAAGAGACCAATGGATGGGGGTGCCGTCGTTCTTCTATGACGGTTTAAGAGAAGATTATCATGAAAATGGCTACGTGAACAGAATACGTGACGGAATGAATGAACATCTTGAGGAGGAATCACCGCTTTCAATTGAGATAGAAGCTGAGGAATATCATGATGATCTGACACTGACGGTTACAGTAACTTCTGAGGAAGATTTGGAAGATCTGAATCTGTTTGTAGCGATTTGTGAGACCTATATTGAGTACGACACACCGGGAGGCGAGCATGAATTCTTCAATAACCTGCTCGACATGATCCCGAATGGTCTGGGAACTCAATTTGACATCACCGCTGACGAGCCGTACAGTGTTGATTTTGAGGCATCACTTGATGTAGGCTGGATTGACAATCCGCTTGATAATCTGAATATCACCGTTTGGATTCAGGATAACGAATACAACGTGCTTCAGTCAACCGTGAGTGGAATAACATCACAAACATCACCTATTCTGATTGTGGATGCTTCCGACGATCCGGACGCAGGCAGCTTTCTGTACGATGTCTTCGGTGAAGATGAAATCCCTCTCGCAGATCGTTGGATACGAACCGATGAAGGATTGGTATCAGATGAACTGTTATCGTTCTACCCCACTGTAGTCTGGCACAGCTTTAACAATGATGAGCTTGTTATCACAGAATCCGAAGAGACGGCATTGATCAATTTCCTCGATGATGGCGGAAGCCTGATCATGTCATCCAGCGCATTGTGCTGTGATCTGCCTGACAGGGAGCTGTACAGCAATTATCTCAGTGTAACGGTTGATGATGACAACCTCGATGCTCATCTGATCAGCGGCAACAACGACGATGACCTCTTTTCCGGCAGCTTGCTGTTCCTCGGTGGAGAGGGTGGTGCCGGAACGCCTGACTTCACGCCGAGTATTGTACCGGACGAAGGGGCTCAACCGATTCTGTACTACAGCGACGGTGACCGGCAAAATGGAATCGCAGGTGTCACCCATGTCACTGATACCTATAGAGCGATGACGCTGTCGTTCCCGATAGAATCCATATCGGGTGGCGGCGGCACTGAGAATCTAATGACATTCATGGACAGAGTCGCTCAGTGGCTGGAATCACCGCTGTCAGCAGTATCAAAGTCACCACAGGCAGTTCAAACATTCAGCTTGGATCCGGCTTATCCAAACCCGTTCAACAGTGCGGTTACAGTACCGTTTACATTGGAGCAGAAGGGTAACGTGTCATTGTCGTTGATTGATCCACTTGGACGGACAGTTTCAAGTCTGACACAAGGTTTGTTTCCAGCAGGACCAAGTCGAATAACGCTGAACGGATCTGCATTGAACCTGAGTAGTGGGGTTTACTATTTAATGCTGATTGTCGGTGACGAAACTCAAGGACAAAAATTAGCATTTATTCGTTAGTTAATATCTAATTCCACACCTATAACCTTCCAAAGCGAGGTGAAGAGTCTCCGTTTACATTTAGGAGGGCTCTTTACCTCGTTTTGGTTTTGAACTTGTTTGTAAATATTATTAACCTCACATCTATTTCGGAAAATCAACATGAAACGCATTATATTAATTCTTTTGCTTTTACTCGTAGTTAATCCCTCAATTACTCTGGCACAAAATAACGAGAACGTTGAACAGCTCGGCAGAATCTACAACCAATGGAACAGCGCCTGGGATGTTGCCGTTCAGGAGAACTATGCATACGTCGCTACCGGATACTCAGGACTCAAGATAGTTGACATCAGTGAACCGGAGTCTCCCGAACTAATCGGATATTATGATGAAAATCCGGGCAACTTCGGCGAGAGTTTCGTCCATGTGGCTGGGGATTACGCATACATCGCAGACAACTGGCTCGGACTGAGAATCATTGACATAAGTGAGCCGTCTGCACCCGATGAAGTTGCCTCGTTTGACACTGAAGGTCGTGCGTGGGGTGTGGTTGTCGTTGACGATCTGGCTTTTGTGGCGGCGATGGAGAGTGGCTTATACATCGTTGACATTTCTCAAGCGAATCGTCCCCGTCGGGTCGGTCGGTATAACACCAGAGGTGAAGCGAGAGGTGTCGCTATTGCAGGGGATTTTGCATACATCGCCGACGGTTCCCGCGGTCTGTGCATCATTAATATCGCTGACCCCCGCCGTCCTTCACTAACAGGCAGCATGGACACTGATGGCGAGGCGCGTGGTGTGTTCGTTGAAGGAAATCGTGCATACATTGCCGATGGCGGCGAGGGAATTGTCATAGCAGATGTCTCGGACAGAAGCAATCCGGTTGAAGTCACTGCTTATAATACGATGGGATACTCGCGGGGAATCAGCTATCGTAACGGTCATGCTTTTGTTGCTGATGCATGGGGTGGAATGCGAGTGATTGATGTCTCCGATCATGACAATCTACGAGAAGTAGGTCGGTATGCCACCAATGAGGAGGTCAATTCGGTGTTTATACGTGATGATCAGCTTTTTGTGGCGAATTCGTGG
Organism: uncultured bacterium; assembly: GCA_964627035.1. Lineage (GTDB taxonomy): Bacteria > Electryoneota > AABM5-125-24 > Hatepunaeales > Hatepunaeaceae > CAZVKN01. The sequence goes on along the minus strand of CAZVKN010000020.1, from coordinate 14,512 downwards.
GGCGGACTGAGAATTGTAGATATTTCGCAGCCCGATGATCCCGATGAGATCGGTATGTATGACACCGAAGGGTATGTCAGATCTGTGTGGATGTATCAGGGAAACGCATTTCTCGCTGACGGCATCGGACTGCGGGTAATTGACGTCTCGGATCCGGAGAACATGGAGCAGATCGGATTCATTGACACGCCCGGTCATGCGATGGATCTCGATGTGATTGCCTGGTTTGCTTATGTCGCTGATTGGGATGGCGGTATGCGGATTATGAACATTCAGGATCCTAACAATCCGGAGCTGGTCGGTGTTTACGAGGATGCAGAGGAAGCACACAGTATTGACGTAGCTTTCACTGATATTGGTGTGTTCGGGTATGTGACGGATGCGCGAAGCGGGTTTCACTGGATTAACCTGTATCATGTGGATGATCCGGAGGCGGAGGCGGTGTTCGACACTCCGGGTGAAGCGTACAAAGCAACGCCTTTTGACGCTTATGCTGCGATAGCTGACGGCAGCGGAGGATTGAGAATATTCCAACTGTTTGAAGAGGATGGACAAGGTGAGATATCCAATTTGGAGACACCCGGATCCGCAATGGACGTGGCGGTTTCCGGTGATTATGCCTACGTAGCGGACTTTGACGGCGGACTGCGGGTGATTGACATTTCAGATCCTTACAATCCTGAGGAAGTCGGTCATTTCGAGACGGAAGGAAACGCTAACGGTATTCAGGTCAGCGATAACATCGCTTACGTTGCGGATGACGTTGCCGGATTGCGGGTGATTGATGTCTCCGATATTGACGAAATGGAGGAGGTCGGATTCTACAACACATCGGGCTGGACGCAGAGCTGTGCGCTGGACGGAGGTTTGATTTACGTAGCGGACTACTTCAATTTCGGTATCTACCGTTTCACCCATCCGTACAGTGTTGAGGACGATACAGAACCACCGATGCAGTTTGAGCTGCTCTCTGTTTTTCCCAATCCGTTTAACTCAATCACAACAGTCCATTACACGCTTCCAATAGCGACGCACATCTCACTGGAACTCTACAACCTACTCGGACAGCGAGTGATGACGCTGTTTGAGGGTTACAAACAAGCTGGAACTCACAGCACAAAGCTGATAGCAAATGAACTGGCATCGGGCATGTATATCGTAAGATTGCATGCAGATGAGCAAAACCGGATGCAGAAAGTAGTGATGGTGAAATAAATCGGACACAACCCCGCAGTGATGCGAAATTAACAAGTTATGAGGTGTTAAATGAGAACAATAGTTTTAAGTACTTCTATTCTCCTTGCCGTGCTCACACTGTCTGCATCGGCACAGGCTCTTCGAATTGAACGAATCGGTTCCGCATTGGATTTATGGAGTACAGCTATAAATTTGGATGTTCAGGGCGATTACGCTTATGTATGCACAGGCAAAACCGGATTGCGTGTGGTGGATGTATCTAATCCGGAAGAGCCGTTGGAGATTGGATTTGTCAATACAGCAGGTTTCTCCGATAGAGCTTTCGCGCAGGACACATTGGTTTATCTCGCTGATAACCACAACGGTCTTAGGATTATCAACGTCGCAGATCCTGAAAATCCGACTGAAGTGGGGTCATTCGTTACCGGTGAATCTGTCAGAGATGTGGCAGTAGCCGGTGATTTTGCATATATCGCAGATTTTACAAACGGCCTAAAAATACTTGATGTATCCGATCCGACTCAACCGGAACAGGTCGGGTTTCACGCTGCTCCCCGAAACCCTACGCTGTTAGAAGTCCAAGGAGATTACGCTTATGTCATGGATCTTTGGGACGGTATGGATGTAATGGACATTTCAGATCCCGAAAATCCAATCCACACCGGACACTTTGATATGGATCGCGTCATAACCGATCTGGCTGTGTCCGGGGATGTAGCTGCAATTATACGCGGAAATAGACTCTACGTTGCCGATATTTCCAATCCTGAAGAACCGGTCATTACCGGAAATGCTGATTTCTATCGCACCGGTTCTCATGTGTGTATCCAGGATCAGTTTGCTTATGGCACACAGCGCGACCAGGTTCACAATCATGTTTATGTTTTCAACCTCAGCGACCCGGAGGATCCTCAGTTTGTCGGAAACAGACAAATAAGAAACGGCTATGGGATAACTGTCTTGGATGATATGCTGTACATTGCAGATGGTGCTCATGGCTTGGTAACATATTCAATCCGCGAACCGGGAAGGCTTGGTGGTGAAGTTGGACGGTTTGATCCCGGATATGCACAGGCTATTGCTGTTCAGAATGACTATGCTTATGTGGGCGTTTCAGAGGAAAAGCTCAGCGTACTGGATATTTCTGATCCTCGCAATCCACAGGAAGTTGCAACTGTACCGTTCAACAGAAAAATCAAGGATATTTTTGTTCGAAATGACCTTGCTTTCGTGCTCGGAAGATCTTTGCATTGTAATGATGTCTCCGATCCGAGTAATCCCGAACAGTTAAGCGAATTTCGTCCTAATAATGGAGGAATTAAGGATTTTGTTGTAGTAGATGGCTTAGTCTATTTTGCAATGAACGATGATGGATTCTGGATAGCAGATTATTCCGATCCTCAATCTCCTGAGATATTGGGTTCAAATGAAGAGCTATACGATGTCTTTGCTGTGGCAGTTAAGGATACAGTTGCATTTGTATCCGTTTGGGGATCCAGAATACTTGCAATTGACATAAGAAATCCGGAAGAGCTTGAGATAATTGGATCAGTGAATGCTATCGGAGCTGATGATAACATAATTATCGCAGGTGACTATTTGTACGTTATGAGTCACACGCAGGGAGTGCGTATCATTGATATCTCTGATCCGGAAAACATGTCCGAAGTCTGTTTGCATGACACACCTGGTTCTGCAATGTCGGCTGAAATAGAGGAGGATCATCTTTTTCTGGCAGACTGGGATGGTGGAATACGAGTTTTGAATATTTCCGATCCTCACAATCCAGAGGAAACGGGCTACCACGATTGTGAAGGATATGCGGATAGAGTTGCCGTTCAGAACGGGATTGCCTATGTTGCTATGTGGTACGGTGTAGAAATTTACAATTGCCGGGATGCATTGAAAGTTGAAACGGATAAGGGGTCAACTCCACCGGATGTATTAGCTCTCGACTCCTATCCCAACCCATTTAACTCAACCACAACAATCAGCTATAATATCCCGTCAGCCACAAACGTCTCATTGGAACTATTTAACCTACTCGGACAGCGAGTGATGACACTGTTTGAAGGGCAACGGCAAGCGGGAGTACACAACGTAATCCTGACAGCCGACGATCTGCCGTCGGGATTGTATTTTGTAAGATTATCAAACATTCATCAATCATCTACTCAAAAGGTGATGTTGGTAAAATAAAAGGAAGGAGAAAAGAGAATGCACAGAATAATCATAGTATTGTTACTACTTGGAATACACCTTCACGCTGGCAAGATATACGGCACTCAAATCCGCGAAAACATTGAACAGGTAGATGAGTTGTATAATTTCTGGGGGGAACCGAAAGATGTAGCTGTATCCGGTGATGTCGCCTACGTTGCGACCGAATTATCCGGACTCCAGATTGTAGATATTTCTGACCGTGAAAATCCGGAACAGATAGGTTACTTTGATGTCACGGATTACTGCAGTCAGGTTATCATTGAGGGTAACCTCGCCTATATCAGGGAGCCTTTATTCGGTTTCCACATAATCAATATCACAAACCCTGAACAGCCTTTCTTGGTTAGCAGCTATGAGCAAACCACTCGAAACATAGCGGTCTCAAACCAACATGTGTACCTATCGCAGGGGGATACAGGTTTCAAAATCATTAATGCAACGAATCCCTACCAACCGGTTGAAGTAGAACGCATTAATCCAAGATTACACGTAAATGATGTGTTCGTACTTGACGATCTTGCCTATGTTGTCGGTGACTCTACTTTGTGCATATATGATGTATCAAATCCTCGCAATACACGCGAAATCGGTCGTACACGACTGTCAAGTTCGTCCGGCTGCGTAACAGTGTCCGGTGATTACGCATATGTAACCCTTTGCTTTCAATACATGTGAGCAGCTGGTGTCGGTCTACAGATTGTAGACATATCAGATCCTGCTGATCCGATTGCTTATGATTTTGTCCGTTTCGACTATGGAAGCCCTGAGAGGATCACCCTGTTTGGAGACTATGCGTTTGCAGCTATAGGCTACGATCTCTTTTCAGTAGATGTCTCCGATCCTGAGAATTTAGGTCAACCGATACAGTTTGGACACATTGATGCTCGTGGTCTTGACATTATTGATGATCACCTGTTTGTTGCTGACAGATATGCAGGTCTTGCCGTTGTAGATGTTTCTGATCCGGAAGATGTTTCTGAAATCAGCAGTTATATCTCGTCAGGATATGCATCTAAACTAGCAATCAATAACGACTCTGACTTTCTTTACGTTACAGGTCATAATACAGGGATAAGCATAGTTGACATTTCTGATCATGAAAATCTTCAACATGTAAACTACTTTGAGTTTGATCAGTTCATTCGTGATATCGCTTATGGAAACAGATATCTGTTTACCTCAGGAAATAGTCCTACCCTTCAAATTGTGGATGTATCTAATCCTGAACAGCCTGAACTAACCGGATCTTTCACTGATCAGGATCCGACAGTCAGTGGTCTTCGTTTATCTTTATGTGGGGATTTAGCGTGCATCGCAGCCCATCGTGACGGTCTTCGAATTGTTGATGCATCCGATCAGGAGAATCCCTTCCGACGTGCAATTTATCAGGAACATGACTCTCATAATGTAACTGATGTGATCATACGTGACAGTGTTGCATTCTTTACAGATGTTAACGGTGTAGAAATTGTTGATATATCCTCTCAAAGGCTGGATCATCTGGGAACTGCTGATGTTCAGGAGTGGGCATATTCCGTTGCGTTAGAAAGTGATCTGCTGCTATTCTATGTTCGTGATCATCGTGGGATATATGTTTATGACGTCTCAGACCTCAATGATCCGGAAGAACTGGGCTTCTATGAAACAGGTGAAGAACGTGCAACGGATATAGCTATGAAAGACAGCATCCTCTACTATACTACTGAAAAAAACGGTCTCTTCGCAGTTGATGTCTCCGATCCTGCTGATCCGATGGAAATTGGTCACTATGATACACGAGGCAAAGCATTCAGTGTTGAAATTCGGGACGGTTTAATCTACGTTGCGGATAAAACCAATGTCGGAGTTTACAGACTGCGTCTTAACCAACCGATTATTGAGACTTTTCCGGAAAGATTGGACTTTGGAGATGTGCCGACCGATGACACTGGAGAGATAACGCTATCCGTTCATAACGTTGGCATGACCAATTTGAATATATCTGAGGTATCTATCGAATCTGAGTATTTTGCTGTAGAATTTGATGAAATGATAGTTATTGAACCTCAATCCTCTGCTGAACTTGATGTTACGTTTTCTCCGGAACGTTTTATAGATTATCACAGCGAAATACAGATCAGTTCAAATGATGAGGAAGATGGGGAACTGTTTATAGATCTTGTAGGTGTCGGAATAACACCTGAGAATGTCTTGGATAATAACGAACAATCACCAATCGGTTATTCTCTTTTACCACCCTACCCAAATCCCTTCAACTCAACTACAGTCATCAGCTACAATATCCCGATAGCGACAAATATCACATTGGAACTTTACAACCTACTCGGGCAGAGGGTGCTGACACTATTTGAGGGTCAAAAACAAGCGGGAGTGCATTCGGTTACCATGTCAGCATCAGATTTGCCCTCGGGGCTCTATTTTGTTAAATTGGAAGCATCGGAAAATTTATTTACCAAAAAGGTAATGTTAATTAAATAAGAGGAAGGAACCATGCGTATTACAAGTTTTTTTATTACAATCTGCCTGCTCACAATAGCAGGCGCAATCCATGCCCAGCCGGATTCACTCTGGTCGCGTACGTACGGTGGAGAAGAAGCCGATACCTGCCGCTCCGGTATTGTTACTGCTGACGGCGGCTTTGCCCTCGCAGGTGGGACAGCTTCATTCGGCAACGGTAGTGAGGATTTCTATCTCGTGAAGACAGATGCCGACGGTGAGGTTCAGTGGACACAAACTTACGGCGGTGATGGCTGGGAACAGTGCCAATCAGTCATCCAAACTAATGATGGTGGCTATGCTCTTGCGGGAATGACTATTCCAGTGGACTCGACGTGGCGCGAATTTATGTTGGTGAGAACAAACGCTGAGGGCGAAGAGCTGTGGTCACAAAGGTATAGTCATATTTTTAATGACGATTGCCAAAAAGTTATTCAAACCAACGATGGTGGCTTTGCAATGATCGGTTTGAAATCAAGGATGGATCTGTCCGATGCAATCTGGCTGATAAAAACCGACGAAGATGGTGAAGTTGAATGGGAACAAACTTTTGCGTGTGTAGATGAAGACGCAATTAATGTTGGCATGTCACTGTTACAGACAGATGATGGAGACTTTGCCCTGCTTGGACTCTGCATGGTATGGGGAGACGAAGGGCTTGATGAGTCGTTAAGTATATTCATGATGACAGACGATAACGGTGACTCGCTTTGGGCAGAGACTTATGTCGGAGAGTACCTCGACCAGTACATGTCCTTCGTACAGACCGACGATGGAGGATTTGCAATGGTTGGATTATCAGGATACGACCGCAATGAAGAAGAGCCTGGCATGGATGATGTGGATTTTGTTTTGCACAAGGTTGATTCAATGGGCGAAACAGAGTGGTATCAAACCTATGGTACGGAAGACGATCTAGCAATGGGCTTTACTATTGTGCAAACAGATGATGGTGGTTTTGTGTTGGGCGGCATGATTGGAACTGAGTGGGGTAGATGGGGACCTGCAAATGCTGATCTTCGGATAATCAGAACAGATCATCTCGGTGAAGAGCTTTGGTCGAGGACGTTTGGTGGAGAAAATGAAGAGTGGGGTGGTGTTGTACTATCTACAGAAGATGGAGGCTATGCTATCATCGGTTCCACCAACTCATTTGGAGAAGGAGAGTGCGATTTCTGGCTTGTTAAGACCGGTGCTGATCCTGTGTCGGTTCCTAAGAGTTCCGATCCGGAGCTACCGGAACAGATCTCTTTGCTTTCTGCCTATCCGAATCCGTTTAACTCTACGACAACGATAAATTACATTGCAAATGAGACAGGAATGGTTTATCTTGGAATTTACGATTTGAGTGGACAACTGATTGAGCAGTTGGTCAGCAGTGTCAGGCAGCCGGGTCAATACAGTGTAAATTTCACTAAAGGGTCGTTGCCTTCAGGTATGTACATCGTGAAGATGCAGATGAATAGTGAGAGCTTAACAACAAAAGTGCTGCTTTTGCGGTAGTAACCATGATGATACTGATTATGCTGTCAACCACGGCGGGTTGACAGCCGTTTTAACAGAGATACAGATGCCTACAATATTTTACGATATACTCTTTTGGTTCTACTGGCTGATAGCAGCTCTGTTTGGTGGTTTGCTGGCAGTCGTCATGTTCCGTGCCAAAGATCGTGGCGCTCAGGCGACCGCTGCCATGCTGCTGGTTCCGGTGATCTTGCGCTTGCTTCTGCTTAAGTGAATTTGATTCATTGACTGTTTTTACAATAATACTCCTCGCTGTTGTCGGATTAACCGCTTCACTCCTGATTCCACGATTTAAGTTCAGGTACATTCTCGATTCAGATCATCATATCATTGAATTTAGTCACTTCTGGTTTGGTATTACAGTTGATTGGATTAATGATACCGTGAACGGTCGGATACTGTTCCTGACCTTCAAGCAGAAGACAGGCGAGGAATCTGAGGCTGTGCAGAAGGAAAAGAGAAAAGAGCGAAAAACGGAGAGGAAAAAGCCCACCATTCAAAAGCCAGCAAAACCTACGAAGGTCGCAGGGAAAAGGTTCAAGGTGCGATTGGGTAAACCACCAAGGGAGAAAAAAGAGAAAGATAAAGCGGTCAAATGGACTTATTTCTGGCAGCAGCGGCAGCTTATCGGCAAGCTTGTACGCCATCTTGTTTCGACGGTCACCAAGCTGACCAAAACGATCAACATTGACCGATTGAAAGCGCACCTTGTTGTGGCTACTCCCGATCCTGCTGCAAGCGGTATGTTGTATGGCTGCCTGACACCTCTAATTGCTTTAAACCGTCCTCCAAAACGAGACATATCACTCGATATAGATTTTGATGGGTTGCTTCCATCCGGAGAACTCGCCATTTCCATATCTGTCCGTCCGATAACCGTTCTGTTTATTCTGCTGTATGAAGCGATCCGTTTGCCGTGGTTCGGGATCTATCATCTTGTCCGTGATCTTCGGGCTGCTTGAGAGCCGCCATGAAGAGTGGCTCACGTTCAATTCTTATTGTGGTCTTAACTCTCACTCTATCACTCTCGGGGTGCTCTGCATACAGGAAAACTGTCCGAATAGAAACAGAATCGGTTTTTCTGGTGTTTCAAATAGAATCAATCGCAAAAGATTACAATCTTACATCCGGACACGGTTACTTGATGCACAGAATGGTGAACGGTCAGATTGTTGTCGCTGACCGTTTTTTTTGCTCTTTTGGAAAATACGGATACCCCAAAAGGTTTGAGGGTGATAAGAAAACCCCACTCGGAAAGTATCAGGTTATCAGAAAAAACAGGAACCCTTGGAACTACTACAAATTCGGTCCGGCAACTTTACTTATAAATTATCCGAACAAATATGACAGCGGGTCCGGTTACACCGGAGGCGGCATTGTCATCCATGGAGGACGGGTTGCATCCACTTACGGGTGCATCAGAGTTCTTGACGGCGATGAGGACAATCCTCGCTTCGGAAAGAGAAACATGAAGAAGATATTTTCACAGGTGCCACTCTATGCCAAGGTGTTTATTGCAGATAAGATACGAGCTGATTTACTGGGTGACAGAGGTAAAATCCTCTCAATAGCAGATTCACAGCAATGGAGCTATCTGCTGGATGAGGATATTTCAAACGAGTGGATGCTGGAGCTTATTGTCCGATGAATGAAATGGCGAAGAAGGACAGAGAATGATTGCAGTGATGTTTGGGCTGGAAAAGCTTGAGAGAGGACTTATATACTTGATTTAACCAAGACGTTCTTTCTTGGCGTAAAGTCGGCAGATATCATCAGGTGAAACTCTGAATTTTGTTCCGTGATTGCGAAGTCCTTTGCTGCCCGGTTTCATTTCGCGAGCATCAAAATCTATTTTCACGGTGCCTCGTAGCACTTCAAAGATGAAAGAAGACAACTGGATAGTTTCATACAAATAAGCTTTGTAGTAACTGACTTTTTGTACGGATCTTTGACCTTCCACCAATAAAAGACGTCTTAATTTTGCTCCTGCTGAATTCAAAATAGCATCATCTGTCCAAAAAGGTGTTGTCCCTTTCCTTTTAATTGGACGAATTACAATTTGGCCTTCTTTCCTGTCAACTCGAAATCTATCCGATTTCCCAGCTATTGTATGCCTAAAGCTTAATCTTCCATTTTTGTCTTTCCAGCCGTACTCTTTTACCATATAGCGCATAACGCCTTTAGGTTCAGGTTCTTTATGAAATAGTGTAATCAGGTTAGTTTTCTTTGTGTAGTATTTTATTTCCCATCCAACAGAATCAGGAATATCTTTGTTCCCGGTAGTCAAACCAAGAATATCTTCAAGAAAGTTGCCAGGGGCACCTGTACCTCTATATCTTGGCTCATTGGGCATTTCATACTCCCCATGCCTTAATACATCAAGCATTCTACTGAACAATTCATTCTTGGTTGAAGGAGGAGGTATGTTCATAACCTGCCTAATTTACTATTTGCGTTAATACGCTCGTTTGCCATTTTGCAGTAATCTTCGGACGAATCAATACCAATCCAGTCTCTATTAGCCATGACGGCAGCAATGGCAGTAGTTCCCGATCCTAAAAATGGGTCAAGTACGATTTCTGCAGTAGTTGATTGAATACAACGCAAAGCTAATTCTACAGGAAATGGAGCAGGGTGAGGGTTGTCAAAATCTTGCGAAATACTCCATACATCACCGAAAGCATTCGCTTTCGGAGCAAGCTTGAACCTTGGTTTACATATCAGGTAAATAACTTCATACGTAGGAAGGAAGTAGCCTGGATTAAAGTTAATCCCGCCTTTACGTTGCCAAATTATTATCTGACGAACAGGAAAATCTTTAACTATATCTGATCTATCCTGTAGCAATCCAGCTTGAACTCGCCATTTATGGTTATAAAATATTGCCCCATCATCCTTGAGTACTCGCATCATAGCAGTAAGACAGTCTCTTTGCCATTCTACGTATTCCTTATGAGGCATATCATCACCATGAGATTCATAGCCATCAATCAGCCTGGCATTAGCCCACTTGCCCCCGCGTCCATCCTTCATACCGTTTCCAGTACTATTTCTAAGATTGTATGGGGGGCTTGTTACAATTAGATCAATTGAATCAATAGGCATTTTACTTAGAAGATTTATGCAATCCCCATGATGAACTTTGCCGAGCCATTTATCCATTATATCGGGCAGAGTTTCGGTAACAGTCTCTGTTATTAGTTCATTCATTGATATATCAATAGATGTTGAATCTTTCATGGTATTAACGCTGCATAGTCAATCTACATCCTGAAGCAGATTTCAAAACAGAATCATTAAGATAGGGGATTGATCCCGAATATGTAAAAAAATCCTATGACAACAGTTTCAATGTGTTGTCATCACAATCAATATAAGGTCTTTATCTGGTGACGCCAAGCTTGTAAATTTCTTCAAAGTAATCAATCGTGCTCGACAAGCCATCCTCAAGCAAAACCTTCGGTTCCCACTCCAATTCACATCGCGCGAGCGTGATGTCAGGGCAGCGTCGCTGTGGGTCGTCGGATGGTAACGGTCGGTATTCTATCGAATCAGAGCAGTCGGTCAGCCTTCGGGTACACTCTGCCAGCTCACCGATAGTAACCTCATGTGGATTGCCGAGGTTGACCGGACTGTCGCTGTAATCACTTTCCATCAGTCGCATGAGCCCTTCGATCATGTCATCCACATAGCAAAAGGAGCGTGTCTGAGTTCCATCACCATATATTGTCAGCGATTCCCCCCGCAGTGCCTGAACAATCAGGTTTGAAACTACTCTGCCGTCATCCAAAGCCATGCGAGGACCGTACGTGTTGAAGATCCTCGCTATCCGCACATCCACCCCATTCTGACGGCGGTAGTCGCTGCACAAGGTTTCCGCTGCACGTTTGCCCTCATCGTAACAGCTCCGACGACCGATTGGATTTACATTGCCCCAGTACTCCTCCTTCTGTGGATGGACTTCAGGATCGCCATAGACTTCCGATGTCGAAGCCTGTAAAATCCGCGCCTTGACACGCTTAGCCAGCCCGAGCATGTTGATCATTCCCATGACTGAGGTCTTAATGGTCTTGACAGGATTATACTGGTAGTGAACCGGTGAAGCGGGACATGCGAGGTTATATATCTGATCAACCTCCAGCAGAATCGGCTCAACTAAGTCGTGACGGACAAGCTCAAACCTCGAGTCTCCCATAAGATGGCGAATGTTGTCCTTGCTGCCGGTATAGAGATTGTCGAGACAGATGACTTCGTGTCCCTGACCGATTAGACGGTCGCACAGATGGCTTCCCAAAAAGCCCGCACCACCCGTTACCAAAACGATCATAGTGGCTGACCTACACCTTGATATTCAAAGCCAAGGTTTCTCATCTTGTCGGCTCTGAACAGGTTTCGCCCATCGAATATAATCGGTTGGCGCATAATACTTTTCATCCGCTCAAAGTCAGGTCTGCGGAATTCGTTCCATTCGGTCGCAACCACGAGCGCATCGCATCCCTCCAGTGCGCTGTAGCAGTCCTCCGCGTGAACCAGCCTGTCGCCATAGTATTTCCCCGCATAGAGAAGCTCATTGTAGTACATCTGTGCTCCATCCATAGCCTCAGGATCGTACGCAGTGATGGATGCACCGGCAGTCAGAAGCTTCTCAATAAGTGCAAGTGCAGGTGAGTCACGCATGTCATCTGTCTCCGCCTTGAACGACAGTCCCCACAGGGCGAACTTCACTCCGTCAAGGTTGCCGTTAAATCGTGCTAATATCTTATCCGGCATAAACTGCTTCTGAAGACTGTTTGCTGCAATGGTTGCTTGAACGACCGGCATCTCAGATTTGTGTGCGATGGCAGTGTGATTCAATGCTTCGAGATCCTTAGGAAAACATGAACCGCCAAATCCGATTCCCGGAAACAGGAAGCTGCTGCCGATGCGTTTGTCTGAGCCGATTCCAAACCTGACATCATTGATATCGGCGCCGACTTTTTCACAGAGACGGGCGAGATCGTTCATAAAGGATATCTTCGTTGCGAGGATCGCATTTGCAGCATACTTGGTCAGCTCGGCGGACTCAACCCTCATTACAATCATCGGATGACCCGTGCGGACGAATGGAGCATACAGATCGCGCATAATTTCTTCAGCACGAGTGGTGTCACACCCGATAATCACCCTATCAGGTTTCATAAAATCGTCAACCGCATTTCCCTCCTTGAGAAACTCCGGCACGGATATGACGTCAAAGTCTTGATCGGTCAACCCTGAGATAATTTCACGAACCCGGGAGGCTGTCCCTACCGGCACGGTAGATTTGTCAACGATGATCTTGTATCCGTTGATCCCTGCTGCAATCTGCTTTGACGCATCAAAGACATACTGTAAATTTGCTGCTCCACTTGAACTCTGTGGCGTAGGAACAGCGAGAAAAACAATCGTACTCCTTGATACGGCATCTGCTGTGTCCATTGAGAAGGTCAATCTGCCTTTTTTACTGTTTCGGTGAACTATCGCTTCCAATCCCGGTTCATAGATTGGAACTATTCCCGCCTTAAGATTTTCTATACGTTTTTCTACAATGTCCACACAGATCACATCGTTGCCGGTTTCAGCGAGGCATGCCCCCGCGACCAACCCGACGTATCCGGTTCCGATAACGGCGACCTTCATTTTATTTCCATGTTAAAGCTTAGTTCATCGGCGTGACGCAGTGACTCGAACGTTCCGGCATCCGTCCACCACCCGTTGAACTTGCCGTATGTCATTATAGAGTTTTCAATGTAATGGTTGTTGACGTCGGTGATTTCATACTCACCCCGTTCCGAAGGCTTGAGAGTGCGAATGATGCTGAACACATCGCTATCGTAGAAGTAAATTCCGGTTACTATCCAATTTGATACCGGTTTCTCGGGTTTCTCAAATATATTTACAATTCGATCACCGTCCAATTCAGCTACGCCAAACCGCTCCGGATCAGGTACTTCCTTCAGAATGATCTTGGCACCGCTACCCTGAACCGCATAATCCTTCACAAATTCAACCATCGAGTCTTCGAAGATGTTATCACCGAGTATAACGCACAGGCTATCACCATGCACAAAGTTTTCAGCGAGTGCCAATGCCTGAGCTATCCCGCCTGCTTCATCCTGCACTTTGTACGTGAATCTGCACCCGAAATCTTTGCCGCTTCCAAGCAGTCCGACTACGTGCCCCATGTGTTCGATTCCGGTGACAATCAGAATCTCAGTGATTCCGGCTTCGATCATCTTCTCGATGGGGTGGAATATCATCGGTTTCCTGCCGACCGGCAGCAGATGCTTGTTTGTAACCTTGGTCAGTGGGAACAGGCGGCTGCCCGTTCCTCCCGCTAATATAACCCCTTTCATACAGCTATTCTCATTTGTGAAATCTAAAACTAATCTATCAATATATCATTTTTGGAATATCAAATCAAGCGTGGTTTGGGAGGGATTTGATTGGTGATGACAAGGCTATCTCACAAATGAGTTCGTCCGAGAATAGGTTTGTCCGCTGTCAATCCGCCGCGGTTGACAGCCTAACTTACAGAATATCAATTAGGTGGCTGTCAGGTACGGCGACCTGACAGCGGGTTATTGTTATTCTCGGACAGACTAAATAGAAACTTTGTGCTTTAATGTACGAATGTGACGTAAGACACTTGAAGTTTATTTTGTTCATTCTTATATTTGCAATAGCTGTAGCCTTATTATGCTTCAAGCTAAACAGTAGTAACCAATACAGCCGCATGGATGTTTTTACGGAACTGAATTATTAACAAATGTTTACAGTTATTTCCACACTCGAATTTATAACGGGAGCACACAAACAATGAGTGAATGGAAACATGACCGGAGTTATTATCGAAAACTTGCCGATAAGCTCGCAAAATGGGCAATTGTGAGCTTCGGTTTGCTTATTGCATCCTTAGCTGTTTGGATTATGAAGTTTAGCCAGATCATATATTTGTGCTCAACTCTCTTTTTCCTTTTACTATTTATATTGATTATAAGCCTTTCTTATTCACACCCTCTCAGTGAATATCTTTAAGATAGCAATATTTTAT
>CAZVKN010000019.1:0-54628 GCA_964627035.1 uncultured bacterium | reverse complement strand
TATTGTTTCTTAAAGAACTATTCTCGGACAGACTGTCAAGTCCAGAATGACAAATTGGTGATTATTCATTTGATGAGAATGTATTTGATTTTAACTATTCGAGGATGCGCCATACTCTTGACAAATACTCATCGTCATCTTAATTTAAGTTAACGAGAAAATCGGTAGCATGCGGCTCCATATTTGGAGTAGGAACCCCGTGAGATTCGGGGACGGTCCCCGCCGCTGTAATCGCTGACGAAAACGACTTGAAGCCACTGGACAATTAGTTTGGGAAGGCGTCGTTTGAGGATGATGCGTAAGTCAGAAGACCCGCTGCTACTATATCCTTCGGGGTGTGAGGTTTATGACTATGTTCCGCATTTCAAACCGCTCACATCAGCGGTTTTTCCTTTTGATTCAGGCACTGCTGATTGTGTGCATTGTCCTGAATCCGCTTATCGCCGGTCTGTCTGTTGAAGGCAGTGTAACCGACACAAGTGGTGTCCCGTTAGTGGGAGCACATGTCACTGTTGACAACAGATCCAAAGTCGCTGTTACAAACTGGCAGGGGCGCTACACAATATCGGATCTTCCCGCCGGGCTTTACACTCTTACAGCCACTCACATTGGATTTAATCCTACGATTCAGAGTGATGTATCAATTCGTGAAGGTATCTCAACTCGTACCAATATCAGATTGATCCCCGTTGTGCTGTTGCTGTCACCTGCAGATGTCAAGCTCAACAACCCGATTAATTACAACTTACAATCTCTAATTGTAACTCG
This sequence comes from uncultured bacterium, assembly GCA_964627035.1. Lineage (GTDB taxonomy): Bacteria > Electryoneota > AABM5-125-24 > Hatepunaeales > Hatepunaeaceae > CAZVKN01. Next base: position 53,860 of record CAZVKN010000019.1, on the reverse strand, counting down.
GGATCAATGGACATCTTCCGCAGCGATTTCCGTTGATGATGTTCTCCGGGAACTGCCTGGTGTGACACTTTTAGAAGGAGATCAAAGTAGTCGTGTGTCGCTTCGAGGATCTCCACCGAGAACTGTAAAGATTGATATGGACGGCATCCCGCTGAACGATGTTGGAACGGGTGAGGCAGAACTCGGCAACATTAATTTACAGCAGCTTGAGGCAATTGAGGTTGAGTTCCTTGGCATTGGTGGAGCGATCAGCCTGATTACACGTCAAGGCAAAAAGTATGAACTTGGTTGGGAAGGATCATTTGGATATGGCTCATCATCAAGAACTGAATCAAACCTACAACTTGAAGGCGACCGGAGGGGAATAATCTGGTTCGGATCCGCAGGAATAAATTCTGACAAAGGCGATTTTTCCTATAAACTGGATGATGAAACCACACACCGGAGAGTGAACAATCAATTTGAATCAGTAAGTGGAATCGCAAAGGTTGGATTGGAGAAGAATAGTTGGACTGTTGACGGAGGAGTTTACTACGACGGCTACAATCGCGGTATCCCTGGTCTCATCTATTCTGCCCCGACACCGGAAGCGAAGCTGAAGGGAGAGAGGCTGTCGGGAAGAATTACTACACGCATCCAAAAACGTTTTGGGGAGATTGAAATCGTCGGTTATCTATCAGGAAACAGAAGTCATTACCGCAGTCCTGCTTCTCAATTTGATCCTACACGCAACGGTTGGATTAACCACATCCCTGAGTATAATCGGCAGGAAAGCAATCGGTATGGAATTACTGCGGACCTTATATCGCTCTTTGATCTCGGTAAACTGAATTTGAGATACCATTATCAAATGGATCAGTTTATGGGTGAGGATTTATTAAAACAGCAGATGACTGTCGGAGAGGTCGGCTACGGTGATGCCGAGCGTGTAGTTAACAGTATTGATGTGATCGGTGAGAAATCGTGGTTTTTGAATCAATTCAGTTTCAACTTGAATCCATCCCTGTCAATCGAATGGATCAATGACAGCAATCGGGATATGTACCAAGTAAATTCTCCTGCAGTGAGCTTATCAATCATCAGATCATTTCACAGTCTAACCACAAATCTCACGGCTGGTTATGGTAGGAGTGTTTCACTACCGTCATTCAATACTCAATTCCTTGTCGAGAGCATGTTTGCAGTGGGGAATCGGGACATTAAGCCTGAGGAGGGTGAGACCGTCAATATTGGCTTGAATCTGGTTTCAATGTCCACACTGAATTTGCATGCAGGTGTCAGTTGGTATCAAAGACAGATCACCAATCTGATCGTGTGGAAGCGTAACTTTCTCGGGAAGTATTATCCTGACAATCTGCTCAGTGCGAGGATCACCGGAGTAGATGCCAACAGTTCAGTTGATCTCCTTAGTAATTATTTATCGTTACGCGCAAACTATAGCTATCAAAATCCGATAAACGACACTCCCGGTGACATCAATAGAGGCAGATTAATACCCTTCAATCCACAACACAGTGGATCAATGGAAACCATTTACCGAGTAAAGGACTTTCGTTGCGTCCTGCGAGCTAATTGGGTGGGGAAGAGGTACTCTTCAGAATCCAATGTTGATCCGTTATCAACCGCAGGTATGGGTTTGCCTGCCTATGAAACTTACGATTTGAGCATTTCAAGGGATTGGAAAATGAACGGATTTACACTCATAGGCATGATCTCTGTGGACAATGTCTTAGATCGTTCATACCGTGTTATTGAGCGAAGTCCGATGCCCGGCAGAGCCTATTTTTTAAAATTAAAAATCACCGATGTCAGTTAGAAAACACCCATAGTCGTGTGGCACGGGTTACTTGTTACCCGTGTTTCATTCTATAAAGAAACATGGGCAATGCATAGCCCATGCCACCCAAGAACAATAATGTCTCAACCACGACATCGAAGGGGAGAATGGACATTCCTGTCCATTCTGCAGCGACAGGAATGTCGCTGCTCCCCAATGTAAAAAAACATGGGCAATGAATAGTCCATACCACCCAAATACAATAAGATACGAATTTATTCACGATTCTTAATATAATTTAAAAGGAGTTGTTATGAAATCAGCGCATCAATTAATCACATTAATTGTTATTGTAACCTTAATTCTGACAGGTTGTGATACAGAGATCGCTTCACCTGAGATCGGCAACCGTGTGTTGTTAGTCGCAAATTCAAACAACAGAGCCGGAACGATCAGCATTGTCGAACTCGATTCGGGATCAGTGTACCGCGATGTAGTCGGTGTCGGTATTGTTCCAAATGAGATAATATATATTAACGGATATGCATACATTATCAATTCAATCTCAGCCGATATTAATGTCCTCACTTTCAACGGTGATGATCAGCTTCTGAACGACGAGAGTCCTATTTCGGTCGGTGCTGAAGGAAACCTTCCGCAGTATGCCGTACATTATGACAGCAAGATATATTTCACCAACAGTGTGACGAATTACGTTCTTGTATTTGATATTTTCAGCAGGTCTGTAATTGACACTCTACCTGTGGGTAAGTCTCCGGCGGATCTTTGCGTAGTTCGCAATGTGACCGGACAACCCGATAAACTTTATGTCTGCAACAGTGGGTATGATTATGAAACCAACAGTTACGATGATCCTGGTCAGGTTTACGTTTTTTCTCTAAATGATAATAGCTTTATTGACAGCATCTCTGTTGGAATAAATCCGCAGTATCTGGGATATGATAATTACGGACTTATGCACGTAGTTTGCACCGGCAACTATGGTGGTGATTTCAATGATCCGAACGATGATGTGAACGGTGAAATTCATGCCATTGACGTTTACGCTGATGAGGTTGTCGAAGTGTTGGAGATCGGTGGATCTCCTGGTGAGATAGCATTCAGCACCGATGGATATGCATACATTGCAGCCGGAGGCTGGGTGGAAGTGGGGCATGTTTATAGATACAGTGCTGAGAACTTCCAGATTCTGAACGACATGAATAATCCGATTGAGGTTGGTGTCGGTGCAATGAGGATTGTAGCGGGTGATGACAATGAAGTGTATGTTTCCAGTTTCTACGGTGACAGAGTGGATATGATTGTCGGTGATTCATCGGTGGATAACTGGAGTGTCGGCGACGAACCGGGTGCAATGGCTTTTATAAACAGATAACAATTGAAATCTATACAACTAAAGAGCGGACTTTCAGAGACAATATGCCCTACAATGTCATTCTGGACTTGATCCAGAATCCAGTGATAGCAACAGTCTTTCCGAGAAGGGAGATTAAGTTTAGAGTTCACGCTTTAGCGTGTTTTCTTGTCACCGGCACAGGTTGATACCTGAATTTCACAATTATAGGACAGACTCGCAGACGGGAATCCAGAAAGTCAATACAGGACTAAAAAAACGGCTGTCAGGTCTCCGCACCTGACAGTCATATAAGCGACACTACTAACGAATAAATCAAAGAACTCTTTCAGACCGCCGCTGTTTGAACTATCCGCAGTTCCTCCTCACCCGTAGGGATTGCGCTGTTTCGTGATCCCTATTTTATTTTCAAAAACCGCTTCATGGCACACTCCTTACACAATTTATCTAAAACCATACAACCACTATTGACATTAGTCATCAATTACTGTATTTTCACTATATGATTGACACCACCTGTCTTCTTGTGATATACAACTCCTGTTGGTGATCCGGCTTTCGTCCGTCATTGATGCCGCAGCAGTAACTTTGTCATACTCTTTGCGAAGAAACTGTGATAAGGATGAATAACTTTACTAAACGTGAAAGATTCGATTATATTTAGATGTCCAGTCAGAAGAACACATGTAGAGTAAAATCATAAACCTAAAATCAAAATTCCAAATGAAATCTAAAACAAATCACAAGATTGTCCGAGGTGATAGTAGATTCATGTCTGAAGTAGCAGATGAATCAGTTCATCTTGTAATAACTTCACCTCCTTATTGGCAATTGAAAGATTATGGCTCGATAGATCAAATTGGCTACAATGATAACTATCAGGATTACATAAACAACCTCAATCTTGTATGGAATGAGTGCTACCGAATACTCGAAAATGGTTGTAAACTTTGTGTAAATATTGGTGATCAATTTGCTCGTTCAGCTTATTATGGAAGATATAAAGTCCTTCCGATACGAACCGAGGTTATTAAATTTTGCGAGAGCATTGGTTTCGATTATTTAGGTGCTATCATTTGGCAGAAGAGAACAACTACTAATACGACCGGCGGAGCAAGCATAATGGGCAGTTATCCTTATCCTCGCAATGGTATTCTATCTATCGATTATGAGTTCATCCTGTTATTTAAAAAACTTGGTAAACCAAGAAAACCTGACAGAATTATCAAAGAAGAATCAAAACTAACAAAGTCTGAGTGGAAGGAGTATTTTACTGGACACTGGAATTTTGGAGGAACAAGGCAAAACGGACATCTTGCTATGTTTCCTGAAGAACTTCCTAAACGATTGATAAAGATGTTTTCGTTTGTCGAAGAGACCGTTTTAGATCCATTTCTCGGAAGCGGAACAACAAGTTTGGCAGCAAGAAACCTCTGTCGTAATTCTATAGGTTATGAAATCAATTCGGAATTTATTCCCACAATTAAAGATAAATTACAAGTGGATCAACTTGATATATCAAAATCGGAATTTGAGTTCATAGACCAACGCAATATTAAACTCAATTCTGAGGAAACTTTAGATCAACTTCCATACCGATTCATTGACTTTCATTCATTTGACAAAACGGCTGATCCAAAGAATCTTCAATTTGGTTCCAAAATTGACAACAAATCAAAAAACAGGGAAGATTATTACTCCGTAGTTGACGTAATTAGCCCTGAGCTTGTGAAACTGGATAATGGTGATACTGTTAGGTTGATCGGAATAAAAGAGATTCTCGATGTAAGTACAAAAGCAGTAGAGTTCTTAAATCTAAAAACGAAAAGACAAAAAGTCTATTTGAGATTCGATGAGATTAAGTACGATGAAGACCACAATCGATTATGTTATTTATACTTAAAAAACAGAACATTTTTGAATGCCCATCTAATAAAAAGAGGTCTTGCTTCCGTGGATGTGGACCGTGAGTATAAGAACAAAAACAAGTTTCTAAAACTGAGGACATCATGACCAAAGAGTGGATAAGAGAAAAAGAAGGACATAATCTAAAATTTAAACGGGAAACGTTACTTAATTATGGTATGAATAGATGGGGGCTTAACAAAACTTTTAGTGTTGGACCAACTTCAGAATTAATAAGAGCTTGTGCTCCAAAATCTTTTATTGAATGGGATGAATATTATTTTAATAACGCAAGACAGAAGAAGAGGAATGGTATTAGAATTACTCGCCAATACATCGATGATCTTGGTAGGACTTTGTATATAAAAATTACAGAGGTTATTCGAAGTGAGTTAGACGAGATCTCTGAGGAAGAATGCATTGATTATGCCTACAACTTAGTGTTAAATAGAACATATGAAGGCTATAAAACAGAGATTGAGACTATTTACGGACAGCTCGAATCAATAGTCAAACGGAAGATTAAACCAGCTCCAGATCAATGGGATAGGGCTTATGGCGTGGATTTTTATATTGAGATAGGTAGTAAATATATTGGAATACAGATCAAGCCAATATCCTCAGGAAAGTCTATTAATGATTATCAATGGGATGAAATGCATCGAAAATCTCACGAAAGATTTAGCAAAGAATTTGGAGGAAACGTCTATTTTGTATACTCAGTAAAGGGATCAGGTAAAAAGAAAAAAATTTACAATATAGATGTTATCGATAGCATAATGAGAGAAATTGAAAGACTTAAACTATAAAGATTGAATCTAAATAATCGCTTTTCCGTATATTCCCGAGAACGATCAACCGCAAAAACAGCAAAAGTGTGCCACAACTTACAACAAGTTAAATGTTGTTTACTATCTTGTTGCCTTGGTGGTAAAAATTCTCCCGGTTCCCATTCCGTCACACTTCGTCACATCTTCGTCACCGCTTCAAACGCAGTGCCACAAAGGGATACAGGCAGTTTTGTGACGATGTGACGCAAAATATTAGCATGCCCACGACTGGTGACGGAAGGCACTTAGCACGAACTACTTGTTGTCATAAAAGGAGGCTAAGTCTGTCTCAACCACGATGTCCGGCTTGCGACCAGCCCGACTACAGTCATTAAAATAGATTTAAAATTAATACTCTCATTTCTGTTTGCATGTAACTTTTTGCCACATCATGGGGTCAATATAACTATAAGGGTTGACAATCAGCCTGAATTAGCTTAAAAATAAAAGAAAACAGGTCACTTGGCTGCCATCGAATGGGCGATTTTAATGAAAGTCAATTTTTCAAAGACTATACCGACCGTCCACAACGAGCGTTCAGGCAGCTTATGGATCAATTCCGCGACAAAGTGTATGTCACCTGCATTAGAGCAACATCTCGTCGCGAGGATGCCGAAGACCTCACGCAAGAGGTCTTCATTAGAGTTTGGAAGGGGCTTTCAGGCTTCAAACGTAAGAGCAGCCTGAATACGTGGGTGTATCATATTGCATGGAACGTTTGTGCTTCGTATCTTCAGAAGAAGGGGCGCGCACCTCTGACGGCTTCCTTCAGTGAGGAAAACGATGATGACAATCCGACATTCGTACAGCTTTCTACCACTGACGCAAATGTGGATCAATTTGAAAAGAGGCAGTTTCTTAACAAACTGTTTGAGAAGCTGTCGGAAAGTCATCAGATGGTGCTGACACTGTTCTACTATCATGAGCAGACTTACGCAGAGATAAGTACAATCACCGGAATGCCCATCGGAACGGTTAAAGCTACAATTCACAGAGCAAAAGCAGGATTAAGGCAGGCAGCTTTGGTCGAAATGCCGACAGGATAATTATGGAACACGGAATGACAATCAATTGCGAAACAGCACGAATCTTTATGGATAGAGTTAATTCGCTTTCTTCCAGCGAGGAGGAACAGTACCATCAGCATCTGGCTTCATGCCATCAGTGTGCTGAGGAAGAGCGGATTGAGTTTGTTTTGCGTGATGTGATTGTGCCTGAAACTGTTCCTGCGCTTTCTAATCAATTTGAACAGACGTTAATGCTCAAGCTGGGTCTCAGTGCTCGTCCTGCGGTTCAGTTTCGACCGAGTCCGGTTTGGGGGTGGATTGCCGCAACAGTAACACTGTTAATGATCCTGCTACCGTTCTATGGTAGTTATCGCTATATACTGAAGATTTCTGCACTGCTGTTCCATTCAGGTCTGACCATCCTCAAGAATATTGACTACTTTGTGGTGTCGTACATTCAATCGTTGCCGTCACTACCTTCTGTGGACAGTCTGCTTCCGGCTCCTTATGGTCATTTAATGGTACCGCTATTGTTTGGAAGTATTGTTTTGGTGAGTGGTGTGATGGGGATAGGTGCGGTTCTGAGACGATAGAGCTGTCAGGTCGCCGTACCTGACTGCCATATCGTAGTCAGTTTTGTTCCGAGCCCGATGTCGTGGTTGAGACAACCACGACTACAAAATCACTATTTGGCTGACACCGTTACTACTTCTGTCGAAACTGCTTTTTCAGTCTTCCCTCCTTTCTTCTGTCTGAAAGCTCCCGCTCGCTGATCCGCCGTTCAAGCTGGATCAGGTGCTTGACCATCATGTCCGGAGTTGCTGTTTCAGGATCAAACCACTTCCGCCTGTCGTTTCCTCTCCGATCTGACTTTTTCACTCGTTTGCCATTAGCCATGTCTTGCTGTGCAGCAGTTCTCCGTTGTTTGCCGGATCGGCGGCTTTTGCCCCTTCTTTGATCAAGTTCTTTCAGCTTTCTTTTTACAAGATCTATGTCGTTGTAATATTCAACGTATTCATCGGCTCCGGATTTACTTTTTCGACTCATGGATATCTTCTCAACTGTTTAATACAAAGAGAGCGACGAATGCAGTGTCCGTCGCTCATGCCTTCAATCCTATCTATCAGCTATCAGAATTAACGAAGCAACACGAGTTTCTGTGTCGCTGAGAACTGACCTGCAGTCAGTTTGGCAATATAGATGCCCCCCGCCAACGATCCGGCTTCAAAATGATACTGATGCTGCCCGGTGTTCAGTTGACCGAGATCCACTGCCTCAACTAATCTGCCGCTGACATCCCAGATGGTCAATTCAACCGAAGCAGCATTCGGAAGCCCAAACTGCAGCTTGGTTGACGGGTTAAACGGATTTGGATATGGTGAGTTGAATGAAAACTCATCCGGCAATGCAGAATTATCACCACTAACCGCTTGAGGTCCGATATTCAGCCGGACCGGAATCTCAAACATATCACCTACAGCGTTATGGTGCAGCTTCATGTCCGCAAAATAGTCCCCATTCGGAAGATCACTCGGCATCAAAGTTACCGAAAACTGCTGATTTGCATCAGGTTGAACAGATCCTTCTGACGGATCATAGGAGATCCAGGTAAAGTTGGGTTCCAGCGCCCAGCCTACAATCCTATCACCTCCGGGACTGTTGACGAGTCCTGCAAACATCCAGATTGTAGGATCCCACTTATTGGTGATTACGCAGCCCTGAGGTTTATCACCCTCCTGCTGGAAGAGGTGGGTGACGAGCATGATGTCACCGGTTGTCGGATTCATCTTATGGACTTCAAGTCTGGTGCCAAACAGTTCAACGTGAACAGGATCGGTGAATATGTAGAGGTTGTACCCGTCGGGATCAACCGGAAACCATGCCAGACCGAGGCAGTGGCTCTCATTATTGTTGAAAGAGTACGTGTCAACCAAATTGCCATCTGTATCAAATTCAAAGAAATCGTTGCCAAGTCGCGGTTTAGCGAAGATAGTTTCCCGGCTTGGCGACCACACAATGTTTTGGATTTCACGTTCTTCTGTTTCTGTGATCACCCCGACGAGTTCTCCCTCAAGGGTGATCTCAAGGATGTTGCCGCGTTCTGCGGCATACAGATTCTCACCGTTCCACTCGATCTCGTTGTAACCGTTTGCAGCAGCCGAATCTACTGTGTACTGATCGAAATCTCCCACCAGCTCACCGTCATCGTTGAAGATGTAAATCTTATGCGGATATTCATTGCGATCAACCCGACCTGCAACGTAAAATTGTTCGCCGTCATAAGTCATACCGCGCAGCCAACGGTCATTGGTTTCGGTCTGAGCAGAAGCATCATGGTCGAATAGAGGTTCCCACGGTTCAAACCGTTCCACAGTTTCAAGCTGAAGGCTGTAATCTAAGGGTCCGTTTCCTTCGTTCCAGATAGCGAAGCTCTCCTCAGCCACTGAATCCGGTTCAATCCCAACTTCAAACCCTTCTACATCAATGTTGAATGTCGGGTGGGTAAGCTCAAAATTGATCTCAACGTTTTCATCTTCGACGATCTCAACATCGGCAGCTACAGCGTTGTTGTAGTATCGTCTGACAGCCACCAGCGTATAGCTGCCTTCCGGAATCCGGTCAATCATAAATGCGCCTTCCGCATCCGTGGTGCTGAAGAAGCCTGTTCCTTCAATCATCACACGGACATTCTCCATAGGTGAATTATCTTCAATGTCAGTCACACGACCGGATACGGAACCAACGGTTGTGATCTCACCGGTGGAGAAGCGAATGGTCATCTCACCCTCCAGATCAGCTGTTCGCGGATTCCACTGTCTTGCATGCGTGATTAACAGTCCATCATTTCGATCAGGTGAGCTGATACCGATTGTCGTCTGCTCCTCTGCATAAACCACTCTAAGAGCAGGGATGCTGTTATAAACGAAATGGATCTCGCCGTCACCGGTTGCGGTATTGACAACCGTAGGATCATACAGATGAACGGCAAAGGTTATCCCATTCCCTCGAACGTTGCGGTATTCTCTCCACTCAATGATAAAACGGGAATTGTCTTCATCGTAGTAGATGAAAACACCACGTCCGTTCCACAGGTCATCCCAAAAAGGACAGAGCATCGCAGGTGGTCCGAGTGGGCTGCCCAGTTCCTGATTATTCCAGGAAATCTGATCGGTTCTCCCGAAACAGATCCAACCGTTTGAACCGACAGTAATCTCTGAATATTCTACCCCGTAATATGTGAAATCGAAAGGCAGATCGAGATAAACTTTCGAGCCGTGGTCGCTGTTCCAATTCGGGTTTTCCTGCACATCACGAAGATTGTTAAGTTGTGACCGCCCGGGTTCCCAATCGTATTCAGGAGCCATTCCGCTCTCTTCGTCGCGATTGTCAAATGCCCAATAACCGTAATTATCGGGACCTTGCGGCACATCAACTGTCGGCTCACCGAGTAAGACAGTGGCAGACAGTGTCTCTGAGCGACCGGCTTCATCGTGGATAATGATGTTAAAAGTGATTTCACTGCCTTGGTAGCTGTTAGGATTGGCATACACCAAAAACGGCTGGGCTTCATTGTCAGCGCCTTCTCCTGTCTCAAGCTCTCCGAGAGGTGAATCAGCTTGTCTGATCTGAATATTCAGACATTCGCATGTAAGCGTGGCGGTCAGGTCATCACTGTCAAGTTCACCGACATTCTCAACAATGATAAACAGCTCCTGTTCGGTGCCCGGATAAAGCTCTTCATCAAACTCGAATTCGACCAGCTCAAAGTCATATCCGGTTACAGGAATTTCAACACTCCCCTGCCATTCATTGTCTTCTGCATCAATATTAAAATCGAGTCTGAGAGTCTCTCCATTAGGCGTGCCCGGCAAACATCTGAACAGAAACGGCTGCTCACCGACAGCATCTTCTCCTGCGTCAATTGAGGGGAAATCAACGGTTTCCCGCATGATCTCTACCCATTCCGAATTGCTGCTGATTGTCACTGATGAAGCATCGCAAAGATTCTCACCGCTGTTGTACAGGACAACTCCAAGTTCAATCGTCTCGCCCGGATTAACAATCTCATCACCGTTACCGTCGCTGTCGTCGTTACCGTTATCATCAATTGCATAACCCGCGACAGAAGCAAACAGAGAGGGTGAGACCACATCAAAGCTTTCCATTACCGGAATCATATTCGGTCCGGTCACCGTCAGTAAATATTCTCCCTCTGCCATCGGGTCGAGAGTCAACTCGGCAACTCCGTCACTGTTGGTATAGACACCGAATCTGTCTTCACCATCCTCGTGGTACCTCAGGATGTGAACATAAACAGATTCAACCGGATCCTCATCGTCATCTAAAACTGTGAACCGCAGCGATGTCGTTCCCGCAGGAAGTTCCTCGTTAAATTCCAGTGTGATAGGCTTTGGATCCTTTGTCCACACCTGCAGACCCGGGTCACCGAGCAGATTGTAAGTATAGAAATAGTACCCGGAAGAGAGACCGTTTCCGAGACTTCTAAGAGATGGATAGTTTCTAAGCAGACAAATTTTAGATGCAAGTGCCGCTACGCCAAGTGTATGAACACCCTTGTTGAACAGAACATGATAAAACTCTGCATCCATCGGATTGTTAAACCATGTGTGAGTGTAAATATCTGTCGGTCCGAATGATGCAATAGCCCCGGCAGGGTTGCTCGATGTGCGCATCCACGCTTCACCGATAGATTCGGGGAATTTGTAGAGGTTCGGGAAATCGTTGGTTCCACATACCATTCCGGTCACAACAGGCATCTTCCAACTGTTTCGTCTTCCTCTGATTTCGCCGATATTCTGGAAATAGTTTCCCCAATTGTCATAACCGCGAAAGTTTACAAACCCTACACCTTCGTCAACCCACTGGTTAATAGTGTTTCGATTTGGCGCTTGTCCGCCATGATAGTCAGCGTATGCTTCGAGGATATCTCCACGTTGGTAGCCATTCTCCTGCATTATCTCTCTGACTGCTACATTTGCATGCGTGCATGATCGAACACCGTGAGAGATCAGTACTGCACCCTCGACCCAGGGGTCGTCAACGAAAGGCTCTGCTTCATAGCCGATTATTTTAGCAACCTGATACTCGAGTTCACGCGTGTTTCTTGCCGGTAATCTTCCGATGAAAGCTTCAGGTATCCAGGATTCAGGATCGCGTTCATTGTCGTTACCGTCGAGATGCACGTATTTTATGTCGGTAGCTGACCAGCTCACTCCCCTTCCTTCATTATCGCTGTAATACGGCAATCCGGTGACACCCTGGTTCAGAGCATCTCCGGCGAGCACCACAAAAGTCGGCGGAATATCCCATTCATCGTACGCTTCCTGAAGGTAGTCTTTCAAATCATCCGCACCTCTGCCGAGGTCACCCATATTCACCACCGTGACTTTATAGCCCTTGCGCTCCTTCCATTCCACCAAAGGTTGAACAGTTTCAGCCAATTCTTCACGGTCAGCGTGAACGATTACATAGTGACCGAGGATATCGGTTCGTCCTTCAGCTTCATCTCTGCCGACAGGGTTTTGGCTGATGGCTCTGTCCAGCTCATCCCAAACCGTTGCATGTAACTGATCTGATGATCCGTCATCATCCTCCCGATCTTCGTTTGGTGCATCAAACCGTATATCAACGCTAAGATCCTCAAGCACTGTTAGTTCACGGCGAGCAGGATTGTAACTGTAAGGAGTTATGTCGAGCAGTGCATAGTGCCTGTTTCCGATAGTGATAATATCGGAAATTGTTGCACTCTGCTCAGGAATTGAACCGTCCGTCTGATAGGCAGCCGCTGATATGGATATGATCTCATGGATGTTCGGGTTGTCATTGGTCGTGGGGAGCGGTGCCAGATCAAAGTTCTCAAAGACACTCTCACCGGAGTGAGAGATCTCTATTGTGGGATCTGCACCGGACGGAATCTCAATCAAGCGACTCCATGATGGGATTGCAGGCGACCCGGGTACGCCGATCATGCCGTCGGAATTAATATTTAAGGATTGAAACCTCTTACCTTCCAGATCAACGTCTGTCAGGCTGATATCAGGCAGAGAGAGGACAACAGATACAGAACTGTTATCCTGCTGTATAGTGAGAGGGTTTTGGTCAAAATTCGCTGCAAATGAAGAGGTAAATATAAAAATCAGAGAATAGTAAACCAGATTACGCAGTCTCATTGATCTCCTCGTTTTTTCATGTGGAATTAGAGTTTTCGCTTATAATATGGCAACCTGGTAACTACACCGATATGTGGTAAGTCACAACCGAACTATATTTGGAATCCTTATCAATATAGCGTAATCAAATCACCTGCAGCAAAATCATCGGTTCTCAACTGAAGAACGGTAGATTCAGAACGCATCTAATTCAGATACGCTCAGATCTATGTCAGGCTATCGTCCTAATCTTTCCTGTTCCGCTTCAAGCGATCTTAGTCTGTCTTTTGTTTTGTCAATAGCGTCTTCAGCGCGCAGTTTAGCCTTAATCGCCAGACGGCGTGCTTCCTGAACTTGATCGTCTTCATCGGCTGCCATAGCTTCTTCAAAATATTCTTCAGCTTCCATAAAGTCTTCGGCAGCGTATGCTTCTGCGTCAATTTCGTCAGCAGCTTCGAGGGCTGCCTGCGCCCGTCTAAGCTCACGCTCGGCGGAAACATCACAGCCGATTGATGTGACGGAAAGTAACAGTAACAGACTAAACAGGTAAAATGCGGTCTTCTTCATCACAACCCCTCCTTATTGGGTGTCAAATGGTTATACGTACAAACGCTCTGTTGAGCGGGGTTTTTTCTTAATGAACCACCAGAAAAGTGGTTAGAGGGACAAATTCTTCAAAGAGATTTTGCAAGCTGTAGTCGGGTTTGTCTCAAGCTCGCCGTCTCAGAAATCTTTGTTCAAAAGCACCTGCCTGCCTTGACTGACCGGTAATAGCAGCACCAGTGCGTTCAATCCTGCCACCAATGTCAGAGCTTGCAGTGCTCGCTTAAAAGGTAACGGACCTTGACCGGACAGATAGTGAAAGTAACCTTGCGTGGGCCAAGCCAGGATCGCGACCATTAAACCAACATACAACAAACTTATCACCACTGTCAAGACACCACCCGGAGTGGACGCAATTCGCATCGGACTGTCATTGCGAAAATCGGGAAACAGCGCACCCATACCAATCGCCAATCCGGTGAGTGCTACACCCATAGTGAAAGTTGCTGCTGTTGTCACGGAGATCATAGGCCCGGTGACATTAAGCTCGTGGTTTGAGAAATAGACTATTATTTCACACAATCCCATGAATACCACAAATGCAAGCAGAAACTTTTCCCAGAAAAGTGTGTTCACCGAAACAGGTGCGCTTCGTATAACCCAAAAACTTTTACCCTCAAGGCTGATTAATGGGAATACAAATCTTACAGACAGCGTTGCCAGTATGAATCCGGTGAATGCAAAGTTCAAAAACAGAACCAACGTTTTCCAATACTCATCTTCAACGATGAATTTACCGGAGATATAGACCAGATTCAACAGATAAATGAGAAGAAACGCCACGAGAATCAAAAATTGAGCCCACTGGCTCGGATTTCTCATAAATTCGAGCAGATCTTTGCGGAGCATTGCGTTGATCGGGTTTGGCAGGAATCCCCTGGTGAACCGCGCTGCGGACTTTGCAGACGACAACATCCCACTCTTCCCCGTCATCTCACTAAAGGAAATCCAGCTATGATAATAAACAGTCCCGGACCATAGCCACAGCCACCTCAGCCACACGACAGCGGTCAATATTAACAGCCCGGTGTACAGAACAATCTGCCTTATGTCGTTCTTTAGAATCGCATTCATTGAACCGGCTAACCACTGTGGAGGCGTCAGCAGCAGTTTGTCAGATCCGGACATTGTCGAAGCGATATGCTCTATGTGTGCAAGTTGTCCTGGCATCCCCTGCAACATCATAACCTGACTGCGCTCAAAAACCACCCAGCCGATGACAGAAGCCAAAATTGTCAAAACAAACAGTATTGCAAATTTTGGCGAGGTTTTCTTTGCGAGGAAAATCTGTCCCATCAAAGCGGCAACACCGATTTCGGCTGCGATCAGCACAAACGGCATGAACCCAAACAGAATCAGTGAGCAGATTACATAGACAGACAGGTTGAACACCTGTCCCAGTGCTACCATCATCGGCACTCCCAAAACTGCGAGTGACCAAGAGCTGTAACCGATGTTGTCAATAAATCGGTTGATAAATATGTTCCGATATGAAACCGGACGCGCCATAAGAAAACCGACCTCTGATGAACGGTACAGGGTGGCGATGCCTGTGATGAGATTGCTGACGACCAAGAGTCCGAACAGTGTCCCAAGAGCAATCCCGACAACCCGCCACAGCAGCGACATACCGAACACTTCGAGTTCAAGCAGTTTCTCGAAAACCTTTCGGAAAAAATAGGTGCTGCCGATTGAGAATGCGATAATGATGAAAAGAGAGATCAGTTTGCCGATTTTAGCTCCCCAGAGGTCAAGGGCAAATGATCCCCACAGTAGCCGTGCTTTCCACCCTATCATCGTATGTGGGAATCTGCTCACCTGGTTTCAATCTCAGATGTCAGCGCGATAAACAGATCCTCCAAACTTTGTCCCTTCAATCCGATTTCATCAATCTTTCCCCATGCGACCAGCTTTCCCTTGTGAATAATACCGATCCGGTCACAAATTTCCTCCGCGTCAACCAGTGTGTGGGTGGACAAAAATACAGTACCACCGATAGAACAGAATTTCCTTAGGACAGCTTTGATTAGTCGTATTCCGCCCGGATCCAACCCAACCATCGGCTCATCAATGAGAATCAATTTGGGTTGATGGAGAAACGCAGATGCCATTACCACCCGCTGTTTCATTCCATGTGAATATTCACCCGCGCGTTTATCCACCCAGCTCCCAATTCCGAACTGATCCAGCAGCTCTTCAACCCTGAAAGTTGTGGTTACATTATCGAGTTTATACAGTCCGGCGCAAAAGTGGAGAAACTCGCGTCCTGTGAGGTTCTCGTAAATATGCGGACTATCAGGGACAAAACCGACAAGTTTTTTAGCTTCCAGCGGACTGGTCTGAACGTCGTTACCGGAGATCAGGACATTACCGAATGTCGGCTTGACCAATCCGGCAGCCAGTTTCATGGCGGTGGTCTTTCCGGCGCCGTTAGGTCCTAAAAATCCGAACAATTCGCCAGCCTTGACATCAAGCGTAAGTTTATCAACAGCGGCAACCTGACCATACAGTTTCGTTGTGGACCTATATTGGATCACAGGCAGTGAATCAGAGCTGGAGTCACCTGATTGTGATGTCTGGGTGAGGCTGATTTTTTCTCCGGAATCGGTTTGAGCATGTTTTAACCAAATAATATAACAATTTGCTGTAAACAAGTCAAACAGGCTGCCTGCGACACTTGACTAAAAAGGAATGCAGCCTTACCTTAGTAAACTGATTAGTTGTGTCAAAACCGGATTCTATCATTCAATTACTATCCAAAATATCACCTATCGTTTTTTTTCTGCTGCTCACGTCACTGACTCTACTGCAGTTCCAATCAACGGCTGCCTCCACGATGGTTGAGGTGGCAGTTGAAAAGCCGGGCGACCTTGAGCTGTTGCTGACGAGTGGTCTTGATGTCGTTTATATTTCCGACGGGCAGATGGCAGAGGTGTTGTTACACAGTGAAGCTGAAAAAAACAGACTGCGAGCCACCGGACTGTACTATTTCACGTTGCATGAAAATGCCGAACAATACTATTCGGAGCGGCTGAAGGATGGACAGGCAAGAGACGACATGGGTGGATATCCGACCTTTGATGAGATAGTAGAGAGGATATTTGACTGGCACGATGACTATCCTGATATAATTGGTGAACCGGTTTCCATCGGTTCCTCCATTGAAGAGAGAGACATCTGGGCGTTCAGGTTGTCCGATAACCCTAATGAGGATGAGGATGAACCTGAGGTGCTGTACGTTTCTCTCATCCATTCGAGAGAAGCGATCACATCACTGGTACTCTCAAGCTTTGTAAACCGATTGATAGACGGCTATGAAGAAGAGGATGAGCGGATAACCGAGTTGGTGGACAACCGGCAGATGTGGTTCATACTGTGTCAAAATCCTGACGGATTGGCATACAACGAGGAGATTGAACCGGATGGCGGCGGTATGTGGAGGAAAAACCGCCGAGAGAATGAAGGCGGCTCGTTCGGTGTGGATCTGAATCGCAACTGGGGTTATGAATGGGGGTATGACGATATCGGCTCAAGTCCTGTGCCGGATCATCCAATTTACAGAGGAACAGAAGCCTTTTCCGAACCGGAAACCCAAGCCGTACGTGAGTTTGTCAATGATCGGAATTTTTCCGTTTCACTATACTTTCATTCTTACAGCAATCTTTGTCTGCTGCCTCCGGCATACGATTACTTCTTTGCTGAAGATCGCTCATTGTTGTCGGCTCTTGCTAAAAATTTGACGGTTGACAACGGCTATCTTCCCGGTACCGGGTGGGAGACTATCTACCGGGTAAACGGGGACAGTGACGATTGGCTGTATCACGCCGATGAGCATGATCCGATTATGGCTTTCACCATAGAAGTAGGCTCACGTCAGGATAACTTCTGGCCCCCCCGCAACAGGATGCAGCCTCTGATTGAGGAGAATCTAACTGCCTGCATCACCGCAGCGGAGTATTGTGACAATCCCTCTCGGGTGCTGCTGCCGCCGTCACCGTTGGATGTTTCGGTTGATCTGAGTGAACAACAGGATATTGTGGTTAGCTGGGAGGAACCGGAAGATGAAGATAACCCCCCTCAATCTTATCGTGTGACAGCGAGAACGCAGCCTGAGCCGATTACAGATGAAGCCGAACCGGATCAGGAACGGTGGGAATTGCTCAATTTTACGATGAGCGACCGCGAGAGTCATAGCGGTTCGCATAGCTTTAGTCTCAACTTGCGTGAACCGATGGCGACACTCTCCCTTCGTGAAGAACTGGTCTGCCCTGACACTCTGTGGGCATGGATGTTCTACGATCTGTTCAGGTTCTGGAACCACTACATCGCTCTGGAAGTGTCCTATGATGGATTTGAGTGGGAACCGGTACCCGGGCGTGATACTCAAGATTTGGTGATGAATGGTGTTAACCTCGGTCCAGGAATAAACGGCAGCAGCGATGACGAGTGGGTCCGGACATGGTTCAATCTTTCGGATCATGCCGGTGAGACCGTTCGGCTGCGATTCCGATTCTATCAATTTAGCCGCAGATCGAACCGTGAGAAATGTTACATTGATGACATTTATCCTGTGCCGGATTATGAATGGAGTGAAGTCGTCGCTGAAGGGATTGAGGAGACTCAATGGATTGATGAAGATAATGACGTGAGAGATGAACTGGAGTATGTGGTTCAATCGGTTGATGCGGATGCGGATCTTTCACTTTGGTCATCTCCTGCAACCCTTGAGGTTGGACCGGATGATTTTTGGTTGGACGGTCAGATGGGATGGATGCTGTATAGTATCCCGTTGGTTACAGACCCTAATGAGCTGGATCACCTGTTTGCTCCCTGGATTGAAGCGGACGTGTTGCTGTTGGTAAAGAACCAGTTGGGTCAGTTTTTTGCCCCACGATTCGATTTTAATCAGATTGATGAATGGAATCCACTTGAGGGTTATTGGATAAAGCTCTCTGCCGCACAAATGTTATTCGTTGACGGTGAATGGGCGTCACCTGATTCCGAGATTCCACTGAGAGAGAGTTGGAACAGTGTCGCATACCTACACCGTGATCCGATGCCGGAAATAGTTGCATTTGAAAATGTCAGTGACAATCTAATCCTCGCCAAGGACGGCTACGGCAGGTTCTGGATTAATGAATTCAACTTCAGCAATATGGGTGATCTGCAACTCGGTCGGGGGTATCAGCTTCTAATGGCTGAGAATGACACGCTTATCTATCCGGCTATTGATGAGTTGGTCGGTTTAACTCCTTATGACCGGGGTGAGAATGAGTTTATCCGCATCACTGCCGAACATAATTTCATACCACCGAGTGAACACAATCACAGCCTTCTGCTGCGTTTTAATTTACCTCTTGTTGCCGGAGAGCTTGTTTTATTGGACAGTGAAGACTCTGTTTCAGGCATGGTTAGCGTGAGCGATGGTCAGACCCTGGTCGGGATTGCTGCCTGGAGCGAAAATGATTTGAATAAAGCAGGTTATGAACCCGAGGAAAGATTCAGATTGGAATATCACTCCCAAGATTCACATACATTTGATGTTACTATCAAGAGTCAAATTGTCGGTGAGGACAGATATACACGGGACGGATTTTCTCTTCTTGAAGTTTCTGTTGATGGCATCAGCTCGGTTCCCGGTAGCTATACTCTTACATCATACCCCAATCCATTCAACAGCACAGCTAAACTACAGTATCATCTAATTGAGCCCGGAGATGTTATCCTAACCACCTTTGACTCAGTCGGACGAACTGTTACAGAAGTAGCAATCGGTCAAAAAACTGCCGGACAGCATTCTATTGAGTGGCATGCGGACAACATGCCGTCTGGGATCTATATTGCACAGATTTCGGTGACATCCGCTGAAAGAACTGACCGTTTGAGAACTAAAATGCTGCTGCTGAGGTAACTCAACGGTGAACCCAACTTTTCTGCATCTTTCAGTGAAATTATTCAGCGATACTCTGAAGTTCGTTTTAATTTTGATTCCATTTCTGTTGGCAGTTGTTTCTGTGGCATCTTCAACTCCTTCCCGTGAAATCCGCATTCCGACACAAACTGTCGAAAAGTTCGGCCACACGCAGAATGTACCGCTCTCACCCACATTTACAATTGCGCTTTCGGGTGGAGGTTCACGGGGATTGGCTCATATCGGCGTGTTGAAAGTGCTTGATGAAGAGGGGATAAAGCCGGAAGGTATTGTAGGGGTATCAGTCGGTGCGCTCATCGGTGGGCTGTACGCATCCGGTTTATCACCTGCCGAAATCGCAGCACATCTGAAGCAACTCGATTGGAACGGTTTGTTATTTGATGAGCCGGAGAGACGGACACTCACCTTGGCGCGGAAAGAGGAGAACTCACGTCACCTCTTAACACTCAGGCTTGGCGATGAGTTTTCACCGGTCGTTCCGGGTGCTATATCTCTTGGGCAGAGACTGTATCAGCAACTGTTGAAACTGACACTTAGCACACCATACAGGACTGACCGTGATTGGAATGATCTTAAGATTCCTTTTCAACTACTGGCGACAGACCTTGTTACCGGTCAGGGCGTTGTGTTTGATCACGGTGATTTGACTCCAGCTATACGTGGTTCGATGTCGATTCCTTTGATTTTTGAGCCGTTGTTGTGGGATTTTTTACAGCTTATTGACGGTGGGATCAGCTCAAATATCCCGGTGGAGGAAGCACGATCAATGGGTGGAGCTATTGTAATGGCGGTCAATGTCAGCTCTCCACTGCGGCAGTACAATGCACCCTACCATCCGTGGCAGATTGTTGATCAGGTTACGACGATTCTTGAGCAGGAAGCGAGCAGCCGTTCGATTAAAAATGCTGACATCGTTGTGGCTCCAATGCTTGGCAAATTTGATGCAGAGGCAGATGTTGAGCTTGATTCTCTGATTGAGGCTGGACGCAGGGCAATGCAGGCTATGCTTCCAGAGCTGAAAGAGAAACTTACACCGGAACCGATGTTTGATGACAGCCTGTTTTTACCGATTAAGGAGGTAATTCTTTCTCCATATTCCCGATTAAATTTGGAACTCATTGTGGATAAAAAGGGACAGTCGGGTCTCTCTTTAAGCAGTATCAGGGATTATCTACATAAGATTCTAAGAGCCGGAACGCTGAATGACGCCTACGCAGATTATGACAGCTCACAAAGCAGACTAACGATCCATGTCGAGTACAATGCAGTGATTGAGAATATTGTGGTGGTGGGGAATAGTCTTATTACTGAAGATGAGATAGATGACATTTTCCAGCGATTGCGGGGCAAGAGATTCAGTGCGGATAGTGTTACATCAGCCTTAGAGGATGTGATGAAGCTGTACAGATCGCGAGGCTATCCGGTTGCTATAATCAAAAAGTGCCAATTTAACAGTGACGACAACCGGCTGCAAATTCTGATTGATGAGGGACACCTAAAAGGACTATCCTTTGTAGGTCTGAACAGGATTTCCGGATCGTGGTTGTCGAGGGAAGTGCCCTTGAAGGTTGGTGAGCCGATCACTGATAGAGGCATTATGAAGGGGATGTCAAACCTATATGCCACCGGTTTGTTCCGTAATGTTTATCCGACTCTTCTATCTGCAGGTCAAGGCGGATGGAAAATAGTCATTCACGTCAGTGAGCATTCTGTTCCATTGATTCGGTTCGGCATGGCGTACCTTGAACAGGTGAAGACACGTGGGTTTGTAGAAGTGACTTATCCCGGTTTGCACAACTATGCGGAACAGCTTTCCTTGTTCACAAGTGTGGGTCAGTTTGAAGGAGAGCATAGAGTGACACTCTTAGCGGATAAGGTGTTTGGAAGACCTGTGACCTACTCTCTATCGCTTGGATACAGACGTGATGACAGGATAAAATACAATAGCAGCCACGAATCAATATTGACATATACCGAGTCAAGATGGGGGGGCAGTCTTGAGGTCGGCGTACCTGCGTTTAGCTGGGGATTAGGAGTTCTGACCTCAAGATGGGAGAAGCACGAGAATACATATCCATCCGGCAGTGAGCATCAATTGTCAGCATTCGGTGCCCGTTTGGCATTGGACACCCAAGATCGCTACCCATATCCTAACAATGGGCTGCAGGCAGACGTAACAATTGAAACAGCGGTCGGGAAACAAAGCTTCAACCGGACGTGGGGTAAGTGGGAGAGCTTTTTCACACCAATGCGAAGGCATACTTTCGGTATCCGCTTCAGCGGTGCAGTTGCTGATGGAACAACTCCACTGAACGAGCGTTTCAGATTAGGTGGAATGCACAGTTTCCCCGGTCTGAAACGAGATGAATTGGTTGGAGCTTCACGCTATACATCGGGAGTTGAGTACCGATTCGATTTGATTAGCCGCATTTTGGCAGATAGTTACATCGGTTTACGCTACGATGTCGGCGGCAGTTGGGAGGTTCCGCAGGATAAATTGGAACAGTCAGACTGGCTGCGCTCGCTATCTGTTTATTTTGCATTTGACACGTTGGTCGGACCGCTGCATTTCCAGTGGGGTTATCTATACCCTTCAAACAGAGTTAAGTCTGCAAACCGGTTCGATATTCAGATCGGAAACCGGTTCTGATCCGCTGTCAACCCCCACGGTTGACAGCATAAATTACGTAATATCAATAGCATGGCTATCGGGTACGGCGACCTGACAGCGGGATGTTTGCATTCTCAGGCAGACGACAAAGTACTAATTTCAAACTTAGAACACTCTTAGGAGCACATAGATGTCGAAATACTTATATCTGATTTTAACTGTCCTGATAACAGTAACTGTCGGATTCTCTGCGGATGAAAAACCGGAGATTAAGCAAAAGCCGAAATCTGATGAGCAGGTTTACAAAGAGATCCGCTCAAATATCAGGTTGTTCGGGAAAGTGTACCGGGAGATAAATGCCAAGTATGTGGATCAGATAGATTCCGATGATTTTATCAAAGCCGGCATCAAGGGTATGCTTGGGACACTTGATCCATACACAGTGTTTTACGAACCGGAGCAGGTTGAACAACTGAACATGCTGACTACCGGTGAATATGGGGGAGTTGGCATCGAAATAGGTCTTAAAGGCAAAGACAAAGAGTTGACTGTGATTGCACCGATTGACGACACTCCCGCATCACGCAAAGGAATCCGTGCCGGAGATGTGATCGTCGGAGTGAATGGTGAACCGACCAAAGGGTGGACAACCTCTGACGCTTCCGCTGTGATCCGTGGCGAAGCCGGGACTGATGTAACTCTTCAGATCAGACGGGTTGGCTACGACAAACCACTTGACTACGTTCTGACGCGCGAAGACATTCGCATACATGACGTGGCTTATTCCGGGATAATTGAAGAAGACATAGGATATGTAAAACTGGTAAGATTTTCAGGACAAGCAGGAAAAGAGTTTCACAATTCGCTTGAGGACGTAATGGACAAAAATCCGAAGGGATTGATTCTCGATCTGAGAAGCAACCCGGGAGGTCTGCTTCCGGCAGCGGTCAGCATTGCGAGCGAGTTTCTGAAAGAGGATGAACCGATTGTCCACACGAAGGGTAGAATGAAACGATCTGTCCGCGATTTTAACGTTCAGGGGGAACCTCTTGCCGTTGATATTCCATTAGTGCTGCTAATCAACGGCGGCAGCGCTTCAGCGTCAGAGATTGTTTCAGGAGCTATTCAGGATCTGGATCGAGGAGTTATTGTCGGAACGCCATCCTTCGGGAAAGGATTGGTACAGACCGTGATAAACCTGAATAAAGAATCAATGTTGAAGATCACCACAGCCCGCTACTACACTCCCTCCGGACGACTAATCCAGCGTGATAGGATAGAAGAAGATGATGAAAATGATTTGATCGAGCTTGATCTATCGGAGAATGATCAATCGTCACTTCTGTCAGACTCAGTAGAATCCGATATAAACGCAGAAATGTTTCTGACACGTAACGGTCGTGAAGTTTTTGGGGGCGGCGGTATCAGACCGGATGTAGAATTGAAACCTACAACGATTGACCCGCAAGTCGTTGAGATGTATCGCAGAGATCTATTCTTCGGCTTTATTCAGGGATGGATTAAAGAACATGGTGATCTAAAAGAGGTAAACGTCAGCGATTTTATGCTTGACAGTTTTTTCCTTTACATTGACAGCGTGGAATTTGAACCTGTTATCCCGGGAATGAGAGAGCTGGAAGCTCTGCGTAAGCTCGGTGAAGAAGACTCACTCGACACACATTTCTACACTCAACTTGACCTGCTTGAATCAATGCTGACCACAGATGTTTCATTCGATGATCCCGAACTGCGCATGACTGTTAGACAGGGTCTGGAGAGGGAGGTCGGATCTGTAATGGGGGGACGTGAACTGCGGATAAAGGCATCATTCGATGAGGATGTACAGTTATCAGAGGCTATCAAGATTTTAAGAGATAAAGACCGCTATAACAGTCTGCTGCGAGGTAGTGACCGGGCTGCAGCGAGTGCGAAGGATCATTGAACATATTGCTGCTCATACTTCTGGGGGGGATAACCGGACTGGCATCAGGGTATCTCGGTATCGGCGGCGGAATAATTCTCGTGCCGATACTCCGTGAGATGTTCGTCTCGCAAGGTCTGTCGCTTGAAATGGTGATGACCACAGCTTTTGCGACCAGCCTGTTTACCGGGGTGTTTACCACCGGAGCCTCTGCTTACAGGCAGTGGAGGCAGGACAACCTGATATTGTGGGTTGTCCCCTGGACGGCTGCAGGTGCTCTTATCGGTGGTCAGGTCGGGTCATACTTTGGAAGCAATCTTTCCGGAATACAGCTTCAGTCTGCATTCGGCATATTTTTAATTCTTTCAGGTATTTATCTCGCCATAGGGTCAACGAGTTCAGTTGGAGGCGGCAATCCCAATGCAAACGATTCAAAGCACGACAATAAGGCAGGATTGATGCTGCTGGGTCTGGCAACAGGAGCAATCGGTGCACTGCTTGGAGTGGGCGGTGGGATTGTCATGGTTCCGGCATTTATATTCATCTTTCACTTTTCATCGGGTCGGGTCGCCGGAACATCTTCCATGGTCGGTTTTCTGCTGACTATATCCGGTGTTATCGGTTATTTGCTGTATGGTGATTCCCGCGCTGCAAATCCGACCGACTTTTGGGGTGTTGTCAATCTTCCTGTTGCGCTGCCGATTGCAGCAGGAACTGTTATCACCGCTCAAATCGGTGCCAAGCTGAACAAAAAATTCGGAGGAACAGTTTACCGGAGAATTTTCGGTGTTTTCATGGTAATTGTCGGTTTACGTATGCTGCTTGCCTGACAGTTGGAGTGAGACAACCTGACTACAGAATCTCAATTATATATCAAATCATCCTTAGTTCCCCACTCATCGCAACAGCAGCAATTTTTGGTTCTCAACGGATCCGCCTGTATTTAACCTGATGAAATACACACCAGACACCAAATCACTGCCATCAACACTGACAGAATGCTGTCCCGCTATTCGATAACCGTGAACCAAAGTGTCCACCAACCTCCCGTTTACATCAAACAGACTCAAGCTAACTTGTGAACCTGTCGGCAGATAGTACCTCACAGTCGTCGTCGAGTTAAACGGATTCGGCACAGGTGGGTATAGCGTCGGTGTGTCGGGGTGTTGGGGTTCACCGGAATATACATTGTTCGGAGTGACATCTATCGTCCACGTCAGCGAATCGGATTCCGTCGTGTCGGAGACGTAGGCTGTGATATTATATAGCCCTTCCGCGTCAAAGTTAACCAACACCCATGAGTTGTCGCTGATTGAGTCGCCGTCGAGTGTCCACAGGAAATGCAGTGAATCGTCATTCGGATCAAACGGGAAGACTTCAAACTCGAATGTTGTGTCTACTTCAACTGACAGCTCAAGCTGCTCAGGCATGTAGTCAACGACCAGGTCGTTAACAAGAACCTGCCAGGTCACGCTGTCGGCAAGCTCGCCTTGCGATGCCACCGCTGTGACAGAGTGCTCCCGACCTCGCTCAAAGCGGATGGAGACGCTGTCGTCGTCTGCAATCTGCTCGTCGTTCAGCAGCCAAACGTACTCGACCGGGTCGTCCTCGACGGCACGAGCCGAGATTGTGAAATCTATTGTCGTGTTGCGGTGAATTAACATGTCAAGGGAGTCAGGCTGATAACCGTCTATGTAGAAATTCGTCACGGTTACATGCCAGGTTATGCTGCTGATGTTCTCTCCGTCCGAAGCCTGACACTGGACTGTAAATTCTCCCAATTCATCCCAGACCACAGCAGCAGTGCTGTCGTGTCCGAGTGTATCTTCACCCATGATCCAGGTGTAACCAAACTCATCGCCCTGCTCGTCTATGGCTCGCACCATAAACTCTGTCTCATCGTTCCTTAGTGCAGTGAAAACAGTATCCTCCGGCACCCAGACAAGGAAGACAGGTTCTAAATGATCTAAGCTAAGCTTCATAAGCAGTCCGTCCTGTCCGTGCATAAACTGCTGGC
The DNA here is from genome assembly GCA_964627035.1 of uncultured bacterium. Classification (GTDB taxonomy): domain Bacteria; phylum Electryoneota; class AABM5-125-24; order Hatepunaeales; family Hatepunaeaceae; genus CAZVKN01. The sequence goes on along the minus strand of CAZVKN010000019.1, from coordinate 27,712 downwards.
TGTTGTTTATCGTTCCACAAGCCCACACAGAATTGTCCGCTCCTTCAACAACAGATACAAAGCCGTGGTATTCATCTCCGAATTCTTCATCCTCATCGAACTCATATTGCTCACGCCAAATTAGCTCTCCGTCAGCAGTAAACCTGTAAACAACCGGTCTTTTGACCCGTCCGCCTCCCCAATACTTGCCTCCGACGGAAAGATACCCACCGCCTGAAAGTCTGATGACTGTTTTAATGTCTTCACGGTACCACCCGGGAAAAGCTTCAGTCCATTGTTCCTCACCACGACTATTGATCCTCACTAAAGAAACTATTTTTTCCACAGGACCTCTGAGGGAAGAGCCACCGAGGAGAAAGCCACCGTCACCTGTGGATACCATTGAATAACACCTATCACTATCAAATATCTCATATCGTCTTGTCCAAAGGGTATCACCTTCAAAATTAACTTTTACAGCCCAGTAATAGCGTCTCCTATTGATTTGAGTATCTCCCGAAATAATGACACCTCCATCTGTTTCTCTCATTGATCTGAAAAAGTCAGAGTCTGGTCCTCCATAATCGCGACCCCAAATTGGATCACCGTCACCGTTTATCATCAGCAGATATCCCTGCCAGCTCGCATCATCATCTTCCAGATCATAAACCGCACCGGCGAGAAGGAAATTACCTGCTTTCAGCTCAATAACAGCGCCACATCCACCGTTTCCGTATTCTCCACTCCATACAACTTCACCTTCTGGATCTACCCGGATGGCGGAAAACTCACGATTGGCGGAACTTCCACCCGATACAAAATCGCCGTCATCAGTTTCAATAATAGAACTTAAATGCCTACCTTCATAAGTTGATGACCACATCAACTCGCCTTGGTCATTGATTCTTACAATCCAGTATTGATCGGCTTTTCCACACAAAACAAATCCGCCTCCTGCAACGGCATATATGTCCCTGAAACCTTCATGCTGCTGTCCACCCCCGTCAAAGATAAACATTTCATCAACTTCGGGTTGTGCTTGAATGGGAGTTAACAGTGCTGTTAGAATAAATGTCAATATTAAGATAAGAGAGTACATCATTACTCCTCGTGATTTTTCTGGATATAGTTTCAGTAGGTGGAGCCTCCATAGGCTCCACCTGCTTTTGACAAATCAAAGACCATTCTATGGATTTGGATCTGTCACATCCGTATCCTCCACGATTCCTGCCGCTGGAATGTTTCCTTCGAGGATTGGATCAGGATCCCAATCATAATCGTTTGGGTTTCCTACCTCCCAATCAATCTCGTAAGTTTCCGCACCGGCAGGTTCCGGATCGAAAGTGTGACGCCATTCAGTGGATTCTGCATTTGGAATCAGATCCGCCTGTCCGACAATGATATCGAATTCGTCATAAAGAATGACCGTTGCTTAAATGACGAACCATTCGCCAGTTTGATCGTATATGAAAATCCTGCGAAATCTGCCATATCTCAGGATATAATTGATCTTCAGATGAACACATTCTCTGTGTCTGTTCAAGTTGAGACTGCCACATTTTTTGAGACAGTCTTATTTTTGGTGGTTATCTGGCTGGGAAGACCAGATGATCCTGTGTGTTATGTAGGCGGGGGGATCGTATCACCTTTCGGAATGTAATGAACTGTCAGGACAAAAGCAAGTGTTTGTTGCTATAATTAGTGATTTTCACATTGTTTTTTGTAAGCTCCCAATTCCATCTGCATCCATCCTCATATCACAGATTCCCGCAAACCTTCTCACCTTCTTCCTGCTCCCTCTTATCCGTTTAATCCGTTCAATCTGTTGTGGATTCCGTATTCCGCAGAACTATATTTAACGAGGGATTAACAGCATACATACGAAATTACTTTTGAACCCCTTTTCTACATAATTCCCGACACAATAAAAAAAAAATCGCTCATCTATTGATTTCACTTGCACTGAGTGTGCTATTGATTTACCTTTAGTGCATAATTTGCATAGGAGTGTTCTGTGAGGTTACTGTAGAATGATATGGGCACAATTAAATAGATGGGACAGATTTCGGTTGCTGACGTTATTTCTGACGCTGACAGTGACGATGTTATTTGTCGGTAGCTGTGAGTGGGATCCGGTTCGTGATAATCCATTAGATCCGAGAAGCAAAGGATACCGACCTTTACCAGAGGAGGGAAGTGTTGATGTTCGGGTGATGACTCTATTCTCTAATAATCGACCAATCCAGAATGCAAAAGTAGAACTATTGACCGAACCAGTGCTTAGCAAGCAAACTGATGAAGACGGTTGGGCACGATTTAGTGAGGTTGCAGCCGGCACGCTTTTAGTCCAGGCTACTACTGATGATAACTCCAAACCGAATTACGCTCCCGCATCCAGACAAATAGTTATTCGTAAAGCAACAAATATCGAAACCAATCTTTATCTGGACGCATTGCCAAATTTTATATATGCGGATGCGTATGCGGTCACTCGACAGGTGATTGGTGATGAGACCATTTTTTATCAAGTTCACCTTAAAGCCTATGTTGAAGATCCTGATGGGGGTGGCGATGTTAAAAGGGTGGAGTGGACATGGAACGACACGACCACTCTTGAAGGTGTGCTCCACTATAGTAGATTGGATTCACTGTTTCACGACACTCTGATTTCAGGAAAATCTTTTGGAAATATTGATGCTGCACTGGATGGTGTGTTTCAGTTTGAAGCGTTTGACGGTCAGGAGAATTCAATACAATCAGATCCTGTGAGATTGGAACGAGTAATCCATGATGTTCCTACTCTTGAATCGCTCCCGTACAATCAAATTGTGGCAAATCCGACAATAGCATGGAATTTTACTTGGGGGGATGATTTCGTTTCACCGAATCAATTCAATTACCTGCTGAGAATTCATCAGATAAGCCAATTTTATCCGCTTGTTTACGATTCTCTTATCACCCCAAGTGGAATCAGAGACAATGAGCATCGTGTGGAGAATCCACTTGAATCCGGTAATTACGACTATTCCGTGTGGGTGGTTGATTTACACGGCAATCGAGCACGATCCAAACCTGCTGCTTTCAGAATAGATTTAGAATAATAAAGGTCTCTAATGAACAGAAATGAAACCGATAGCACTGCTAAAATACCTGCGCAGATAATTGAATCCGGTGTCGGGCCTCCTAAGGAAGATTTTGTATTTCTTCTCCAAAAGGTGCTTGGATTAGCAGTTGAGATGATGAATGCTGATCAGGGTGTAATTCTACTCCGTGACGGAGACCGTCTTAGCAATATGGCGTCGCATAACCTGTCACAGGAAAGTGCTGAAAGCTTGGTCTCACCGTCATCCAGCTCAGTTCAGGAAGTTTTGAAATCGAGATCTCATGTGTTGACACACGATGCTCAGACAGATCCTCGATTTGAGGGATCTGAAAGCATTATTCTGCACAATATTACATCTATACTGTGTGTGCCTATGTTCTCGGAGGAGAATGATGTTGTGGGTGTCATCTATCTGGATAGCCGTCGAAACAGACAGCGATTCACCGAAGAGAATGTTACCTTTATGAAAACCTTTGCACGGATGGCGGCTATTGCTGTGGACTATGCGAGAGATTATGGAGAGCTTTATAAAGAGAAGAAGCGGATTCAGCAGGAAAATATCCGTAGTTGGGATCTGAAAGAGATAATCGGCAAAGAGATAATCGGTCAAAGCCCAAAGATGGCTGAAGTGTTCGATATCATGCGTCGGGTTATGAATTCCGACATCTCGGTACTTCTTGAAGGAGAAAGCGGAACAGGTAAGGAACTCGTCGCACGAGCTCTTCACTACAACGGTCCTCGCCGGGACAAACTGTTTGTCGCTCAGTTCTGCGGAAATCTCTCTGAGGATCTATTGGAAAGCGAGCTGTTCGGACATAAAAAAGGGTCATTTACCGGTGCAGTCAGTGACAAGAAAGGTCTGTTTGAGGTTGCGGATGGCGGGACTTTTTTTCTGGATGAAATCGCCGATATCAGTCCGACCATTCAAGCTAAGCTGCTGCGGGTAATTCAGGAAGGTGAGATTCGTCGTGTTGGAGATACTGCCGTTCATCGGGTTGATGTCAGGTTAATTTCAGCTACCAATAAAAATCTGAAAGAAGAGGTGAATGCCGGGAATTTTCGCGAAGATCTATACTATCGGCTCAACGTGATAACTGTAAAATTACCGCCTCTGCGCGAAAGAACCGGCGATATTCCAATTTTGGTGAAGCATTTTCTCAATCGGTTTGCGGAGAAGAACAGAGCCACACCGAAGCGAACCTCAGCACGGGCGATGCGTGTGCTGGATAATTATGGTTGGCAGGGCAATATTCGGGAGTTGGAAAACACGATTGAGCGAGCTATCATTCTTGCTGAAAATGAAATCATTGATGTGGATGATCTGTTTATTCCTAAAGCCGAATCATTGGCAAGCGGCAGGAAAACTCTGAAGGAAGTCGAGAGGGAAGTCGTTCTGAAGACATTAGAGGAGTTTGGTCACAATAAGACCCGCACAGCGGAAGTTCTCGGTGTGTCTCTGCGTTGGCTTCACTATAAGCTGAACGAATGGAAGAAAAAAGAGAGTTAGGTCATTACAGAGTTGACGCAGAACTTTCGCACAGTAGTGTCTGCACGGTTTATCGAGCTTATGATAAAGAAGGCAAGCGTCCCGTTCTATTAAAGAAACTCCATCCTCAGATGGTCAAAGAGGAGGATATACGCCTCCGTTTTGAGCGGGAAGCTAAGGTTTGTGCAAGGGTAAAGCATCCGAATATAGTTGACATTTACGGGATTGACTCCAGCCCGGATTTGACTATGTTAGCCTTCGAGTTCATTGAAGGACATTCATTGGCTGATGTCATAAATCAGCACGGTCACCTCGAATGGAGAGTTGCTCTTGCGATGCTAATCGGGTTGCTGGATGGGTTGGCATTTGCGCACTCAAAAGGGGTTATTCATCGGGACATAAAACCGGATAACATTCTTATCTCCAATCAGGGACAAGTCAAGATTGCTGATTTTGGGCTGGCTATTGTCAAGGATGCTCCGAAAGTAACGCGGCAGGGGATGTTGGTCGGCACGCCTGCATATTTACCGCCTGAAGGGATTACAGGTGGGGATCTTGATGAGCAGAGTGATCTGTTCTCTCTCGGTGTGACCTTCTACGAAACTTTGACAGGTGTTTCACCGTATCAAGGTCAGAATGTTTCGGAAATCCTCCAGAAAATTCTTAACTATGAACCTGAACCGCCTTCCGGCATAATCCCGGATATACCTGTTGAGATAGATCGCATCATTATGCGGATGCTGGATAAGCAGCCGCAACTCCGACCGTTATCCGCAGCCCAGACGTTAGCTGATGTGCGTTATCTCGCTGAAGGACCGCTTCCCGGACAGGATCTGATTCATCAGTTTCTCAAAGAATCCATCCAGTTTGAGCCGGATGAATCGAAAGCTAAAATAGCAGCACCGCCAAAGGCTGCGAAGTATAGCAGGAAACGTACATTATGGGGTGTATCGGTACTGATTGTTTTGATAGTGATCTTTTATAAATTGCTGATGAATATAGAGCTGCCACCTGAACCGGTTGCTGAAGTTCCAGCAACAGTGAATTTTGACAGCCTGGCAATTGCTCCGGAAATTGTAGATACAATTTCGGTAATTGACACCACTTTGTTGGATGATAGAGACATTGATCAAGTTCAGGATGAGCCTGAGCCGTCCCAGCCTGATGATGAGAAAACTACGGATTCAATGACAGATGAAAATCTAACTGCAATTGATCCACCTGTGGTGGCTGATACAGTCCAGACGGAGGCTGATCCGGTTATAATCCCTGAGCCGAAGCCGACTGAGCCCGGAACATTGGAGCTGACATGCAAGCCGTGGGCGATTGTCAGCGTTGGGAACACATCCTTCGGAGAATTGCAGTTTCCGCGCAGCGTGATAATTGACATGGAACCTGGGCAGTATCAGATAGTATGTGATAACAGCAATTTTCCGGCTCCGGTGGTGGAGACTGTCACAATTCCATCGGGAGGGAATGTTGATCTGGAAGTGAACCTTTATGACTACTTCGGTGTGATTGAGAAAATTGTAACCCCGTCACCTTCAATGTGGGCGGAGATTTGGATAGACGGCAAATCCTATAGTTGGGCACCGTTGAACAAGCGGATCATCCTCCCATTTGGTAAGCATACGGTTGAGCTTAAAAACAATCCGGATTACAAGATTTGGATGAGAGAGGTTGTGCTGACGGAGGGTGATCTGCCTTTGATTATTACTGCGACTCTGGAACCGAAAGATTGAAAGTTAACAAAATACTTGAGCACAGCAGGAATATTCTAACATCGTTACTGTTTCCGGCGTACTGTTCTTCATGTAGTGGTCAGATGGAATCGGATGATGTGTGGCTGTGTGATAAATGTTGGGAGAAACTGCCGCGCGCCCGAACAGGCAGATGGAGTGATGATGAGTTGCTGAAGGGGATAGTCACAACCTGCTACCGATATGACAGGATTATGCGGGATATAGTCAGAAAAATGAAGTTTTACGGACGACAGGATCTTGCTCAGCATCTGGGATTCAGAGCTTCGGAGGCTGTTCCCCATAAGTTTAAGAACATCAGATTTTCTGCTGTAATTCCGATACCGCTCCATCCTGTGCGAATTCGTGAGCGTGGGTACGACCAGAGTTATCTCATTGCCGGGCAGGTTGCACGAAGTTTAGATATTCAGTTTCGACCGGATATCGTAAGGCGTATCCGTAACACTACACCTCAGTCACGTTTGTCGGATAAGGAACGGATGACGAATCTGATCGGTGCGTTTGAGTCTGCGAAGAGTAAACAACCACTGCCAAAGGGAGATCTACTTCTCGTTGACGATGTGATACATACCGGTTCCACTGCGAGAGAATGCATTAAAGTGTTGAATGATATGGGAATGTCATCAATATACGTGCTGGCGGTGGCGGGTTAGGGAAATAGCGAATTTGTCTGATTATCTGTTTTATCATATTAACGTATCACATTAAACAGATGTTTTATCTCGCTGTCAGGTCGCCGTACCTGACAGCTACATAATTGATACAGCGTAAGTTATTGTGTCAGCCACGGCGGGCTGGCACCTGTGAATCTCCATTCTTCAAATAATTGAGAATAAGTATGTCAAAAGAGAAACATGCCGGGGATCTTCCTCGTCTCTCTCCGGATCGTCAGGTCAACAGACTTCTTGTTGATATTGTCAACAGGCTAAAGGACTACACGGATACTCAGGTTAAGAACCTGACTGAATTGGCAGAGATCGGTGTAGCGCTGACAGCTACCCGAAACCTCGATCAACTGTTGGAAATGATCATATACAAAGCACGCGGATTTACCAATTCCGATGGTGGAACGCTGTATCTGGTCAGCGATGATGAGCAGTCACTGAATTTCAGTATCGTTCAGACCGAATCGCTGAGCACTTTTATGGGTGGATTGGCCGGAGATCCTATAAACTGGCCCCCCGTTCCCCTGATGGTTGACGGTGAACAGAACAATAAGAATGTCAGTGCGTATGCTGCGAACTCGGGGCAGGTGGTTAACATTCCTGATGTGTATGAAGTAGATGGATTTGACTTTTCGGGTGCACGGAATTTTGATAAAAGTACAGGGTACCGCTCAAAATCAATGCTGGTAGTCCCGATGCGTGATCATGAAGGTGAGATCATCGGTGTGTTGCAGCTCATTAACGCCCAAAACCCTGAGACCGGTGAGGTTGTGGCTTATGATGAACGTAATCAGGATTTAACCAAAGCACTTGCATCTCAGGCGGCGGTTGCAATAACCAACGCCAGATTGATCAAAGAGCTGCAAGAACTGTTTGAAGCATTCAGCCAGTCAATTGCTGAAGCGATTGATCAGAAGTCACCATATACAGGTGGTCACATTGAACGCGTGGCGAATCTGACAATGGATATCGCCCGTAAAGTCAATGAGGATAAGACGGGACCGTATAAGGATATTTTTCTGAATGATGATGAACTTCTCGAGCTTAGGACTGCTGCATGGCTGCACGACACCGGCAAGATCACTACCCCGGAGTATGTAGTTGATAAAAAGACCAAGCTGGAGACTATATTCGACCGCAAGGAGATAGTCAGATTCCGCTTTGAAACTGCAATTGCAAATGCTCGTGCTCAAGCAAACGAAGTAAAGGCTGATCTGTATAAATCGGGGAACTGGTCACAAGAAGATATTGAGAAAATAGATAGCGATCTTAAGGAGCAGGTTGAGCAGTTAATGGATGATTGCAAGTTTATCATTGACAACAACATCACCAGCGAATTCGTGCCGGATGAAAAGATTGATCGCCTTAAGAAAATCGCAGAAGGCACAGTTCTGACAACAAGCGGAACCGAGCCGATGCTTACTGAGAACGAGCTATATAACCTCCTAATCCGTAAAGGTAATCTGACTACCGAAGAGCGCAAGATCATTGAAAACCATGTAGCGGTTACCATTTCGATGCTCAATAAGCTGCCTTTCCCAAAGAAGATGAGACGCGTTCCTGAGTATGCGGGCGGTCATCACGAGAAGATGGACGGTTCCGGCTATCCGAACGGTCTGACGGCAGAGGATTTACCTTTGCAGGCTCGAATTATGGCGTTAGCGGATGTATTTGAGGCGTTGAGTGCGGCTGACCGACCATACAAGAAAGCTAAGACTCTATCTGAAGTAATACGCATACTTGGGTTTATGACAAAGGACAAGCATCTTGATGAGCAAGCAGTTCAATTCTTTCTTGACAATAATATGCACATAGAATACGCCAAAGAACATTTGGCAGAGGATCAGCTCGATATTGAATGCTGATGGGCATTGTTCGATTGCTGCGGTCTTATCACATTCTGAGCAGCGGTTGAAGAGCGCAGGGATCGGCGAGCCTCGCCGTAATGCGGAGATTCTACTTGAGCATGTCCTGAACATTGATAGAAATGCACTTATCCTGTCTATAGATCAGCTATTGCATCAAGATCATGTAGAGCAATATGAAAAATTCCTAATACGACATGAAAATGGAGAGCCTGTCCAGTATATAACTGGATCGGCTCCTTTTTTTGGATATAGTTTCATCGTTGGAAAGGGTGTGTTCGTTCCGCGATTTGACAGCGAGGCATTGGTAGAACGTGCGCTTAACGTCATTGGCAGTGAGTTCACTGTGAGTGAGAACGTCAAAGTGCTTGATCTGTGTTGTGGTTGCGGGACAATCGGATTGGCAATTGCTGCTGAGCGAAAAAACACAATTGTAACACTGACAGACAACTCACCGATAGCGGTAGATTATACAAGGAAGAATGCAGTCACTTTGGGAGTGTCTGACAGGACGGATGTGCTGGAAATGAATGCACTTAATCCGTTTCCGGACGAATGGACGAACCGTTTTCACATTGCCACTGTCAACCCGCCATATATTCCTGCTGAACAGATAAGCACTCTTCCGATAGATGTCAGAGAAGGTGATCCACTCGACGCATTGACCGACGACGGTGAAGGCTTTTCATTTTACAGACGCTTTATGGAAACAGTTCCACCAGTATTAAAGAGTGATGGACATCTGTTCGTTGAGTGTGCCGATGAGGGAGCTGAAACAGTGTCACAGATAATGTCGAGAAGGTTCATGGATCTCAGAATCACGAGGGATTTGAATGGGATTAACAGAGTTGTGGAAGGAAGATTGTATTAAGGTAGCCCTCCCCCGAAACCGGGGACACACTGACACAGGCTGAAGCCTGAACTCTAAACTCTGAACTCATATTGCAGAAAATGATTGACTCATCATACAAACGTCAGGAAATTATTGAGTTGTAGGGATGAGCCTCAAATTCTTTGGATCGTTGTTTTCACAACCGTATAAATGTATATTTATTCTCGGCGAGAAGGTGACAAAGTAAGAAAGTGGGAAAGGTAAAAACATGGATCAAATTCTTCCCTGCTTCCTTTTTTACTTTCTCACTTGTTAGAATACAATCCTATAGTACAGGACATCTCCATGAATTACCGTTTAATTAAGTTAATGTTGCTGCTCATCGCATTAACCGTTTTTTTTATCCACCCAGTTTATGCGGAACCGGATTATCCGGGCGGTGCCGGATGGAATATCGGATTTGACAAGCAGCGGGCGTTGGATCATGTCTATGTCCTCGCTTCAGACTCGCTGAGAGGCAGGTATAGCGGGTTTCAGGGAGCGGAACTACTCGATGCATACATCACAGGACACTTTTCACGAATCGGTCTGGAGCAGCCGTTTGGTGATGACGGCTACTTACACAGATTCAGTTACGGTGCAGGTGAGTATGCGATGCCGAGTTCCCTGCTATTCCACTACGAAGATGGAACCGTTGACACAGCTTACATGTGGCAGGATTTTAATATCTACAAGTATTCGGGATTCGGTGATGTGAAAGGACGGTTACTCTTTGTAGGATACGGGATCAGCGCACCGGATAAGGGATGGGATGATTATGCTGAGTTAGATGCAGAGGGAGCGGTTGTGCTGGCGATGAGAGGAGCACCGGATATTCCGAACGTCAGATGGGGAAAGGAACGAGGCAGCGGTTATAAATCAACGCTTGCACTTGAAAGAGGTGCGGTTGGATTTATCATGACCGATGGGAGTGTGCCGAAATATGCGACTATCGGTCAAAAGTATTACCGGGATGAAATGCCTGCGGTGTGGATGTCGAGCGATCTCGCTGATACACTACTGAAGTCAACCGGAAAGACCAAGTCAGAGTGGGTGGAAGAGATTGGTGAGAATGGCAAGCCTGTTTCGCAGGCATTGAACATTGATGTCTCACTGCAGGTCGGCGGAGAATATTTTCCAGAGCGGGAGACGCACAATTTTGTGGGGATACTTCCCGGAACTGATCCCGAGCTTAAACGAGAGGCAGTATTAATCGGTGCGCATGCCGATCATCACGGGGTGGATGCTGCCGGAAACGTTTACCCCGGTGCAGATGATAATGCGTCGGGAGCGGCGGTAATGATGGAACTCGCTGAGCTGTTCGCCAAATCACCGTTGCAAAACAAACGCACACTAATCTTTGCCGGATTTGCAGCAGAAGAGGAGGGATTGGTCGGCTCAGGCAAGTTGGTTGACGACTTGCCGATCGGTGACTACAAGATTGTCAGCATGATAAATATGGATATGGTAGGGCAGGGGGACGGCTCAATCGGAGTAGCGGGATTAGGTGAATTCCCTATTCTGGGAGATTTGATGTTTTCACAGTGGTCTGACACAGCATTAAATGATCTGAAGTTTTGGGGGCTTCACGGGAGCAGCGATCAGGCATCCTTTATGGAAGCCGGGATACCGAGTTACATCGTAGGAGCGCGAGGAAAGCATCCAAATTATCACACACCGAACGACACAGCGGGTGCGATCAAAACGGATATACTTAAATCTGTCGGTGAGATGACGTATCATTGTGTGACTGTTCTTGCGAATCATCCTGAACCATTAAGGGTGCATGTTAACAAAGGTCAACGGTTGCTGAGGAAATATGGCGGGATAGAATTCATCACTTTGGAACCAGTGTATAAGCCTGATTTTCTGCCTGTGAAAGGGGTTTCATACAGCGATCCTCTTACTTTCGTAACCCTTACAAACGAAGATGACAAGAAGCGGTTGTTAGATGATATATTGTCTCAGTTGGAATCTGCACGATCATCTGCTGAGGAGCGATCAATTTCATTTATGGCTGATTCAGTGAATGAAGGTTATGATGGTAATTCGTTCAGTGGAATGACGGTAATTATTGGTGGAAGCCGACTGCTGTTTTCAGGCAAGTCGTTGAAATCACTGTCGAGATTGGGTGTGTCGTTCATGGATGTAACCGGGATGGCAAAGTCCAGAAAGAAGAAGACAAGAAAGAAACTCGATCAGGTTCTTGACAACTGTCTTGAAGCGGGTGTGCAACCGTATGTGGAAAGTGTTTCTCCTGAAACGGTTACGAAACTGTCTGAGCAATGGGAGGGTGGTCTTCTGCACAAGTTAAATTACTCAAAATTGGGGGGTAAATCACTTATTGAGTTTTTCAATGATAACTGTTTCCTCCTTTTAGATGCCAAGGAGGCAAACTTCAGCGACTACGGTTATATCATTGCGGAAGTGAATAAGGTATTGAGTACAAAATACGGTGACAATATTGGGATAATTGTAGGTCCACCGCTGCTGAACAGTTTATTGGCGCAGGATGTTGAAGAGGATGTTATCATTGGATTGATAGGTGAAAACCTGAAGATTTGGATGAGAGATATTCGGTGAAGCTCACTGATGAGTCTGTCCAAGAATGTTAATTGACCGCTGTCAGGTCGCCGTATCTGGCAGTTATCTAATTGATGCTGCACAAGTTATGTGTCAACCGCTGTTAAAGGAAAAAAACGCAGGACAAATTGGTTGTCCTGCGTTTTCTTTCTAACCGATAGTGCACGTTTTTAGAATCGAGCAACAACCCGATAAAAACCGGCTCCGCTCAATGGCTCTTCATCAACAAATCTTGTGGATTCAACCACGGCAATCAATTCACCCTGATTGCCTTCCCTGAAAGGTTGATTGCTGCGATAGATCGAATATTCGCGAGGCGGATCAATCTCCTGTCCTCCCGCCGGATCACGATCAACTTCATTCCAAGCCAAAACAAGATTATTGTCGACATACACAGGTTCGGTGATTTCAGTTATTTGATAGGTCGGGTGCCATGCTTCCAAAGAGTCTGCAATCTGTTGTGCCATCTCGTTTTGGAATGCTTCCAGACGGTCGTAGTGGAAGTTTGGCGATCTAAGAAATCTATCCACTTTACTGAAAACCATAGCTTCCAAAGGAAGTGCGTAGTCCCAGAAACCTGTACCATCTACATTTCTGAGATGAAAAGTGTTCACACCGCCGCCACCGCCTTCGTAAATCCAGGTGCGAATCTGGTTGGCGCGTGCACATGCCCGGCTTCCGTTGTCATCATCATTTTCTGATGGAACAGAGCCTGCCCGCACCCACAATGGTGTAACAATGCTTCCGAGAGAGTTACCTGCCATAACCCACATCATAGCGTCGTCGGGCGATTCGTTAGGTCTTGCGCCCTGCGCTATCATCACAGCACGTGTCGTCAGACGGCAAATCGTTTCACCATTTGGAATGCAACCATACGGATAGCCTTCGACATATCCTTCATAAGGGATATCATAAGTATCCATATCAGGCATTTCAAGGCTTCGGACAACATGCTCGTACAGATATTGCGGGGTCAATATTCCTTCATCAACCGCTGCTCTCCACCCTTCCATAGCGCGGTCATGACGATTCGGACCCCAGTCGTGCTGACGGGCATTAAGACCGTATCCTGAATAGCTGTAATTTGATCTGACAACAAAACCGTCGGGAGCTTCCGCTGCATCCACCGCAGTGTAACCGTGACCTGCTGTCTCAAACATGACCGCTCCACCAAATGCGTCAAATGTGCCGTAATTGCAGTTCAATGTTCTGCCTGCCTGATTGGTGGAGTCAAGGATCCGGGCGAAGTCTTCGACCGTGCGACAGGTTGCCAAAGCGAGATACATTATATAGCCGTCATCATCATAACCCGGTTCTCCGTCACGGAAGTTATAGCTGTTCGAGTTTTCAACGGCAAACCCGGCTGCGTTGATTCCACCATAGTACTCATCGGTGTCGTTGCTGTAACACTGACTGATAAAAGGGATGCGACCATCATCAACGTAGTGGTACTCTTGTTGTAAGCCTCCACCAAGATCGCGGTCTTTCCACAGCAGAGGACGCCCGTCGGGAGTGGCGTAAATTGATGCCAAGCCGGTTGTGCACTCCTTTAACTCTTCATAAAACTTATCTTCATTGAACTCACCATAGATGGACAGGATTGCACGGTTTGCATCGGTTGCAGTGAAAACCAACCCGACCAAGATAAATAGCAGTCCGGCGTATTTGAATTTTGTATTGACTTTAAGAAGCTTCATATCGTTCTCCGATGAACGGCGGTACAGTTTATTGTATTTAAAAGTAGTTACGGGTTTATGGGCAAATTCGTTTGTTTCTCGGGTGCAAAGTCACTCAGTTAAACGACTCGTTCTCAGTCGGGAATTTACCGTTTCTGATGTCATCACCATATTCTTTGACAGCATTGCGGATCTCTTGAGCCAGTTTGCGATACCGCCTTGCAAACTTAAATCGGAATTGATCCGCCAGTCCAAGCATATCGTAGTTCACAAGTATTTGCCCGTCACAATCGGGTCCGGCTGCAATGCCTACCGTCGGTATGTTAAGCTCTTCGGTTATCTTTGCTGCGAGTGATCTGGGAATTTTCTCCAGCACAACACTGAAAGCGCCTGCCTGCTCAATTGCAACAGCATCTCGCATGATCTGGTCGAACTGTTCCTGCTGTTTACCCTGAATGGCATACCCGCCATAAACGCGAACACGCTGAGGCTGCATACCGATATGTCCCATGACGGGGATACCGATATCAACAATGCGTCGCATGGTCTCAGCAATGTTCTCACCACCTTCAAGTTTAACCGCACCGGTATAGCCTTCCTTCAGGCATCTACCGGCATTTGTCAGTGCCTGCTCCTGAGATACCTGATAGCTCATGAAAGGCATGTCAGCAACGAGCAGGGCACGCCTGACAGCTCTAGCGCATGCTTTGCAGTGATATATGGTGTCATCAATGGTGACTTGAATCGTCGTTTCGTTGCCCTGAATAACCATGCCGAGCGAATCACCTACCAACATCAGGTCAACTCCGGCTTCATCTTCAATGCGTGCAAAGGTGGCGTCATACGCAGTCAGCGCAACGATTTTCTGCTTGCCCTTCATCGCAAGAATGTCGGCAGCAGTGACCGGACGATTCGATTTTTTGCTATCTGCCAATGATTCCTCCTGCTACCACTTCTTCACCGTGATGGAAAACTGCTGATTGCCCCGGTGTTACTGCCTGAACCGGGTCATCAGTGCGAACTGTAACTGTTCCATTTCCACTGTCTGAGATGGCGACTGAAACAGCAGGGCTGCGGTAGCGAATTTTTACTTTAATATCTCGGATCCGGTTCAAAGGTTCCTCAACGAAGCGATTTAGAGACTTCACCGAAAACGTTGAGCAGTTGAGTTCAGCTTCCTCACCCACAACTACCTGTCTCATATCGGCGTTTATCTGCGTCACATAGAGCGTTTTATCGCCCCCACCAAGTCCTAATCCTTTGCGTTGGCCGATAGTGAATTCGGGGTAGCCTTGATGATGCCCCAGAACATTTCCTGCACGGTCAACAATATCACCGCTCAGATCATCTTTCATCTCCGGTTGACGCTTTCTGAGCCAACTGCGATAATCATCTGAAGGTATGAAGCAGATCTCCTGACTCTCTGTCTTGTCTGCAACAGGCAAACCAAACTTTGCAGCGATTGAGCGTGTGTCACTCTTTTCCATATCACCGAGTGGAAACATCGTCGTTTTTAATATTTCCGGTGGTATCTCCCACAGGAAATACGATTGATCCTTCGATCTGTCAACTCCCTGAAGAAGCCTTGCTCTACCGTTTTCTGTTCTAAATATACGTGCGTAATGACCGGTTGCGATTCGATCAAATCCAAGAGTCTTGACCTTTTCCCACATAGATCCCCATTTAATGCGAGAATTGCACTGGACACAGGGATTTGGCGTTAGTCCATTCAGGTAGTCGCTCTCAAATCGGTCAATCACCTCGCTCTTAAATGAATCTTGCATGTCAAGAGTATAGTGAGCGATTCCAAGTTGATTACAGATCTGTTTTGCGTCGCTCGCCATCGAGATGCTACAGCATGGGCGACTTGATTCCTGATTACCGTCTCCATCCCAAAGCTTGAGCGTGAAACCCACAGCGTCATATCCCTGTTCAACGAGCAAAGCTGCAACCACTGAAGAATCAACTCCACCGCTCATGGCAACTGCAACACGAAGCTTAGACATTTTTAGGTCTCACCATCTTCTACATGTTTACAATAATTTTACCGTCGTGGTTGAGACAATCACGACTACAGTTTAGGCTCTTAACCGATTTACATTTTTTACTATCATCTCAGCGGCATACATGATATCATCGCAACTGTTGCTTCTGCCAGGTGTGAATCTGATGGAAGATGTCGCTTGTTTTTCGGTCAGACCTATGGCAGTCAGCACAGGCGATGCAGTTACACTGCCGGACGCACAAGCGGAACCGGCAGATGCAGCAATCCCGTCCATATCGAGAGCAATCAGTAGGTCAGCCCCTGCCACACCTTCAAACCATACATTCAGGTTTCCGGGCAGCCGATTGGTCGGATGTCCGTTCAGGTGGGCTCCGTCAAGATTTGCCTTAAGGTAGTCAAAAAGCATATCTCGCAGTTCAGTCAACTCATCACGTTCTTTCTCTATCTCTTCACTGCAGATGGATGCAGCCTTACCAATTGCGGCAATCCCGGGCAGATTTTCAGTACCTGACCGCACGTTGTTTTGTTGTGAACCACCGAATAGCCGCCCCTTTATGGTGATTCCGTTCTTGATATAGAGAGCACCGATCCCTTTCGGACCGTAAAACTTATGAGCTGATAGCGAGAGCATATCGAGTGACATCTTACGAACGTTAATCGGCACTTTACCAAACGACTGCACAGCATCAGTGTGAAAGCAGACATCGCGTTTTGCGAGCAACTGACCGATTGAAGCCAGATCATTGATCGTGCCGACTTCGTTGTTGACGTGCATGATGCTGACCAGTATAGTCTCATCTGTCAGAGCTGCTTCGACTACATCAGGCTTGACTTCACCATGTTCGTCAGCGGTGACGCGGGACACACTGAAACCAAGTGACTCAAGCTCGGCAGCACTCTGTTCAATTGCAGGATGCTCAATGTTACTGATTACAATGTGACTGCCTTTGTCACGATGTTTAAGAGCATAGCCGAACAGAGCCAGATTATCCGCTTCAGTGCCACCGCTGGTGAAATATACCTCATCCAGATCACAGTTTAGAAGCGCAGCAATCTCTTGCTTTGATTGACGGATGACAGGTTTGGCGGCTCTACCGAACGAATGGATACTCGACGGATTTCCAAACCTTTCGACCATATATTCACGCATGACATCCGCAACCGCTTCGTCAACGGGTGTGGTTGCGCTGTGATCGAGATAAATCTGCTTCATCGGCACGACAGAAGGTTAGAAGTCCCGATAGTACAAAAAGCGCATGTCCTGAATGTCACCTGCAATGCGCAGTTCCCTCACCCAGTTGCGTAGGACTGCATCCCTTTTCTTACCGATAAGCGATTGATAGATCAAGCCGTGGCGTATCTTGTAATCTTCTTCGTCGAACTCAGATTTGCTTATCATGTATGCGATGTAGCAGCCCTTCTTGGTAGAGATAACTTCTGAAATTTCATGCGGTTCAATACGAAAAGCCTCTTTCATAAGTTCAGCATCGGACTTAACACCCCGTGGCAGTTTGCCGGTCGGTTTCACGCTGTCTTCGGTGGTATAAAGCATATAGCCTGCCGTTTTGGCGACAGCTTCCATGTCATCAGCAGTTTCGATCTGTCCTCGCATTTCTGCGGCAATATCCCATGCCTTGTGTTTTTTCAGGATTTTGGTCAACGATTTGCGAATTCGTTTCTCGGCTTCATCGTATGGTTTAATTGATTCTTCCAATGCTTCGACAATCCGAAACACCACATATCCTTCCGGCACATTGAAAACAGTACTGACCGTCCCAACAGGATTGGCAAAACAGAATTCAGCAGCCATCCTCATCCTGCCAAGACCGGTGATGTAACCGGCTTTTGAGAACAGTCGCGTAGTGTCAATCTTCAGATCGTATTCTGCTGCTACTTCGTAAAAGTCACGTTCCATGACATCCTGAGAGAAGGAGTATGCAGAGCTGTAAACCTCATCACGTGTATCGGAGGATGGCTCAATCTTAAACAGAATGTGGCTGGCTTTGACAGAATCTGTCTCAGCTTTCTTATTGCCCGCATGGTCTTCCACTTTAATTATGTGATAGCCAAATTTAGTCTTCACCGGTCCGACCAGCTCACCCACCTTTGCGTTAAACGCAGCTTCTGTAAACTCCTTCGCCATGGTCTTTCTGTCGAACCACCCTAACTCTCCTCCGTTAGTGGCATTGCTTGCGTCCTGAGAATAGAGTGCTGCAAGATCCCCAAAATGAGCACCATCACGCAGTTCCTGGATAAGCTCTTTAGCTTCTGTCACGATGTCAGCTTCGTCCTGCTTCGACGATTCAAGCTTGAATTTGGCGTAGGCAAAGCTGCGCTGCTCATGATTCTTATACTTATCCGAGAACATCTGATAATACTTCCGCATCATATTGGACGTCAACTCAGTAGAATCAACCTCAATCTTGTCAAACTGTACAGCGATAAATTGCAATTTCCCGGTTGCTTTCCGCTTTTGATACTCATCCTTAATATCTTCTTCGGTTATGCCTGCAGCTTGAGTCACATGGAAATTCAGCTTCTGCTCCAGCAGATAAGTCCGCACCGAATACTCCAACCCAACGAGGAATTGTGCAGCAGTAGGATCTCGCAGGAAATTTTGATATGCCTGCATATCAAACTGTCCATCCTTTTGAAAGGCATCAGCCTGCCGAACTTCCGTCGGGGGGAAGTTCTCAACTATATATGCGATCTCTGCGTCTGCAACTGACAAGTCTAAATTATCGGCGTTCTGACCTTTAAGAATAGCTTCAACCTGATTGTTCCAGGCATCTTCGCGGAGCTGCTTGGTTTTCTCTCGGTCAACAGGCTCGCCTTTCTGTTCTTCAGATGCTTTCTGTCTCTTGACGATCTGTTCAAATTGATCGTAAGTGATCTCTACATCATCAATTTTCCCGAGCACTCCGGCTTTCGGACCGGAATCATCAAATCCTCCCATACCCCAACTGAACACAATCGTGGCTAAGAAAGCAAAAACCAGGATCCACATGATGAGTTTCATCTGGCTTCGCAAAGTGGTCAACATTTATGGCATCTCCTTTATTTATTCGGTCTGCAGAGTGCAGACTTCAATAACTTACTTGGAAGTGTTAATTCCGAAAAAACTTCGTTGTCAGTCCGCCGTGGCTGACATTCTTCTTGCACAATATCAATCAAATAGCTATCGTGGACAGCATCTTGACATTGTGACACTTCATTGCTAAATGGGCGCTTCGTAAGTAAAGTGAAACGACCAAAATTACCGAGTATATCACGAAACCAAAATATAGCCTTTATTATCACTTAAATCAAGGTTTGATATCAGGCATTTTGAGATTTTGGGTGGTGAGTTCAACCTGACGCACACCACGGGTATCTGAGCGTATCACACGAATCTGAATGTCGTGATGCTTAACAACTTCATCCGTTGCAGGGATCTTATTTGCCAATTCTGCGACAAATCCACCTATGCTGGAAGAATGATCGGAACTGAGTTCTGTTCCGATTGAATAATTGACATGGCTTAGCTTTACATGACCGTCTATTTTCCACACATTGGGTTGAATTTCAAGGCATCGCGGTTGATTGTGATCATGCTCATCGAGTATCGGTCCTACGACCTCTTCCACCACATCCTCAAGTGTGACGATACCTGCCAAGCCACCATATTCGTCAATTACTGCAGCAATATTGGAACGATTCTTTCTGAAAAGTGCAGGTAGCCTCACGGCTAATACTGATTCAGGAACCGTTATCAGATCTCGCCTGATCATTGAGAGCGAAGTACATTTTTCCAGCAGATCCTTCGCCAAAATCACACCTACTACATTATCCACATTTCCATCGTAGCAGGGAAGCCTGGAAAAACCGCTTTCAAGGAAGATATTTCTGGCATCAGACACAGAAGTGTCAATCGGAATCGCAACAAGCGATGTCCGAGGGGTCATAATGTCACTGACATGCTTAAAGCCAAGTTGAAGCGTTTGCCTCAGCAGCTTTTCTTTGGACGGTTCAAGCAGCCCTTGCATGTGAGCAGATCTGACGACTGCCGTAATTTCTGTGCGATTGAAGAGGAGGTCCAAATCAGTTTCAGATACGTTGAACCGGTGTTGAAGTCTATCGGTGATTACTTCAGTCACTTTGACAATTGGAAGCAGTAAGTATCGAAATGCCTGAAGTATAACAGCCGATTTGGTGATGACTCTGTCGGCTGTCTGCCGCGCTATTGACTTCGGCAGAGTTTCACCGAAGAACAGTAACAGCAATGGTGAAAAGATAAATATGAACTTCTCGCTGAACCCATATTTTGTCAAATAGAGCGCCAGGAGTGAGGAGTAGAGGACATTTACCAGATTATTACCAATTAGAAGCGTGGTGAGGAATCTAACCGGTTTTTGAACTAGCGAGTTGAGCGTCACTACACCCCATCTTTTCTGTTTGATCCATGCCTGCAAACGCACTTTGTTGAAGCTGAGAAATGCTGTTTCGCTGCCTGCGAAGTAAGCAGAGAGAAGGATGGTGAGAATTATACCGCCGAGTTGAAGGCTCAAGAGAAATTATTGCAAAATTAATATGCTTGCTCAGCAATACGCAATATCAAAATTGGTTAGTGCCGTACCACTGAATGTAGTTGGAAAGGGGTCGGTTCAGTTCTACAACTGAGTGCGTCAATTTCAACTGCTTTTACTGTTTTGTAGTCGTGGTTGAGACAACCACGACTACAAAACTACACAAAGACTACTGAATCATAACCACTTTTTGTGTCAGTGTTCTGTTGTCAGCATTAAGCCTGATGAAATATACACCTGTCGAGACATCACCTGCGTTCCACATAAACTTGTTAGTTCCAACCGTGCTCACACCACTGTGAAGCAGCGATACAAGTCGTCCATCTATGCTATATACTCCGAGTTCATAAGGAGTCAGTGATGGAACTGATACGTTTACTGTAGTGCTCGAATTAAATGGGTTTGGATATGCGCTGCTCAGTGTGAACTGTTGAGGAACCTCCCCGATCCGATGATTATCAACTCCCGCATGACCCATATCGCTTAACAGAGCCTGAATGAGATCTACACGAGGGGTCGTACCGCCCAAACCGCTTGCCGCTTCCAAGGCAAATCCGAAGTAAACCACTTTGTAATCGTCACCATCGTAAAAGACGGCGCCGGTCTCTCCGTTGTCGGTGTCATAGGTCAGTATTGTTTCTGCGCCGTTGATCGGTTCCATAGCACTCGGAGAACGTCGTCCATTACCGCCACCGTTACCACCAATCAGCAGAAGGCTGACTCCATCTGTAAGTGAATTGCCCTCTACACCCCACAGTCTGGGCTCATCAGCATCATCCATCGTATGGTTGGCGTGCAGGTAATTGCGATGGAATTCGCTGTCACCGTGTGCATCACCGATGTACTGACCGGAAATGATCAAGCTTCCACCGTTGTCGAGATAGCTGGTGATGAGATCCTGATCAGACTCGGACAACGGGGCTTCATTGTTGCCGGTAATCCAGAGGACATATTCGTAAGTGTTGAGACCACCCGGATAGCCACGCTCTGCGACATTCCAAGTATCATGTACATAAGACTGTGCTGATAGATCATTGGCGTAATAGGTCTGATAATGCTCGCCGCCGTCGTCATCCACCAGCATATAAGCGGGATGTCCTAAGGTCAGCTCCAGCTCGTGAGTGACACTCCAGTCCTCAAAATTTTCAGTGCTGAAAGTGATGCTGAATGAGGAGTAGTGAGGTTCACTCTCTCCAACCGTGAACTCCGGTGAATCATCACCGGTTACGCGCAACTGATTTCCGTTTTCAATGTCTCCGATAGATCCTTCGGCATCGTTAACAACAATTGTTTCGTCGTCTGTTTCAAACAGGTAATTCACACCCTCAGCGTCGGAATAAGTCTCCATGTTTTCGAGTGTGAAATCAACCGCAAATGTTTCACCCGGTTCAGGCCAGCGGTCGCCGTTGCCTTCGATTTCGCGAAGCGACCAGTTTACCATGTCCAATTTGGGGCGGGTGGAACCGATCAGATAGCCAGCATTAATGCGATATCGAATGCCGTTCCAGTCCTGATTTTGCTCAGAAATGTCTGTTGAATAGAGCTGCATTGCTTCGAGCAGTTCATCCGGTGTCAAATCGGGTACTTCAGAGAGATACAACGCTGCGAGACCGGCGGTAAGCGGTGAAGAAAACGATGTTCCGTTTGAAGCTCTGTAAGCATTGTGAGGGAATGACTGAAGTATCCCTTCACCGGGAGCTACCAGATCAACGAAGTCACCGTATGTTGCCCAAGCTGCAAAGCCGTCACGGTTATTTGATGCACTTACTCCGATTACCTCATCAAATGCAGCGGGATAGAAATGGTTACGGTTTTCGCGTTGGTCATCAACGGGATTGCCGTCTTCGTCACCATTTCCACATCCGGCAAAAACAGCTACATCGTGTTCATCAGCGTAACGAAAGACGGCTCGATTTGAGTTGTTATAGGGAACATAACTTCCCCAAGAGCAGTTGACGATTTGAGCACCGTTGTTGACACAATATTCTATACCGGCATAGCCGTTTTGAATGAAACCTGCTTCTCTATTGGAATAACATGCAGTGTACATCAGGCTGCAGTTAAAACCTGCGCCGGCACATCCAATCTCGTTGTCGGTAACCTGAGAAGCCGTCCCTCCTACATGAGTTCCGTGACCGCCTTCACGGTCAAAAGCCCAAACGTCATGGGGCCAATTGTCACGGCGGGTCATATCCCAGCCGTAGAAATCATCTACGAAACCGTTTTCATCGTCATCTTCATCATTCCATTCATCCCAGTCAACGATACCGTTGCCGTTAAGATCTTCACCCGGGTTAACCCACAGGTTTGCTTCTATGTCTTCATGGATTTCAGCGAATCCGTCTTCATCCTCCATATCGAGCCCACTGTCAACAATGCCGATGACAATCTCACGGTTTCCATGAGAAATATCCCATGCTGTCTCAAAATCACACTTCTCAAGATGCCATTGGTTATCTAATCTCGGGTCGTTTGGAGTGTAAAACTGCCTATCAATGGGAATCCACTCTGAATATTCGATTTCAATGCATCGTTCAAATGCTTCAATCAAAGGTACCGGGCCAAAATCAGAAGGGAATCGAACTGTATAAAAACGAGACAGATCCACTTTCGTAGGATCTTTCGGTGACTCCTTCATATAGTAAGTCTTTTCAATTGAATAGATTCCGAAGGCACTTGCGATTGCATCCAATGACGGGATTCCGGTCGAAACTATCCCATCCTCAGTTCGTATGTTCAGCGGAGCATATTCCATTTCAACATGTATGTAAACTTGATCAGCGTAAACGTTCTCGCCGATCTTCATCCATGAGTAATCATTTTCAAATGGATCTGCCGCTAACGATGACGATATTGCGAGCAGAGCGAGAAGCAGTGCGGTTAGTGCAGGTTTCACAATGTGTATGCGGAGCATATAGACCTCAGTAAAGTTTTAATGACTATAGGAAGTGGAAGATTAAGCTCTCCATGGACAGATGATTTGGAGTTCCACCGCTTCCTACAAATATACGCAGGTATTAACTTTGTAGTGATTTGTTAATTGTAGTCGGGCTTGTGACAGCCACGACTACAAAATCACTTTTTGGTTAATACTCTTAATTACGGAATTAATATTCGGTTTTGCTGTGATTTATGACAACATTCTCAGGTTAATCTATCAAACTACGAAATCTTATCGGATAAGTCAACAAGGTAATGTGAAAGTGTCCGAACTCGGTTGACAAGTTGTCATTCTGTCAGTTATATTAAGGCGATTTTCATGGCGGAGTAGCTCAGTTGGTTAGAGCAGTGGAATCATAATCCACGTGTCGGGGGTTCGAGTCCCTCCTCCGCTACAATTTCCTCTCACGCAAAGCTCGCAAAGTACCGCAGAGATCGCAAAGGTTTATTTACCTGAGTAGTATGATCTTCAATCCTCTACCCACATTAACTTCATTATGTTCAAATGTTACATAATACATTCCTGACGGCAACGGCAGTCCATTTCTGTTGACTCCTTTCCAGATGACGCTTTTACTTAGATTTCCGGTTAACGTGCTGACTTTCCGTCCGGTCAGGTCATAGATACTTGCGTTCCAAGCTCCGGCTTGAGGTGATACGAACCGGATTGTGATTGAACTGTTGAACGGATTAGGATAAGCGGATATTTGCGTTGATGTCGGTAACAGTTCGGTTTCGGGTTTCACCTCATAAGGCGTTCCGAACCAGCTCAAAATCGCTGTCACAACATCAGTTCGACTGTTACCTGCCTGACCGCTGATTCCTTCAAACCCGAATGAGAAGAACACGCCTTTTGAACCGGATTCGTTTTCCCATCTGACAGCGGCAGCGGTATCAGGATAGTTGCGGTACATAAGGCTCCCAACAGCATCACCCACAGCTCTTATCCCGGCGGGTGAATTCTGATTGTTAGCACCTTGATTGCCAATCAACAGCATGGACATACCGTCAAACAGTTCATCACCTTGAACACCTTCCAGCATCCCGGCTCGCAGATCATCAGATAACCTCTCGCAATGCAGCACATCTCTCAGAAAATTATCTTCCGCAAATTCGTCAACGATATTTTGTCCGGTGATGAATAGATTTTTGTCCTCTACTTGTGAGAGATAGTCCCTATCCTCTTCCAATATCGTCTCTTCTATTCGATCACCTGTAAAGTAGATGATAGTGTTGAACCCATCCATCCCCGGGTGTGCTGAAGGTATTTCGCCAAATTCGTATGAGGACCAACGATAAAAATCGTAGCCTAAGTCGTTCATGGCATCTTCATAATAATGGACGTAGGATGAGTCAAGGTGATGATCTACGAGCAAGATCTGAGGATGGTAGAAGTTCCCCTCTACATTCTGATACTCAGCAACATTGTGAAAGCTATCTACTATTTGAAGTGCAAAGGGAAAATCCGGAATCAGTCCCACCTTATAGGAACCTAACATTAGTTGTAAAGCAATGTCTCTCTCACCGGAATCAACACTTGCGCTTGCAAAGAGTTCATCCTGATCAAACTCTAAAGAATAGATATCAAAGCGACATGCAGGATAGCCTCGATTCTGACCTCCGAATGATCGCGAATAGAAAACTGTTCTCCAAGTGTCTCTTATTTCATAACTAATAGAAAGTGTATCATCCGAGTGATCTGGATCATCTCTGTGGTTTGTGTAAGCTGTCAAAGTGAAGTTGCCTGCTTCCTCCGGAGTCCATGCGGGTAGAGTGACATTGACAGGCTGCCAACCATGAACGGTTACCGTAGTATCAAACCTAAACATTCCTCGCAGTCGGAGCGGAATATCCGCCTCTTCAGCGTAACCCGCATTGACCAATTGAAACGTGAACTCCAACGGCGATCCGACCGGGTACGGGCGATCAGACGAAGGAGCAGTCAACTCCACAACTGAGGCGTTCACTTCAGGTAATACATCAAACAGTTGTCTCAGTCCCATCCAGGCAGTATATGCCGATACCCACGACTCGTCACGGTCATCGGGATTGCCTCCTGTAGCGGAGATGCCTCCGTCATGGTCACCGTCCTGAGCGACAAGGCTGTCAACGATAGTGATGACGTTTGCTTGGTAATCATCATCACCGATCAGACGATACGCTTCTAACCAAGCGTGAGAATACCAGATATTCCAGGAGTTGTTCCAATTTCCTCGTCCGGCAAATACGTCCATTTCCTCCAATGCCTCAATCGCCCAATCGGCGGTTCCAGCCGAATCCACCTGCCCAACTGACTTGAGTACACCCCACATTGCAGTACCACCGGACAGAGCCCAGATTTCATTGGCGTGGAGATGATTCAGGTCACCGTCAATCCATGCCTTAACTTCCTCTCCGATTCTAACGGCTGCCTCTCTGTATTCCTCGTTGTCCTCGAAAACTCCATATTCATAAAGTGTTCCTGCAGCCCATCCGGCAACCAACGGCATCAGGTGATCCTCCATATCCACTTCTATCTCAGGAGTGTGCTCAACGAGATGATCCGCACAGTTGATCCCGTACCAACGACGACTCGTGTCCTGATATGTCGTTCTGAAGCCCATTTCAGCTATCAGCCCCCAACCGCTGTTATGCAGTCCATACATCTCACCGTCGGGACCCTCATCCCACGCAGGAAAGCTGTCGCAATATGTCCATGCATCATCTACATTCTGCCTGAATCTGTCCGGATCTTCAAAGAATGAAGCATATTCGCACCACACGCGGATTGACTCCTGCGTGTTATCGGTTTCAACGATTCCCCACAATCTATTGCCTTCACCTTCGTGGAGTCCTCCGAAGTTTTGATCCTCCTCGTCATGTTCCTGCATACTGTCGAGAAACAGACAGGTTCGCTCAAGCTGACCGATGTAATTGGCGAGATCACGCCGCGGAAAACGGTGAATATCATCCGGTCGAATCGGTGCATAACTGTCCAGCGGATCCGACCACACTTGATTTGTCGGCAGTGTTGGAGCCCGGGTGGCGTGAACGCTGCTATTGATAAAGATCGTGAAAATTATCAGCAACAGTAGAATAGGAAACTGAAGTAACCGATTGAAAGACATGTTAACACTCCAAATAATGGGAAGTTTAATTGTTGACAGCCTTGTAATATGAACTGAAGTGAGCTTAGATTAATATAGATTAACAATGATTGACTGTCAACCTATGAATGTCCTAACCAAATCCTAATAATTGAATTTTAAGTAGAATAATAGGTGGTGTTTTGAATAGTTGATATTGCCGATTAACTGATTAAATGACAATAGATCGAAAAATTGTAGTCGGGTTTGTCTCAAGCCCGACTACAGCAAACGGTGCAATCTTGCTATCCGTACAGATTTATAATGCAATTCAACAAACAGGCTTTATACTGTGTAAAATTGGTTGACAAATTTGCTGCCAGTCTTAGAATACTATAAATTCAAATTATCTTGAGGTTTCAAAGTGAAATCTGCAACAATCATTCTGATTGGAATTTTTATTAGTTGCCCCATGTTCTCTGCTGTTATGGCAGGGGATCTTCCGAAAGGTTTAAGCGGAATATCAATAGGTGCAAAGCATTACCTGTCATACGTATCCGGTGAGGATAGCGACGGTGAAAACTACGACTACTGGGCAGTCGAACGCGCTTATTTGACGATTAAAAAGAAAGGTATCACACCTTTTCTTGATTCACGAATCACGCTGGACGCTCACATGGACGATGAAGGTGATATGGAAGTAAGGCTGAAATATGCCTATGCTTATTTCAAGCTGAACGATGTCGGCTTCATCACCAAACCGAACATTGAGCTTGGGCTCGTTCACATGCCGTGGCTCGACTTTGAGCAAAACCTGAACTACTACCGGATGATAGGTAAGATGTTTATTGAGCGAAGCGGACTGTTCAACTCAGCGGATTTTGGATTCACTGTCAGAGGCTACTTCGGTGGAGAGATGGACGGTGACTACAAAAAGTCTGTAAACAAGAAGTATGCCGGACGTTACGGCAGCTTTGCTGCGGGCATCTATAATGGTGGAGGATACCACGCAAAAGAGAAGAACCTGAACAAGGTAGCTGAAGCCCGCATAACTGTGCGACCGATGCCGGAGATGATTCCCGGATTGCAGGTGTCTGTTTGACGTCAGAACGTATTGGACAAAATTGTACAATAAGTTAAGGACTGCTT
>CAZVKN010000018.1:0-55739 GCA_964627035.1 uncultured bacterium | reverse complement strand
ATGAAGATAATATAATAAATATTATGCGACTTTACAAGATTGACATGACACTAGTAAGCAATCCTGATATCAAGATCAGACGTCCAAATTTTAAATTTTATATTTAGTACTGATATTTACTTATTTTAAAATCCTGTGTGATTCAGATTAACTCGACCATGCAGATGGGATGTTCCATACAGCACATCAAGAAATGCAGTTATCCGCAGTTGATGAAATCTAAATAGATCCAAATCAAGATCTGTTGTGGTGTTGGAGTAACCTCTCGTACATGCGATACGTCTTATACTTCCTTGCCCCCATCATTCTCAACGCCCTGTTCATAGGTTCATTGTTCTCCAATACCCACGACATCTCGCCACTCTTATATCCGTTTTCAATGCCTATGCGGAAACTTTCATAATACATCGCTGTATCAATCCCACGATTGCGACAGTCTTCAACCACACCCATAATCACAACCCTGACCTGATCAATCTTGCGTGAATACCACAGCAGCTTAAGCAGCCCAAACGGAAACAGCCGACCGTTCAATCGCCTGAGAGCAACATTCATATCCGGCAATGCAAGCAGGAACCCGATAGGAGTGCCGTTGTCCTCCGCTATCAATGCCAATTTGGGATCTATAATCTGCTTCAACCCCTTAGCCACATGCTGAAACTCAGCCTCTGTCCATGCCACAAACC
The DNA here is from genome assembly GCA_964627035.1 of uncultured bacterium. Lineage (GTDB taxonomy): Bacteria > Electryoneota > AABM5-125-24 > Hatepunaeales > Hatepunaeaceae > CAZVKN01. Next base: position 55,053 of record CAZVKN010000018.1, on the reverse strand, counting down.
CCCAGTTCTCAACCCATGCTTTGTTGTAAATCCTGCGGAACAGTTCAATCTCATCATTAAACTTTTTCATATCGGGATGGCGAAAAGTCACCTTTGTCCGCTTGACGATTTTCTCACCAACCCTGATTAGTCTATCCGTGATGCTTGTCTGATCTATCGTCCAAGCCCATAGATCCATCGCCTTCTTGAAGCCCGCCTGTTCATACAGGACAGGATAGTACGACGGATTCCACACCATCTTAATCGCCGGCAATTCGTCGAAAGCGTCAACCAGCACACCTACTTCATCGTTCATGGAGGGATTGGCAGGTCCCAACATCCTGATCATCCCCTGCTCGCGCAGCCAGGCACTGGCACTGTTAAAGAGCGCCTTTGCAACATAGTCGTCGTCAATAGCATCAAAAAATCCGAACAGACCGACAGCTTCATTGCGGACATTGATGAAATTCTGATCAATGATAGCTGCTATCCTGCCGACGAGTCTGCCGTCACGGTATGCAAGAAACATCTCGATTTCAGCGTGCTCGTAGAATGGATTTCGGTCAGTATTTAGTGAGGTCTTGACTTCGGATATCAGTGGTGCCACCCAACACGGTTGCCCTCTGTGCAGCCGATATGGGAAGCGGATGAATTCGTTTTTTCCCTTGCTCGTGCGAACTGTTTTAACAGTGATCGGCAACTCTAAACCTCGACGATGAATGTTGTACCGTGTGGATGATTGTCGGTCACGTATATCCGCCCGTCGTGAGCTTCCACCGCCATTTTGCAGAAAGATAGTCCTAAGCCAAATCCGGAGGCACCGCTCTTTTTCAAGTCCGCCATTGAGAATTTGTCGAAAATCATCTCTTTGTTTTCATCCGATATGCCGGGTCCTTCGTCTATCACTTTAATACGAGCTTGGTAACCGTTAGAACTGAAATCCAGCTCTTCCAACGGCACTTCAGCTTTTAGTATCAGTTTGGATTTGGGTGGGGCAAATTTCAGTGCATTGGACATCAGGTTGTCAATCACACGCCGGAAAAGGTTAGCATCAACTGAGAAGAAAATCTCATCAGCAGGAGTTTCAATGATAAAATCAATATCTTTCAACTTTGCTACATCTCCATGATTTTTTCGTGTGTCTCTAATGAATTGATTCATGTTCACAACTTCACGGTTAAGGATGAGCATGTTATGGGCGATCTTTGCTTCAAGAAGCATGTCATTGACCAGCGATTCTACTCGTCGTGCCTGAAGCTGTATCTTACCTACATATTCCCAGCATTTCTCGGCATCAGGCTTATGCCTCTTTACCAGCTCGCTATACATCAACAGCGATGCGAGAGGATTGTTCATGTCGTGTACTATCAGGTTGGTCAGTTCTTCTCTCATCCTGACGTTGTCTTTCAGATCGTCCATGTAGTGCTTGGTGCGGAGCATGGAACGTATCCGTACGCGCAGCTCCTGACCTCTGACCGGTTTGATGAGAAACTCATCAGCGCCTGCTTCAAATCCTTCCAACAGTGCTTCACGAGTGTCTAGTGCAGTGACGAGCACGACCGGGATATGCTGCCACTCCGGGTTGTTTTTAATCCGGCGGCAGACTTCAAATCCGTCAATTTCCGGCATCATCACATCGAGGAGAATTGCATCCGGAAGGTATTCCTCAAGAGTGGCAAGAACATGTGCACCGTTTTCAAACAGCTCAATGTCATAACCCTCCCGAGCGAGAAACGCCTGAAAAGTCTTGCGCAAGCTCGGTTCATCATCAACGATGAAAACTTTGCTGTCAGGTTGCTTCATGTTATCCTCATTTATTGTTGATTAACGCGTCTGTGTGGTCCGATGAACCTCGTTCGGACTCGTTCCAATTCGTTGTCACCGCTGACAATAGAGACCTGTAAAAAGACGTTGTCAGAGTGCAGGTTTGCCCGTGGGATTTCGATAAAAAATGCGCCCTCACCGACCTGCTGCTCCGGAACAACAACAATATCACCACCGACCATTTTTATCCGTGCTTCATCGAAATCGGTCTCCAATCGTATCGGAATCTCTGAAAATGTCTTATTGACAATTTTGTAGGAATACAGATTACTGATCATATCATTGCCGGACTCCTGATAGAGAGTCCCCGGCGTTCTCAGGATAGTGGTCTCAATGTCATTTCGACCGAATATAAAATATGATATAAGAGCCAGTAATAAAATTAAGACGGCTGAATATCCGATGATACGCGGCGATAGTGTCAGTTTTTTCCCTTTATGAATCGAATTGTACGATGCATACCGGATTAACCCATCAGGTTTTTTCAAGCCCTGCATGATGTGGTCGCAGGCGTCAATACATGCGGTGCAGTTGACGCATTCAAGCTGAGTGCCGTCACGGATGTCAATTCCGGTCGGGCAAACCTTCACACACTGAAAGCAGTCTATGCAGTCACCGGTTTCAGGATCATTTTCCGCCTTAGCCACACTCATCCGCTTCTCACCGCGGATGTTATCATAAGATACTACAATCGAGTCCTTATCGAGAAAAACTCCCTGTAACCGACCGTACGGGCAGACAATTATACAAGCCTGTTCACGGAACCATGCGAACACAAAGTAGAACATACCGGAGAACAAAATCATCACAGTTAAGCCCACAGCATGTTGAGACGGTGGGTCGGTAATAATTTGGAATAGTTGGTCAATACCGATAATGTACGCTAAAAACAGATTTCCGAACAAAAACGAGATCGAGTAGAATACAATCTGTTTTGACCCTTTTTTAACAATCTTTTCAAAGTTCCACACCTGCTCATTGAGTGTTTTTTGTTTTCGGGAGCCTCCTTCGATCAAATATTCAACCTTACGGAACACCATCTCCATGAAAATCGTCTGCGGGCATGCCCAACCACACCAGACCCGACCGTAAACCACAGTGAATAGAACAATGAACACTATCGCAGAGATCATCACAAGAACGAAAATGTGAAAATCCTGGGGCCAAAAAGCCATTCCAAAGATGATGAACTTCCGCTCAAGTATATTCAGAAGCAAAATCGGTTGACCGTTAATCTTTACAAACGGTCCGGCAAAGAAAACAGCAAGGAGAAACAGACTGACCAGAGCACGAGCGCGGTGAAATTGCCCGCTCGGTTTCTTTGGGTAGATCCATTCACGTTTACCGGAATCATCCACAGTTGCTATTTTATTTCGGAATGATTCCTGATCGGTGTGATTCATTGCCACTAAGTTTAATTAAGCCGTTACACATCGAAAACGACTGTTGTCTGCCATTTATTGTCAATCTTTTCAATTGTGAGATTGTGAAAGGTTGCAGCCTTAATCTCGCGAATCAATAATATATTTGCTTTGTTCTTCAGAACTGAAATTGTAGCTGTAAGCATTTTGTGTTTGTCAACAGATAAGCTGTCAACTGAAAGAGGTATCCAGCCCAAATTTTGACAACAGTACAGCAGCTCATTCAGCGCATTGACCATCAACTCCTCGTAGTCATGCCCATCTGCTGTTATGGACATTGCTGTCACCATATCATGATCAAATTCAATCCCATCGGTCAAGAGGTGGATCACCCCTTCAAATCCTGATCTGAACAGCGCTATGCGGTTTTCGCCCTCAAGTCGTATGGCTATATCAGCGGTATGTTCAATAATGTGAAACATCAGTAAATGAAGCTAATGAGTGACGATTCGTTTTCATCCACAAATATAATCAGGATGCCTCCACCAAACAAGGGATTATTGCAGCAAGAATAGAGGCTGCACGGCAGATCATTTGGTTCAGTGAAAGTCGAATTAATTGTGGGTAAAGTTGTTAAAGTACATTTAATGCTATAACTTAGTAAGTTTATCAGATTTAACTGAAAAGGCATGATCTCATGTCCATAGAAGACATAATCGCCTCAGCAGATTCGAAATTGGTGCAGGTGGAAGCCGAGATGGTCAGACCTGAAATTGCCACAGATCCAAAGCGAATGACCGAGCTTTCCCGCGAACATCGTCGTTTAAGCGAGCTAATCGCAACTCGTGACAGCTTAATCGCTGTTCGTAATGACCTGACCGAGCATCAGGAACTGTTGGGTGATCCCGAATTAGCCGAGTTAGCAGGTGAGGAAATACCGAGGCTTGAGACGGAAATAGCCAGTCTTGAGTCAAAATTATACACTTTCCTGATCCCGCCTAATGAAGAGGACAACCGTAACGCTGTGCTCGAAATCCGGGCTGGAACCGGAGGAGATGAGGCTGCGCTGTTTGCCGCTGATCTGTTTTCAATGTATAAGTATTACTTTGACAAGAACGGTTGGTCATACAAGCTCATATCCGGTAATTTCTCAGCTATCGGTGGTGCTAAAGAGGTGATCGTTTCGATTTCCGGGGACGGTGCATACGGCAGGTTAAAGCTGGAATCCGGTGTACATCGTGTGCAGCGAGTACCACAAACTGAAACATCCGGCAGAATACACACGTCTGCTGCAACAGTTGCGGTTTTACCGGAGGCTGAGGAGATTGACATCCAGATTGATCCAACCGAGCTTCGTATTGATACTTTCCGATCTTCCGGACCTGGTGGGCAGCATGTCAATAAAACCGAGTCGGCAATCCGTATCACACATCTGCCAACAGGACTTGTGGTTTCATGCCAGGATGAAAAATCGCAGATGAAAAACAGGCATCAGGCAATGCGGGTGCTGCGGGCACGACTGTTTCAGTTGGCTATTGATGAGGAGAACAGCAAGCGGGCATCGCAGCGCCGCTCGCAAGTTAGCAGCGGTGACCGTTCTGCAAAAATTCGCACGTATAACTTTCCACAGAGTAGAGTTACAGATCATAGAGTGCCGATAACCATCTTCAGGTTGGACGAGATACTTGCGGGCAGCCTTGATCTGCTGCTTGATCCGTTGAGTAAACATTTTACTGATGAGCGGCTTAAACAGATGATGAATTAAACGGTATGAAGAATTTGTAACAAAGATGAACAGGATAAACAGGATTTGTGTTTCAGAGGTTTAGAGTACAATCTTTAGATTGCTCTTGAGAGTCAAGCTATTTGAAGACAATCTAAAGATTGTACTCTGAACTGATAGAATTCATTATCATGATCATCCTTGTTACAATCTGAACGCAATAAACCGATAACTATCGTAATGACTAAAACAGAAAATTTTCGCAAACGACTTCAGGGACCTCCCATACTCGCTGACGGTGCTATGGGCACAGTGCTATACACTCGTGGGGTGTATGTCAACCGTTGTTTTGATGAGCTGAATCTGGTTCAACCGGAATTGGTCTTATCGGTACATGAAGATTACCTCAAAGCCGGTGCGGAACTGATTGAGACCAATAGCTATGGTGCCAACAGGTATAAACTGAATCCTCACGGTCTGATTGATAAAGTTATCGAGATAAACCGAGCCAGCGTCAAGGTTGCGCAAGAAGCAATAATAAAATCGGGGCGAGATGCATTTATCGCAGGATCAATGGGACCGCTCGGAAAGCCGTTAGCTCCACTTGGGTTGATAGAACCGTGTGATGCGCGTGATGCGTTTGCGGATCAGGCGCGTGGATTGATTGAAGGGGGTGTTGACCTGATCTCTGTTGAAACGATGATCAATCCGGCTGAGTTGATCGTTGCAATTGAAGCGATACGGAATCAGAGTGATGTTCCGATCATGGCTCAGTTCACTCTATCGGATTGGAACGAGACCTATCTGGGTGCTACGTTGGAAGGGATTGTCGCCAAATTGAATCGTTTGGATGTGGATGCGATAGGTATCAATTGCTCCATAGGTCCCAGCAAGCTGTTGGAAGCTGCTAAATTGTTGCGTGAAACAACCGACAAACCGATAGCCATTCAACCTAATGCAGGTGAGTTGGAATGGGTTGAGGGGAGGTTGATTACCAAGGCTACTCCTGAATACTTCGCTGAATACGCTAAGCGGATGGTTTTATCCGGTGTGAACATTATCGGAGGATGTTGCGGCAGTACGCCGGAATATACTCGTACGATGAATGCGGCGATACGCGCGGTTGTGCCTGAACTGTCTAAGGTTGTCATCCCTACTACCGTACCACAGCCGGAACAGCCTAAAGAGAAGGTGAAGGTTACACCGTATCACGACCTAAGTCCGATGTCAAAAGCACTGGACAGTGGTGAATTCGTGTTTTCGGTGGAGATTCATCCTCCGCGCAGTCCGGCAGTCAAGCGGGTAACAGATGGAGTACGTAAGTTACGTGATGCCGGTGTTACGTTGGTAAATATTCCCGACGGTCCGAGAGCTTCGGCGAGATTATCAGCGATGGTACTCGGTACTCTCATTCAACAGAGAGTTCCCGGAATGGATGCGATTGTGCATTACACCTGTCGAGACCGGAATATTCTCGGAATGCAATCGGATCTGCTCGGTGCAGAAGCTTTGGGGATCAACAATATCCTGTGTGTTACAGGTGATCCACCAAAGTTAGGTGATTATCCGATGGCGACGGCAGTGTATGATGTGGATGCGATTGGGTTATTGCGGATTGGTGATAATTTGAATCATAGCACGGACTTGATCGGCAATCCGATACCTCGCGGGACAAGTTTTCATTTGGGATGCGGCGCCAATCCGGGAGCGGTTGATCTTGAGCTGGAAATTGACAGGCTACACCGTAAGATTGAGAGTGGGGCTCGGTTTGTGTTGACGCAACCGGTGTTTGACGAGGAGGTTTATTTCAAATTTCTGGATAAGGCTAACATTCGCAAGATACCGTTTTTGGTTGGGATACTACCGTTAGCTAATTATCGTAATGCCGAATTCTTCCACAATGAAGTCCCCGGTATGGAAGTTCCTCAACCAATCCGCGATAGATTGAAACCTATTGAAGATCGTGAGACCGCCGCGCAAGTCGGCGTTGAGATAGCTGCGGAATCGCTGATCAAGTGTGCATCACGTTCAGCGGGAGCGTATATCATGCCGCCGTTTGGGAAGGCTGAACGTGCGTTGGAAGTGATTGAGATATTTAGAAGTTACAGTAAGAGCAGTAAGTTGGGGTGTTTGTAGTCGGGCTTGTCTCAAGCCCGACGTCGGGGTTGGGGACAACCCCGACTACAACTTAACCTATCTCACTGCGAAGGAGAAAATAAGATGAATTGCCATGTATGCGGTTCTAAGTTGCAACATATTAAAACCGATTTACCCTTCAAAGTAAGTGATACATCTATTGTAATTCTCAAAAAGTTACCTGTGTTGCAGTGTAAAAACTGTCAGGAATTTCTCATTGAAGACCCGGTAATGAAACAGGTAGATGACATCCTTAATAAAACCAATGCAAATGCTGAATTGAAAGTTGTGTACTATGCCGCTTAAAATCCCGATTGACAACAAAAAATTAACTGACTTCTGTCGCCGTAATCGCATCCGTAAACTGTGGCTGTTCGGGTCGGTTCTGCGCGATGATTTCCGTGAAGACAGCGATGTGGATGTGCTGTATGAATTTGAACCGGATCATGCTGTTGGATTTGGGATATTTGATATTGAAAGAGAGCTGTCCGATCTGTTCGGAGGAAGGAGGATTGATTTTGTTGCCGAGGAATTCTTAAATAAACGGTTACGTAATCATCCAATGTTTCATTCGGAGGTAGTGTATGAAAAAGGATGATATGCTATACTTGGGAAATATGCTTGATTTTGCCCAAAACGCGATACAAAAATAAGAAGGGAAAACTCGCGAGGAATATGACAAAGATGAGAATCTTCGCTATACACTTATGCACTTCATTCAGATCATCGGTGAAGCGGCAAATCATGTGTCAGATAAGACAAAAGAAGAGTATCCGATCCCATGGACGAAAGTAGTCGGAATGCGTAATCGAATAGTTCACGATTATCTGACCACAAACTTTGTGGTTGTTTGGGAAGTGGTGAAGCAGGAACTTCCTCTGTTAGTGGCTGAGCTGGAAAAGGATGTGCCCTCACAGAAATAACGCATACAACAGAGTTGGTGCAGTTTGTGGGGATGCAGATGCTCACACTTAAAATTCAATAAAAGCAATTTTATATACAATGAGACACAAAGAACTTTTAGAACGAATAACTTCCGATCCCGAAGTCTGTTTTGGAAAAGCATGCATCCGGGACACACGAATCTGGGTTTCCGCCATTCTGGATGAAATGGTTGTTGGAGCAGACACTAGGAAGATACTTGAACAACATCCGGAACTGGAAGAGATTGATATTCGGGCGTGTCTGGCACACGGTGCTGAGATGACTCGCAAGAGTGATTTCCCACCCAAACCTTGCAAATAACGAGGTCTCCTTTGGCGAGGACACTGAAAGAAGATAAGAAGAATCGAGCTGAGCTTGATAGGCTGCTGTCTGAACGAATCCTTGTCGTTGACGGTGCTACCGGAACGGGATTGGAACTAGCTGAGCCTACCGCTGATGATTTCGGCGGAGAGCAGTTTGTCGGTAGTAATGAGATGCTCAATGCTTATGCGCCGGATATAGTGCTTGGATTACATGAAGCCTACATTGAAGCCGGTGTGGATGTTATTGAGACTAACAGTTTCAACGGTTCACCGATAGTAATGGCTGAGTATGGCATTGAGGAGCGTGCGCGGGAATTGGCTCGGAAGTCGGCTGAATTGGCAAATGAAGCGGTGACTAATCTGTCATTCCTGCGAAAGCAGGAATCTCTTACAGATGCTACTGTTTTGGGAGGAGATTCCTGCTTTCGCAGGAATGACAGTGATGTAGGCAGGAATGACAGTGATATAGGCAGGAATGACAGTGATATAGGCAGGAATGACAGTGATATAGGCAGGAATGACAGTGATGTAGGCAGGAATGACGGTGATTTACACAGAGTTTACGTCATGGGTTCTATGGGACCCGGCACCAAAAGTATCACTGTTACCGGGGGCATAACTTTTGACGAGGTGAAAGATGCGTACTACATCTACGCATCAGGATTGTTAGAAGGTGGAGCAGACATTTTGTTGTTGGAAACTATGCAGGATACGCTAAACCTCAAAGCAGCATTGCAAGGAATCCGACAAGCTCAACAAGATCAAAATCGTGACGCTCCTGTCTGTGTATCAGTAACCATTGAGATGGGTGGAACGATGCTCGCAGGTCAAAACATTGAAGCATTGTATCATACCATGTCCGGTTATGATCTGTTCTCAATCGGTCTCAATTGCGCTACCGGTCCGGCAATGATGACGGATCACTTGCGGACGTTAGCTCGTCTGTCACGGTTTCCGGTAACTGTGTGGCCCAACGCCGGGTTACCGGATGTTGATGGGAATTATAGCGAGGATGCTGACGTGTTCCGAGAGGTTATCGGACGATTTGCATGTGAAGGGTTCATTAATATGGTCGGTGGATGTTGCGGAACTACACCGGATCATATACGTGCAATGAAGGAAGTTGTTGATGGCGTGAAACCTCGTAAATTAGTGGAAAACGGCCATTATCCATCGCTCGCAGGAGCGGAATCGGTAACGGTTGAAGCTGACAATCGTCCCATATTTGTCGGTGAACGGACTAACACTATCGGTAGCCGTAAGTTCAAACGATTGATCAGTACCGGTAAATGGGATGAAGCCGCTGAAATCGGTCGTAAGCAGGTCAATAAGGGCGCAATGGTAGTGGACCTATGTACGGCAAATCCTGACCGCGATGAAGTTAGCGATTTTGTGAATGTGCTCCGTCCGATGTTACGCAAAGTGCGTGTTCCGGTGATGATGGACACTACTGATGCCGAAGTCGTTGAGCTTGGACTGAAGCAAATCGGTGGGAAGCCTGCGATCAACTCGGTCAATCTTGAGGATGGTGGTGAACGGTTGCGACAGGTGGTTGGATTAGCGAAAGAGTTTGGTGCATCTTTGGTATGTGGCTTGATTGATGATGATCCCGACCAAGGCATGGCAGTAACTGTTGAGAGAAAATTAGAAGTTGCCGACAAGATTTATCGGATACTGAAGGATGAGTTCAATGTTCCTGATGGTGACATAATTTTTGATCCGTTAGTGTTTCCAGCCGGGACGGGTGATCCCAACTATATCGGTTCAGCTAAGGCGACCATTCAAGGTGTACGTGCCGTTAAGCAAAAATATCCGAATTGCTTGACTATACTCGGTGTATCTAATGTGTCATTTGGATTACCACCTGCGGGTCGTGAGGTGGTGAACTCACTGTTTCTGTATCTGACTTCCAAAGCTGGATTGGACTTTGCCATTGTCAATACGCAGAAACTGAAGCGTTATCCGTCCATACCGGACAATGAAATTGCGTTGGCTGAAGCCGTGCTAATGCAAGGTGATTCCGATTCTATCAACGAATTAACCGCATACTTCCGCGACACAAAGGTAACTTCAAGTGAGGATGAATGGGCTGGACTTACCACTGAACAAAAGATCACCCAAGCAGTAATAGAAGCGCGTCGCGAAGGATTGACTGATAACATTGACGAACTGTTGAGTCGGATGAAGCCGTTAGAGATTATCAATGGACCGTTGATGGCTGGGATGGATGAGGTTGGCAAGTTGTTTGGCGACAATCGCTTGATCGTAGCTGAGGTGTTGGAATCCGCTGAAGTGATGAAGAAAGCGGTAGATCAGATCAAACCACATTTTCCTCCGGGTGAATCTATGACTACCAAAGGGAAAATGTTGCTCGCAACTGTCAAGGGTGATGTTCACGATATTGGCAAGAATTTGGTGGATATGATTTTGTCCAATAATGGGTTCGAGATTATCAATTTGGGCATTAAGGTTGCTCCTGAAACAATCATTGAAGCAGTCCAAGAGCATCAGCCTGATATGATCGGATTATCAGGATTATTGGTGCGAAGCGCTCAACAGATGGTTCATACAGCGGCTGATTTATCGGCGGCAGGTATAGATATTCCATTGATTGTTGGTGGAGCGGCTCTGTCCAAGAAATTCACGCGTGAACGGATTGCTCCGGCGTATAAGGGAGCTGTGTTTTATGCGTCCGATGCGATGATGGGTTTGACGATTTGTAATGATGTTGTTAATCCTGAAGTAGACACATCCAGCTCTCCTGTCACCGCACCTGACAGCCACACAATTGACACTGCACAAGATCGCTGTCAACCACGGCGGGTTGACAGCGGGGACTCTGTTTGGATAAAAACTGATGTCCCAACTCCCCCAGATTTGGAACGCCATGTTTTAACTGACATCAAGCTTAGCGAAGTGTTACCATTTCTCAATAATCAGATGTTATTGGGCAAGCATCTCGGTGTAAAGGGTGTTCAGAAAAAGATGAACAATCCTCATAACAAGAAGATTCTCAAGCTCCGCAGGCAGATAAAAGATGTCATTACCGAAGGAATTGCCGATAAAATTCTTTCACCAAAAGTGATTTATCGTTGGTTCAAGGCTACTACTGAAGGTGAATCAATTATCATACATCCCGCTGTCAGGTCGCCGCACCTGACAGCCCCTGATAATGACCAAAAGGTTTCGTTCAGTTTCCCACGTCAGCAGGATAAACAACGATTATCGGCGGTTGATTGGATTAGATCGGAAGATCAAGGTGGTGATTATGTTGGACTGTTTATTGCGACATCCGGTATTGATACCGCTGAACGATCCGCTGAAATGCGTGAACAGGGACGATTGTTGGACTCTCACATTTTGCAGGCATTAGCGATTGAGATTGCTGAAGCAACTGCCGAATACGTTCATAGGCAAATGCGAGCCGATTGGGGGATTCCTGATTCACCGGAATTGACATTGAAAGATATTTTCAAAACAAAGTATCACGGTATTCGACTGTCTTTTGGATATCCTGCTTGTCCTGATCTGGATGACCAGCAAGGATTATTCAACCTGTTAAAGCCTGAGGATATTGGTATTACATTGACAGACGGTATGATGATGCACCCGGAGAGTTCGGTGTCTGCGGTGGTTTTTCATCATCCTGATGGGAAGTATTATGCGGTGTGACAAGAAGTTAGGGAGCACGGACATTTCTGTCCGTGCTGTGCCGACAGGAATGTCGGCACTCCCCAAAATGTCGATACTCCTTATCCTGATATTGTTCCTTAGCATCAATTCAGCCATCGCCGGCAAAATCCTAATCCCGATGGACTTAGCACAGCGTGATCACTTGAAAGCGTATGGAATAGCATTTTGGACGGTCAAGCAAGGTGGTAAGGCTGAATGGTTATTAAATTATCGTCACGGGTCGTTTTTGTTGGATGATTATTCGCAACTTGAACGGCTATGCAGAGTGCGCGGAGTTACGTTTGAGAAAGTGAACGGATCGCAAATTGCAACTATCTACAGTGAGATTGAGCAGAACAATATGGAGGTTGTTCCGTTGGAGAAAGCGCCTCGTATTGGAGTATATGCGCCTGAAGGGACAGATCCTTGGGATGATGCGGTTATGTTGGCGTTGAATTATGCGGAGATACCGTTTGATCAGATTTACGATGATGATGTGTTTAGAGGTAAATTGAGCGAATACGACTGGCTACATCTTCATCACGAGGATTTTACCGGACAGATGGGTAAGTTTTGGCGTTCATATCGTTCGTCAGCGTGGTATCAGGAGCGTCAGCGTGAAGGAAATGTTCGTGCTACTAAATGGGGATATCCGTCAATCAGTGAGATGAAGAAGAGCGTTTCGCGTGAGATAAAGGGTTATGTTCATAAGGGTGGATTTCTGTTTGCGATGTGTTCCGGGACGGACAGTTACGATATCGCATTGTCTGCTGAGGGTGTGGATATTGTGTCAGAACCGTTTGATGGAACGCCACCTGAAACTGGAGCTCAGAAACGATTGGATTATAGTAAATGTTTAGCGTTTTACAATTTCAAGATAATTACTGATCCGGGTGTTTACGAGTTTTCCGATATTGACATGACTAACGTTCGCTCACGTGCTCCAGGTGGTCAATCCGGTGATTTTTTCACTCTGTTTGAGTTTTCAGCTAAATATGATCCTGTTCCGACGATGTTGACGCAATCGCATACATCAGTGGTCAAGGGTTTTATGGGACAAACAACTACTTTCAAGAGGTCGTTGGTTAAGCCGTCGGTCATAGTCATGGGAGAATATGAGGGGCGTGATGAAGTAAAATATATTCACGGCAATCTTGGTCAAGGATTTTTCACATTCTATGCCGGACACGATCCTGAAGATTATCGTCACATGGTCGGTGATCCTCCGACTAATCTGGAACTGCATCGGAACTCTCCGGGGTATCGGTTGATCTTGAATAATGTGCTGTTTCCAGCAGCTAAGAAGAAGAAATTGAAGACGTAAAATATGCTCTTGTATGTAACCGGAGAGCAAAATGCACAACAGATTAAGCGGATTAAACGGATTAAACGGCTAAACAGGATTTTTTCCTATCCTGCATATCCTGCATATCTTGTGCATCCGTGTTAAACTATGGATTCCGGATCGAGCAGTCTATCCGGGAATGCAAATTTCCCACTGCCAGGTCGCCGTATCTGACAGCCACCTAATTGATATTCTATAAGTTAGGATGTCAACCGCGGCGGGTTGACAGCGGACATTTTCCATTCTCGGACAGGCTGTCAAGTCCGGAATGACAAGATCATAGGAATCCTACCCCCCCTTTTAATCCCCCTAACAAGCAGGGGGGCAAGATTTTAGTCCGGCACATTTGTTGCGCAAGTTACATATATTATCTTGAATAGAGAAATGTTGAATTATCGGAGTCACACATGTTTAGAATTACTATCTTTTTAATTGCTGTCATGCTACTGATTGTCGGGTGCGATGAGAACACTCCTTCATCCCCCGAACCGGACAACTATTACATAGCCCTTGACAACCTGCCGGAAACGGTCATATCCCCAAACTCTGTCACCCGACAGTTTGAATTTACCATCACCGTTATTAACCTGAAAGACAACCTACCCGTCTCCGGCGAGGAGTTGACATTGACCTTGGACGGTCCGGGAGATGTCACTCCTGCACAAGCCACAACCGATTCGGACGGGTTCGTTGATGCGGTTTGGTCGGTTTCCCCGCCGCTTGGTGAGACCACAGCTACAATAACCGCTGAAGTTGGTGGATTCAGCAGTCAGGAATCAATCGAGATCGAAGGCACAGTACGACCGTTTGCACTGTCGCTGACCGCTGATCCTCAATCTTTTGTCGCACCGCGAGGCAGCAGCGTCTCAATTGAGCTGTCCGCTTATGTCTCCGACGCCAACGGAGTCGGAACTGTTACCACACCGATCCGCTTTTCCATGATCCCGGTTGAAGGCGGTGAAAGATTCGGATCGCTGACACCGGACTACGTTACCGACAACAACGGCTTGGCTGAAGCGACATTCCACTCGCAAAGTGGATTTGGACGAATGGTCATCCGCTGTCAGGTTGATAACCAATATCTGAATCCTCCCGTTTATGGTGAGGTCATCGTCGAGGTCATCGAGGAAGCGGCTGACATCGGAATTCTCCGGCTATCCAGCAACCGCAGCCACATCTATGCGGACAACGGCATATCCACCGCACGGATCACAGTGTTGATGCAGAACGAGCACAGTGCAGCCCTTGCCGGTGAGCAGATAGGCTTTTCCGTCAACAACAACGGGATCATCCCGAATTCGGCTGTCACAGACAATCAGGGGATCGCACAGGTTGAGCTGTCCGATATCGGACTGGTTTCGATGAATGCACAAGGTGATCGTGAGCCGTGCCGGATTATCGCTCGCAACCCGAGATACCGCACCGCTGACACCATCTTTGTTGACATCAGACCGCCAGAAAATGTGCAAAGTATCCTGCTGTCAACGGAAAACCGGTTTACAGGAATTAATGACAGTGTCTGGGTAAGGGCAACATGCTTCCTCGACCCGAACCGCAGCCGGATCGCTCCACCCGGGAAGGTTGTCCAGTTTGTGCTCGATCCGGGATTGGGACGGTACAGCGATGTACAGGTGATAACAGATCAAAACGGCACCGCTGAAACTGAGTTCATCGCGGGAGCAGCGTCGGGTATTGTCACGCTGAATGCTCAACTGCGGAATCCTGACGATCCGGAGAACCTGATTCAGAGTAATGATGTCGAGCTTGACATCCGACCCGGACCGCCTGACAGGATGAGCATGCTTGCTGATCCGGTTGTGCTGCGAATCGGAGAAGGGGGCGTGCAGTCGTTGATCACCGCATCAGTTCGCGATTCAGCCGGGAATCCGGTGCGTGACGGGACGATGGTTACGTTTTCGCCGACACTCGGCACAATGCACCCGTCAAGTGTCGTCACTGCGGACGGTCAGGCAACATCGTTCCTCCGTCCGGGTGAACAGTCGGGGGTTTCAACCGTTACGGGAACGGTGCAGTCTCCGAGTGGCGAAGTCAGGAATCAGACCTGGGTGCAGTTTATTGCGGGAGGAGAGAGTTCGATTGAACTTACCGCGAATCCACTACAGATTGAAGCGTTTGGACCCTCCGGAGGGAACGGATCAACCCTTTACGCAACTGTTAGAGACATTCACGGTAACCTTGTGCAGATACCGACTCAGGTTGTCTTTGAGTTAATCACTGAAGACGAGCCACCTATGGCATGCAATATCAATTATAACGATCCCTTTAATATGGACACGTCGGTTACTGATAACGGTGTTGCAACTGCAAGGCTTAATCCCGGTTTTAGAATAGGCTATCAACTGTTGAGAGCGTTCACACTTGACGCCAATGGGCAACCGACCGGAATCGAAGACTACCTTAGAGATGTTCAGGTTGTATCAGGACCTCCTGAGGATATTGATATTGATTTCAACCTCAACGGTCGGGATGCCGGAGGTGGTGCGTGGCAGATCGAAGTGTCGGCAAGGGTTCATGATGTATGGCGTAACCCGGTTGCGGATAACATTCCTGTAGTATTCTCGGTTAATGAAGACTTTGCCAGCATCAATCCCGGTTTTACGGGCAACCGGGGCATATTCAGCGATCCAACGCCGGGAGTAGCGTTTGCAGCATTGACATATAACGGACGTGACACATTCGAGCAGATCACGGTCAGTGCTTACTGCCGAACTGAACAAGTTGACTCAGTCGGTGGTCATGCAGGATTGATGCTGCCACTTCAACAAGGCGAGCTGAGCCTCAACGTTGACCCGGGCAACTGGCTGTTTGAGCGTGGTGAGGGTGACACGTGCAACATACGGGTATGGGCGATATGCCGCGACGGGCACAATATACTCGTTGACAATGCACCGGTGCTGTTCAGCACCAGCCGCGGCAGACTGTACCCATCTGAGGAGGATCTCGGCAGCGCAACAGTATGGCTAAGAGGAACGGAGGAGTCCTTCTTCCTCGATGACGAAGCGGTGGAGGAGGTAATTGAGTTGAATGCAACGGTTGAGGGATACGATGTGCATGCTGATTCTGTGAATGTGATAATGACGAGGAGGTAGGAGAAGGAATTCACCACGAAGCCCACGAAGAGCACGAAGAGAATGCATTAAACACTTTGTGTTCTATATCCGGTGTCAGCACTCCGCTGCTGACACCATATTGATGAGGCGAGGATGCCGTCAGGTACGGCGACCTGACGGCGTCGGGTGGCATGTGCTACTCGTTGCCATGTTTTTTATTAATGAAACACGGGTAACAAGTAACCCGTGCCACACGATAAGACTGTAAGAATGCACAATTTATAGAAGGACACTATTATGCTAAAGAAAATCACTATTGTAATAACTATCGCACTGCTGGCAATCGGGTACCTCGCTGTATGGATCAACTCCGGTCAGGCGAATGAGCCGTTCTGTCGGTATCATTACTTAACCAATTTTGAAGTCACCCGCTTCAATGAAATGATCTGGTTCTGGCATCGCGATTCACTGTGGGGACGAGTGCACTCAAATGACCTCATCGGAATAAAGTATTCACCCCACTTCTACGGTCAACTGTCCACATCACGTGACGAATTCCGCAGGTTTCAGGCAGGTCCACACTTTGAATATCCCCCTCAATTCGGTGCGCCGATCCGGCGTTTTCCACAAGACTTCAGCGAAGCGCGTGATGAAGGCTTGGTCATCGGTGAACCGGATGGAGTGCTGCAATACCGGCTCATCCTTGATGAAAATACTGCAATTCTGTGGGCGTGGTCGCGAGGGATGCCGTTCCGTGAAATAGATTCACTGCGGCAGGAAATTGATATTGAGGAGAATCCTATCGTCTTCATTGATTCACCGCTTGAATTAATGGGCGTGCTGGACGGTGTACTAACCGTCGGGTGCAGTCATGACATTAAACTGATTGATGATGTCAGATACATCTCAGGGGATAACAGAGGTCGTTTCGACCCTGATGAGTGCGAAGATATGCTCGGTGTAGTTGCTGAAGGGAATATTATTATTGCAAACACTGTTGCAAACGGTCGGGAGAACGGTTGGGATCGGGGCAATAGACCTGATGATATGGATCGCCATTCAATCATCCTTGACGGTGCGTTTATCGCACTCGATGAGTCATTTACTTTCGAGCATCAGAACGATGATTTTGACGCTTACCAGGGACCAGAACAGGACGAACGTGGGTTCATTCATCTAACAGGGTCGGTGACTCAATGGCGAAAAGGATATATGCATCGTTCAAACCATCAGGGAACCGGATACGGCAAGGTTTATCGCTATGATCCCCGCTTTGAAGATCAGAGTCCACCTATGTTTCCGGAAGTTGTCCGGTACGACATTCCCGGCAACGGCAACTGGCTGGACTTGAAGCGGGAGAACTCACCTTATCACCTCATCGGCAGCGGTGATTACGACAGCATCCGTGCGGAAGCAGGCACTGAGATTATCCTGCATGAGGATTACTATCTTGAGGCTACTGAACTGTTGATCCTTGAAGGAACTGAAGAAGCACCGATTGTGCTTACTCGCGAAAATGCGGATGAGGTTGACTCGCTGATGGTTGGGTTACTGTGTGACAATCACCGAGCTGAAATAGTTCTGCGATATGTTGAACGGGGACGGGGGGTAGCATTGGAATTACATGGTAGTCAGATTATTGTTGAGAATTGTGAGTTCTATGAGAAAGTGTCTCTGAATCATGAGGTTGAATCGGAGTTGGAAATCACAGAGTCAAAGTTTCATAATGGACTTTCCATATCAGGACGATTCTTTCTACATCTTTCACATTCAGTAATCGAGAACGGTGCATGGTTGAGTCTGAATACCGGATTTGTCAACATTATTAACAACAATTTCTTACATTCCGATTCGGCAGGATTGAACATCAATGTTCCGCGTCAGATAACAACTGTGAATAACATCTTTGCGCACAACAGATACGGTTTTATTGCTGGTACCGACAATGAAGAAGTAGTCACATACCCCTACAACTGCTATTGGGACAACGACACCAACCGCATCGGTGTAGATCCTGGAGAAGGCTCAATTCACGCTGATCCAAGGTTCGTAGATCCCGACAATGGTGACTATCACCTGCAGTGGAATTCGCCATGTATTGATGCCGGAGATCCTATCTCGCCGCATGATCCTGATGGTACGAGAGCTGACATCGGCGCATTCTATCGTGATCGGAACCTAATCGTATCGGACGCGCCGACAGTTCCGGATCAGTTCACAGTCACAGCATCGCCGAATCCGTTCAACAGCATGGTCAATCTGCATTTTGAGTTGCCTCATTCCAACCGTGTCACGTTGACGGTTTTCGATCTGACCGGACGGGAGATATACTCTATAACAGATCGCTTTTCAGTCGGAAATGGGAAAATGATGGTAAATGGCAAAGTGTTGGGAGGTGCGGGAGTCTTTTTTGCGAGGATCTCTTCCGGAGATTTGGTTGAGACGGTGAAGCTGGTGTATGTGCCGTGAGAAGGTTTCTCAGCAGATGAAACGGATGAAGCAGATTATTATCTACTCTGTCATTCCGGACTTGACAGTCTGTCCGAGAATACGAATATCCGCTGTCAACCCGCCGTGGTTGACAGCGTAACTTAAGTAGTATCAATAATGTGGCTGTCAGGTGCGGCGACCTGACAGCGGGTTGTCTACATTCTCGGACAGACTGCTTGATTCGGAATCCATTTGTCATCTCGGGTTTGACCCTGGGTCCGGTATTAACATACACTTACTGGATTCCTGCCTGCGCAGGAATGACAGACAATAAACATACTTTTCAATGCAAGGAAGTGCTAGCTAATTAAGTTGGTCACGAAGTTGTGGAACTTTATTTTGGACTATATCCCATATAATAGTTTGATCAACTACAAAATAACCGTGTATGATAATATTTCGTAAATCCGCAATTTTACGCTTCTCAATGTCTGGATAATCTTTGATGAATGTAGAAGGCAGATGTTTGATTGCTTCACCGATTTTCGCCAAATTGTACAGAACAGCTTGATATGTTCGTTTATCGGCGCAAAATTGGTCAAAACTCATCCCCTTGGTATAATCCAGGATAGTCAGACAAGCATCCAGGATGTCATCACTGTAAAGTTGATAATTACGTGACATAAACCATATCTTTTTCGATGTATGGTTTCAGCAATGGTTTAAGGCTGTTTCTCGTCACCAAATCCACACGGTGTTCCAATAAATCTTCAAGGAAAAATTTAAGATCCATATACTTGTCAAAAGTAACCACACCATCAAATTCCACCAGAAAATCAATGTCGCTATCCGTCCGTGCTTCATTTCGAGCAGTGGAGCCGAATAAGCCTAAAGTTCTAACACCAAACTCCCGTAGCTTTTGCTTACGGGCAGACAAGCGAGATATTATATCATTGCATTGCATAAGTGATTGATTTATATCTGTTATCATTGAATTGATAATTTATTGAGTCCAAACTCTAATCTGTCTTTTGGGTGTAGCGGTCAGTGGCTGATGCAATCCTTGATTGAAATAGATAATATAGTTCATGAATTTCAATCTGGCAAGTAATGATTTTATCTGTAGTTGACTCACAACGGATAGAACAGGTTGAACGGATTATCAAGGGAGCAAAGAAGAAAGGGCGAAGGGGAGATTTTAACCCCCTTAGTCCCCCCTCCCATTCGCCAATATCCTCGCAATATGCATTGTCCGCTGAGGCTTACTAATCCGCTTGAACGCCTGACTCAGGTTGTGAAGGCATGAGTCATCCACACCGGCAATATATTCAGCACCTCCGCTGGATAGAGCTTCCGCTCGCCGATCTGCCATAGCCTGTGACAGTTCGGCATACTTTACACTGAACGCACCTCCAAATCCGCAGCACTCGTCTTCCCAATCACCTTCTATCAGTTCCAAACCGTCAACCGCACACAGCAGCTTCAACGGCTGATCCTTGATCTCTAACTCACGAAAAGCATGACACGATGCGTGGTAGCTGACCCTGTGCGGAAAATATGCACCGACATCCTCGACATCCAAATTGTCAACTAAAAAGCTGCTAAATTCCCAGATTCGTTCACGCAAGGCTATCCACTCCTTGTTGAGGCTCTCGATTCCGAGATCAAGGTGATCCGGGGATGACAGCTTGTACGGGAAAAGCTGCTCATAATGATGTGACACCATCGAAACGCACGACCCGCTCGGAGCTACGATATGTTCTGCGCCACCGAAAACTCGCATAAACCGTTGAGCAAGCTCATGCGCATCCTTCCTGAAGCCGGCGTTAAACAGCGCCTGCCCGCAGCAGGTTTGCTCCGGAGGAATAAACACATCATGCCCGAGACGCTCAAGAACCACAGCGGTTGCCCGCATTGTCTCAGGAAATCCTTGATCCACAAGACACGGTATAAACAGTGTCACTTTCACGGCTGCACATCCCATCTATCGTCAAGTGGTGAGTTTATCGTTTTGAGATTGGTGACTGCTTCAATCATTTTCCCGCGTTGAGTCACACCCGGCAGCGTGAAATTGGGCCGGGTTGCCGGATCAATACCGAGCCACTGCTCAAGCTTACGCCACATTGAACCGGTGGTCGTCATCAGGTAGAAGTTATCCTCGCGAATCGGTTCACCATTTATGGTCAACGAAATTATCTCTCCTCCTTCAGCTTTCAGATTGATGTTGCTCCATGTCATATACGGCTGTGGATTCTTGAGCTTATGCTTCACCATCCGCTTCAACTCCGCCCCGACCACACGAAACACGATCAGAGTGTTGTCGTATGGGCATATCTCCCACATGTCCGATTCCAAAATCTGCCCTGCTTTCAGTCCCTTGCGAATGTCACGATTGTCAATCACCGAAGCCCATGACCTCGGCTCGATGTATCGCACCATGTCCGCTATCCACTGAGCTGTGTTGGACTGTCCGTCCGAGACATATTCCCATTCGGTCTCAAGCAGCCCGATTGGATTATGCAGTTTCTTTAGTTCTTTCTTCTGTTTGTTAATCAGTTTGACCGCTTTCAGATCGGCTGAAGCTGCTCCTTTTTCGACAGGCAGCATGTGACTCTCAAAGCTGACTATTTTGTGATTAACAGTGTCAATATCAAATTTCAACTGCCCCAGCCACTGTCCATACCCACCTGCCTGAGTTATCACCACTCCGTTGACCTCTCTCGGTGGGTCAAACAGCTCAAGATCGCTGCTGCCGATGATTACATCCAACCCGTTGACCTGTGTCGCAAGCAGGCTGTCCTGTTTCCAGCCCAAACATGACAGCACTATAAGAATATCTGAATTTTCCCTTCTGTTTGACACAAACTCCCGAGCTGCTGATGCAGGATCCCATACACTCAATCCTGCAATTAGCTCGTGGTTGAGGGTGTTGTTGAACTTATCGTCAATCAATCCCGCAACAGCAACCCTTACACCGTTCCGGAGAAATATCGTGTCCGAAGGTAGGAGCGGGGATACTTTTCTATCTATCGAATAAACGGCGTTAGCCAGTAAAATTGGAAAATCAGCCTTCTTTGAAATAGTCAGCAGCGATTTCCATCCATAGTCAAAGCAGTGTGGTCCCGGGCTGAACGCATCTATCCCGATTTCGTTGAGCAGTCTGATCTCTGACAACCCTTTAGTCTTGGCAGCAACCGCTGATCCTGCAAGCTCGTCACCGACAATTAGTGTTAATATCTCAGGATCAATCGCTCTCAGCAGTTTTACCATCCCCGTTAGAGTCGCCGCAGAACCGACTTCAACACTGTCTCCGTCAATGACATCACTGTGAGATGAGATGTTGGCATGGCGGTCGTTCCAATACAAAATTGACAGTTCGTTCCCATTCACAACATGAACCGGTATCAGTGCAGACAGTGAAATGAAGAAGAGAATGTAGGTTAAGCAGCTTATAGATGATTTGTAACGGAACAGATAAGTCATAGAAATAATATCCACTGTAAAAGTGAGTTGATGTGAGCGGTGGTGACAAAAAATGCACAGACTGTAGTCGGACTTGTCTCAAGTCCGACTGTCGGGGTTGGGGACAACCCCGACTACAGTTAATTCCAGAACTCGGTCGCAGGTGATCGGTTCTACACCAATTCCGGATTGGTCAGTGCAAACGAGAGTGCCTCGATCTCAATTGCCATATTCTCATGACGGATGTACACACCCTCAGGAACAGTGATGTTTATCGGAGCGAAGTTCAGAATCGCTTTGACACCACCCGCGACAACACGGTCAACCGCCCCCTGCGCAACTGAAGCCGGAATCGCTATCACTGCGATGTCCACGTTTTCCGCCTGAACGTCCCGCTGAAGATTGTCCTCATCACGTACTGTTACGCCGTGGATAACCTTTCCGATTTTGTCGGGATCGCTGTCGAATGCAAGTGCAATATCAAACTTCTGCCGACGGAACTGATCGTAGTCAATTAGAGCGCGACCGATGTTGCCGACACCGATCAGTGCGACTTTCCAGGTTCGGGTCAATCCCATTATCATTGCGATATTGCGTTTGAGGTCAACGACATCATAGCCGAGTCCTCGCCGTCCGAATGCGCCGAAGCATGAGAGATCCTTGCGCACCTGTGCAGCGGTTACACCGTTAAACTGCGCCAGGATGTCTGACGAGACGGTCTTGATACCCTTGCTCTGCATGAACACCAGCGTCCGATAATACTTGGACAGCCGCGAAACGGTAGAATCCGAGATTCGCACCGGTGGTTTGTTATTTGATCGTTTGTACATAATTAATCTATTAAATGTTTGTACCTGCTTGCAGGTTGTAATATGTAATTGCTTTGTATGTGTTTTTATTTATGTATTCTGATTTTGCTACTGTGTATTCTTCTCTATCACGTGGATGTTTTTTTGACAGCGATATTTTCAGCTCTTCATATCTTTTAGCTTCATTCGGGAAATCAGTGAGATAATCCCGAAACAGCAGCCTGTTCCATAGTTCTGAATCGGATTTCACCATGTGAATATGGTGAGTCCGCTTACCGTCATTGTCTCGCTTGATGAACCATGCATAGTACTCATCCGGATCACAGTCATTGCTTAGGGGTGGTCGCCAGAAGTAGTCATAACCTCTATCTTCCAGTATCGGCACAATATGCTTCTTCGTCTCATTCAGACTCGTAACTTCCACCAGCATGTCAATAATCGGCTTTGCAGCCAGTTCGGGAACGGCAGTGCTGCCGAAATGTTCAATCCTGATTATCAGATCATCAGGAAGCAGTTTATGTAATCTTGTCTTCTCATCCTTGAACATCTTAACCCACACCGGATCGTACGGAACGATCTCAATCTCTTCCGCTATCAGTTTTGCTATGCGCTGCTCTAAATCTATATTCATTAGTGTCTTATCTTCGTGTACCCCGGCTTCTCCTAAGCCGGGAAAGAATTACAATTCAGCGACAATCTTCTCCAACGTCATTAATCCCGATTCTTCATGGTTGCGTGCTTTTTTAAGGAGTTCCGCTGCACGACTTCTCCGGCTTTCATCCTTAATCCTGTCCGGTTTGAACGTGTGGAACGGGAAGAGATCTTCGACTTTACTTAGCTTTCGAGCCACCATATCATAGTGTCCTATTGCCTCATCGAATAGTCCTGACAAACTGTGATCAAGACGATCCTTTGCTTCTTTTAGAAATTCAACCGCATGAACCCGACATTCGCACCACACCTCAGCGTTGTAAGAATTCCCAAATCCGTCGGCAGTGTCGGTTTCCAAAGCCTTTATCCACAAATCAAAACCTTCAAGTCCAGCCTTGTACTTTGGAAAGATCCATTTATCAGGACTCTCGGCAAACTCAAGCGCAAACCGCAACGCTTCCTTTACAGTTGTCGCATCATCCGCTGGATCAATCTGCTTGACGCTGTACATGTCAATCACACCGATTTCACCATCAGCAAGTTCATCCCACGGCTTCGGGATCTTGGTCGGTCCCGGGATCGGTCCGGAAAAGTAGTACCCAACATCATCGTAACCGTTAATCACATAATATTCCGGCACAGCCAGCTCCCATCCAAAGCATGGGATTCCATCGTCAATGCACTTGCGGATGTAGTCCCAGCTTTTCTTGCGTGTCTCCTTGAAATCCGGCATATCACGGTGGGAGAACAGTCCAGTCGTTTCGTAGCCGACATTCCGGCAAAGCTTGTGCAGCATCTCAGATTTCCATGCGGTCGGACCGCTGGGGCAGACGACCTCGTGCATATTGATAATGAACGCATGCCCGGTAGCACCGTACAGCCACGCATCTGAAACCTCCATATCGAGGTAGTCAATGCAACCCTTAACGCACCCAAGATGCGACACCCACTTCGGTTTCCAATTCAGATGTTCAAGTTTTTTGGTCATTGATTAGATCTTAATATTGTGTTACAATCATCACTATTCAACCGCCGACAATTCTTGTTTTCTTGCGGTCATATCACCGATTCCAAGTAACAAGTTCTCCACAGAGATGTCTTCATCCAGATCATCCCAGTGCAGCCCGATACCACCACCGCCTATGATGTAATCATCACGCTGTTCAGGTGTAGCATTAAGCAGTCGCGGGAAATATGCCAGAGGAACTCCCAACTGCCTGCCGTCTGCCAGCTCTACCCACATTGTGTTATCATCGAACCAAAGCTTGATGGCTATAGGTCTATTGGCTAAAATGTTCATCCCAATCTCTCCTGATTCTCTCTGCGTTTTCTATCGCAACGCTTAATAATTCTCTTAATTCGGATGATGATAACGCGTACGATTCTGCAACCATAGGTTCCGGTTCTAACCAAAATTTCGCTTGCGCCTCACCTTTACGAACATGTATATGCAAAGGCTCACGAGGATTACCTTCATTCGAATAGAAGAAAAACCTATAACCCTTATATCTGATTACTACCGGCATATCCTTAATGCTCTCTTTTCACTCACTCCTACCCTTCCCAATCCCCTCGAAAAACCATATACAACCAATGCTCTTCAGGAGGAAAGTAGCTCACTCTGATACAGACCGGATAATCCCCACCCCGTTCAATCTGCACCCCTCCAACATGCTCCTGCATTTTAATCGAAGCGATGTTTGTCTTCCTCGGAGTGGCTTTCACCGCCAGGCAGTCCGGTTCATTCGTGAACAGCCAGTCCACCAAACCACGCTTGATCTCCTTGCCGTAGTTGTCCCCCCAATATTTGGGAAACAGCTTCACATCCGTCTCAGACACACCGTTCCCGTCAGGTCTGCCCAGCTTGGCTTCACCGATTCGTTGGTCATCTTCCTTGCGGATAACGACAAGTCGGCTGTAGTTGACCTGTTTTTCAAAAAGTCTGCGTATGTCATCCCTGCTCATCCCCAGTCCATCCGGAAAACCGACATTCACCATTACCTTAGGGTGGTTCCACAGCCTGTAATACATCTCAATATCATCACTCGAAGTCGTCGCTCTGCGAAAAATCAGCCTCTCAGTCTGAAACACCATTGCAATTAACACACCACGAAGATCACGAAGTGCACGAAGTTTTTTGAAAGTTTTTTCTTCGCGGTCTTCGTGTGCTTCGTGGTAAATATCTTATACATCGTCAAACCTTAACCTTCCTCTTCTCCACGCTCCGGCACCTTACGGCAATACAACACAAACAGCTCAACACCGGCACTTAAGAACATAATCCCAATCACCCACGGCAGCATTCTGCCCCAATCAGCATCGTATAGCAGTTTCGGAGCGAACGCAACCGCCAGATAGACTATCCCTATAGCGACTCCGAGCAGTATGAGATAGCTTTTGTTTGCACTGCTATGTTTCAAACCCCAATTAAAGGTCTCATCGCGCGGTATCAGCAGCGAACTCGCTGCAGCAGACAAGATCAGCACAGCCTTAGCAATCTGCAGTCCGATCAACTGAAAGCCCCATAGATACATGAAGGCACAGATTGCAATCGTCCCGCTGATCCGCCGCCGGATCATCCTTTTTCGAGGATCACTGACGATTATTTGGAATTGCTGATCTTCCATTACTTATAAATGGGTTTGTAGTGGACTTGTCTCAAGTTCGACTACAGATTTCCAACAATCTACTTATTATCTCTGAACAAATTCTTCTGATCCCCACTGTCAAGCTCTTCCACACCGGTCTTGCCAATATCATCACCATCGTCTTCCCGCACCACTTTAGCAATGTCAGAGATCGAGTCGTTCTCATCAAGCCGGATAAGCCTGACCCCTTGTGTTATCCTACCCATAGTGCGGATCTGCTCGACAGGCTGGCGGATCACAACACCTGATGCGGTCATAATAAACAGGTCATCAGAATCCACTACCTCCATGATGGCGATCAGCGGTCCGGTCTTTTCGTTGGTCTTCAGCGTGATCACACCCTGAGCACCTCTTCGGGTCAGGGTGTACTCGTTCAGCGATGATCGCTTGCCGTAGCCTCGTTCGGAGGCAACCAACAGAGTACCTTCGCGACGCATGACGACCATTCCGACGACACGAGCATCATCCACCAGATTGATCCCCCTGACTCCTGCAGCAGTCCTGCCCATCCTGCGGACGTCCTTCTCGTTGAACCGGACAGCCTTACCTGACGTGCTGCCGATGACGATGTCGCAGGATCCGTCAGTGATGTCCGCTTGCATCAATACGTCATCATCGCCGATATTGATAGCCTTGATACCGTTTTTGCGCGGACGACTGAAATCAGATAGACTGGTTTTTTTAACCGTTCCCTTACGGGTTGCAAAGAAAATATACTTATCTTCATCAAACTTCGACACGTTCACCATGGCAGCGATCTTCTGACCGGGCGCAATGTCAATCAGATTGACAATCGGCTTACCACGTGCAGCCCTGCCCAGCATGGGGATTTCGTGCACCTTCAGCCAGTGGCAGTGACCGCGATCTGTGAAGAACAGCAGGTAATTATGCGTTGAAGCGACAAACAGATGCCGGATGACGTCCTCATCTTTCGGTGAGTGCCCCGCTTTTCCTCGTCCACCACGCCGCTGACGGCGGTAGCCTGATACCGGGAACCGCTTGATGTAATCAGCGCGTGTGACCGAAATGACCATGTCCTCTTCAGCGATCATGTCCTCAACGCTGAACTCACCGGTCTGTTCAACCAATTCAGTGCGCCGCTCGTCGCCGTACAGATCGCGAACCAGTTCAAGCTCCTCTCTGACGATGTTCATCCGCAATTCACGACTCTTGAGGATGCCATCCAGCTCAAAAATCAGCTCCTTGAGCATCTTCAGTTCATCAGCAATCTTCTGCCGCTCAAGTCCGGTCAGTCTCGCTAACCTCATATCGAGGATAGCCTGAGCCTGCACATCGCTCAATCCGAACCTGTCAATCAGAGTCTTTTTCGCTGTCGGAGTGTCGGGCGAGCTGCGGATTATGCTGATCACTTCGTCAATATTGTCGAGAGCGATCATCAACCCCTCAAGGATATGCTCGCGCTCCTTGGCTTTCCTCAGTTCAAACTCGGTGCGTCTGGTGACAACCTCGTGACGATGCTCAAGATACAGCTCAAGCGTCTCTTTCAACGTCATTACCTTTGGCTGTCCTTTGGACAGTGCAAGCATGATGATGCTAAAGGTCGTCTGCAGCGATGAATGCTTATACAGGTTGTTAAGAACCACCTCAGGAATCGCATCCTTTTTCAACTCAAACACCAGTCTCATTCCGTCGCGATCAGATTCATCGCGGATGTCGGATATTCCGTCGAGGTTTTTACTGTTCACCAGCCCTGCGATCTTCAGAATCAACTTCGATTTGTCAACCTGATACGGGATCTCGTTAATTATGATCCGTTCGCGGTTTCCTTTCGCTTGTTCAATTACCGCACGAGCCCGAACAACCGCTCTGCCACGACCGGTTTTATATGCTTCGCGAACTCCCTCGGTGCCGAAGATAATCCCACCTGTGGGAAAATCAGGAGCAGGGATGTAGTCCATCAACTCATCAATTGACAGCTCCGGACTATCTATAAGTGCAGTAAGCGCATCCACTACTTCGGTAAGGTTGTGTGGAGGTATATTCGTCGCCATACCGACAGCGATGCCGCTTGATCCGTTAACCAGCAGGTTGGGAACTCGTGCGGGAAGAACTGACGGCTCCTGAAGTGAGTCATCGTAATTCTGAACGTAGTCAATGGTTTCTTTTTCAATGTCATTCAGCAGCTCTTCTGCCATCTTCTGCATTCTGGCTTCGGTATAACGCATCGCCGCAGCACCGTCACCGTCAATCGAGCCGAAGTTTCCCTGACCGTTGATCAGGGTGTACCGCATCGCAAACGGCTGCGCCATTCTGACCAGTGAATCATAGATCGCTGCATCGCCATGCGGGTGATATTTACCCATGACATCACCGACGATACGGGCAGATTTTTTATACGGTTTATTGGCGCCGAGCCCCAGTTCATTCATGCCGAACAGGATTCTGCGGTGCACCGGTTTTAAGCCGTCACGAACGTCCGGCAATGCTCGCTGGACGATGACGGACATGGAATAATCTAAGTAACTGTCCCGCATCTCGTCTTCAATCGAGCGGGGGATTACGCGTTCGCCTTGGATAATGTTCATATATTGGTTACGTTAAGTGCAGGCACAATTTACGTGTGATCTTGTGCGGTGAAATCAGTTTCAATGTCAAACGAAATAATATAACAATTGCGCTGAGAGAATGCAACTCATTTCACAAACATTCGTATTTTCTTCAAGTTTGATAAGCTATGTGAAAGCTCGTATATTAAACGGTTGAAATTACTACCGGATTGCACCAATCCGAATAAATTTGCTGTAATGTGAAAATAGTTTTTAGCTACTTACTATGACAATCGCTGAAGTATCAATCATCATTTCAATTGCAACAGGTCTAATCTGGGCTCTAACCGTCCTTGCGCTCGCATTTGGATTTAGACGGCTCAAGTCAACGACCACGGACTCTTGCCCGACCGTCACAGTTTTGGTGGCAGCACGAAATGAGGAGCAAAGTATTGCAGCCTGTCTCGATGCACTGATCGCACAGGATTACCCCTCCGATTTGCTCGAAATTGTGGTGATAAACGACCGATCCACCGACCGTACCGCTGAAATTGTAACAGAGTACGAAAAACATGGCGTTAGACTGATTGAAGCTGATCCTCCGTCAGGGAAAATAGCACCGAAGAAAAACGCACTGATGACCGGTATCCGACAGACAAGCGGTGACATAATCATTACCACAGACGCAGATTGCACCCCACCGAAAGGCTGGATAGGTGGGATTGTAAAGCAGTTCTCGCCTGACGTGGATGCTGTCGTCGGTTTTTCACCGCTTCACGGTGATGGATTGGTCGGTGCAATATGCAGATTTGACGGTTTTATAAACGCTGTTGTCTCAGCAGGAACTATCGGCTTAAATTATCCGACAACCGCAGTCGGGAGAAACTTTGCTTACCGCAGATCAGCGTGGGAGAATGCTGAGGGCTTCGGCGACACAGCCGAGGGAGCCTCCGGTGATGACGATCTGCTTCTGCAGCGAATATCGGCAAAAGGAGGTAAGGTAGCTTTTTCCACTGATCCGGATACATTTGTTCCGGCGACAAGCCAGAATTCAATTTCTGACTGGTTAAGAATGAAACGGAGACATTTGTCAGCCGGAACCCGTTATAAAACTGACATGATCGCCCTGTCAAATTCACTTTATCTGTTCAATTTGATGCTGCTTGTATGTCTCTATCTGACGCTGACAGGACAGCTCGCCGGATGGACAACAGCATCATTCTGGGGTACGAAAGCACTCTTTGACTATATTACGCTGTCGTCAGGCGCGCAAAAACTAAATGTCGTAAATTGGCAATTAAGCTGGTTGATAGGTGAGATCATATCTCCGATTTTGATCGTTGCCGTTGTACCGCTATCACTAATTGGCAGAGTGACATGGAAGGATAGGGAGTTGAAGCGATAGTTCATATCTGTCATTCCGTACTTGATCCGGAATCTATTTCACCAGTGTCAACCCGCCGCGGTTGACAGCCATCTTGTTAATACTGCACAAGTTATGTTGCCAGCCTCGGCTGTGCTGTATCATGACATAAAAGAGCTTAATGATAAGTTGAAGACTTGTGTGGTACGGGCTACTTGTGTACAGTGCCAAACACATATTCAGAATTCACAATGAATTAAACGGATTTTATCTTATCCTGTCCATCCTGTGTATCCGTGTTATATTGTAGTTTGTCGGCGATAGGAATCGCTACCGATACGGTTGAGTCCAACCGTTGTCAAGTCCGTGTTTTTCCAATGCATCCACAACCTGTTCATACTCTTCGGAGTTTATTCTCCTCTTAAGAAGATCGTGGTCATGAGCTTTATAGGCTGGAAAATATTGACTCATCAGGCTGATATATGTTTTCGGTGACAGCTCCTCAGCAATAAACCTGAGCACTTCCTCAGAATCTGTCAGCCCACCCGGCAGCACGAGATGACGTATAAGCAGTCCTCTCTGTGCAACACCTTCTCCATTCAACTCCAGCAGACCGACTTGACGATGCATCTCCTTCAGTGATATCCGGTTGTGGTGAACGTAATCCACTGCCTTTGAAACAGACTTAGCAGCTTCATCGCAAGCATATTTGCTATCCGGCATATAGATGTCCATTATACCGTCCCACAACTTCAGCATCTCAAGTGATTCGTAGCCGTTGCTGTTGTAAACCAGTGGGAGGTTCAATCCTTGTCGGTAAGCAATGATGAGAGATTCAAATATCGCTGCAGCCTGGTGAGTTGGAGTGACGAAGTTTATGTTGTGAGCAGTTCTATCCTGAAGATTCAGCATCAGGTTGGCGAGTCCTTGTGGAGTGGTCTCGATTCCGTTTCGGAGCTGACTGATGGGATAGTTCTGGCAGAAGATACAGTGCAGATTGCAGCTTGTCAGGAAGATCGTGCCTGAACCGCGTGTGCCGGAAATTGGTGGTTCCTCTCCGTGATGAAGATTTGCGCTGGAATAGACCGGACCGTATCCGATTCG
The DNA here is from genome assembly GCA_964627035.1 of uncultured bacterium. Lineage (GTDB taxonomy): Bacteria > Electryoneota > AABM5-125-24 > Hatepunaeales > Hatepunaeaceae > CAZVKN01. Next base: position 23,721 of record CAZVKN010000018.1, on the reverse strand, counting down.
GCAATCGCCAACCTCGCCCGCTGAACGGTTAATGTCACATTCACGAGGACATAGCTTGCACTCGTGAGCCAGACGCTGCACTTCCGGCAGCCGTCTTTCCATGAGTTCAATTTTGTCTTCAGGGTTCAAGATCATATAGGTCTGAGGTGGGGATTAGGATTGGACGATATTCAAGTTTACAACTTTCTTTTCTACTTCCATATCCGAGACAAGTTTATCAAGAGTCATATCTGGATCCACCTTTCCTGATCCGAACTTGCGGCGGTATTGCATCCAACCCTTTAGATTCGACCAATCGGATTCGGGGGGCCAAATCCATTCAGCATCGTTTTCACGTGACAGGATCTTTTCAATCTGATCTATGGTGATATATGTCGGATCCTGCGTCAGCAGCAGTTCATCTCTCGCCTTGCCCATTCTGTGTAGCAGCCCACCCGCTGATAACACATCCACAACTTCGGACACAATCCCCAACGGTATTTCGTAACGGATGCTCCACTCGTCAAAAGTTACGGAATTCCGTTTACCTCGAAATGCAAGCACAGCCTGCACCAGAATCTGATATGCCAGCGCATCCTTTTGGTGACGGGAAAAAATCACATGCTTGCGCTTGTTATACAGCAGTTTGTAATGCTGAGTGACATAGCTGACTTCGACACCGATCAACACAACCACCCATGACAGGTTAATCCAAATGATTAGCAGCGGTATGATCGCCAGCGATCCGTAGATTATGTTGTAAGTGACAACTTTGCCGGTGTAAGAGATAAAGGCAAATTTAACCAGCTCATAAAGTGCACCCGCCACAACCGCTCCGAACAGAGCTGCATGGGTTCTGACCCGTGTATCGGGGATAAATCTGTACAAGAGGAAAAAACTGAGAACAACCATAAACACAGGAAGGAACCAGCTAATAAAGCTGTTGGCATAACTGACAGATTCGACAGCCTTATTCACCAATGGAAGAGCCTTAACATATCCGGTCAGAGCCAGTGAGCTAAGCACTAAAATCGGGATGATTGTCACAAGTCCCCAATATAGCGGGAGACGCTGCAGGATGCTCCCTTTGGATGACACTCCCCAGATGCCATTAAACACCCCGGCGACTGCGGTAAAGATACCATATACAGTCAAGACCAGAAACAACAGCCCGATTCCACCTGTTTTCTTGCTTCCACTGCTCTGCAGTAGTGTCTCAATACGCAGAACTACATCAGAACCGATGCCGGGGGTCAGGTTTCGCTCCAGCAAAGGACGCAGCATCTCCATGAACCACTCTCCACCACCGAACAGCTTGAACATGCTGAATGAGATAATTAATAACGGGATCAGCGACAGAAGTGTGGCAAAAGTCATCGCCATCGCTCTCAACAACAGGTGATCATCGAGAAACTCACGGATGGTAATGCGAATAAAGCGGTACATCCGGATCAGAATTCGAATCGGCAGGGCGTACCAATTATCGCTACAGCTTTCGGCTAACAGCAGATCGGACAACCTGAGCCCCATGTCGGTGAAATATTTCATTGTGATTAAGTTAAACGGTTATCGCTCTGATGTCAAGTTGCCATATTCCGCACCTAATTGACGACACGATGATGATTTTCGTGGGCAAATTGCACGGTGCTATGAATTTTGGTATATTTGACCATGCGATAGATCAAAAAACCAAACCCCGAACATAACCAAAATAATTAATAGCAGCTTTATGCAGAGTCATCCCATAACACAGACTTGTTAGTATGAGAACCGTGATCATCGGCGGCGGGAAAGGGTGTGAATCCCTACTGGAATTGGCGACAGGATCGTTTATGAAAGAGCTGACGCTGGATGTGCAGGGCGTCATGGATATCTCTGATGATGCACCGGGAGTAAAATTGGCACGTAAATTGGGTATCACTACAAGTACACGTATGGCTGACATTCTTTCGATCCCTGATATTGAGCTAATCATTGAGCTGACTGGAAAAGATGCGATTCTAAATGACATTTACAAGATTGTCCCACCCGGTGCAAAGCTAATTGACCACCAGTTTGCACGTGTGTTCTGGGATTTGCTGAATGCCCGCAGGACACTTAAACACAGGCTGAAAGAAAAGGTTGAGCTTGAAGAGAAGATCGAGCGGGAGCGGCAATTCCTCCAGTATATATTCGATGGTATTCCGGATCTTGTCGTTGTCCTTGACCGAGATCGAAATGTCATCCGCGTGAACGAACGGATTGTCGAGTTCACCGGCATCGGCAGCGAAGAAGCTGTCGGGATGAACTGTCACGACCTCTTCCTCAATACGCCCCTGAAGGCACATTGCCTTATAGATGATTGTCCGTTCTTTGATGTCCTTAACAGTGATAAGGCAAGCTCGCACATGATTAAGATACCTCCGCCAAATGAACAGCATTGGGAAGTTACCATGAATCCGATCTTAGATGCGGACGGCAGAACAGAGGCAATTCTGGTAACGTGGTATCATATCACCGAGAGAGTTATGCTGCAGCGAGAGATTGAATCCGCTGAGCTGCGGTTCCAGCGATTTGTTGATACCGCCGACGATATGATCTCGATTAAGGACATTGATGGGCGGTACATAATTGCCAATCCAGCCACCACAAATCGTTTCGGCATGGATCCCGAAGATTTCGTCGGTCGTTATCCCGAGGAGATCCTCCCACCAGAAGTTACCAATGTCATTACCGAACATGACCGAGAGGTCATGGATCTCAACGAGCATCGCAATTATAAAGAGATCATCCCGATTAACGGACGAGACTGTTATTTGAACACTATCCGTTTCCCCTTGACGGATCACCGCGGTAATGTGACCGGAATTTGCACGATTGCGCGGGATGTTACCAAAGAGAAGGATTTACACAACCAGCTCGTACAATCTGTCAAACTTGCTGCAGTTGGAAAACTGGCAGCGGGAGTGGCACATGAGATCAACAATCCATTAACAGGGATACTTGCGTATGCCGAGGATATAGGAGAGGAGCTACCGGAAAACAGTGAGCTGCATAACGATCTGAAGGTTATAATCCGCGAAACAATGCGCTGTCGGAATATCGTACGAAACCTGCTCGATTTCTCCCGACAGGACACACATAAAACAGAGAACGTTGATCCTAACGGTGTGATCCGTAGAGTGCTGAAGCTTGTTTCCAAACTGGTAAACTTCAAAGATATTACCATTGAAAAACAACTCAGCAGCAGCTTACCGAATATCAAAGGTGACAGTCAACGATTGATTCAGGTGATGCTGAATTTCATGACAAACGCTGCTGATGCAATGAAGGGTAAAGGCAGAATCATTCTCTCAACAGAATATGATCTGAAGAGTAATCGCTGCGTTATTTCAGTAGAGGATAACGGTCCGGGAATTCCTGAGAATCTGATAGACAAAATATTTGAACCGTTCTTCTCGACTAAAGGTACCAATGGGCTCGGATTGGCGGTAAGCTGGGGGATAATCGAGCGTCATGGAGGCACTATCGAAGTGGACATGGTGGAAGAGGGTGAAGGCTCGATATTCAGAATCATTTTGCCGGTGGATATTAATGTGTAAGAATGGTAGCCGTGGTTTTCTCATCCCGATGAATCGGGACGGGCTTGAGACAAGCCCGACTACTGCCTACTTGCACAAATTAGTGCCATTATTTTCTATCCATTTGTCATTCCGGACTTGACAATCTGTCCGAGAATAGGTAAATCCGCTGTCAACCCGCCGTGGTTGACAGCCCAACCTACGTAATATCAATAAGGTGACTGTCAGGTGCGGCGACCTGACAGCGGGTTATTGTTATTATCGGACAGACTGCTTGACCCAGAATCCAGTCTTGTATTGACTTTCTGGATTCCCGTCTGCACGGGAATGACGAATTAAGATCGAAACAGTGAATATTTCAAAGGTCTCAGGAATGTCCGTGTTCCCCTTGAAGCAATATTTCCAAGAAACAGTATAAACAACAATCATATAAATTACAAATAAAAATATGGAACGAGAGCTTACTGTTCTGGTCGTTGATGATGAGCAGATCATCCTCGACTCAGTTCGCAAACATTTGCGAAAGGACAATTACACTGTTCACACCGTCCTGACCGCACGAGAAGCGTTGGACAGATTCAAGAGTGATAGAATTGATATAGTGCTGACAGATCTGATGATGCCGGAAATGGACGGATTGGAGCTGATGGCAGAGCTGAAGCAGGATCACCCGAATACACCGGTTATAATGATAACGGGGTATGCTACGATAGACAGCGCACGTCAGGCAAATCAACTCGGAGCATTTGATTACCTTGCAAAACCGTTTACAAAGTCAGAGCTGTTAGCTGTGCTGAAAAGAGCTGCAGTGAACAAGATTAGCGTACATGATTGAACCGATTATGATCGTGCTGATTGCACTTCTGCTGTTTGGAGGAGCTTTAGTGCAGGGATTGACAGGCTTTGGATACGGATTGATGACAGTACCCATTTTGATGCTGATCCTGCCACCCAAAATGGTTGTACCGATGATGATGCTCCAAGGTACACTGCTGTCATTTATGGTGGTTTACCAAGCCCGGCAACATGTCAAGTTAAAACGGATAATGCCGCTCATAATTGCAGGTGTCTGCTCCATGCCTGTCGGTGTATTTGTTCTGAAAAACATAAATCCGAACATGCTGAAGTTGGCAATCGGAATATTGATTGTCACATTCTCATTTGCGTTGCTGAAAGGTATCAAATTCAAAGTCCGCAACGAAAAGGTTGCATTCGTGCCTGTCGGTATTGTCAGTGGAATACTAACCGGAAGCTCGGCATTGGGAGGACCTCCGGTAATTCTGTTTCTATCAAACCAGCAGGTTCACAAGCAGCAGTTTCGCTCAAACATCGCTGCCTACTTTTTAACAATAAATCTGTGTACGCTGCCAACATTCGCACTGAATGGAATAATCACCTTGGACATCTCCAGATATGCCCTATATTTCCTTCCAGCTATGATCTTCGGTGCAGTCACCGGCATCAAGCTTGCTAACCGGGTAAACGAGGAGCTGTTCCGCCGAACCGCCTTGATGATTGTCGGAGTTGCCGGTCTGTTTCTGATCGGATCAAGTCTGCATGAGTTGATGAACTGAGTATTGTAATTCTTTGCTGACCGAAGTAACAAAAGGTGGTAATTTACTTTTCAATGGTGGTGGCTTGACTTATGTGGGAGATTGGGGTTAATTTGGATTGGTTTAAATTTGTGAATCACAAAGGAGAAGACATGCAAAACATAGAACTAAGTGATTGGCTTACAATAGTAGCAATACTATTGGGACCTATCATGGCAATTCTTGTTGGTGTTTTCTTAGAAAAACGACGAAGAAATTTTCAAAGAAAACATCATCTGTTTGTTACACTTATGTTGAACAGAGCAACTCCAGCTTCACCCGATTTTGTAAACGCTCTTAACATGATAGAGATTGAATTTTATGAAACCAATACAAAGAATGAAAAGGTACGTGATGCTTGGAAAGCACTGCACGACCATTTGAACAATAGAAACGATGACGGTAGCTTAGAATTATGGTTAAATGAGCGATTTGACCTACAAGTAGATCTACTATCAGCAATGGGACAGGCACTTAAATACAAATTTAATAAGACTGATATCAAAAGATCAGCATATTCCCCTATTGCTCATGAAGAAATAGAAGCAGATAACCGTCTGATTAGAACCACCCTTGTAAAACTGCTTTCGGGTGAATCCTACATTCCTATCAGTTTCTTCCAGGGTGAACAAGATGCAGATGAAACTGAGAAATGGAGGAAGTTAATTGAAGATTTTCTGGGAGGTAATGCGACCCTAAAGGTAGAGGTCCAAAATTCAGACAATGACGAAGTTATCATAAAACAAAAAAAGACCTAATGTCACAACAACCACCCCACAATCCAACGCGCCCCGGCACTCTCGCCGAAGCGAAAGCTCAGACCTTGACTGAGGAAGAATTCAAGAAGATTCATGATATCCTTGGACGCCAACCCAACGTTACCGAATTGGCAATTTTTGCTGCGATGTGGTCGGAACATTGTTCGTATAAGAACTCGATACTTCAGTTGAAAACACTGCCGAGATCCGGTGATATGATGCTCGCCGAAGCCGGAGAGGAAAACGCCGGATTGATTGACATCGGTGACGGTTGGGCAGTAGCCTTCAAAATCGAGAGTCACAACCACCCATCGGCTGTAGAACCGTTCCAAGGTGCAGCGACCGGAGTCGGTGGCATTTTACGCGACATCTTCACCATGGGAGCCCGTCCGCTAGCATCTCTGAACTCATTAAGATTCGGTCCTCTGACAGAAGCACGCAATAGATTCTTACTCGATGGCGTAGTTCGTGGAATTGGGCATTATGGTAACTGCTTTGGAGTTCCAACAGTCGCTGGTGAGATTTACTTTGACCCTTCCTATACCGGGAACTGCCTTGTCAATGTCATGGCGGTCGGTGTCGTCCGCACAGACAAAATCACCCGAGCAATCGCCAAAGGTGAAGGGAATCCGGTGTTTTATGTCGGATCACGTACCGGACGTGATGGAATACACGGTGCAACTTTTGCCTCTGAGGAGCTGTCCGAAGACAACGAAGCGAAACGTCCTGCGGTACAAGTAGGTGATCCATTCGCAGAAAAACTGCTAAACGAGGCTACCCTCGAGCTGGCTCAGACAGATGCTCTAATCGGGATTCAGGATATGGGTGCTGCAGGTGTGATCTGTTCTACCTCTGAGATGTCCGGTGCAGGTAATGTCGGGATGTACATTGATCTCGATAAGATTCCTCTGCGTGAGGAAGGGATCATTCCATGGGAAATCCTTCTGTCCGAATCACAGGAGCGGATGCTGCTGGTCGGCGTAAAAGGCAAGGAGAACGTAATCCACAAAATCTTTGCCAAATGGGAACTCGAAGCTGCTAAAGTAGGACATGTGACTGACGACGGGCTGCTGCACATTCATCACGGCGGACAGAAAGTAGCTGAAGTACCTGCCTGGAATCTGGTACTCGGTGGAGGTGCGCCTCAATACAAGCGTGAATCGCAACGCCCGATTGAGCTGGATGATTTGGCATCGTTTGATCCGTTGAGTCTGCCGGATCCGGTTAATCCGCAAGAAGCACTTCTGGCATTGATGTCGGATCCGGACATTGCTTCAAAACAATGGATATGGACTCAGTATGATCAGTCGGTGCGAACCAACTCAGCACTCGAACCGGGCAGAGGTGACGCTGCGGTGATGCGGGTTGAAGGAACAGCCAAGGGACTTTCAATATGCACGGACGGAAATGGTCGTTTGGTTAGTCTTGATCCGAGACGTGGTGCTGCGCTGAATGTCGCTGAAGCCGCTCGTAACGTAGCCTGCACAGGAGCCAAACCGGTGGCTATCACCAACTGCCTCAACTTTGGCAATCCGATGAAACCTGAAGTGTATTATTTCTTCAGGGAAGCTGTAGCCGGAATGGGTGAGGCTTGCCGCGAATTTAATACCCCGGTAACCGGAGGCAACGTCTCGTTCTACAATGAAACCAATGGAGAAGCTGTCTTCCCGACACCGACAATCGGTATGTTGGGTGTTCTGGATGATGTGTCACATTTCATCGGATCCGCTTTTCAACAAAAAGGAGATTTTATCTATCTTCTTGGGGAAAATGACGAGCACGGTCTTGGAGGAAGCACATATCTAAAAGCAATCCACGGGATTACAGCAGGTAAAGTCTGTGATGTGGATTATGTTCTTGAGCGCAAGCTTCACGAATTCCTCTGCTCTTCGGCAGAGTCAGATATTGTCAGATCAGCACATGATATTTCGGATGGTGGTCTGGCAGTCTGCCTTGCAGAGTGCTGTGTAGTCGGGCGAGACGGCTTGATTGGCGCTGAGATTGACTACTCCGCCAGCGGGGCTGTAGCGGCTCATCTGTTCGGAGAAGCTCCCGGACGAGTTGTAATCTCAATCAATCCTCAAAACTTCCGGCAGATCGAACAGTTGGCAGAGAATCTGGATCTGCCGATTCGCAAGATTGGAACTGTTGGAGGAAGTGCTTTGAGTTGGAATGACATAATTAACATCCATGTTTCGGATCTGTCTGAACTCTATTTCAGTGCTATTCCGCGATTAATGGAGCAATAAATAGCCGTTAAGCCGTTAAAAAGTGTGGAAATGACCTATTGTTAACACTGTCTGACGGATTGTGCTATCTTTCGCTTGCGTTTGATAAAATCTGTCTATATATTTCCCGATGTATAAATAGTAACAGGAAGCTCGCGAGTTACCGTATGATGATGCAATTAATCCTCTGAGGTTTTTCCCGCTTCGTGTTTTTCGATCACATTAAGTAAGGTTCAAATTAAATGAACATTTACGTAGGAAACCTGCCGTTCAGCACCAGCGAGGAAGATCTCAAGGAAGCCTTTGAACAGTATGGGCAAGTTGATTCAGCTCGGATTATCATGGACAAATTTACGAACAGGTCGAGAGGCTTCGGTTTTGTAGAGATGTCTGAAGATGATGAAGCGCAAGCTGCTATTGACGCACTGCACGAAAGCCAACTCGGTGGTCGTGCTGTCGTTGTCAACGAAGCCCGTCCGCGTACTGAGCGGAGACCTCAACGCTGAAATCCGTAAAGGTTTCACATAATTGATGTCTGTCAGCCTCTCGCAACTGTGAGAGGCTGATTTATGTAGTACCATTTTTCAACTTCTATTACAAGAGATACAGATATGGCTCAGCCAACAGCACAAGGGAAACAGATACAGGTTCAACTCGACGAAAAAATCGGACAGGGAATCTATGCTAATCTGGCTTTGATCTCTCATTCAGGTGCGGAATTTGTCGTTGACTTCACACGCATGCTGCCCGGAATGCCGAAAGCGGTTGTTCAGGCACGAATCGTTCTGACCCCTCAACATGCAAAGGGTCTGCTGAAAGCGCTTGAGGATAACATTAAAAAATTCGAGTCACGGTTCGGTGAGATCAAAACAGCGAGTGAAAAACCGGGTGAGAAGAATTTCGGATTCCATTCAGGTGACGAATAGACCTTTTAGATGTAGTCGTGGTTGTCCCAACCACGACGTCGGGCTTGAGACAAGCCCGACTACAAAGTTAGTACCAAAAAAATAACTCTTTATTAGAGCATACAAATGGATCTGAACTCATTAACTGAGCGATTAAATTCGCTGAGGGGGTCTCTTTGACCTTGACGGTAAACAGAGCGAACTGACCACACTTCAGAAAAAAGCCGCCGCACCCGATCTGTGGAACAACCCGGATCAAGCCCGTGACCTTAACAAGAAAATAGCACGCCTGTCTCAACCACTTGAGAAGTGGGATAAACTGAATAAGAATATCACCGATATAGCAGAACTAATTGAGATGTTGGATGATGAATCGGGCGATGAACTCAAGGAGTTGACGGAGGAGACCGTTCTGATTGAGCAGGAGATCACCGAATGGGAATTCCTGTGTAAAATGAACGGACCTGACGACTCTCGCAATGCGATACTCGACATTCACGCAGGAGCCGGTGGCACCGAATCCACAGACTGGGCATCAATGTTAATGAGAATGTTCTTGCGATACATCGAAAGGAAACAGTTCCGTGCTGAAGTAATTGACCTGCAACCCGGTGAGCAGACAGGCGTCAAAAGCGCTTCCATCGAAGTCGAAGGTGAATATGCTTTCGGCTACCTGAAGGCAGAAATCGGAGTACATAGACTGGTCAGGATTTCACCGTTCGACGCAACCTCCAGACGACACACAAGTTTTGCCTCTGTGTTCGTTTATCCCGAATCGGAAGCGGTTGACGAGATCGAGACTAATCCGGCTGATTTGCGGATAGACACATTCCGCGCATCCGGCGCAGGCGGTCAGCATGTGAACAAGACCGACTCAGCCATCCGTATCACTCACATACCAACAGGCGTAGTCGCAACGTGTCAGTCCGAGCGTTCGCAACATCGCAACCGTGATTCAGCGATGCGTTTTTTGAAAGCTAAGCTACTGAAGTTGCAGCGTGAGGAGGAAATGCTCAAGCGAGATGCAATTGAAGCGAACAAGATGAAGAACGAGTGGGGCTCGCAAATCCGCAGCTATGTTTTGCATCCCTACAGGATGGTCAAGGATCACCGCACCAATGTTGAGACAGGCAACACGGATGCTGTTCTGGACGGGGATCTAAATCAGTTTATTGAGGCGTATTTGATGCAGAATGCGGGGGATAAGGAGCCTTAAAATGAGTAGGTCTACTGAAGAAAAGTATCGTACTGTAATAGACAGGAACACTTTCTATTTCTCAAACCGTACTTTTGAGGAGCAGTATGAGGGACATCTGAATTCTATTAAGGAAACACTGTTAGTCTTAAAGAATGAAATATCTACTAATGGTCTTAGAAAGGAGCTATTAGAACAGCTACTTGAGCATAACGACAATGGATTAAAAGCGTTGCTAACGCTAACAGGTTTCTCAAATGAATCATTAAAGCGACTGATTACATTAGTCAGAATTGTAGATGATGATATGCTCTCAACTCTTTGCAATAAAGATCAGTGGCATGAACAGACTGATGATGAAAGTATTTCAGAATGGTCAGATATTAAAATCAAAAATATGATTCGTGATAACCCATACTTTAGGGAAGGAATCATAAATATATTCTTTAAAGGTGCAACCGTACCGTTTCTTTCGAGAACCTTGCCCCTATTTGAACTGAAGAAACTTGGGATTCAGAAACTGAACTTTGATATTCAGGCAATGATTGATACATTAGTTCGATACAAGGAGAAAGGATCATACGGCGGGAAGCGAGAGAGAAATGCAGAGAAGGTAATTCAAAACATATTAGCAGAGTTAGATGTCTCTTTCGATTCAGGAGATTTAGATAAACTTAGTGAAAAGGCACCCGACACCAAACGAACGATGGATTTTATCATCCCAAATAAGCAAGAACCTCGGATAATTATTGAATGCTCGTATTTAGTTACTACTTCATCCGGTCAAGGTGATAAGTCCAAAACAGAAATTGCAGTTAAATCGCTTATTATGCACCATTATCCACGAGCTCATTTCATAGGTTTTGTTGATGGTATTGGTTGGTATGTTCGCAAAAATGACCTGAAGAGAATGGTAACGGCTTATGAGGATGTGTACACTTTTCACCAAGACGAGATAGAGAGATTCCGTAAGTTTGTAAGCGAGGAAATAAATTAATGCTTGAAAACTATGCAGATAAAATCATTCAAGGGGATTGTTTAGCATTGTTTAGCACAATTCCTGACAACAGTATAGATGTTACTTTCGCAGATCCGCCCTTCAATCTCAAGAAAAAGTATAACAGTAACAAAGACAGCTTACAATTACAGGAATACCTTAATTGGTGCGAAAGATGGATCAATGAAATGGTACGAGTTACCAAACCGACGGGATCTATATTCTTGCACAATATCCCTAAATGGTTAACTTATTTCTCTTCATTTCTGAATAAGACGGCACACTTCAAACATTGGATTTCATGGGACGCTCCGACAGCTCCGATGGGAAAATCATTGCAACCATCGCACTATGGAATATTATTCTATGCAAAAAATATCAAGCAGCTGAAATATTACGAAATTCGTCATCCGCATAAACGTTGTAGGAAATGCCATTATCTCCATAAAGATTACGGCGGTAAGAAAGGTAGTCTTCATCCTTTTGGTCCGTTAGTATCAGATGTTTGGACTGATATCCATCGCATTAAGCATAATAAGTATCGTGACAAGCATCCATGTCAATTACCGATCCACTTGCTTGAAAGGATTATACTGATGTCTTCAGATGAGGGAGACGTTATCCTTGACCCATTTTCCGGCACAGGCACAACAGCTATTGCCGCAAAAAGACTTGGGCGTAATTACATCGGGTTTGAACTAGATTCAGAGTATGTGAGAATCGCTGAAAGTAAAATTGAACAAGAGGAACCTATTTCAAATATTGGTAATTTGTGGGTTAGTACCTATCTGAACGCACTTGTTACAATAAGGAATAATGATTGGCAAGAATTATCGGAATACTTTACCATTCCTGAAGAAATTAAAAGTATTGATTATCAACCAGCTATTCAGAAAAATCAAAAATTACATAAACGTCCGTTAATTACAAGAAGAAACGAGCTTCCACTTTTCCGTAAATACTAAATTACGTACCCATGCCCAAAATCAAAATAGCTCCCAGCCTCCTATCCGCTGATATGGCAAACTTTGCTGATGCGGTGAAAGCGGTCAAAGATGACGCTGACTACATCCACTGCGATGTGATGGATGGACACTTCGTCCCGAACCTGACATTTGGAGCTCCGGTTGTCAAGGCGATCAAGAAGGTGTCGTCACTGCCTCTTGATGTTCATCTGATGATTGAAGTTCCCGGAGAATGGGTGAAAGATTACCTGAAAGCAGGTCTGGACAGCAACGATTTTCTGACATTCCACGTGGAAGCAGAAAGCGATCCGGCGGGAGTGATTGATTTCATCCGTAACAAAGGAGTGCGTCCCGGAATCTCGATCAAACCTGATACTCCTTTTGAGGATGTCGTTGAATTCCTCCCGCTGGTAGATCAACTGCTGGTGATGACTGTCGAGCCCGGATTCGGTGGGCAGTCGTTTCGTGATATGACCGATAAGATGAGAGAGGCACGCAGGATTTATGGCGATAAGCTCGTCATCGGTGTGGATGGTGGGATTGACTCGGACACCGCACCAAAGGTCGCATCTGCCGGAGCGGATCTGCTGATAGCAGGATCTGCGGTGTATGGTCGTAAAGGATTAACTCCCGCAGAGGCGATTCAGGAGATCAGGCGAGCAATTGCTGAAGATGAATGAACAGCCTTCCCGGTTTCGGTGAAACCGAGCTACATTGATATGCGTCAGCCACGGCGGGCTGACGCCGCACGACTAAAATTCGTTTCCTTCCAGATCAATTATGTACCAGATGTCCGCTATCCGAACCATCGCCTTGATCACAATCTCGTACTCATCCCCGTTCACATCCAGAATTGCACGCGAGTTGTAAAAACCTGCATGACCTTTGTACTGATCCCAGAACTGACCAAGGGTGAACTTTTTCAGCGTTACATCTCGTCCATCGAAATATGTCACCATGCGTGAGTAGTCTCCCATCAGAGAACCGAGCATCTCCTCCGAAGCTGAGTTTGTTCTGGTGCCGAGATTCTTATTCAGGATCAGAAAACCATCCTGATCGAGCAGGCAATCCATGGCAAGTTCTTCGTCACCTCTATCTACCGCTTCCACAAATGTTTCCACCATCTCAATGATGATCTGCACCTGCGGACGGGGACCACATCCGACGATGAGAATCAGACACAATAATACGCAAATAATCCGAGCAGATCCTGTCATGCTAAACCTCCCTATCCCTAATAGTAAAATCTGTGAATGGAATTGAAATATTTCAATTGTCATTCTAAACACAGTGAAGAATCTCTCTGGATTCCGGATCAAGCAGTCTGTCCGTGAATGCAAATTTCCAACTGTCAGGTCACCATATCTGACAGTCACCTAATTGATATTCTATAAGTTAGGCTGTCAACCGCGGCGGGTTGACAGCTGACAAACCTATTCTCGGACAGACTGTCAAGTCCGGAATGACAAAAGGGAGATCTCCGTCGCTTCGTTCAGGATGACACAATCATATTTCTGTAATCGTAATTGAGGCTGTCCCTAAGTCAGTCATTGCGAGGATCAAAGAGACGAAGCAATCTTCTAATACTTTAATAATGCTGGGATTGCTTCACTACATTCGCAATGACAAAGCTCATTTCAACCTTATGGGACAAACTCCCGAATAACTACATCTTATTAGCTACCAGCTCCGTTTCCACCAAATCACAGATAGCGTGCCAGGATGCGATGTGGAGTTCTTGAATGCGAGGAGTTTGATCAGAAGGAGCTATAAAACAAATATCACAAAGTGATGTTAAATCAGATCCGGTGCCACCGGTAAAACCGACAGTTTTCGCACCTATTTTGCGTGCAGTCTCGATTGCTTTCAACACATTAGGTGACTTGCCGCTGGTGGAAATTCCCACAACAATATCACCCGGTTTCGCCAACGCTTCAACCTGGCGGGCGAACACCAAATCAAATCCGTAGTCATTCCCGATTGCAGTCAGCGCTGATGTGTCTGTCGTCAATGCAATCGCAGCCCAGGCATCTCGCTCCTTGAGAAATCTGCCGACAAATTCAGCAGCGATATGCTGAGCGTCAGCGGCAGATCCCCCATTACCGCACATTAATATCTTTCCGTCGTTGGCGATGCAATCCACGAATGCCCGACTTATTTCTATAATAACATCGCCGGACTCGCCTGTCAAGCGATGATGAGCTTCACTCTGAGCCCGAAAAATATCGTTCAGTTGTTCTTTCATAGGTTACCTGTCAGGGGCGCACAGTTTTGTGCACCCCTGTAATTTGTTTGGTTTAACGGCAGCCTTTGCCTTTTTTACCGCGTGGTCCTCTGTGACCTTTGCCGTGACCTTGATGCATGCCATGCCCCATACCTGGACCGCCGTGCTTGCCTGACAACACATGGCTGTCAAACTTGATTTGCTGCTCCGGTGTCAGGATTTCACGGACACTCCGCATATGCTTTATTTTTGCTTTGATGTGCTTTGCTCGTGCATCGCTCAGCTTGTCAACGATCTTGTCAACCTCTTTCTGCTTGAAGTTGTCGGACGTGATCAGCAGCTTGATCTTCTCATGGAGTCCGGCAGTTTCGGATTTCATCTCGAGCATGCTGCGCTTGTGATCGAGCTTCATCTTTTCGATCTTGGTCTGCTGGTCGTCAGTCAGTTTGAGGAACTTACCCATCCCTTTCATCGGAGACTGGAAATCGTCACCAATCATCCATGGATGCGGACCCTTCGCTTGCGGATTCATCGGCGGCATCGTGCCTGAAGGCGGCTGAGCAAAGCTGATGCCAGCTCCCAGCACAATTATCAACGTTAGTGCTATCAAACTTTTCAGTTTCATTTTTGACCTCTTTCGGTTTACGGACTGTCTGTCCGTCGGTGTACTTTGTGTTGTCTTAGTTGGTATTAACATTGTGAATTGTAGTCGTGGTTGTCTCAACCACGACGTCGGGCTTGGGACAAGCCCGACTACAAGTTTACTACTTGCTAACAACCTACAAGGACATCTATTTTCACTCAGGGATCATGGAGGTCCGGGACGCGGATGCCTTCCCCGCCGATGTGGACGACCTCCTCCCTTCATCTGATGCCGCATAGCCCGGGCAAAGACTTGTCTTCTTTCATACGGTGTCAGATGAGGATGGATGTCAATCATATCAACGATGAACTGTCGCTGCAGCTTTCCCTTGATAGCTGCCAACGAATCCGCCAATCCGACCATTTTCTCCTTGTCAAGCGAGTCTTCAGCGAATGTCTCCATCAGAGACTTCATCAAATCGTGCTGTTCGATGCGGAACGGTCGCACATGATCCCGCAGCCGCGAGCCCCACCGTTTCTTCAGAAACATCGGTGCTGCAGGCTGCTTGTCGGGATCGCTGCTCATCCAGTAGCCACCTTTGGGATACTGTGACTTCAGATACAGCGTCACTCCAAACATGACGTTCAGTGTCCACGACACAATCAGCAGTGCGATCATCCAGCGTTGACGATTCAACTCTCCTCCGAGTACTCAGTTGACAGATCGTAAATGATCTGATCAAGTCCGTCTTCCATTTCAACGAGTGGATCAACATTTCCGAGGATCGGATTAACCATAGCGGAACTTTCCGGCACTGTGGCGGATGCCAGCCAGATACCGAGGATCAGACCGGTGAGGCTGCTTGCCATGCCCCAAACTATATGACGCGGCTTGAACGAAGGGAGTCTGTCCCTTTCGTTTATCATACCCATGACTCGCCCGGCAACATAAGCCGGACCCGGATCGGGCAGTCTGTCATAAAGTTTTTTGAAGTCTTGTTCGCTCACGTTCGGTTCCTGAGATTTCTGTTAACCTGTTCGTTTTTCCCCTTTCTGATAGTGAAACTCACCAAGAGGATAAATCACGCGGTCAAAATTGTGTCAATTTTACTTTTTCTCATATTTTGTCATTCCGGCGTAGGAGTCTGTCCGACAATGTTCTATTTTGTCATACCTGCGTAGGCAGGTATCAGTAAGTGATTGTTAATACTGGACTCCTGCCTTCGCAGGAGTGACAGTTTCGGTGTTTCCCCCCATTTCCGGACACACTCGCGGCGGGAATCCAGTCATTACCCGCTGTCAGGTCGCCGCACCTGACAGCCACTACTCACAATCAAAATAGCCCCAACGCCATTCCAAATCAAGTTTCAGACCTAAAGTGTACTTACCGACAAAATCATCTCTTGACAAACTGCTAAACACGTGCTACATTGAACTACATTGTGAACCTTTCCACTAATGCGGGGTATTATCATGCGTTTTCTAATCGTTTCACTGTTAATCATAGCCACAAACCTTTTCGCCACAATTATAAACATCCCGGACGACTTTGAAACCATTCAAGCAGGCATTGATGAAGCTGAAGATGGTGATACTGTGCTAGTCGCAGATGGAGTTTACCGAGGAGACGGGAATCGAGACATTTCCTTCCAAGGTAAAGCTATCGTTGTGATGAGCGAAAATGGACCTGATGAGTGCATCATTGACGTTGAGGAAGCTGAAGACCACAGAGGATTTCGGTTTTCCGACCAAGAGACACGTGAGTCAGTGCTGGACGGTTTCAAGATAACGGGAGGCAATATTGTCACTCACGTCAATGCTGGTGGATATGGGGGCGGTATAACAATCAGCCACACCGATAATGAACACAGCAGTCCGACTATTAGAAACTGTTACATCATTAATAATTATTCGAGTGTACTTGGTGGAGGTATCTCTATTGGTGAAGATTCTCATCCACTGATAGAGAATTGCGTAATTGCATTGAATCGATGTGGAGCACAGCACACCGGATGTGGTGGTGGAATCAGCGTTGTAGGTCCTGGAGGCAGAGCAGAAATCATTAATTGCACTATCACAGAAAACACATGCCCAGCAGGAGACGGCATAGCAGTACGTGGAAATAATGATGGTGCAAACGGAGTTGTCACGATTGTAAACAGTATAGTTTTCGGTAATGGAGAGACCGATATTTTTGTGTCTGAGGGCAGACTCCCGGGAGAAGATAATTTTGAAATTAGCTACAGCGACATCGGAGAGGATAGAGAAGGTGATGGTAATATTAACGAAGCCCCACTATTTGTAGATGAAGAAAACGGTGACTACCACCTGACGGAAGACTCTCCCTGCATAGACGCAGGCGATCCCGAATCACCGGAAGATCCTGACGGGACGAGGGCGGATATGGGGGCGTTTTATTTTCATCAAGAAGAAGAGGATGGCCGAGAAGTCCGTCTTCTTGGACGCTATGACACCCCCGGCAGAGCCTATGGCGTAAAAGTTTATGGCGAATATGCTTTCGTAGCCAATGATTGGGAGGGTTTACGTATAATTGATATCAGCGATCCAGAAAATCCGGATGAAGTGGGATACCATGATACACCGAGTTTTGCAATAAGTGTTTTTGTCTCTGCTAACTATGCTTATGTAGCGGACATGCATGGTGGTTTGCGGGTCATGGATGTTAGCGATCTTGAAAATCCGGAAGAAGTGGAAAACTTGGAAACACCGGATGAAGCTATTGATGTCACCATCGTAGGTAACATCGCATATGTAGCAGACAGGGCAAGCGGACTGCGAATAGTTGATATTAGCGATCCGGAAAATATTGAAGAGTTAGGACACTGCGATACACCCGGATATGCATCTAGTGTAGATGTGTTAGCAGATTTTGCTTTCATAGCCGATCATAATGGTGGTTTACGGATTATTTCTGTTTCCGATCCGGAAAATCCCGAAGAAGTTGGTCAACTTGATACTCCCGATTTAGCCGAAGGTGTAGCCATATCCGGTAACTATGCTTATGTTGCCGACTGGGAAAGCGGCTTACGCATAGTGGACGTCAGTGACCCCGAAAATCCTGAGGAAATTGCAGGCATTGACACTCCCGACAGAGCCCGCGACCTTGCTGTTCGTGGCAACTATGCATTCATAGCTAATCAGGGAAGCGGTTTACGCATAATTGACATCAGTGATCCGGAAAATCCCGAAGAAGTAGGTTTCTACGATACTGATGGACAAGCCCGAGACGTTTTCGTGAGTAGTGGGATAGCGTATGTGGCGGATGATGGAAACGGTCTTGTAATTCTTGATATTTCCGACTTCACAGGTGACGAACCCAACGACGGTGAGCTAAGTGTATCTTTCAGTCAAAACTGGAACCTAATATCAATCAACGTATCACCCGGTCAAGAATTCTATGATGAAGAAGATGATCGAGGACCTGATATTGAACTCATGATGGAACAGCTTCGCATAGACGAAGATAATCACCACGTTTTCTTAATGAAGAATGAACGAGGAAGGTTCTATGTTCCAGCCATACCTTTCAATAACATCCCGTATTGGGACCTGACACGCGGTTATATGGTCAAGGTTGACGAAGACTGCGAAGCGACCTGGACAGGTGAACCGATTCCCGCCGATGCGGATATTTGGGTCAATGAAAACTGGAACATGATCGCATACTTCCCCAATTACGAACTTGATATGTCAAGCCCGGATTTCTACGGAATATCGCCGATTGTGGATAACGTGATTATAATGAAGGATTCAAGGGGTAGGTTTGCTGTGCCGTGGATGCCGTTTTCAAATATGACACCACTACGCCCGACGCAAGGTTATCAAATCAAGGTTGACGAGGACGTGCTGCTGAACTATCCGCCGGAGCAGGAGGGTGAGCGGATTGCTGTTGTTAGTGATGTGTCAATGAATGCAGCGATCCCATCATCAAGTAACTTGAGTTTGCTCGTTGATGGATTAACTGAAGATGTAGGTGCTGTTGTTACCGTAGTTGACTTAGAAGGCAACATTGTCGGTCAAGGCACCTCTGACTCTGATGGTCGGTGTGGTATCGCAGTATGGGGTGATGATCCTTCAACTGAAGAAAAGGAAGGACTATCAGTAGGTGAATCGTTCAAGCTGCAAGGTCTGCATGTAAAGGAATTTGTTGTCGGTGACGGTTTGGTCTATGAACAAGATGCCTTCATAGCAGTGAATGTAACAGTTAGTAACCCGATTCCCGATGAATACTACCTGTCGGAAGGCTACCCGAATCCGTTCAACAGTCAGGTCAGGTTAAGCTACGGATTGCCGGAACAAGGCTTGCTGAAAATCAATGTGTTTGAAGTGACGGGACGGTTAGTAACTACACTAATCAATCAAGAACAGACAGCGGGCAGATACAACGTTACTTGGCACGCTTCAGATTATCCGTCAGGATTGTATATGATTAGAATAGAAGCTGGAGGATTCATTAACACAAAGAAGGTAATGCTGATTCGGTAGGAGCGAATCTTATATTCGCCCGGTCATGTGTGGCACGGGTTACCCATGTTTCTTTACTTGACAGCTATCCGTTTAATCGGTTTCATCCGCTGTGAATCTCCCCATCTGCTTCATCCGCTGCATCTGCTGAGAATCCCGTTCCGTCACACTTCGTCACATCTTCGTCATACCTTCAAACGCCTTGCCACAAAGGGATTCAGGCAGTTTTGTGACGAAGTGACGAAAAAACATACCCCGCTAACGACAAGCGTTTCATCCCAACTTCTTCACTAATCTCACGACATTACCTTTTCCAAGATACTCCATCTGTGTGAAGTGCATCTTACTGAGAAAAATGCCTCGACCGTGTTCGAGGAAAAGTACATCCTCCTGCTTTGGTGTCGGGATAGCCTCCCAATCGAAACCGTCTCCTTCATCAGTAATCAACCATTGGCAGTAGTACTTGTCCATTGCGAACTCAACGGTAACTTTACGATCAGCATATTTGGGTTCAAGGCGTCGTGCTGCTATCAGGGAATCCGTGCTTCCCTCTTTCTCTATGATTTCGGTGGTTTCATCGTAAGTAATTCCGAGATTACCATGTTCAATTGAGTTGGTGATTATCTCGGATAAACCAAGATATATTCCAAGTCGTTCGCTCTTAGGAAGGATATTACCTGTTTCAAGCACGATTCGGTCAATGATCTTCGTTATCTTCTCATACTCGTTGCCGAATTCAAGAATGAAGGATTTCTTGGTTAGCATCCCTTCTACTTCACTCTCAATTGTACGATCAACAATAACTGCTTTGTACTTCTTCAGCAGTTTGAACAGATCTGCATTCTTGACCGGCTTGGTCAGGAAGTTGTTGGCTTTTAGTTCAAGTGCCTTGATAGCATATTTAGTTGCAGCTGCACCGGTGTTGACAATTACTATGACATCCTTGTTCTCAATGCGGATCATCTTAAGCAGATCGAGTCCGTTCATTTCCGGCATTTCAATATCGGTGATAACCAAATCAGGCTTTTCTGCCTTGAACATTTCAAGACCGATCTTACCGTTGTCCGCAGTGATGACCTCATACCCCTGAGCCTGGATCGAGATCTTCATCAGATTTTGAGTTTCAAAATCGTCTTCAACCAGTAATATTTTCAAAATATACTCCTCAGTTATGTAATTAAATGTTTATTTACGAATCGGTACGGCGACTTTAAATTCACTTCCGATCCCCTCTTCGCTCTCAACCCACAATTTACCATTCATTGCGTCAACAGCCATTTTGCAGAAAGCCAGACCCAAACCGACACCGTATTTCTTCCCCTCAGATCTTGCTTCTACTTGAAAGAATTTATCGAACACCTTATCTTGATACTCTTTCGGAATTCCGGGACCGTTGTCCTCTACGACAAGTACACCTCTGTTACCTTCAACATCAACACGACAAGTGACATCGGTTCCACGCTTAGTGTGCTTGATCGCGTTGGAAATCAAGTTCAACATCACACGCGATAGCAAGCTCTCATCAGCGATGACGCTGCAATCTGATGAAGATTGATCAACGCTTAAATTAACTTTATTGTTGGAAGCCATACCTGAAAGCAGATTAACCTGCGATTTCAGTATGTTTAACGATGAACTCTCCTTCAACTCAATCGGCATGTCACCTGATTCGAGTTTTGAGAGATCGAGGATTCCCATAATCATTGTTCGGATAAATTCTGCGTTCTTTTCTATACTGGAGACGTACTCGAGAAAGGGAACCTTATCAAAATTATCTTGTTTAAGCAGTGCTGTCAACAGAGTGGAATAGCCGGCTACTGATGTCAGCGGACTGTTCAGGTCATGGATAACCATGTGGTATAGAGCATCACGCATCCCTTCCGCTTCCTTGAGTGCTGTGTAACTTCGTTCGAGATCGCGTTTGGCTTCCAACAGAGAAAGGTGCGTCTTGATACGTGCGTGAACTTCTGCAAGCTCAAACGGCTTCGTCATGTAATCTACCGCACCGAGTCCAAGTCCTTTCGTCTTGTCCTCTGTTTCAGACATCGCAGATAAGAATATAACCGGTATGTCTTTGGTTCTGTCATCTGCTTTTAGCCTTTCAATTACATCATAACCGCTGATACCGGGCATCATGATGTCAAGGAGGATCAAATCCGGCAGTTCATCCTCACATATTTCAAGAGCGGTTTCTCCATCCAGAGCTACACTGATTTCATACAGGTCATCGAGAGCTTCGACAAGAATGTCTATATTGGTTTCGGTGTCGTCAACGACCAGAATTTTGTTTAGTAATTCTTTATCCATTTTATTTCTCCCGTGGCTGACCGAAAAAGTCATCCTTCAATAAGTGAATCAATAATTTGAGCAACTTTTTTAAATTGGTATTTTTTAACGAGTTTAGTTATTTCCTGTATCTTGTCTGATTGCGGAACTGACCATGATTTTGCGCTCAATTTTTCCAAAAATGGTTGACATTTCTTGGGTTTGCGGGTCTTCAATGCCTCTGCCAGTGCTGTTAGGATCTCCAATAATTCTTCATTTGTTCCCTCAACTTTTGTCAACTCTGTTTTTGGCTCATTGGCCTGTAACAGTTTTAGTTTGATGTTGGAAATCACTTTCGATACTTGTTCATCCAGTAACGGCAAATTGCTGAGTGCAGTATCAATATCCTCGATTTTCATGGCTGTTTCGATTTTTTCCGCAACATCAAAGATATCATTCGCACCGATGTTACCCGCAACACCCTTAACAGTGTGCGCTTGACGTGTCGCATCCTGATTTCTCCTGTCGGAAATTGATTCATTTATCTGAGCTTCAATATCAGCAAAATCATCAACGAACTTTCTTAGTAGTGACAGGTACAACTTTCTATTACCACCGACTCGTTTAAGACCATCTTCTGTGTCCAATCCAAAAATGATTAGTTCAAATTCATTTTCCAAAACTTCTTCAGTCTCGATATCAGTAGTTGCAGTAACCGGCTGTACTATTACTCTATCTTTATCCTCAATTTTGATCCACGTCGTCAAAGTCCTGAATAACTTCTCAACATCGATAGGTTTGGTAATATAGTCATTCATACCAGCTTCAATTACCCTCTCCTTAACACCAGACATCGCATCTGCAGTCATTGCAATAATAGGTAATTCTTTCAGTTCATCATTCTCTCGAATTAATTTAGTCGCTTCATATCCGTCTATCACGGGCATCTGAATGTCCATTAAGATAGCATCAAACTCCATCTGATTTGCCTTTTCAACAGCAACTTTTCCGTTCTCTGCTAAAGTTAATTCAATATCCACTCCTCCCAATATTTCTGCTGCAACCTGTTGATTGATTTCATTGTCTTCAACAAGTAAAACTCTAGCCCCACCAATTGCTTTAGTAGTGTTAAATTCAAGGTTACTTTTTCTTCCAGGATTTCTTCTCTCAGCTCTCGGCTCACCGAATACCCTTTTAATTCCGTCAAATAGACTTGAGTATGAAACAGGCTTGATCAACAATCCGTCAATTTCTTTCCCCTCCATAGCTTCGCGAACTTCATCACGGTCATAGGCAGTAGTCAACAGTATTTTGGGTTGGCTCTGCAACTCTGATATTTGCCGAATCCGTAAACCGGTTTCAATACCATCCATTCCCGGCATCTTCCAATCCATTAGTACCAATTCTATCTCGGAATCGCTACCTGCATGTTCACAAATTAATTCATAAGCTTTCTTACCCGATGATGCCTGATGAACATTGCATTTTAGTGTTTCCAGGAGTTCTTGAAATATCATGCGGGATGTCATATTGTCATCCACTACCAGAACATTAAGTTCACCAATCTCTTCACTGAAGTCAAGTGCTTCATACTTACGATCAGGATTGAAACCCAATCTCACAGTAAAGATGAACGCACTTCCGACATTCGGCTCACTTTCCACCCATATTTTACCGCCCATCATCTCGACTAATGACTTGCTGATCCGTAATCCTAATCCGGTACCGCCATATTTCCGAGTTGTAGAAGTATCTGCTTGTGAAAACGCCTTAAACATTTTGCTTAATTGCTCTTTAGTCATTCCAATTCCGCTGTCTCTTACGGAAAACTGAAGAGACGCTTTTTCATCTGTCAGCTCAAGCAGGTTGACTTCCAGAAATATCTCACCATCTTCAGTAAATTTTACCGCATTATTACCCAGATTAATTAGAACTGTTTGACGTCAGAACGTATTGGACAAAATTGTACAATAAGTTAAGGACTGC